>JAOAGO010000002.1 GCA_026415715.1 Chitinophagaceae bacterium | reverse complement strand
GTATGTGGACGGAAGCGATTAAAAATTTTGCCGAATACGGGAAAGGAAATGTCATATTCATTGACGGAAGTCCAGAAGGTATGATTCATACCATGAAACAAATTCAGGCCTTGATGCTGAAACAACAGGGAATTTTAGATAATGAAAAGTAGTGAGGCAAGCCTGTAATATTTTCTAAATTTCTATCCGTTAAATTCTTTATAAAATTTATCTTACAATGTAAGACTCTTTTTGTTTTTCCGTTTCAGATATTACTGTCTCCTAATATTATTTTTTTGATATATCAATGTTTGAATAACCATATTTTTTACAATTCATGAAAAACAACATAATTGTTCCATACCGTGAAATATTTACAGAAACCTTGAAAATGTTGTTTGCAACACCGATCCGATACGGTAGAAATTATCAACGTGAATAAAATCACAATTAAAATTTCCGAACCTGAGTAATCATAGCTTAATTTTACGCCTTTAAATGAAAAACCCATGAATGATTTGTTACAGATTGCCGGCGACAGCCTGCAGAAGGCTGCCCGTTGGATGACGGGAGACATCAATCACGACGGATACCTGAGTTTTTTTGAATTACTCCGCATGGGCGGATGGATTATGATTCCGCTTGCCCTGATGCTGGTGCTTGCCGTATATGTATTTATTGAACGAACAATGGCTATAAAAAAAGCCGGCGACATTGATGAAAATTTTATGAATATCATCAGAGATAATATCATCAGCGGAAACGTGACCGCTGCCCGCAATTTTGCCAAAAACAACAATACCCCTGTTGCCCGCATTATTGATAAAGGACTGCAACGGATCGGAAAGTCGCTGGAACATATTGAACGAAGTATGGATAACGTCGGTGCGCTGGAAATGTACAAGCTGGAAAAAAATATGGGTGTTCTTTCCACCATTTCCAAAGCGGCGCCGATTTTCGGATTCGTGGGCACACTGGTGGGACTGATGCAGTTGTTTTCACGTATCAATACATCAAACGAATTTGAAGTAAGCACCATAGCCGGTGGGATTTATACCAAGCTTATCACCTCCATTGCCGGATTGATTATCGGACTTCTTGCCTATCTGGCTTTCAGTTATCTGAAAACACAGATAGATAAAACCGCCAACAAAATGGAAGCCGCCGAAGCCGATTTTCTGGACATCCTGCAGGAACCGACCCGATGAAAAATTTTTGAAAGACGGATTAATTAAACACTCAACTCATTATGCCATTCCGAAAAAAACATAAAGAAGAATCAGAAGTATTTACCGATTCATTGAATGATATTCTGTTCATTCTGCTGATGTTTTTTCTGATTGTGGCTACGCTGGCTAATCCGAATGTAATTCGTGTGGGGTTGCCGCGGGGCTCAAAAGATACAAAGGCAAAACAGGATATCATGGTATCCATTGATAAAAACCAGCAGTTTTTTCTCGGCACCCGAAAAGTCCCCCGCGAACAGTTTGATTCGCTTTTATCTTCTGAAATCAGAAAATACCGCGCCTTGCGGGATACGCCGGTGGTTGTCATAAATGCCGATACCGGAGCGTTATACGGTGAAGTGTTTCGGGTGATGAAGATTGCCAAAAAAGATTCGGCCAAAGTGGTGGCGCGGGTAGAACAGTAGCCGGATTATAATCAGGCTGAAATCTGCAGTAAATCATAAAACCTTTTTTTTCTCATTTATATTTTTGCCTTTATTTGAATTAAACCTTTAAAGTAAAAACAATGAAAAAATTGTTCTTTTCATTGATATGTATAATGTTTTACATACAAGTTGCTGCTCAGAAATCGTTCATTTTAAAAACGAACCTGCCCGGAATCTTTTTGCGTAGCTACACGATTGAAGGTGAATACACGCTTTCAAAACATTTTTCCGTTTCAGGTTCAATCCGTATAATGCCTGACGGGAATTTACCTTTCAAAGAATTCATAAAAAAACAGGTGGATATATCTGATCCGGATGCACAGTATGCCATAGAAAACATGAAAGTCGGAGGAAATACTTTCACCTTAGAGGGACGTATGTATCCCGGTAAAAAAGGATACGGAAAAGGATTCTATACCGGTTTATATTTGCGCCGAACCACGCACAAACTTAACCGACTTCCGTTTACGGTTCAGGGTGGTTCCGGAAATCGGGTTGTAGATCTTGAGGGCAATATGTCAGTAACAGGTGGCGGATTGCTTTTAGGATTTCAGTTTTATTTCGGAAAAAGAGTGACCTTCGATCTGCAGCTTTTTGGGATAGGCGCAGGAAAGCACAACGTACAGATGTCTGCCTTTCCCAGTCCGCCGCTCAGCCCGGCCGAACAAACCGATTTACAGAACGCTATAAACGATATTGAAATACCCGGTGTGAAAATTACCAGTGTGGTAACTCCAAACAATGTTAACGTTACCGGAAGCAGCGTTTTACCTATGATACGTTCGGGTATTTCTTTGGGAATACGAATTTGATATTTCCGGGTAAATACCCCAAATATAAAATCAGGAAAGTATGCCTTTCACCATGCGCTCCTTTCCCTGCATGTCTTTTTTGATTTCAGCCGTGTAGCCTGCATCCTGAAAAAGTTGCAATACGTCCGGGCCGGTATTATCATGAATTTCTGCAAATATCATCCCCCCCGGCTTCAGCTTCATTTTACCGAAGGTTATGAGTTTTTTATAAAAAATGAGCGGGTCGTGGCCCGGTACAAACAAAGCCGAATGTGGCTCGTACAAAACCACATTTTTTGAAAGAAAAGGCTTTTCCAACTCGGAAATATAAGGCGGATTGCTGATAATAAAATCAAACAGAGGCAATTGACTGAAATCTTCCTGTTCGAGAAAATTCATTTGTAAAAAATATATAGGTGTTTTAAAATATTCCGCATTTTTTCTGGCTACCTCCAGTGCGGCAGCGCTTACATCAGCAGCCCATACGGTTGCTTTCTTTAGCCTTGATTTTAAAACTATGGCAATACAGCCGCTGCCGGTGCCTATATCAATGATGTTGAGTTCGCCGAGAGGGAAACGACAATGACTGATTAGCCATTCCGTCAATTCTTCCGTTTCGGGACGGGGAATCAGCACACGTTGATCTACATAAAATTTCATTCCTGCAAACCAACTCTCCTGCAGCACATATTGTAACGGCTCGTGCTCCAATAACCTTTCCACATAAGACTGTAAACGGCTCTGCTGATCGGGTGTTAGTTGTTGATGAGGTTTCAGAAACCGCTTTTCACGAGGTAAACCGGTAATATGCTCCAAAAGCCTGTCAGAAATAAACGAAGCTTCGGATTCATCATAAAGGCGTTGTAGCTGCTCCTTCACAAAAAAAATACTTTCTGAAAATGTCATTTTATGGTTTAAAAACAAAATTCAAATTTATTTACTCAATCTTTTGGCAGTTACCTCAGGTAAAAAAATAATTTTGCCAAAGTATATAATGTTAGCCTTTGACAACGGAAGAAAAATACATGTATCGTTGCCTTGAACTGGCTGCCCGAGGGGCCGGGTATGTTATGCCCAATCCAATGGTTGGCGCCGTTCTGGTGCATAATCATACCATTATCGGAGAAGGCTGGCATAAAAAATTCGGTGAACCGCATGCCGAGGTAAACTGTCTTGCTTCAGTGAAGGAAGTTGATAAACCGAAAATTCCGGAATCGGTACTGTATGTCTCGCTTGAACCCTGCGCTCATTACGGTAAAACACCGCCCTGCGCTCCGCTTATCGTTAAAGAAAAAATTCCGAAAGTGGTGATAGGGCATCCGGATCCTTTTCAAAAAGTAAACGGCGCAGGATTGGCCATATTGAAAGAGGCCGGGACTGAGGTAATATGCGGCGTACTGGAAAAGGAATGCAGGCGACTGAACCGTCGGTTTTTAACTTTTCATACCCGGCACCGCCCTTACATCATTTTAAAATGGGCACAAACAGTAAACGGAAAAATAGCCGCCCATGCAGATGAACGGCTCATCATTTCCAACGAACTGACCAACCGGCTGGTGCACAAATGGCGAAGCGAAGAAGCCTCTATCCTGGTTGGCACACATACGGCTCAACTCGATAACCCACAGTTGACCACCCGCCTCTGGAAAGGCCCGCATCCGATTCGCTTGGCATTAGACAAGGAATTAGAGCTATCTCCCGCTCTGCAACTTTTTAATCAAACAGCGCCGACCATTGTTTTTAATTTTCATCATCACGAGTTGGAAACGGAAAATACGGCCCTGAAATTGCCGCCCAGGAATTTTTACTATCGTATCACCGCCGATGTAAACATCGTTCATCAAATCATACATGCTCTTTATCACTTACACATCCAGAGCGTGCTCGTAGAGGGTGGTGCAAGAACGATTCAATCCTTTATTGAAGAAGGATTGTGGGATGAAGCCCGGGTAATTACCAACACCCGTATGAAAGCGGAAAAAGGACTGGCAGCGCCGGAATTAACAAATCACGAATTGAAAAATGAATTTTGCCTGCGTCAGGACCTCATCCGTATCTTCAAATCAAAAGAAAATCCTTTTCTGTGAATTATTTGCAAAACCGCGAGGCTACAATCAGCTCTTTGCCACCGTGGGAATAATCATAAAATCCTTCACCCGATTTTACCCCCAGTTTACCGGCCGTTACCATATTAACCAGCAATGGACAAGGTGCATATTTGGGATTACCGAATCCTTCATGCATCACATTCAGTATGGCAAGACAAACATCCAGCCCTATAAAATCAGCCAGTTGCAAAGGCCCCATGGGATGCGCCATACCCAATTTCATAACCGTATCAATTTCCTCTACGCCGGCAACACCTTCATATAACGTATAGATGGCTTCATTAATCATGGGCATCAGAATCCGGTTGGCTACAAAACCGGGAAAATCATTCACCACACAGGGCGTCTTGCCGATTTTTTTGGTGAGCTCAACTATGGTTTCCGTAACTTCTTTTTTAGTAGAATAACCGTTAATAATTTCTACCAGTTTCATCACCGGAACCGGATTCATAAAATGCATGCCGATAACGAATTCCGGCCGTTGGGTAGCCGAAGCTATGCGGGTAATTGAAATGGAGGAAGTATTGGTGGCCAGGATACAATTTTTTGGCGCATGAACATCCAACTCGCGGAAAATATCTCTTTTCAACGACGCATTTTCCGTTGCGGCTTCCACCACGAGAAATGCATCTTTCACAGCATCGGGCAGAGAAACGGTAGTGGAAATATTTTTCAGCGTAGCTTGTTTTTGCTCAGCCGTTATGATTTGCTTGGCAATCATCCGGTCTAAATTTTTATCAATGGTTTGTAAGGCTTTCTCTAACTGTGAAGCGGAAATATCGGTGAGTGAAACGGCGTATCCGTTCATTGCAAAAACATGTGCAATGCCGTTGCCCATGGTGCCGGCGCCGATAACGGTAACTTTTTCCATAAAATTTTTTTGCAAAGAAAAGAAAACGGTGTATTCAAATAATCTGGTGGTAAATAAACTCCTTACATTTTTAACAAGGAATGAAATGCAGAAATTATTTTCTTTTAAAATCACCTCGTTTCCAGGCCTGAATAAATTCAGCCCAGGCGGCCGGATTAAAAATATTCATAGGCGGCATTTGCCCCTGATACATAGCGCGGGTAGCAATTTTATTGAATTGAACCCTCGTAGCTTCACCGGCATCGGCGGGTGTAACCTGCATCAGGGCTCTTCTTGTGGCAGCATTGGTATTTTTCCGGGCAATTTCAATATCATCGTCAGGCACTTTCAGGTTTACAAAATCCCGGGCAAACTGTTCAGGCGTAGGTCTTGGCTTGATAATCGTTGCGGGTAAATACACCGTATCCACTACCATCAGCTGAACCACGCTGTATTGATTTCCTTCCAGATTTCGCGGAATGGTAATGGTTTTGGGTTTGTAGGTAACATGCGTAAATTCTACCTGATCACCCTTCAGCACCACAATGGAAAAAACACCCTGCGCATTGGTAATCGTTCCCCGGTTTTGCCCTTTTATTGTTACGCTTACGGCCGGTATTCCTTCCAGGCTGTCCGCCGTCATCACAATCCCAAACAGTTGTACTACTGAGTCGCGGGATGGCTCAAACTGTGCATAATTTTTCTTTGAAAGAAAAAATGCGGGAATCAATATGAAAAATCGAATTAAAAATTTCACAGGCTCAAAAATAAGCGAAAGGTTATAATTCATAAAACAAGAGACGGATTATTGTGTTTACATTTGCATAAATGCTCTTTTTTAACATAAACTTTTGAAATGACAAAAGAAAAAATTCTGGAAGCTTTAAAGCATGTTCAGGAGCCTGACCTGGGAAAAGACTTGGTGACGCTGAACATGGTGCGGGATATCGAGATTCAGGGCAATAAGGTATCCTTCACAATTGTGCTGACGACACCCGCCTGCCCCATGAAAGAGATGATGAAATCGGCTGCCGAAAACGCCATTCGCCTCCTAGTTAATAAAGAAGCACAGGTAAACATTCAGTTTACTTCGTCCACCACTTCTGCACGCAAAGACGCTGGGCAACTTTTGAAAGGCGTTAAAAATATTATTGCCGTCGTCAGCGGTAAAGGCGGAGTAGGAAAATCCACCGTATCGGCCAATCTGGCTTTAGCCATTTCGCAAAGCGGAGCAGCCGTGGGACTAATGGATGCTGATATATACGGGCCAAGCATACCCATTATGTTTGGCGTACGTGGGATGCGTCCGCTAATGATTGACACGGGCGAAGAAAAACCAAAAATTGCTCCGCTGGAACGGTTTGGTCTGAAACTGATGAGTATCGGATTGTTGGTTGACGAAAAAAATGCCGTGGTATGGCGTGGCCCCATGGCCAGCAGCGCCATCCGCCAGTTTATCACCGATGTGCACTGGGGCGAACTGGATTATCTGATTATTGATATGCCGCCGGGCACGGGCGACATTCATCTTACCCTTGTACAAACCGTGCCGCTTACAGGAGTTATAGTGGTAACTACCCCACAGGAAGTGGCGCTGGCCGATGCGCGGAAAGCCATTGCCATGTTTGGACAGGCGCAGATTCAAACTCCCGTTCTGGGCATTGTGGAAAACATGAGTTACTTTGTGCCGGCCGATATGCCGGAAAAAAAATATTACATCTTCGGAAAAGAAGGAGGGAAAAAACTGGCAGAAGAATATGAAATACCGTTACTGGGACAAATTCCGCTGGTGGAAGGAATCCGCGAAGGCGGAGATGTCGGTGTTCCCGTTCTGATGAGTGACGATACCGTAACCATCAACGCGTTTCGCCATTTTTCGGAAACGGTTATCCGCCGCATTGCCCGGTTAAATGCGGGAATCACATCTCCATCATTAGAAATACCGGCCTGATGAATTGATTCTTCTGAAAGATTTTTTTGATGTGCTCTGAACTATTATACCTGAGAAATTGCTTTTCTGTTTTCAGAAGGATAACTATAAATTTAACTTGTTGGAATCCCCTTTATGTGCTGCTGACCGAAAAAATCTGAACATATTTGCAGTAAATATAATTTTATCCGAAAAAAAATTCTGCCATGCGTTTTATCTTGTGTTTAGTCATTTTTTCATTGCTGAGTTGCAAAGCATCGAAGAAGAATACAATGTACACCCAGGGCAAAAATCGGCCGGCCAACGAAAACAGTGTATCCGCTTCTTTCGACAAACAGGGACATCGGGGTTGCCGCGGTTTGATGCCTGAAAATACTATTGCGGCCATGATTCATGCGCTGGACTGGGGCGTTACCACACTGGAAATGGATGTTGTGATTACAAAAGATAAAAAAGTGATCCTTTCGCATGAACCCTGGTTCAGTCATCTGATAACCACTTTACCCGACGGCTCTTTCATTAAGCCCGGCGATGAAGTGAAATACAATATATATCAAATGACTTATGAAGAAACCCGCCGATACGATGTGGGCATGAAACCTCACCCTGACTTTCCGAAACAACAGAAAATGAAAACCGTCAAACCGCTGCTTTCCGAAGTCATTGACAGCATACAACAGGCCATGATTAACCGGCGAAGGCCCCCCGTAAATTATAATATCGAAACCAAACTTCGTCCCGAAGGCGATCATCGTTTTCATCCGGGCCCTGAAGAATTCGTGGAACTCGTCATGCAGGTAGTTAATGAAAAAGGAATCCGCAAATACGTTACGCTTCAATCCTTTGATTTCCGAACCTTACAATATGCCAGAAAGAAATATCCGGATATTAAAATCAGCCTGTTGATCGAAGGAAATGATCCCCGCAGTCCGGAAAAGCAACTAAAAGATCTGGGGTTTGTGCCCGATGTGTACAGCCCGCATTTTAAAAAGGTAACTCCCGAACTGATTCGTTTCTGCCATGAAAAGAAAATGAAAATCATCCCCTGGACGGTAAACGACAAAGAAAAAATACGTGAATTAATGAAAATGGGGGTTGACGGAATCATTACGGACTATCCTGATTTGTTTGATTAATTTCAAAAACTAAATATTTTCCTGATTATCTGCTCCTTTTAGCCATTTTAATGCATTACGGAAAAATAATTTTTCACGCACAGGCAAATCCATACCTGACTCTTCAATCAAACGCCCCGGCACTTCTTCTCCTAAAGGAAAAGGATAGTCGCTGCCCAGACAAACAAAATCCTCTCCCATTACATCAATTAAAAAGCAAAGGCTTTTGATGTCGTGCACAAGGCTGTCCACCCAAAATTTACCTAAATAATTTCTCGGATTAACAGGATTATCAACAGCCGTTAAATCCGGCCTTGCCTTAAACCCCTGCTCTATACGGCCTAATGTAAACGGAAAAGAACCGCCGCCATGCGCAAATGCAATTCTCAGCTTCGGCAATTTTTCGAAAACACCGCTAAATATTAAAGAACAAATGGCCCGGGATGTTTCTGCGGGCATACCAACTAGCCAGGGCAGCAAGTATTTTGTCATTTCAGATTCCCCCATCATGTTCCAGGGATGAATAAATATTGGACAATTCAACGCTTCGGCGGCTTTAAAAAAAGGAAAGAACTTCGGTTCCGAAAGATTTTCTCCGTTAATGTTGGTTCCTATTTCTATCCCGGCCAGTTTCAGCTCTTTCATACATCGTTCCATTTCTCGAATGCTCAGTTCCGTATCCTGCATGGGCACGGTACCTAACCCGATAAAGCGACGGGGTTCGCCGGCCACAGTTTCTGCAATATGGTCATTGAAAAACCGGGAAGTTTCATAGCCGTGTTCGGGTTTTGCCCAATAATTAAATAATACGGGTATGGTGGAAATTACCTGTATCTCCACGCCACAGCTTTCCATATCCCTAAGCCTGTCTTCCACAGAAAAACAATTTCTTTCTACCACTCGAAACAGTTTATCTCCTTTCATCATACAGGCATCACATTCCCGGTGCTCCAGATGAATAAATTCACCGTACCCGAATTTCTTTGTCCAGTTCGGAAAGGTTTCAGGAATGATATGGGTATGAATGTCTATCTTATACATCGGAAGTGTTTTCCGGATTTTCAAATTTATTAATTACGCTCTTTGAACCTCATTACTTCGCCAAACATAATAACTTTTTTTCTGGACATTTTTTTTCTTTTCAAGCAACATTTCTGAACAGATACCCTGTTTTTGGTATCTTGCAGCGTTTTATGAAAAAAACCTATTCACCCCATTCGCCGGGATTTCGTTTCCGGCAGGCCATGAAAAAAGAAAAACCGCTTCAGGTAGTGGGTGCCATCAATGCCAACCATGCATTGTTAGCCGTTCAATCAGGATTCCGGGCTATTTATCTTTCGGGCGGTGGAGTAGCCGCCGGCTCGCTCGGCATTCCGGACCTGGGCATTACCACGTTAGACGACGTACTTACCGATGTAAACCGAATCACAAACGTGACGGATGTTCCGTTACTGGTAGATGTTGACACCGGCTTTGGCCCTTCAGCCTTTAACATTGCCCGCACAGTAAAATCCTTAATCAAAGCAGGCGCGGCAGCTATTCATATAGAAGATCAGGTTGGAGCAAAGCGCTGCGGCCACCGTCCCGGAAAAGAACTGGTATCAACGGAAGAAATGGTGGACCGTATTAAGGCCGCCGTTGATGCCCGCACCGACCCCCACTTTGTTATCGGAGCACGCACCGATGCTATTGCCAATGAAGGACTACCTCGTGCCATAGAAAGAGCGCTGGCCTACAAAGAAGCGGGAGCAGATTTCATTTTTGCAGAAGCCGTAACCGAACTGCATCAATACAAAACCTTTGCCCAAAAAGTTAAATTGCCCATACTGGCCAATATCACGGAATTCGGCTTGACGCCTCTGTTTACCGTTGACGAGTTGCGAAAATCAGGAGTCAGCATCGTGTTGTATCCGCTTTCGGCATTCCGGGCAGCCAACAAAGCCGCACTAAATGTGTATCAGCATATCCGTAAAGACGGAACACAGAAAAAAGTAATTCATACCATGCAAACCCGGGCCGAACTTTATGAAAGCATCGGCTATTACGACTATGAAAAAAAATTGGATAACCTTTTTAAAAAAAATAGAAAATGACGGGCAACGAAACCACCGCATTCAAACCCAAAAAAAGTGTTGCACTTTCCGGCGTACCGGCTGGCAATACCGCTCTCTGTACGGTAGGTAAAAGCGGAAACGACCTGCACTACCGCGGCTATGATATTCACGACCTGGCGGCAAAGGCCACATTTGAAGAAGTGGCTTACTTGCTTATTTACGGGCAATTGCCAACAGCGCCTCAGTTGAAGGCCTACGTAAACAAACTCAAATCGCTGCGCGGTTTACCCGCCATCGTAAAAAATGTTTTGCATCAGGTACCTGCTTCAGCCCATCCCATGGATGTGCTACGCACTGCCGTTTCCGTGATGGGCCATGCTATGCCCGAAAAAGAAACACATACCACCGCCGAAGCTGCTCATATTGCCGATAAGTTGCTGGCTTCGCTTCCTTCGGCGTTACTGTACTGGTATCATTATGCGCACAACGGGAAAATCATTGACGTTCAAACCGATGAAGACACTACCGGTGGCCATTTCCTCCATCTGCTGCATGGAAAAAAGCCGCCGGCTTCATGGGTAAAAGCCATGCAGATTTCACTGATTCTTTATGCCGAACATGAATTCAACGCTTCCACATTTACCGGCCGCGTTATTGCCGGCACCGGCTCTGACATTTATTCTGCCGTGTGCGGGGCTATCGGTGCGCTCAGAGGCCCGAAACACGGCGGCGCCAATGAAGTAGCTTTTGAAATCCAAAGTCGCTACTCCTCACCCGACGAAGCGGAAAAAGACATCCGCGAACGGCTGGCCCGCAAAGAAATCATCATCGGATTCGGACATCCCGTTTACACCATTTCCGACCCCCGCAACGTTATCATCAAAAAAGTAGCCAAAGACCTGTCTGAAGAAGCCGGCGACATGTTGCTATATCAGATTGCCGAAAGGCTGGAAACGCTGATGTGGGAAGAGAAAAAAATGTTTCCCAATCTGGATTGGTTTTCTGCCGTATCGTATCACCGCATGGGCGTGCCCACACCGATGTTCACGCCCCTGTTCGTCATGTCACGCATTACCGGCTGGTGTGCTCATATCATTGAACAACGCCTGGACGGAAAAATCATTCGTCCCTCGGCCAATTACATCGGCCCCGAAAACAGACCTTTTATCCCTATTGAACAACGATAATTATCTCAGCCATGAGCAGCTATATCTCAAACGAAAGACCACAACCCGATAAGGTATTAACCGACATTGCCGATTATGTTTCGCAATACGAAATCCGTTCCGACCTAGCATGGAAAACGGCTCATTATTGCCTGTTAGATTCTCTGGGCTGTGCATTTGAAGCGCTCACTTATCCCGCCTGCTGCAAACTGCTGGGCCCTGTTATACCGGGAACCATCGTTCCTAATGGAGCCAGAGTGCCAGGCACCAACTACCAACTTGACCCTGTGCAGGCTGCATTCAATATCGGTACCTTGATTCGCTGGCTTGATTTTAATGATACCTGGCTCGCCGCCGAATGGGGTCATCCTTCAGACAACCTGGGTGCCATTCTGGCTGTGGCCGACTGGCTTTCCCGAAGCCGCATCGCCGAAGGAAAAGAACCATTGCTCATGAAAGACGTGCTGGATGCGATGATCCGTGCACACGAAGTACAGGGTGTGATGGCGCTGGAAAATTCCTTCAATAAAGTCGGGCTTGACCATGTCATTCTGGTCAAACTGGCCAGCGCCGCCGTAGCCGGAAAATTGCTGAACCTGAACTATGACGAGTTGGTCAATCTGCTTTCTCATGTGTTCGTTGACGGACACCCGCTTCGCACCTATCGCCATGCGCCCAATACCGGAAGCCGTAAGTCATGGGCGGCCGGCGATGCTACCTCCCGAGCCGTTCGCCTTGCTCTCATTGCCAAAACCGGAGAAATGGGATACCCCTCAGTACTCACGGCGCCCAAATGGGGATTTTATGATGTGCTGTTTAAAAGCAATACATTCCGGTTCCAGCGGCCCTTCGGCAGCTATGTGATGGAAAACGTGTTGTTTAAAATCTCTTACCCCGCCGAATTTCATGCTCAAACCGCTGTTGAAGCTGCCATGACTATTTACCATAAACTCGTTCAAAACGGAAAATCGGCCCAGGATATACAAAGCATCACGATTCGCACTCACGAAGCAGCCATCCGAATCATTGACAAAAAAGGCCCGCTTCACAATCCGGCCGACCGTGACCATTGCATTCAGTACATGGTAGCCGTTCCGCTTCTTTATGGACGCCTCACGGCTGCCGACTATGAAGATAATGTTGCCGCCGACCCCCGGATTGATGCGCTGAGAGAAAAAATTATCTGCGTTGAAGACCCGCAGTTTACCAAAGATTACCACGACCCCGAAAAGCGATCCATCGCCAATGCCCTTACCGTGCAGCTAAATGATGGCACAACACTTGACGAAGTGGTAGTGGAATACCCCATCGGCCACAAGCGGCGCCGGGAAGAAGGAATTCCACTGCTCATCGCCAAATTCAAAACCAATCTGGCGCGACGTTTCGCCGAAAAACAACAGCAGCTGATACTGGATCATGTCATGGACTATAACAAACTCATTGCCATGCCCGTTAACCGGTTTATGGATTTGATGATAACCCCTTGATGCGATTATCCGCATAAAGGTTTTGTGAACTGAATAAAAACTGCATCCTGTTCACAACATGCTGTCTTAAAATAGTTTTTCATTTCTTACTCATAATTCAGGATGTTTCAAAGTATTTGATATAAAACGTTTAATACTCATTTTCCGGGTAAAAAAAACAGGATCGACTTTCTTTCTGTTGTTTGTATTTGAATTGTAAGAGTCGTATGCGATTTCTTTTTTTCGAATTAATTTAATGAGTTGAACCTTTCAAAACTTTTTTTAGAACTTGGTATTATAAACTATGCTGAATTATTCCGGATGACCACATATTGACATTCATTTAATTTACAATACCGCCCTATGGTGCCGGCAAAAGAAAAGCATTTACCATAAAGGATTCCCGGGAGTATCAAAAAGATTTTCCCAAAAAACCGGCTGAATCCGAAGCGGATACCAGGATTTTAAAATTAAGAAAATTGTCGTATTTTTACAGACAGATGTCTAATATATTTGTCATGCCTGGAACCAAAAAAAGGTGAAACCGGATTTGACCGCGAAATTACTGTTTTACTGAAAGATTACGATAATAAGCCGCGTGCAAAAGGCCGCTTACAAAAATTTTCCATTGCGGATATCCTGGCTGATAAAACTTTAATCATAAAGGCTATACAAAAGGGTATCCCCTATTCCTTTTTCAAAACCTTGCGTGAAACAGCCCCGTTTTCAGAAACCGAATGGGCTTCTTTTCTCAATCTGTCCGCCAAATCGTTACAACGATACAAACAATCACCCCGTTATCATTTCAGGCCCATACATTCCGAAAAAATCATTCAGATTGCCGAAGTCACAAAAGCAGGGCTGGATGTTTTCGGAGATATTGGAAAATTCAGGCTTTGGCTTGACACGCCCAACTTCGCATTAGGAAATAGGAAACCCGTGGAATTACTGAAGGATTCTTACGGCAAAGAATTAATGCTCGGCGAACTCACCCGAATCAACCACGGTATTTTGGCATAAGAATGAAAGTGTACAGACTGGTCAGAAAAAAATATGCCTTGCCTTTATCCGGCAAAGGCGCCGCGTTGAAAGGGGGACGTTGGAATTCACCGGGAACGGAACTGATTTATACCGCGGCTAACCGCTCCTTAGCCATGGCTGAAGTAGCCGTGCATTTATCATTGGCTACCATACCTGACGACTATGTAATGATGGAACTGGATATACCCAATGGCGTGTCGGCAAGAAAACTTAAACGAAAAGAATTACCTTCAAACTGGAATGTATTTCCCTACCCTAACTCTACACAAAAAATCGGGGATGCTTTTGTACTTCAAAACAAATGCTGTATTCTGATTGTTCCTTTTGCTGTTACCCGAGGAGATTACAACATTCTCATTAACCCCCGGCATAAAGATTTTAAACATATCAAAGTAACCGATATGTATAAATTTCCGTTCGACCGGCGGATATTCAGACAGCTTTAATCGAACTCCGGAGCAGTTTCCTGAATCGCTTTCTTTTTTTCTTTTTCTTTGCAGCCTAAACGCTTACGCATGTCGGAATCCGTTCAATCCATTCTTCGCTGTTCACTGGAAGTAAAAGAAAGAATTTTGAAAAACCCGGCTTTGCTGGAAACCATAAGCGGGGTGGCGCAGGCCATAACCTCAGCGTTTCGCAAAGGCAACCGGCTATACCTGTGCGGTAACGGGGGCAGCGCCGCCGATGCCCAACATCTTGCGGCCGAATTTTCAGGCCGGTTTTATATGGACAGAAAGGCCCTGCCGGCCGAAGCCCTCCATACAAACTCTTCATACCTCACTGCCGTGGCCAACGATTACGGTTATGAATGGGTTTATTCCCGACTGGTTGAAGGAATCGGCAAACCGGGCGACGTACTGATAGGAATTTCTACATCCGGCAACTCGCCCAACATCATACATGCATTGAAAGCAGCTAAAGAAAAAGAAATGATCACCGTGGGTATGACCGGTGACAGCGGGGGTCAAATGAAAGGTTTATGCGACTTTCTGATTAATGTGCCTTCCGACGACACCCCGCGAATTCAGGAATGTCATATCACCGTCGGGCATATTATCTGCGAACTGGCCGAAAGACAATTTTTTAATGAAGCTTCATGAAAACGTCAAATTTCATTTCCTGCATACATAAATCGTTTAGGCACAGGCTTTATTTTACTAACTATTGATCCATGAAAAAAGAAGCCATCATTTTAGCCGGCGGACTCGGCACAAGGCTGCAGCATACCGTTCCCGATGTGCCGAAATGCCTGGCCCCTGTTGCCGGCCGGCCTTTTTTATTTTATGTCATCAATCATTTAAGAAAGGCCGGAATTGAGAAATTTGTTTTTTCGCTGGGATATAAACATGAAAAAATTCTTTCCTTCCTGAATGAGTACTTTTATTCTCTTCCTTTTTCTTATGTCGTTGAAGAAAAACCCCTAGGTACCGGCGGGGCATTAAAACGTGCAATATCTGCCTGCAGCGAACGACATGTAATAGCTGCCAACGGCGATACACTGTTTAAAGCCAGTCTTGATAATGCATTTGCCTTTCATATAAAAAATAAAGCATGCAGCACCCTCTTGCTGAAGCCCATGCGTGAAATCAGCCGGTACGGCGTGGTAGAACTTCATGAAAACGGCCGCATCACGGGGTTTCGCGAAAAACAATATTATGAATCAGGGCTTATCAATGCCGGAATTTATGTTTTGGACAAAGAAATGTTTGAAACGCTGCCCCTGCCCGAAGTTTTCTCTTTTGAAAAAGACGTGCTGGAAGCGTATGTGAAAACTTTGCCCTTCTACGGCATGCCTTCGGATGATTATTTTATTGATATTGGTGTGCCGGAAGATTATTTCAGGGCGCAGAACGAATTAGCCAGGCCGCCGCTTTCCCGCGTAAAAATTGACAAAAGCTGGACGCTCTTTCTCGACCGCGACGGTGTCATCAATCATGACATTCCCGGAGATTATATCAGAAATCTCAGTCAGTTTCGCTTATATGAAAATATGGCCGAAACCATCAACCTTTTGTCTTCCGTATTCGGACGCATATTCATAGTCACCAATCAGCGCGGGGTCGGCAAAGGATTGATGACGGAAAAAGATTTAAATGAAATCCATCAGTCTTTGCTGAATGAAATAAACCGGGCGGGCGGACGAATTGATAAGATTTACACCTGCACCGCAACAGAAGATCTTCATCCCGAACGTAAGCCGAATCCCGGCATGGCTTTTCTTGCAAAAGCAGAATTTCCCGAGATTGAATTTTCCCGGTCGGTCATGGTGGGCAACCGCTTTTCCGATATGCTTTTTGCGGCGAATGCCGGAATGTATGGCATCTTTCTCACCACCACCGAACGGTTCCCTTCCGGAAAAGAACATTTTATAGATTTGAGTTTTTCTTCGCTGACCGAATTTGCCGAATTTGTTTTAAAGAACAACACCAAATAATAAAAACAAGGTTTCACTTTCTAAACAAATTGTGAAAAGCAACGAAGTAAAACGATTCTGCATCTGAAAGCATGTAATTTTACACAGAATTGATGATTCGCTTTTTCATATCACTTTTACTGCTCTGCGGCGGCATATCGGCAGCTCAGAAAATTACCCCTGCCGATCTGAAAAAACTGCGCGCCATAGAAGATACGCTGAAAGAATATGCCCGATACATGATTACGGATTCGCTAACGGAAGACCGTATGATATCGGACAGTATTTTTACCCGTACGCTGGTCAGGGCCTTACGAATCAAAAACTCATTTTATTATCCCTTCGATTCCGTGCTCGGAATATCCCGGCTGTATGCGCCGGACTCTGCTTTTCGCATCTTCACCTGGAATCTGTTGATTGACGAATATTATTGCCGCCAGAAAGGCGCCATTCAGATGAGAACTCCCGACGGCTCGCTGAAACTCTTTCCGCTTTTTGATGTATCCGAGTTTACCGAAAACCCG
The DNA here is from genome assembly GCA_026415715.1 of Chitinophagaceae bacterium. Taxonomy (GTDB): domain Bacteria; phylum Bacteroidota; class Bacteroidia; order Chitinophagales; family Chitinophagaceae; genus JJ008. The sequence continues at coordinate 112,095 of JAOAGO010000002.1, read as the reverse complement.
CATGATTCGGCGCGGTCGCATCTGAACTGGATCGGCGCCGTGTACTATAATATCATCAAAACCTCTTACAGGGGAAAAAATTACTATACCCTTTTCGGCATTGATCCCAATAATCTCAAAAGCGCTAAAAAATGGATGGAAGTGCTTTACTTCAATGAAAAAAACCAACCGGTATTTGGCGGCCCTTTTTTCAGCTATGAAAAAGATTCCGTACCGGGCGGAGTAAAATACCGTATCGGACTGGAATATAAAAAACAGGCCCGTGCGCTGATGAACTATTTTCCCGACCTGAAAATGATTCTGATGGACCATCTTGTTTCAGAAACCGATCAGCCGGAATTACCCTGGACGCTTGTACCCGACGGCGACCAGGAAGGGTTTGTTTGGGAAAACGGCAAATGGGTTCATGTTGACAAGGTTTTCACCTTCAAACTGCAAGATGGTCAGGCCCCGGTGGCCGACCCTGTATTTGATGCAAAAGGAAACTACAACGAACAAAAACTTCAGCAAAAATCTGAACTGAACAAGCAAAAAGAAAAAGGAAAAAACAACAATAACTGAATCTTATCTTCTTCTTCCACAAAAGCTGTCATGTTTCAGTTATGCAAGCTATAAACGTATCAGGCATGCTCTTTCAACAGTTGTTTCGTTGTTTTGAAAATCAAGAGAAGTTATCGCTTTTAATTTCTCATTTTCACCTATCTTTTCGCATGAAAACATAGCGTTAATTGAAGCCCCTTTCTCAACATTTCACCTGGCAGCTTCTGGCCACCCTGGTTTCCTTGCTGGCCCCGCTGATTACATTCCCTTATGTATCCCGCATTCTCGGTCCGGATTTGTTGGGAAGGGTTCATCTTTTTGACTATGCCGCCAACCTGGTTGTTGTGTTGGCTTCATTTGGCATACCTTTGTTTGGTGCCAGAGAAGTTGCCCGTTACCGCGATAACCCTGCCTACTGCCGCAGGCTGGTTGCCTGCCTGGCCGGATTCCATTTGCTGATTTCGGCTTTCATGGTCATTTTCTGTGTTGTCTTTTTCATGAATCATCCTCATTACAAAAATGAAAGCGCACTGCTCTTGCTGGGCTGCCTGTATGTTTTATTTCACACCCTGGCCTGCGACTGGTATCTGGAAGGTACGGAGCAGTTTCGGTATATTTCGGTTCGCAACGTCGTTTTACGCGTTGCCGGCATAGCAGCGGTATTTATTCTCATCCGTCATTCAGAAGACTACAATCTCTACTATGCAACAACCGTTGCGTCCATGTTTTTAGTCTTTCTGGCAAACTGGATCAGAATAAAACCTGACCTGTTATATTTCCGGTCCGGACCGCATATCGCTGAAGTCCGTCAAATGAGTTTTTTCTTTTTTACCTCCGTGCTCGTCAGCATTTATGACTATTTAGATACCCTTTTGCTCGGATGGCTGTCTCACGATACGGAACTGGGATATTATGCCGCAGCCCTTCGTTTGGTTCGCATGGCATTGCTCATCATGCTCAATCTCAACATTATCCTTTTTCCGCGGCTTTCTTTTCTCCATCAGCAACAGAATTATGAACAAATCAATCACCTCATGCGCCATGCGGTTTCTTTTATCTTACTGCTTGGAGTACCGGCCATGGCTGTATATGTTTCGCTGGCGCCGCAAATCATTTCTGTTTTTTCGGGAAAACAGTTTGAACCCGCCATAACGGCCATGCAGATTCTTTCGCCGCTGCCGCTGCTCATTTCACTGAGTAATCTCTGGCGCTTGTTTTATTTTTCTAACCCCAACAAAAAAGCTCTTCCCGTCATACTTATTGCATCATGCGGACTCGTCTTACATATTCTGCTGAATCTTTTGCTGATACCACCGTTCGGACATCGGGGCGCCGCTGTGGCTTCTGTGGGAGCCGAAACCTTTGTCATGCTATTATTCGGATTAGTGATAAAAATCCGTTTTCCGTGGAAAACACTTTTTCAATCGCTGCTGTCGGCGCTTCCGTTTCTTTTATTAGCCCGTCTCATTTTTGAGAGCCGGGTGCGCCCCGGAGACCTGTTGTCGGGAATCGGCATACTCGTTACCGGAAGTGCAATTTACATCATATTCATACTGATGATTTTCCGGAACGAAACCGCGCTGATGTTAAAAGACAAAATTTTTGCCGCTATCGGGAAAAAAACTACTTCTTAATCATCCAGCTTCAATACGGCCAGAAAAGCTTCCTGGGGCACTTCCACCGTTCCAATCTGGCGCATCCGTTTTTTCCCTTCTTTTTGCTTTTCCAGAAGTTTTCTTTTGCGGGAAACATCACCTCCGTAACACTTGGCCGTAACGTCCTTTCGCAGCGCCGAAATGTTTTCACGGGCTATAATTTTTGAACCAATGGCCGCCTGTATGGCAATCTGAAACTGCTGTCGGGGCAACAGCTCTTTCAGTTTTTCGCAAAGCTTACGCCCGAAATCCTGTGCCCGGCTTCGGTGTATCAATGCCGACAAAGCATCTACCCTGTCCCCGTTCAATAAAATATCCATCTTCACGATATCACTTTCCCGGTAACCGATAGGATGATAATCAAACGAAGCATAGCCCCGTGTTTGCGATTTCAGCTTATCATAAAAATCAAAAACAATTTCCGTGAGCGGCATCTCAAAAATCAGCTCTACTCGGGTGGGTGTCAGATAATGCTGGTTTACTAAAATGCCCCGTTTTCCAAGGCATAAAGTCATGATATTTCCAATGTATTCCGGCTTGGTAATGATTTGGGCTTTAATAAACGGCTCTTCTATGTGCTCCGTTTTTACCGGATCCGGAAATTGTGCTGGATTGTTAACAATAATTTTTTCCCCTTTGGTGGTATAGGCAATAAAACTTACGTTCGGCACGGTGGTTATCACCGTTTGATTAAACTCCCGTTCCAGCCGCTCCTGTACGATCTCCATGTGCAGCATACCTAAAAATCCGCACCGAAACCCGAAGCCCAGCGCCTGGGATGTCTCCAGTTCAAACGTCAGCGCCGCATCATTCAACTGCAGTTTTTCCATACAATCTCTCAACTCTTCAAAATCATCCGTATTCACAGGAAAAATTCCTGCAAACACCATGGGCTTTACCTCCTCAAAACCTTTAATAGGTTCGGGATGTTCGTTTGATGCCAGCGTGATGGTATCGCCCACCTTCACTTCACGGGCCACTTTAATGCCGGTAATCAGATAACCCACATCGCCGCAGGTTACTTCGGGCTTGGGCATCATGTTGAGCTTCAGAATACCTACTTCATCGGCTTCATATTCTTTTGCCGTACTCACAAATTTTACCCTATCGCCTTTGCGTATTTTTCCGTTCATGATACGGAAATACACAATCACGCCGCGAAAAGAGTTGTACATCGAGTCAAAAATCAGAGCCTGTAAGGGTGCATTAGGGTCTCCCTGAGGCGGGGAAATTCGCTCCACAATCGCTTCCAGAATTTTTTCAACCCCTTCGCCGGTGCGTCCGCTGGCCCGCAAAATATCTTCACGCCGGCAGCCCACCAGTTCTATAATTTGATCTTCGGTTTCTTCAATCATGGCGCCATCCATATCTATTTTGTTCACCACGGGAATAATTTCCAGATTGTTCTCCAGCGCCAGATACAGATTACTGATCGTTTGTGCCTGAATACCCTGCGTAGCATCCACCAGCAACAGCGCCCCTTCGCAGGCTGCCAGCGCACGGCTCACCTCATAACTGAAATCCACATGCCCGGGCGTATCAATCAGATTCAGTATGTATTCGTTCCCGTCTTTATGGCGGTAATTGATTTGTATGGCATGGCTTTTAATCGTAATTCCTTTTTCCCGCTCCAAATCCATATCATCCAGCACCTGATCCATCATTTCCCGTTCGCTGATGGTATTCGTAACCTGCAGCAACCTGTCGGCCAGCGTACTTTTTCCGTGATCAATATGCGCAATGATGCAAAAATTCCGGATATGCTTCATGAAATCTGTTTACAAAAAAATTTCGGCAAAAATAGCGCAAATTATGCTTTATTTTTAGTTTGTCAGGGGCTGTCGTCGTCCTTCTCATTACTCAGCAGCAGCCCCCTGCCCTACAGGGTGCGTATTCACTTCCGTGCTTGCGGCGTGATGTTTTTTTTATGTGCAATAACACGGTTTTTCGTTGGTGGTTTAATCCATCAAAAATTTCTCTCAGATGTTTTCCACGCCGCTTCGCACCTCACTTCGTTCGCCTTTCGGGCAGGGCAGCCCTTCCGCGCCGGTGCATAACCCGGCTTTTTGGTTACCCGAATAAAACTACATTTTGTACACCCTGATAAATATCTTGTAACTTATCCATATTGACAATCTGCATACTCATTATCTTCATTCGTCCAAATCAATCGATCAGAAATCCCGGACAGACATAACCTCACTGTAACTATTTTTGACTTTGTAAATGACAGCACCTGATCAACATTTAGCCGAAACCGTAAATCTTTGGACACATCAGGGAAAACCTTTTCTGCTGCTATGCAGCTTTGACCTCACCCGTGCAGAACTGTATGCCCGGGAAGAATTAGAACAGGAACAGATTTTTATTGACTTCCCAAGCTGCAAAATATTGCCGGAAAATACGTCATTGCCTCAACCGTTTCATTTTGAAAAAAAGCCGCCTGCCTACAAAGATTACAAAAAATCGTTTGAAAGGGTTATGGCCGCACTGCAGCGCGGTGATTCCTATCTGATCAATCTCACGGCATCATCGGAAATATTCACCAACGCATCCCCCGTGCAGTTGTTTAATGCCGCTGTTTCACGCTATAAAATACTGTACAAAAATCAATGGCTTTGCTTTTCGCCGGAAACGTTCATTACGATTGATGAAGCGGGCTTTATCCGCTCCAATCCTATGAAAGGCACCATTGACGCCTCTCTTCCGGATGCCGAAAACACTTTGCTGAACGATGAAAAGGAAAAAGCAGAACATTACACCATCGTAGATCTGATTCGCAATGACCTGAGCGGAGTGGCTTATGACGTAAAAGTAAAACGATTTCGCTATGTGGATGTGATTAAAACCAATCGGAAAAGCTTGCTGCAGGTAAGTTCGGAAATAGAAGGAAAATTACCCGAAGGATATCATTCCAGTATCAGCAGAATACTATTCTCCCTGCTTCCCGCCGGTTCTGTCAGCGGCGCCCCGAAACAAAAAACGGTTGAAATCATTAAGGAAGCCGAAACGCATAACCGCGGATTTTATACCGGAGTGGCTTTTATGTATAACGGCTCTTCATTTGACAGCTGTGTGCTCATTCGGTTTATGGAATTTACGCCGCAGGGAATTTTTTTCAAAAGCGGCGGCGGCATCACCGTCCGCAGCGAAGCAGAAAAAGAATATCAGGAACTGACGGATAAAATATATGTTCCCGTTGTTTGAAACCATACGAAGCGGGCCGGACGGTTTGTTTCATCTGGATAGTCATCTGAACCGGATGAAAGAAAGCTACTGTCAAATCTTTCATGGCGAAATCCCATACCTGAACGAGCTGGAAAAAGAATTAAAAACCATCCGGTCCCCGCAACGGGAAAAATGCCGGTTATTCTACGGAGAAAACAGTTTTAAAACAGAACGGCTTCCTTATCATCCACTGCCGGTCAGGAAAATTATTTTTATTGAAGACAATACGATAGACTATCCGCTGAAATTTACCGACCGAACCTGTCTGGAAAAATACAAACAACAGCTTCCGGAATCGGCAGAGCCTGTTTTCGTAAAAAACGGGTACCTGACCGACGCCTCCTTTGCCAACCTTGCCTTATGGAACGGCAGCGAATGGATTACCCCGGATACGCCTTTGTTCTACGGCATACACCGAAGTGTTCTCATTCAAAAAGGAAAGATAATCCCCAAACCGGTCTCACTGAATGATATAAAAATGTATTCGGCCATTATGTTGATTAACGCCATGCTGGACTGGGAAGAAACGATTGTTTATGATTTTTAACCCCCCCAAAAAAAATTCAGCAATTTATTCTTTAAGGAAATCGGTCAGGGTAAACCATTATTAATAAAATTTAAACACCCGGTTGCATATCACTTTTTTGATTAACAACAGGAATGTTTCCTGAAAAAACACTTGAATGTAAATTTGCAAGCTGAAATATTATTTATGGGAAGAATATTCGAAGTGCGAAAGGCTACCATGTTTGCCCGATGGGACAGAATGGCCAAGCAGTTTACCCGCATCGGAAAGGAAATAGTTATAGCCGTAAAAGCCGGTGGCCCCGACCCCGACAACAATCCGGCGCTTCGCCGTTGTATTCAGAACGCCAAATCAGTAAATATGCCCAAAGACCGTATTGAAGCGGCTATTAAACGGGCTATGGGCAAAGAAATGGAAAACTATGATGAAATTTTATACGAAGGGTACGGCCCTCACGGCGTTGCCATTCTGGTAGAAACCGCAACCGATAATCATGTAAGAACAGTGGCCAACATCAAAGCCTGTTTTAACAAACATGGCGGTTCTCTGGGCACCAGCGGCAGCGTTTCGTTTCAGTTTAAAAAAATGGGAGTATTCAAACTGAAACCCGAAGGGATTAATGCCGAAGAACTGGAACTGGAAATGATTGATCACGGCCTGGAAGAAATGGGCGAAAGCAGCGGAGAAAACGGCGAAGAAATTCTGGTGCTTCGCTGCGCATTTCACGACTTTGGCAAAATGCAAAAGGCACTGGAAGATAAAGGAATCACGCCAATCAGCGCCGAAGTGGAGTGGATTCCTACGGTTACCGTTCCGGTTACCGACGAGCAGGCCGCCGATGTAAGCCGGCTGATAGAAAAGCTGGAGCAGGACGATGATGTGCAAAAGGTATTTCATAACATGTCATGAGTCAACCCGAAAATATACTTTATTTCCCCCTCGTCATTTTTGACTCCGGGTGTAATTTATGCAACGCTTTTGTAAAATTTATTCTTAAAAATGAAAAAGAAAATCTGATTCGTTTTGCTGCCAGAAATTCTCCTGTGGCGAATACTCTGTTAAGCCAAAAGCATTCCGGATTTGCTTCTGAGGATACCATTTTGTTTTACGAAAACAAAAAATTATATACCAGGTCAACGGCCGTGCTTCGTATTTGCAGATATCTGCGGTCTCCTTATCCCCTCTTTTCTCTTTTATTAATAATTCCTTCTTTTATACGGGATTTTTTTTATAAGATAATTTCCTCAAACCGGTATAAATGGTTCGGAAAATCAGAGTCATGCCTTTTGCCACAGTCTGAGTATAAGGACCGGTTTCTGCAGTAAAAATACATTTTACCAAAGCTTCCATTTGGGAAACCGGATATTCTCAAAGCAAGGAATGAAGAACAGTGAAAGCTTCAAATAATAATGTCACAATACAATAAAGTTGCCTTAAATCAAATCATCCGGAAATACAAAATGTTTGATAAAAGAAACTAACCGCGGTTTTAAACCGAAACAAATTGTATTGCAACCATACGATTATTTCAGACAAAGGTAAAAAGAGGGTATTGTTTCTTCAGAAATCAATCCTCATCGTTTTTTTTCTTTTTCTTTTTACGGTCATCATTTTCCACTCTGAAAGAAACATTACAGATAACTCCGTAAGAAGAAATCTTTCCGTCTTTCACATGAGCTTTCATCCCTTTTACCCAAACGGAATCTATGTTGCGTACGGTTCGTGACACTTCCTTAACCGCCTGCCTTACGGCATCGTCAAAGCTTTCTTCAGACGACGCAATCACTTCAATAACTTTTACAATTGCCATATTTGTTATATTTAAGTAAAACGAAAATTTGAATCAACAAAATACAAATAATCTTTTTTAAAATACAAAATTTATTTCATGAAAATTTCCTTTAATTACTCTTTTTTTTCGTTTTCTACATGGAACAATTCTTGCTCTTTATTCCCGCATCATTTCTTTTACAATCTGTTCAATTTGCTCGGCATTGGGCTTGCTGAAATAATCGCCGTCGCTGCCATAGGGCGGACGGTGGGCTTTGCCGGTCAGGGTGCGTGGCGCAACATCCAGATACCGGTAACCGCCCTGCTCCTCCATCACTTTATTAAACATATAACCGGCAGCACCGCCGGGCACATCTTCATCAACAAATAAAATACGATTGGTTTTTTTCAGCGACTCCAGGATGATATGCTGAACGTCGAACGGAAGAAGTGTCTGTACATCAATAATTTCACAACTGATACCTTGCTCCTCAAGATGAGAAGCGGCTTCCTGAATGATACGCAAAGTAGAGCCATACGATACGATGGTCACGTCCTCCCCCTCTTTCAGAATTTCGGGCACTCCGGGGGCTACTGTCATCTCCAGCAGGTTGGAAGGAAGTTTTTCTTTAAGACGGTAACCGTTCAAACACTCAATGATTAAACCCGGTTCGTTACTTTGCAGCAACATATTATACATACGGGCTGCCTGAGTCATATTTCGGGGTACGCACACATACATTCCCCGAAGTGAATGAATAATCATTCCCATCGGCGAACCGCTATGCCATATTCCTTCCAGCCGATGCCCCCGTGTTCGCACTATTAAAGAGCAACACTGCTTACCTGCCGTTCGGTAATGTAAAGTGGCTACGTCATCACTGAGCGGTTGTAAGCCAAACAACAAATAATCCAGGTATTGTATTTCGGCTATCGGGCGCAATCCCCGCATGGCCAGCCCGATACCCTGACCGATAATGGTTAGTTCTCTTATGCCGGTGTCGAATATTCTGCCCTCTCCGTACTTTTTTTGTAATCCGCTGAAACCTTGATTCACGTCACCTATGTAACCCACATCTTCGCCAAAGGCCAGTACTTTGGGGTTAGCCGAAAACAAAGCATCAAAATATTTATTCAGAATTTCAAAACCGTTCAAGAGAGGCGCATCAGGTGCATAAAGGGGCTTTACTTCTTTTACATGCATGGCGCTTCCCGGGCCTTCTATATATAAATGCGAATTAAAAATTTTTTCATTCTCCTTAAGTAATTGATCGTAATAATCACGAAGAGCGCTGTCGCCGCCACTTTGGTCACAAATTGAATTGGCACGATACAAATACTTCATCACATCCCGCCGTAACGGGTCAGTAATATGTTGAAGCTGATCGGCAAGTTTCTTCAGCTTATCGCCTGATTCAGGAAATTTGACTGACGCTGTTCGGATAAGATGTGTAGCCCGGTTTACCTGTTCCAGAACCGGGGCCTGAAATTTTTCCCAGGCTGCATCGCGGCTTTGTTTTACAAACAGTTTCGCTTCTTCTTTTATCTGTAAAAGTTCCTGTTCGTTTGCCAGATGATTTTGCAGAATCCATTCTTCCATTTTTTTCAAACCGTCCCATTCTCTCTCCCACGCCAAACGCTCAGGCGATTTATAACGTTCATGACTTCCTGATGTGGAATGCCCCTGCGGTTGTGTCAATTCATCCACATGAAATAAGACGGGCACATGTTCGTTACGTGCCAGCCCTATTCCTTCTTCAAAAGCCTCGCACATTCCGGCATAATCCCAGCCCTTTACTTTATAAATCAGAATGCCATTACTATCGTCTGTTTTCTGAAACCCTTTTAAGGCCTCTGAAACCGAGCTTTTTACCGTTTGGTATTTTTTCGGAACGGAAATTCCATACCCATCATCCCATACAAATACGGCCAAAGGCACCTGTAAAACCGCCGCGGCATTCATGGTTTCCCAGAAATGCCCTTCGCTGGTTGCCGCGTCGCCAATGGTGCAAAAACAAACTTCCCTTCCGTTTTGAGATAATTCTTTATATGCTTTTAAACTTTCTACTTCCCTGAATAGTTTTGACGCCAGCGCCAAACCCAGAGAGCGTGGCATCTGTGCCGCCGTTGGCGCCATATCGGCTGCCACGTTCAGTGTTTTAGCCAATGGCAGCCAGTTCCCTTTCTCATCGGTTAAGGGAGTAGCATAATGGCAACTCATTTGCCGGCCGGCGCTAAAAGGCTCCCTCTCGGGATCAGGGTCGGCATAAAGCTGGGCAAAAAATTGTTCTACTGTGGTAAGGCCGATGGCCAGCATAAAGGTTTGATCGCGGTAATACCCGCTGCGAAAATCACCTGGTTGAAAAAAACGGGCCATCGCTACCTGCGCTACTTCTTTACCATCGCCAAAAATGCCGAATTTGGCTTTTCCGCTTAAAACGTCCTTTCGGCCCAATAAGCTGGTTTCACGACTGATGCAGGCTATGCGGAAATCATTCAAAACAGATTGCCTGAAGTGGTCAAATGAAAGTTTTTCCTCCTCTGCAGCCGCTTGTAAACCGTTTTGTAACATAAAACAAATTTAAGGAGAATCTAATGTTCCCTCACTTTGTAAATAATCCTTGAATTTCAATGCAACGTACCCGTAAATTTTATCATCTTTTCGTATATTTGCAAGGTTATGAATAAATTATGAAAAAATACTTTTTCATACCTCTTTTCATTTTCATTTCCATGAACGGAAAAACCCAAAATGAAAATACAGATACGGTGTTTTCATTTAAAAAAAGCACTCATGATTTCGGAAATATTCCACAAGGCAAACCGGTTTATACGATTTTTGAAATTACCAATATCAGCCAATCGCCGGTTCAGATAGACAACGTTCAGGTAAGTTGCGGGTGTACTTCGCCGGAATGGAGCCGGGATCCGGTTGCACCGGGCGAAACCACAAAACTTAAAGTAGGATATAACGCTGCAGCAGAAGGACCTTTCGAAAAAACCATCACCGTAATTTATGGCAATACTTCAAAGATACTCGTTATAAAAGGAAATGTTTGGAAGCCCCCTGCCGGGTCGGCACCTCCGAACACTGCTGTAGATTTTCTGAAAAAAATAAGATTTTAAACTTAAAATTTACATTATGAAAAAACTGTTTCTTTTCGCAAGTCTCGTATCCATGAGCACATATAGTTTTGCTCAGAGCAAAGCTGATGATTTGGTAAAATTTAATACGGAAAGGCATGATTTTGGTAAAATCAAACAAAATGAACCGGTTTCATTTGTTTTTGAATTAAAAAATATTTCTTCCAAACCCGTAGTAGTGGAAAGCACCAGCGCTTCCTGCGGATGTACCACTCCGGAAAGGCCCACCGAACCCATTATGCCCGGAGCTACCGGAAAAATCAAAGTGCAATACAATGCCGCTGCGATGGGGCCCTTTACAAAAGAAGTATATATCAAACTGGCGGGCGTAAATGAACAAAAAATCGTTTATGTAACCGGAGAGGTATTGAGCGCTGAAGATTATGAAAAATATAAGAACGGTCAAAAAAACGGCCAGGCAGCTGCTCCAAGCGCGGATGTACAACCCGCAAAGGCCCAAACACCGGCTGCCAAACCCGTTAAGTCAAACTCCAAAAGCGGCAAGCCGAGGTTCACGACTTCAAAAGGTTAATTTATCTGTTATAAATTTCAAAACCTCCCGGAATTTTTACGCTCCGGGAGGTTTATTATTCATATCAAAAATTTTTCATTCCGGATTAATACGATCTGGCAGGTAAGGACAATCTATTGGTTGCGGATTGAAATACAAGCTTATTCAGATGATTATTCATAACATCGTTCATGAATACTTCAAATGTAATTCTTACCTCTTTACCATAAAGTTGAGGAAACAAATACAAGGGTAAAAATAAATAAAAAGGATTATCTTTATTTTGATTGAAAATTCTCGTTGTGTTCGGAAAAACGGGAATTTTCATATATGTTGCCAGTGTACCTCCCCAGTTAAATAATTCGGTGTCTGTAAGGTAAAAAAAACCTTCAGGGTTGGCCACACGGGCCACAAAATATACTTCTCCGAGTCTTTGGTTGGTTTTTATCGCCAGAGAAGGAACAATGAGCAAACCGTCTCTTTGAGTATCATAATAAACTGACAAATTACCAACTCCTGTTACCTGAATCTTCGGAACTATACGGCTTAATAAAGAGGGTTGTTTGGGATACAACGCTGCAATAATTTTTTTATCTCCTTCTGAAAGTTCATAATTTGTTTTTACACTGAAACCATCTTCCGTTTCCCAGGGATGAACCGCATAATGCATAATGGATTTTGGATCATATTCATAACCATTGGAATAAAAAATGTTGTTGACCTCAAAAACATTAAAATCTACCTGTTGCTTTGTCCATCCCTGCGTTTTCATATAGTATTGGTAAATGGAGTCGGTTTTTTTCCATTTTATGGCCTCCGGATAGCTTTGTTCATGCAAAAGTCCGAGCGCATGGCCAAATTCGTGAATCACTACCCGACGAATTTCTTTGAGCTGCCAACGTACCGGTCCCCGCTTCAATTCTTCTTTTAAATGATCAAAAGTAAAAGGGGGCTTAATACCTCTCTCTTTTATTTTTGCCAGGTAATAATCTCCATCAATAAAACCCAGCGTATCAAAATTCATCGTTTGATCTTTCTGCTCTTTTTGAAGCGCATCGGTTCCCACCGCCGAATTATGTCCTAAACCCTCGCCCAGCTTTATTCTGATATGCGTAAAGGGGGTATTGTCGGGTACAAATTTGAATCTGATGTTTGCAAACTTTTCCCATTCTCTTGAGTGTACGATTACCTGATTTCGTAAAAATCGACTGCCCCCGGGCATAAATTTTATCAGTAGTGTCATACCGGGCTCCCAGGTTTTGTAATTATCTGCCATACCCCTGGAACTGATTGTGTCTTTTCTTGCACCGAAAAGCACAGGCGCTAATTGATTTGTACACTTAACGGAAGTAATTTCCTGAGCTTTTAAAAACGAAAAGGGCAAGAAGAAGATGAGAAAAAAGAAATTCCTGATAAGCATAATGAAATTTTCACTTAATTTGTAAATATACGACGGGAGATGTGTCATACAAATACCTACATCAGGGTATTTAAAATTTAAACCCCTTAATATTAACTACTTTAAGAAAGTGAAGGCTGAATTCAGAAATATGACGGACTATGAACTGCTGGAGCGGTTTTTTACGGAAAAAAATAACGAATGGCTCGGCTATCTTCTTGAACGTTACACGCTGCTGGTGCTGGGTGTGTGTATGAAGTATTTAAAAGACGAAGAAGAAGCAAAAGACAGTGTACAGCAGATTTTTCTTAAAGTTATTCAGGAATTACACAAATACAAAGTGGAATATTTTAAGTCGTGGCTGTATATGATTACAAAAAATCATTGTCTGATGAAGTTGAGAGAAAAACAAGTTAAATCAAAAAAAGAAATTTCCGAACATGTTATCACTTTGACCGGGCAAGAAACGGTTAGACAGCAATTTTTGGAAACCGACCTGTCACTGGAACTTATGCAGGAATGTTTAAAAGAACTCAATGCAGAGCAACAACGTTGCATTACCTTATTTTATTTGGAAAAGAAAAGCTATCAGCAAATCAGCGGGCTTACCGGATATACCATGATGCAGGTGAAAAGCTATATCCAGAACGGGAAAAGAAATCTCAGAATTTTGCTTGAAAAAAAATTAAAAAATCAAATGCTGAAAAAATCTGATGAACGATAATCTTAAAGACATATTATCTCATCTGTCGCCTCATATAGATCAGGAATTACTGCTCCGTTATCTGCAGGGTAAGCTTTCCGAATCGCAGAAACACGAAGTAGAAAAGCAATTGCTCAGAGATCCGTTTGCAGATGAAGCGCTGGAAGGTTTGCAACAATTCAGAGATAAGGAAACAATTGAATTACTGGTTGAAAAGCTGAACCGTGAACTGAAAAAGAAAACCGAAAAAAGGCGAAGAAAATTTCTAAAGAAACCTATTCATCTTCCGCCCTGGATTTATCTGGCTGTGATCATGATTTTGCTACTGGCCGTACTGTCATACCTGCTGATACGATATACTCAGCAATAATTCAATACCTGACCTTCCCTTCCCATTGATTCCATTCTTCAAAAACAGCCAAGGCATCGGGATGCGGTACATGGATAAATGGAATCTTCCGTTCGTTTCCGCTCCGCACAATTTCATTATATATCAGCTCGTCATCAAATTGAATGGCAGCCGCCTGTAACCGTGTGTTGGCATAAATCACTCTATCCGGCCGGGCCCAGTATATGGCGCCAAGACACATCGGGCAAGGCTCACAACTGCTATATAGGGTACAACCGGCTAACTGAAAATTGTTCAGGCGGGCACAGGCATCACGAATGGCTACGATTTCGGCATGTGCCGTAGGGTCATTTAATGAAATGACCATATTGTACCCTTCGCCAATAATTTGTTCGTTTTTAACAATCACGCATCCGAAAGGACCGCCTTTTCCTTCCCGCATACCTTTTCGGGAAAGCTCTATGGCTTTTTCTAAAAACCGTATTTCATAATTATTCATATCCGTTATTGCCGTTAAATATACAAAGTCATTAAGTAAGAAAATTGTTTTTTTCCTTTTAAAATTGATTTTGTTTAGTTTTGATTAAATTACTGTCCATGCCGGTTACCATGATAAAATGTCCATCCTGCCAAGCCGAATTTGAACTTCAGGATTCACTTCGCAAAACTCTGGAAGAAGATATAAAGAAAGAATATAACGAACGGGTAGAACAATGGAAAAAAAAGAAAGAAAAAGAACTGGAAGAACAAATCCGAAAAACCCTGCTCCCTGATTATGAAAACAAGATTTCCCTGTTGGAAAAAATAAATCAGGAGCAGCAGCAAAAACTGAATGATGCCAATAAACGATTTACCGAACTGCTGAAAAGAGAACAGGAATTAAAAAACAAAGAAGAAGAGCTTGAACTTACCGTCCAAAAAAGATTAATGCAGGAGCGGGAAAATCTAAAGCAGGTCATCAGAGAGCAGGAAGCAAAAAAAATCGAGATAAAGGAAACCGAATATCAGCTGGTCATCAAAGAACTTCAGAAACAACTGGAAGACTAGAAAAAATTAGCGGAAGAAATGCGGCGTAAGGCCGAACAGGGTAGTATGCAACTGCAGGGTGAAGTACAGGAACTGGCATTGGAAGAAATTTTACGATTGGCTTTTCCGTTTGATCTTGTCAGCGAAGTAGGAAAAGGAGTAAGAGGTGCAGATTGCATACTCACGGTTCGCAACCACCTGGGACAGGAATGCGGAAAAATTATTTTTGAGAGTAAGCGTACGAAAGATTTTTCAAATGAATGGATTGAAAAACTCAAAGCCGACATGAGGAGTCAGCAGGCCGACGTGGCTGTATTGGTTACTCAGGCCCTGCCGAAAGATTTTACATCTTTTGGGGAGAAGGAAGGGGTATGGATTTGCCACTTTCGCGACGTAAAAGGCGTTGTACAGATGCTTCGTTTCGGGATGATTCAGCATGCGGCAGCCCTCCGAAGCCGGGAAAAAAAAGGAGATAAAATGAGTATGCTGTATGACTACCTGACCAGCCGCGAGTTTGCAGAGCAATGGAATGCCATGCGGGAAGGTTTTGCACAGCTCAGAAATTCCATTCAAAAAGAAAGGGAAGCGATGGAAAAATTATGGAAAGCCAGGGAAAAACAACTGGAAAAAATCCTGCTCAGCGCAGCACATATCAAAGGCTCTATTGAAGGTATTTCAGGCGCTGAAGTAGATTTTAATTTACTGGAAAACGGCAAAGTATCTGAGTCCGAAGATGAATAAAAGTCTGTTTTTCGTTTAGCTTACTATCCATGTCAAAACCAGCGAATCAAAAATCCTGTAACAGACCTCCAACGGAATTTTCTTTTTGTGAAAAAAACAAATAAGCTTCTGCGCATCCGGATCATGATGGTAAATCATGATATCGCTGCGAAAATCCACACCCCCTTTCCCATACCACTTGAAAACAGCTTCTTTTACAGACCAGAATAAAGTCCTCTGTACTGTATCCAACTCTTTAAAACCCCGGAGTTCAGCTTCGCTTAAAAACTTTTCAGATAACTTTTCAACTTTCGGTTGAACAAGTTCCACATCTATCCCCACTTCAGATACACGGCTCACAATACCTGCTGCAAAATCCCTGCAGTGAGAAACTGAAAAAAAGAAATGGCGGGAATTCAGAAAAGGACGGCCTGAAGAAGATACGGCTATCTCATCGTTCGGAAAATCCGGAAACAAATACTGAAGAAGATACCGGCCTGCCAGGTGCTGCAACCGCTTAACCGGATGACGTATTTCACGTTGCGCAGTCACATGTTTCAGAAAAAAATCTTCCGTTTCCTCAATTTTCCATACGCCTAAACAGGTATTTTCGTTTATGTGATGTTGAAAAAAAACCGGCATGATTTGGTGAAAGCGTTTTTATTTTGCCAAACTTAAAACAAATAATAAAATGATATTGTCTGACAAAAGAATTCTGCAGGAAATTGAAAAAGGGAACATCAAAATCCTCCCCTTCCGAAGGGAAAATCTGGGAAGTAACAGTTACGACGTACATTTGGGAAAATGGCTCGCCGTTTACAACGACGCGATTCTGGATGCCCGTAAACATAATACCATCAGCTATATAGAAATTCCGGACGAAGGCATCATACTTGAACCGAATCGCTTTTATCTGGGGGTAACGGAAGAATATACCGAAACACATGCTCATGTTCCGTTTCTGGAAGGCAAATCCTCAACCGGCAGACTGGGTATAGACATTCATGCAACGGCCGGAAAAGGAGATGTGGGATTTTGCGGACACTGGACGCTGGAAATTTCGGTAAAGCAGCCGGTCAGAGTTTATAAAGGGATGCCTATCGGGCAACTGATTTATTTTCCGGTTGACGGAGATATTGAATTAAAATATAATGAAAAGAAAAATGCGAAATACAGCGGCCAGCCGGATAAACCGGTAGAAAGCATGATGTGGAAGAATAAATTTTAGTTTAAAAAAAATGTAAAAGTTCTAAAATCAGATGCCCAAAAATGTCAGTTTCATATGTATTATTCCATTTTTGTGAGTCCTGCCTGAAACCAACGGAGATTCAACCCTATATTTTTGCTTTGCGGACTTGCCCAGGTATAAGCAATAGCTTTTGAGGAACCCGACTCATAAAGCGCCAGCTTTAAAACTTCAAGATTTTTATTATATACTACCGTGGCCAGTTCCAGTTCATATTTTGTCGGCTTTCCGTCTTCAGTAACAAGTCTATGCCTTTTACCCTGATTATGCCAAACCAAACCTCTCATTACATGATATTCATTTTCAAATCCTGCTTTTTGCAGAACCATCCATCCCGTGTAAAATTCGCAACGTTTTAATTTGTGATGAACCCGGTCTATTCTTCCGAAAACTCTCTGTCCTGCCGAGTCAAACGCTTCATCCCTGATCCAGATTTCTTTAGCGGATAAGCGCAGGCTGTCCGTAATGTATAAAGTTTTTCCGCTTTTTTTGCTTACTACTTTACAACTGTTGGGCTTCATGTAGCCAACATAATAATCTTCTGTTTTTTTCCAATACACTTCACACCCTTTGGCAGATTGAATATCGGCAGCTGTCAGATTTTTTAATTTATCAAGGTTCAAATGAGAAAAGTAATAAGGAGTATCATTTTTAAATGAAAAAATTTCAAGCCGGATCGCCTTTTCCGATTTATACTCTTCAAAACGATAAAGCCGCTGACGATAAACTTTCAAGGTATCGCCATCCATGTACTGATATACATAAATGACGTGCTTTCCAAGCCATGGCAATTCTACACTTTTAAATACGCTATGAATATGCTCATGAGGTTCAGATGCTTTTTCTTCTTTTTCAGCAAATACCTGTTGAAAATTATCAAACTCACCGTTAAACCACGATAAAAATTCTTCAATTGTGCCGTATTGATTTTTAATGGATTTATGCTGTGACGAAAGGGGTAAAGAGAAAATCACAAAGACAAAAAAAATCAATGAATTCTTATACTTCTTCATCATAAGCAAATTATTTCGGAATGACCGGTCATTCAAAAGGAAAAAATTTTACGATATATTTGATTAAAAGAAATTTATTTATTCCTCTATGAAGACCGGTCAACCTTATAATTTTTCGGAATTCTTAGAAATCAACACTTAAATAAATCAGCCATCTTCGGGGTAATTGCACATAACCTTGTCCCCAAATAGGAACATTATTTGATGTATTAACCCATCCCGGAAACTTTTGTTTGTTTCCTAAGGTAAGGTCGCTGGCTGCTAATCCTGCAATATTTTGAATTACATTCTGGCCGGTAAGGTTTTTCACCTGAGCGCCCAATCTGACTTCCCGTTGTGATTTGAAGGGCATACGCAGGTAAGCGCCGGCATTTAAAATCCATAAATCGCGATACCGCAGAATCTGAGTCGGGTCAACCCAACGATTGGCATTGACATTGCTGCTGAAATCCAACCCGAAATATTTATGCGTGTAGTTGGCCGTAGAATTCCAGATTACGCTGGGAACTCCCGGCAAACGCCGACCTGCTAAATCTATACTGTAGTTACCTCCACCTTCGCTGATCAATTTGTTACCATACAGGTTACCGTTAGGATTCACATTCAGCTGAGTAGAAGTATTCCCGAGCACTCCGCCCCGCCCAACGGGAATTTTGAATTTTTCGAAATAAGGTTTCTGCACGGTAAGATTTGAACGAAGGGTAAGCCCCTTTACTACACTGCTGAAGTAACTTACCGAAAGCTCAGTACCTACAATACGATTTGTTCCGAACGGAACTGAAATGACGATACCACCCTGAAAGATACTGGCCAAACGATTGGTGATTTTTGTATGAAAACCGGCAATATCAAACGTAAAATCTCCTTTGGTGGTACGATATCCGACTTCAAAATTATATACATGTTCGTTTTCGGGTATGCCGTTAGGTGCACGCAGATAGTTTCGGTTTGTAAAACTTACCGGCTCCAGTGAGGTATAAGCTGTGTAATCCGGGGCGCGGAATGCTCTGGTGTAATTCGCATAAATGGCTGTTTTCTGATTGAAGAGATAATTAATTCCTATAGAACCACTCCAGTCTTCATGTTTTTCCTTACGGGTATATAAACTGTCAAAAGGCCTTTTTCTTTCTTTCATATCAAGAAGCACCCAGTCATATCTTAATCCGGCCACCACGGTGAGTTTGTTTTTATATTTGATTTCATCTCCGAAGAATACTCCGTTTACTCTTTCCAGATAATCTCCTCTTCGGGTAATTGAACCTCTCGGATAGGCTGCAGGTCCGCTCCAGGGGTTGGGAGCAAAAGGAGGCGCCAAAGCAGCCCACTGATAATTATTCGGATTGCTGGGATTCATAACATGGAGAAAACTGTAAGTTGTAGGAAGTAGCTCCATATTGCTAATGAAATGTCCCAGCACAAAGGTGTGCTCACCTAAATTACGGGTGTTAAGTTTCTTTTTTAAACGTATTTCATTAATTATGTCTTTGTCATTAGCATCACCATCCAGCAACAGGCGCTGTACGTAGTTATTGAAATAGTAACTGGGAAGAGCAAAACTGTATTTCGTGCCGCTTTTAAGATTCTGATATCGGAAATGTTCTTCTATTTCAAATCCTTTTGGGAGCTTGAAGTTCATCATCGTTCCTACGTGAAAATTATCGCCGTAACTGTTTCTCCGCATCTGTTCGCCGATATCCCGATAAATACTATCAGTTCCGTTAGTGGTAACTCTTCGGGTCGGGAATCCTGAACCGGATTCATATACGGTATATTTCAAATTATATAAAGCAGGATAGTTTTGTAAGGTCTGATGTTGTTTATATCCTCCGGCTATTTTCATGGTGTTCGGATCTGCCGGAACGTCGGTCAGATTCTGGAAAACATAGTCTGCTTTGAGAAAATAAAGCCGGATTTTGGCTTTTTTGTCGGGGTCCTGATATTCCAGATTTCCGCGGAACTGATATCCTTTATCCTGAAATCCTGTATTTTTAAAACCGTTATCGTTAATCATCCATCCGCCCAGACTAAAGCGCAACGATTTGTCTTTCGTAATCGGGCCGTTGATGTTGAAATCCACTCTGTAATTGAATTGCTTATTTTCATCAAATACGTTATTGTAATTTGTAAAGCGAAAGCTTCCGCCAATCCTTTCTCCGCCGGTTTTGGAAATAACGTTAATGGCGCCGGCGGCAGAGGCTCTTCCAAACAAAGTAGCGGTACTTCCACGAACAACTTCTACCCTGTCCACATTCAAATCAAACCCGAAGCCGGCTTCCGGTAATCTTCCGGTAGTACCAAAACTCGGAATACCATCCAAAAGTATGGCCGTATAATCCAAACCGCCGAGCGGATTTCCACCGTCCGGAAAGCCCCGGGTTACAATCCCTCCCCTTCTACCCTGGCTTTGATTGATATAAACGCCGGGGGCCAGATTAATGGCTTCACTGATACCTTCAGGTTTAATTGTTTTCAGACTTTTCGAGCTGATGATTTCTACAGCCGTAATTGTTTCCAGTTTACGAACGGGTTGTCTACCTGCGGTTACAATAACCACATCCATTTCGCTTAAGTCCACATCCATCACCACCGACACAGCTTTTTCGGCTTGAATTTCTCTGGACCTGTAGCCGGTTGAAGTAAACACCAAAACAGACTTTGCACCTGAAACGTTTATAGAAAACTTCCCGTTGGCATCGGTTATTACCCCTTTGTTTGTTCCCTTTTCCGCTACGGATACACCCTCAAGCGGTTGCCCGTCGGTATTTTTCACCGTTCCGGTTACTGAATATTGGGAGAAAAGCGTTATGGCCGAACTGAGGCACAAAAGCAGAAAAAAAATATGAAAAAAAATTTTTTTAATACCGGTAGTCATAGCTGGTTAGTTTTGTGAACAAAAAGGTTTTATACAAAGATGAGAATTAAAAAGAATTTTTCAAAAAAAATTAGTTAACTTAATTAACTAATTTTAACTTAGCGAAAAATACGTTAATTTAAAAAAAGTGTATATGGAACTACGTCTGTTTCCAAAACATACCGGTATCTGGGAAGGAACCTACACCCGTATTGATGCCGCTGGGAATAAAATTGACCAATGGAAAAGCCGCCTTACTATTCGTATGTTTGACGGTAATAAATATCATCAGGTAAATCAGTATTTCTGGCCCGACGGATATGAAGAATGTCATGATTTTGGCGTTTGTACCTTCAATGAAAAAGGCGAACTTATCTTTGATAATGAACGAATTCAGGGAAAAGCCTGGGAAACGGGTGACAGTGTAGTGCTGGTATGGACGTATAAAAACCGACCCGGGAGCAAACTCTTTGAAATGATAGACCTGATTGGAGAAGGCCATCATCGGATTCGTACCTGGAAATGGAGTGAAGGGGATATTTTTCAAGGTAATACAATGATTGAAGAAAGAAGAGTGGCTTTTGAAAATGAAATTCCGGAAACTTTCTGGGAAGAACTACCATACAAAAGAACCAAGGGGCCCAGCCGGAGTGATCATTAATTTAACCGTTGATTATAAATCAGCTATGGGACTTACCCTTACCGAAAAAATCATGGCCTCACAGAGCGGCCGTAGTCGAGTTAAACCCGGCGAGTTGATATGGGCTGATGTGTACACGGTGATGACCATGGATTATCTCGGCGCCGGCACTTTTAAACAATTTCGCAGCCTTGGCGTCAGCGAAGTCTTTGACAAAAACCGTGTCATTTGTGTAAGTGATCATCTCGTTCCGCCACCCAATGAGCATTTTGCCACTATGCTGAACGAGTGGAGAAAATTAGTGAGAGAACATAACATCACTTATTTCTATGATTTTGGAAGGCAGGGAATAGCTCATCAAATTATGGTGGAACAAGGACATGTTTTACCGGGCAAAATCAGTATCGGTACAGACAGCCATGCCAATACATATGGCGCCGTAGGCGCTGTGGGGAATGCGGTTGGCGTAACGGATGCCGCCGTTGCCATGGCCACGGGCAAATGCTGGTTCAGAGTTCCCGAACAAATTTGCTTTTACATTACAGGAAAATGGCAGCCCCGCATAATGGCCAAAGATCTGAGCCTGTACATTATGAATATGATGCGATGGAACGGTCATTTAATTTATAAAACGCTGGAGTTTAAAGGTCCTGCCATTGAAGAACTGGACATAGCCGGACGGATGACACTTTGTAACATGACGGTTGACCTGGGAGCTAAAAACGGAATTATAGCCCCTGATCAAAAAACGGCCGAATTCCTGAAAGGTATTGCTAAAGACAACTGGGAAATGATTTCCAGCGATGAAGATGCCGTTTATGAGGCCGTTTATGAAATTGACATATCCAATCTTTCACCCATGGTCAGCCGGCCGGACAAATTAGATGATGTGGTGCCCATAGAAGAAGTGGAAGGCACACCGATCAATAAGGCATTTATCGGAACCTGTACAAACGGAAGAGTGGAAGATTTTGCCGTTGCGGCAGAAATATTGAAAGGAAAACAAGTGCATCCTGCTGTAAATATGTGGGTTGTTCCGGCATCTCAACAGGTCTATTTAGAAGCGCTGAAACAGGGCCATATTCAGACATTGATTGAAGCGGGAGTAGCTGTTGATACACCTAGCTGTGCTGCCTGCGCCGGAATACATACCGGAGTAGCCGGTGACGGCGACGTTATTCTCAGCTCCGGAAACCGGAATATGAAAGGAAGAATGGGAAGCCGTAATGCGCAAATTTATCTGAGTAGCCCGGCAGTGGTTGCAGCCAGCGCCATTTATGGAAAAATTACCGATCCGAGAAAATTGTAATACCGATATGAAAAGTATAACCGGAACTTGCTGGTGCAGCAAAGATTATGTAATGGCCTATGATATCATCATTCAAAAATTCTGGACCAGTCCGATTGATCCCGAAGAAAACAGTAAATGGGTAATGGCCGGTGTTCATCCCGATTTTAATACGGAAAACGGATTTAAAAGCAAAGGATATACGTTTATTGTGGCGGGGCATAATTTTGCCGGAGGGGGGAAAAGTATAGAGCACGTAATTACCGGATTAATGGGCGCCGGTATAAAAGCGGTATTTGCCATCAACTTCTCAAGGCTGCAATTCAGAAATGCCATCAACTACGGCCTTCCGTTTGTCACGGCACCCGATATGATTCATGGATGTGAAACCGGAGATCTTTTAGAATACTTCCCGGAAGAAGGAAAAGTGATTAATCATACCCGGTCTGTCAGTTTTTCCTGCGCACCCATTCCGGCATTCGTCAGAGAAATTGCCGAAGCAGGCGGACTGAGTCAATTTATCAGAAAAAAAATTGCAGACGGAACGATTGCAGATCTCAGATGAAAGGCTTATGAAGAAAAATCAATTAAAAAATATTTTGAAAAACGGCAGCGTGGCCTATGGAGTAATTTCTCCCACCACCGATCCCGTTGTTTGTGAGTATACCGGATTCAGCCAACTGGATTTTTACATAATGGACGGAGAACACGGCGCCTTGACCATCCGTGATGTATTGCACATGGTACGAGCCTGTGAAATTGCCGGTATCACACCCTTAGCCCGCATCCCTTCATTGGATGAAAAAATGATTTTACAATTTTTTGACGCCGGAATTATGGGCGTTATGATGCCGGGTACAAATTCTGCAGAAGATTGCAAGCAGTTGGTGGAATTTATTAAATACCCGCCCTTGGGAAAAAGAGGGCTTGGCCCCGTTCGCTCGGCTGAATATATGCTTGGCCCGATGACGCAAGCAGAATATATTGAATTCAGCAATCAGGAGACACTTATTTTTCCCATGATTGAAACGCCTGAGGCCATCTCACAACTTGAATCGATGTGTAAAGTGGAAGGTGTGGACGGATTTATTATCGGTCCCAGAGATTTGGCTTTGAGTATGGGTTATACCGACGGGCCGAATCATCAGGAAGTAAAAGAAGCTATTTCACATTCCATTCAAACTATTCGCCGGCATGGTAAATTTATAGGCACGGTAGCTTACACGGCTGAGCAGGTGAAATCGCTTGCCGAACAAGGTGTACAAATTATGATAAACAGCATATCCGGACTTTTAACGGCCGGAATAAAATCTTTTAAACCCTAAAAATTTTTTGTATGGCGACCATTCTCGTTTTATATAATCTGAAGCCGGACGCTTCGGCCGAGGCTTATGAAAAATGGGCTAAAGAAAAAGATATCCCTAATGTAAATGCACTTCAGTCCGTACAGCAGTTTAAAGTGGTGAAAATGAAAAATCTTTTAGGTTCAGACACACCGGCCCCTTATCAATATGCGGAAATTATAGAAGTAAATGACATGGATTTATTTTTCAAAGAAATTCAAAGCGAAACCATTCAGCAGGGCGCTAAGGAATTTAACGGATTTGCAGATAATCCTTCATTTATTGTTTGTGAAGAAATTTAACAAAAAAAATAATATTCTATGGCAAATTATGGACTTCAAGGAAAAGTAGCCGTAATTACCGGCAGCGGACGAAAAAAGGGAATCGGTTTTGCCATTGCCAGCAAATTAGCCGCTGAAGGATGTTGCATCGTGCTGAGTGACCTGGGCGTTCCGAAAGGAAATGAATTTTCTTCAGAACATATCGGCATTACGGATGAAATGAATCAACTGACAGAAGAGTTAATAAAATCAGGCGCCCGGGTAATTGCTCAACCCGCTGATGTGAGACTGGAAAGCGATTGTGAGGCATTGATAAAAGCAGCTGTAGATACATTCGGCAGAATTGATATTCTGGTTAATAATGCCGGTGTGGGTTATCTTATGGAAGAATTTACGGAATTTAAAGAAAGCAGTTGGGATGCTGTTTTGGATGTGAATCTGAAAGGTGCTTTTCTGTGCAGCAAACATGCGGCGCGTTATATGATAGCTCAAAATAGCGGTTGCATCATTAATATCGCTTCACAGGCGGCCAAAAGCGGTTTTCCTTATGCTGCGGCATACACAGCCAGCAAGCACGGACTTGTAGGTTTAACCCGCAGTAATGCAGTAGAATTAGGTCCAAAAGGAATTCGGGTAAATGCCATTTGCCCCAATCATATTACTACTGGTTTAGGTCACTGGCAAAATGAATTTTTCAGTAAAAAATTCGGTCTGGATTATCAAACCTATCTTCAGGGAATCAAAGACAGAAATCCGCTTCGCCGTACGGGAATGGTGGAAGATATAGCAAACGCGGTGGCCTTTCTTTGCAGCGACGAAGCCTCATATATTAACGGAGAAGCTTTAAACGTTAGCGGCGGAGAAGAATATCATTAACTTCTTTTTTTTGCTGTTCTGAAATTTCGGTATCCGATTTCTTTTTACCTCAAGTGTTCAGATTTCTATCTGTTATCAAAGAATCTAAATATTTGAATAATTCATATCTACATGAAAGGTTTCGTCCAGCCTGGATAAAGCCCATAAAGCCAGACTGAGAGCAACGGCCGACATCATCAAAACGGCATAATGTGATTGATGATTGAGTTGTAAGGTAAGCCAGTTAAAAATCAAGGTAAGCGGAATTACCCATGCACGGGTAAGATTCAACGAGGCGCTGGTTACCAAAGTCCTGATATTTGTTCCAAACTGTTCTGCAGCCAGCATAAATAACATAATTGTGTAGCCTACGCTTATGCCCAATATAACAAATACGGAATAATAGATATAAATACTTTTTCGGGCTAAGGTAAAAAAGAGGATAAGACCCAATCCATGCAAAAGCAGGAAAGCCGATATAGCTTTTTTTCGACTTTGAAGGTATTGACTCAGCAAACCGCATAACGGATCGCCGAAGGCGAATGCAAAAAAATTAATGGAAATTACCGTTGCGGCAACCGGTGCAGGGTTCATTTCCATACTGCCCGCAATTTCGGGGGTAAACGTGATTAATACACCCGTATTAAGCCATCCCGGCATACCCACAAGCAAAACACAAATAAATTTTTTCAGTAAATTTTTATCTTTCAATATAATAATAAAATTACCTCTTTTTGAAGAAGGAACAGGCAATGTCTGAAATAAAATACTTTCCAGAACACTGAAGCGAAAAAACAATAACAAAAAGCCTAAAACCGCGCCGATAAGATAACTGATTTGCCATGAAAAAAAATTGGCCACTATTCCGGCAGTCACCGCGCCGAGCATTCCTACTCCACCCACCAGCGACACGGCTAGTCCACGAAACTTTTTATCCATTTGTTCGCTGACCAGCGTGATTCCTGCTCCCAGCTCACCGGCCAACCCGATTCCGGCCAGAAAACGACAAAACATATATTGATTTTCGTTACTGACGAATGCATTTAATAATGTAAAAAAACTGTACATGGCAATACTGCCAAATAATACTTTCCGACGCCCGAATTTATCTCCGACAATACCCCAGAGAAAACCACCCAGTAACATCCCGGCCATCTGCGCATTCAGAATGCGTGCCGTTTCGGAAGGCCAGGCAGACTGAGGGATTTTCAGGCTTATAAAACTATCAACCCGTTCTGCACTGAATATGATGATATCATATAAATCCACAAAAAAACCTAAAGCAGATGCCAGAATGGCGGTGAAAGTTTTCTTATTGTTTTTACAATAATCAAAAAAATCTTTCATAATACGTTTTATTCCTCAAATTCAAAAAATTCAAGTAAAGCTCCGTCAGGCGAAAAAATACTGCAATAAAGGCAAAACCTTCCGTCTATTTCTGTTTTTTTAACCGGAACGTGCCATTTCACGTTGTTATCTGAAATTTTTGTGAAGTACTCTGTCAGATTTTTTAATTCAATGCGATAAGAAAAAATCCCCCGAAGCGAAGGATGAGTGTTAGCCGAGTAGTCTTCACCTCTAAGCTGAGGCCAGTGTATAATTTCCATCATGGATTCCTTGCCTCCGTCGGGTGAAAACATACATAAACGTCCTTGTATGCACTGGCTGAAATTCCGCGGTATTCCGAAATTATTCGGAACATCATCCTGAAATGAAATATTTAATTCCGTAACGGTAACAAACTGCAGCCGATTGATAAAAAAATCATATGCCGTTACATAATCTTTCACGATCATGGCGCTTAAATAAGCCTGTGAAGGAAAAAGATAACCTTCGGGTAATTCAAGAGGAGGCTGATAACGTTGAATAAAAGCAATCATTACGCCGTCGGGACCGCTCATCAGCATTTCATCCAACTCAAAAGGCGGAGCGGGCATACGGTTGGGAAGATAAGCAGGTCGCCAGCCCCATTCCTGCAAATCAAAATAAGTTTTATATATATCATGTACTCTTAAATCAAAATCGGCTATTCCGCCGGTATCCCAGATTTTTCCGGCCGGCCTTTTGTAATCTTGCCGGCAGGGCAGTTCCCATTTTATGAAGCGAATGCGCCCCACATCGGAATGAGGAAACCGTAAAACACATTCCGAGCCCTTAATGGGAGTTTCTGAAAAATAGATTTTTGAGAGCGACGAAGAAACATAACCTTCGGATACGATTTCCCAGCCGCCATACTGACAAAACAACTTTTTCCAATAATCCAAATCCGTTGTGATGATAACGATATCTTTCAAACAGGCCTTCATTAAGAAAAAAAACTGTTCATGCAACGTTGTTTATGTTTTTTTCAACCAGTCGCCAATGCCGTAAGGATCCGGATGTGCCGCACTGACATGTTCGTGTTTAATTTTCCATGAACCGTTTTGTTTAATCAGCACGAAACTGGCCCTGAACGTATTTTCAAAATATTTTTCTTTCACCAGAATTTGCAGATGTATAATACCCGCCACCCAGGCCATGGAATCACTGATTTCAAAATACGGTCCCTCCTTCCATGTAATTTCTCTTAAATGAATATCAGAGTTACAGAAATCATTCCATCCTTTTAAGATATGCGAGGAACCTAGTGTGCTTAAACGCGGCCCTTCTACAAAAACATAAGTGTTCTCTCCTTCAGCATAATGAGCACAAATTTGTTCTATGTTGCGCTGAATGATATGCTGATAAAATTCATTTATAAAATCTATGGGATGCATTCAGAAAATTTACATTTCATTAATTTCATCAGCAATTTGCTGCATGGGCTTGTTTTCTTCCGGTTTGGCAACAGCTTCTATTTCCTGTTGAATGATACGCAAAAGACGGGCCGCAAAACGGGCATGCCATAACTGCCTTTCTTCCGCGGCTTTGTCATCCGGCTCGTACGCTTCAATTTCGCTTTGCTTTAAAAGCCCTTTACTTTCCAGAAGACGCTCAATGGTGTCCAGCCGTTCGCGGATGACCGCAACTTCGGCAGCGGCTGCCATGGCAATATTGAGTACCCTCTCGGTTTCTTCGCTGTTAAAAAAATACGGCCTTTTTCCCTTGCTTTTATTTCCTGCCATCAGAATATCGGCGCCGAAACCGAATGCGCCGTTTTGTTCTGAAACCGGAGCCTGATTGCTTCCGGCATGGGAACCGCTTAATTCGTTTTTTGCATTGACTGACATAATTTTTTTATTTTATTTTTAAAATATTTCTATTTCCAACCGCCAAACACATTCCAGATAGGTGTTCGGCCATAATCTTCTGTTATTTTATCATCTTTCTTTTGGGTATCCAGATCATTAACCGCTTTTACACCAATTTGCATGAATCGTTCTTTTGGAATGCCGCATTCGGCCATCAAATCTTCCGGTTGCAAATCATGCATATGTCCCCAATAAGGTTCGGCATTGTAATAGGCGTCCCAGTCACGCATAAATTGTTCGTAGTAACTCATATCGGGAGTGTACTGAGGCTGTTCAATGTGAAGGCACAATCCTCCTTTTTTCAATACTCTTCCGATTTCCTTCATGATTTTATGAATGGCTTTACCGCCGGTTTCATGTAAAAACATCGTAGTCTGTACCCAATCAAACGTTTCATCTTCAAATTCACTCATGTCTTCGGCATCCATTTGAATGAATTTTACGTTTTTCACCCCGAGCGCATTGGCTCTTGCCGCTCCGTATCTAAGCATAGGTTCACCGGCATCAATTCCGATCACTTCCGCATCCGGGAATGCTTCGGCCAGTGGAAGTGTGTTGTGCCCAAGCCCGCAACCAATATCCAGAATTTTCTTAGGACGGAAATCCGGATAATATTCCTTCACCCATTTTGCTATGGCTTTACCGCCGCCGTCAGTAAGACTTCCCAACATACCGCCGCTTGTTACAAACAAGCCGCTGTCATAGTTTGCTGCATTGGAAACATCACCTTCAAAATAACTGGTGTGATAACTTCCGGGCATCAGGTGATTGTCCACATGACGCAAATATTCAGGCACTTTGAAATTTTTTTTCAAAATCAGATTATCACCCGCATACTGTTTCACTTTATCGGCCAGCTCTTTTGCCTGCCGCATCACAACGGCCCGTCCGTTCTGCTGTCGCATCTCCATGGTACATCTTCGTAAAGCGGCCCAGCTCTGATACACCGGATCCTTTGACATGGCTTCCGCTACCTCATGACGGTTTGCAAAGGTTCTGCCCTTTTCTTTTTCGAAAGCCGGCTTTACCCTGTTTTGAAAGGCAATCTGATTGCCGGGAGCAATTACCGTACTAATAAAACGGTTCAGGTTGGCAAGAAAATTATATCTCGCCCTTTCATCATGTGAGAATTCCGGAAATACGGCATGGCGATATAATTTTGTCCATACCGGAGGAAGTTGATATTGCATAACATATCATTTTATTCAGTTAAAAAATCTGATTTTGCCTTCTTCCATTCTCAAAATTCTTTTATTCGGCTTTACCGTACCCTCCCCCGCCGGGAAGTTCCATCACCAATATTTCATCAGGTTGCAAATAGTCAATTCCTTTTGGCGGAGTATATCTTCTTTTACCGTCTTTGGTGATTACGAATATATCACCCTTTCTTCCGTGTTCGCCGCCGAATAAACCATAAGCCTGTGTTTTTATTTTTTCCGTTACATTGGATATTTGTAAAGGACGCTTACTTATGTTTTTATAACTAAATCGTTGTCCGTCACCTCCGGGAAATTTTCCGGATCCGCCGCTTCCGGGTATCAGTTTTTTTTCCAGAACAAGCACGGGTGCATCATGTTCAAAAACTTCCACCGGAACGTTGGCCACATTGGTTGGAAAACATAATGTCGGAGGACCCGGCAGCCCGTTGCGCCCTCCATAACCCCCTGCCAGAAAAAGATATTCAACAAATTCCGTTCCGTCATCTTTTGTGCCACTCAACGGCATAACCCAAACCGGGGCGCCGCAATCGGCCTGAACTTTTTCAGGAACCGCCTGGCTTAAGGCCAACATCACCGGAGCGTGCAACAAATTTCCGATAACGTTCCGTGCGCCTAACGGGGCCGGTTTTTTGGCATTCAGAATACATCCTTCCGGCGCATATACGGTTACGGGACGGAAGGCTCCTTCATTGTTTGGAATTTCCGGATTAAAAATACATTTTATAGGGTATGCCGTATAAGCAAATACATAATTCATAACGGCATTTATTGCCAAAGGATGTTGCGGACTGCTGCCTGTATAATCCACATGTATGGAATCGCCGTTGATGGTTACCGTACATTCAATAGTAACGGGATGGTTTTCTGCATCACCATCAGCTTCATATCTGCTTTTATATACCCCATCAGGCGCATTCCGAATAGCCTGTCTCATGGCATTTTCCGTAGCCTGAATAATCTGGTCAGACAGACCGTCTAAATCTTCCAACCCGTATTCATTCACCAGTTGCATAAGGCTTTGTATTCCTTGATTATTAGCGGCTACCTGCGCCATGATATCTCCAAGTGTCTGATACGGCGCCCTGACGTTTCCTTCTATGATTTTGATGACCGTATCATTTAATTTACCCGACTCAATAAGCTTCAACGGCGGAATATATAAACCTTCTTCGTAAAAATCACGGGCACCGGCGCCCCAAAGTGTACCCCCGATATCGGGACTGTGCGCTATACATCCGATATATCCGATAATATGAGTTTGATTTGGATGAAAGATTGGAGTAACTATTCCGATATCCGGTTTATGGCCGGCGCATAACCAGGGGTCGTTAGTTATCAAAACATCACCCGGTTTTAAGACTTCCTGTGGAAAATAATTTTTAATCAACGATTTCACCAAAAAAGGCAATACCCCGAGAAAACTGGGCACGCTGATGCTGCTCTGAACCATGCTCTGCCCTTTTGAATCCATTAATACAATGGCAAAATCCGCGCTTTCCCTGGTTACACTGCTGAAGGCTGTTTGTTGCAAGGTAGAGGCCGCTTCATCTACCAGTGAAATCAACCGGTTCCATAAAATGGATAAATCAATCGGATCGGTAAATTTGTTTTTCATGAGCTTCTAGTTTCATCAATTAAAAACAGGTTATCGTCGAGTTTGCGATTCACATCAAATTCATTCCAGTATATATCAATCCATTTTATTCCTTCAAAATAAATGCGAACTCTTTTGGGTTGTACAAAACCGCTCTTTTTGTCTTTTTTGTAGTTGCTGTAAATTCTCAAATGCCATCCGAGCGGTGTGTTAAATCCCATACCACGAATGAAGTATTTCTTTTTATCTACCCAAAACCAGGTCTTCATTCCCGATGGATCGCGGATATATAACACATAACAATGGTGACCGTCCAGATCATCTTCCTGTAACAGTTTCAAGTTAAATCCCTCATCAAGGCAAAAACGTATTATTCCAAAACCGAAATTGTTGCTCCAGCTGAAATAATCTTTATATTTTGTGGCCAGGGCATGCAAATGCTGCTGCGTTTGTTTGCCGTCATAAATCAAACGAAGAAAGACCTCTTCACTGCGGTAGGCATCAAATCGTATTTTTCCGTTCGGTCCATGAGCCGCATGGCTCGTATCGGGAAAAATTCTGTACATATAATACGGTTTCAGCAAAAAAGCACTGTCCCGATCTTTTATTCCGTGAGGTGACCAGTACGCATAACCTTTTAAAATCAAAGATTCCGGACGCAGCCACACCTGCCCGCCTAATGATTCAATTATTTTTTTAACAATCCGAACAGCGTCAGAGTCTTTACCATACCCATAACACACCGGCACAATAAAAATGCATACCGTTGTAATTTTTTTAAATTGAATGATATTATGAATTAACCGGTTCATCATTTTTCACAAATTGAATATGAAGTATATTGGCTTCGTCAACAAAAACTTCTCCTTCGCATCCAACTACCACCGTACTCTCGTGTTCTTCTATAATGCAAGGACCTTTTAATATTGTATTTGCTGACAAGGCATAGCGGTTGTAAACAGGAGTGTTGATATATTGTCCCTTAAAATAAGCCATCCGGTATCCCTTCAAAACTGCTCCACCATCTTCAACGACTACTCTTGCCGTTTGTTGAAAAAAAGGATTTCCGCTGATTAATACCCGCCAGGTTACCGTTTCAATGTTATGGCCCTGCATGATTCGTCCGAATTTTTGCTGATATTGATTTTCAAAAAGCATTTTGATATCATCGCCGGTTTTGTTATGATATGGAGGTAATGGCATCGGTACATGAATTTCATGGCCTTGTCCCGCATATCTCATCTCACACGATATTTTAAAATGGAGATATTTCTCATCCGCACCGGCACCCAGAAGATAAGCCATCCCCTCTTTTTTGAATTTTTCAAAAGTTTCATTCAAATCATTAAAATCCAAACAATCAATTTTTTGCACTTTACTGTAAGTAAATTCTATGGCTGGCTGACTGACCAGAAAACCAAAAGCACTGAGCACCCCGGCTGCACCGGGAATGATCAGCCCAGGCGCATGTAAAAGCCGGGCAACATGGTACGCATGAACTGGGCCTGCACCTCCGAAAGCGATCATTTTAAAATGTTTCGGATTCAATCCTTTTTCGATAATGTGTACACGGGCAGCATTTGCCATATTTTCATTTACTACCCGATGAATACCCCATGCTGCCTTTTCAACCGAAATACCCAAAGGTTTTGCTATAAAGCTTTCAATGGCTTCTGCGGCTTTTTCTTTGCACAATTTCATTTTGCCGCCCAGAAAATAGCTTTCATTAAGATATCCGAGAACCAGGTCAGCATCCGTTACGGTAGGATATATTCCGCCATTACCATAACAAGCTGGTCCCGGTTGACTGGATGCACTGTCGGGACCCACGGTAAGCAGTCCCAATTCATTAACCCTGGCCACACTGCCGCCCCCCGCACCGATTTCTATCAAATCAATCACCGGTATCCTAACGGGCAAACCGCTTCCTTTTTTGAATCTTTTTTCCCGTGCCGCTTCAAACTGATACGTAATCTGAGGTTCGGATTCTCTGATTAACGAGGCTTTTGCCGTAGTTCCTCCCATATCAAAAGCCAGGAGATCAGGTATACTTAATTTTTTGGAAAAATATACTCCGGCCATACATCCGCCTGCCGGGCCGCTCTCAAGTAAGTCAATCGGTTTTTTTGATGCCTGTTCAGCCGTAATTAACCTTCCGGATGAATTCATGACCTGAAAAAAACCCTTAAAACCTGAGCTTTTCAGGTTTTCCGAAAGATTATTCAAATACATATCGGCTACCGGTTGTACATAAGCATTCATCACGGTAGCTGAACTACGTTCATATTCCCTGATTTCGGGTATGATTTCACAACTGAGTGAGCAATAGAGATGTGGATAATTCCGTCGGATAAAATTTCCGATTTGCTTTTCATGAGACGGATTCAGGTAGCTGTGGAGAAGAACCACCGCCACACTTCGAACACCTTCTGTTTCCAGCTCAGTAATAATTTTTCTGATTTCGTCTAAATCGGGAGCCGTGATGACCTCCCCTTTGGCATTGATTCTTTCGGTAATGCCAAAGCGCTTTGAAGTTGGCACTAAGGGTTGAGGCATGCTGATAAAGAGATCATAAATATCATACCGGATTTCACGGCCTATTTCCAGAATATCTTCAAAACCTTTTGTTGTTATTAATCCGGTTTTTTCCCCTTTCCGCTCAATCACGGCGTTCGTCACCAACGTAGTGCCGTGAATAATACCCTCAGGTTCTGATATGGAAATACCGGCCTTTTGCAGTAAATCGTTTATCCCGCTGAATATACCGGGCGTAGGATCCGGATAAGTGGTGAGCGTTTTACCTAAAATAAGCCGGCCGGATTCGGCAAACAATAACGCCAGATCTGTAAACGTACCGCCAACGTCAATTCCCAATATTAATTTCGGATTCATATAGTACCTGTATGGGACTAAATTACGCGTTAAAAATAAGATAAAAAAATTAGTTAACTATATTAACTATTTTTACGAAATTAGCATCTGCGATATGAATACGGATCATTGGGTTTGGATTGAAGAACAAGGATTGCGGGACGGGCTTCAAAGCCTCAGTCTTATCATTCCGACCGAACAAAAAAAAGTTTGGATCAATAAACTGGTTGAAGCCGGAATAAAAAAAATTCAGGCAGTCAGTTTTGTTCATCCGGAGCTTGTGCCCCAGATGGCTGATGCTGAATTATTGTGTGAAGATTTCGGGCAATATCCCGAGGTACAGTTCAGCGCTTTGGTATTAAATACAAAGGGGGTGGAGAGAGCCCGAAATGCCGGAATAAAATATCTGGCTGTCAGCCTCAGCGCCAGTGATACACATAGCCGCAAAAACACCCGTAAAAGTCTGGAAGAAGCGGTGACGGAATTTCGGGAAATGGTGAGGATGGCAAAAGATTCGGGAATCTATGTCCGTGGCGGAATTCAATGCGCCTTCGGATGTCGCTATGAAGGTAAAATTTCAGAAGTAAAAATTTTAGAATTAATTGAGTCGCACCTGCAAAACGGAGTAGATGAATTGGCGTTAGCCGATAGCACGGGAATGGGAAATCCAAGACAGGTGTATCAACTTTCCCGAAAAGCGATAGATTTATGTAAAGACATTCCGGTAAGCCTTCATCTGCACAACACGGAAAACAAGGGTTACGCAAATGTTTTTGCTGCTCTTGAAGCAGGAATACGTCGTTTTGATACCGCCTTCGGAGGTCTTGGCGGATGTCCGTTTATAAAAAATGCTACCGGAAATATTGCCACAGAAGACACAGTTCACATGTTGCACCAGATGGGGATGCAAACCGGAATTGATATTGGTAAAGTTGCTGAGGTAAGTAAGGAAGTAGAAAAAATGTTATCATGCCCGTTACCCGGATTAGTTTATAAATTATTGTCGCAAAAAGAAAATGATTTGATGATGATTTAAAAGTAATTAAATGGCTTCAGCAGGATATACCATAGCCGAAAAAATAATAAGCCGTCATACCAACAGAATAGTCAGGGCCGGCGAGCTTTGTGTGGTAAAAGTGGATGGTTGTATGGCTACCGATACAACGGCACCCATGGCCATCAAAGCATTTCGTGAAATGGGTGGATTGAAAGTGTTTGATCCGGCAAGATTTCATTTAATCATAGACCACGCCGCTCCCGCACCTAATGAAAAAGTAGCAAACCTGCATCAGATGATGAGAAATTTTGCAAAAGAACAGGGGTGCAATCTTTTTGACATCGGAAGCGGAATTTGTCATCAGGTGATGGTAGATCATCAAAAGGTTAAACCCGGCGATTTATTTATTGGCGCTGATAGTCATACCCCCACGTATGGCGCGCTGAACACTTTTGCCTGTGGAGTAGGTTCTACCGATCTGGCGGCGGTTATGCTTACCGGAAAAATATGGTTAAAAGTTCCGCAGAGCATAAAAGTAATTCTCAATGGAAAACTTTCACCTTACGTCAGCGGAAAAGACCTGGCGCTTTTGCTTTGCAAAAAACTAACTACAGGGGGCGCTACCTATATGGCCGTAGAATATCATGGAAGTGCCGTGGCATCTTTAACACTGTCTCAGCGTATGGCACTGTGCAACATGAGCGCCGAACTGGGTGCAAAAACGGGAATTGTTTCGCCGGAAGGTTTGGTACTGCCTTATGATTATACTCCCATATTTCCAGATTCAAACGCAAATTATGTTCAAACAATAGAATTGGATGTCTGCGGGCTGAAACCTCAATTAGCTGCTCCTGATTCACCTGATAATGTTTACGATGTAAGGAAGTTTGAAGGAACTCCGGTTACGTATGCCTTTATCGGATCCTGTACTAACAGCCGCTTAGATGATTTACAAACTGCCGCCAAAATCCTTAAGGGGAAACATATTGCTACAGGTGTGAGACTGGTGGTAGCGCCTGCCAGCCGAAAAGTATTTCTTGAAGCCCTGGCCGATGGGACAATTCAGACACTTATTGAAGCCGGCGCCACGGTTATCAACAGCGGTTGCGGCCCTTGTGTAGGAACTCATGAAGGCGTGCCCGGCGATGATGAAATAGTTATCAGTACGGCAAACCGGAATTTCAAAGGAAGAATGGGAAATCCCCGCGCCAAAATATTTTTAGCCAGCCCGGCTACAGTAGCCTTATCGGCACTTTACGGAAAAATTACTTCACCCGAAAATGAAAGTGTATGATAATTGTTGCCAAAGCACATGTTTACGGCGATAATATAGATACGGACAGAATTATTCCCGGTAAATACACCAAAACGCTTGACATTTCACAACTGGCGCAACATGTAATGGAAGATCTGGACCCGGAATTTTTGCAAAAGTTTTCTCCGGGCGAAATCCTGGTAGCGGGAAAAAATTTTGGTTGCGGCAGCAGCCGTGAACAAGCTCCCTTAGCCCTGAAGGCAGCCGGGGTATCCTGCATCATTGCTAAATTTTTTGCCAGAATATTTTTCCGGAATGCCATCAATCTTGGATTACCTGTTCTGGAAGCTCCGGAACATGATATTCAACACGGCGACCGGTTAAGTGTAGATATTGAAAACGGTATTGTAAAAAACCTGACCACCGGAAAAGTATATGCCTGTACCCGATTAAACGGGGTAATGAAACATATTCTGGCCGAGGGCGGATTGGTTAACTACTTAAAAAAATACGGCGATTTCGTAACTGATTAAATGAACAGCCCCGATGGATACTTTACCTTTATACGGAATCAGGGTTTTGGAATTTACCCACGCCGTGATGGGTCCGGCAGCAGGGTTATTACTGGCTGATGCCGGCGCAGAAGTGATTCATGTGGAACCACCGGGTGGCGATGAGACCAGACGATTAAAAGGATTCGGCACCGGGTATTTCACGTTTTATAATCGCAATAAAAAAAGTCTTGCCGTTGATTTAAAATCACCAAAAGGAAAAGAAATTATTTATCGTTTAACAGCCGAGACGGATATAGTGGTTGAAAATTTTGGTCCCGGCACTATGGACAGACTTGGTTTTTCGTATGAGCGATTAACTGAAATAAATCCTTCGTTGATTTATTGCTCTTTGAAAGGATTTCTGAAAGGCCCTTATGAACATCGCCATGCCATGGATGAAGTGGTGCAGATGATGGGCGGGTTAGCTTACATGACCGGAAGACCCGGCGACCCCCTTAGGGCCGGTACATCCATTGTTGATATAACCGGTGGAATGTTTGGATTCATTGGTATTCTTCTTGCCTTGCTGGAAAGGCAACAAACCGGAAAAGGAAAATTTATCAAGTCCGGCCTTTTTGAAACGACGGCTTTTCTGATGGGTCAGCATATGGCATACGGCGCTATTTCACAACAACCCGTCCCGCCGATGCCGGCCCGGGTAAGTGCATGGAGCATATATCGCATATTTGAAACCAAAGACGGTGAGCAGGTATTTATCGGAATCATCAGCGACAAACACTGGAAGCGCTTTTGTGAAGAATTCGGCTGGACCGATTTCGTTCATGATGAACGACTCAATACAAACAACAAACGGATTGACGAAAGAAACTGGTTATTGCCCGAGCTTGAAAAACGTCTGAAGATATTTTCCAAAACGGAAATTTTAGAGAAATGCGAAAAAGCAGCAATCCCCTTTGCACCGATAGCAAAAACAGAAGATTTGTTTGAAGACATTCATTTGAACCAAAACAACAGTTTGCTTACTACCCGACTGCCCGACGGTCGAGTTTCAAAACTGCCGGCTCTGCCTATTGAGTATCAAAACCAAAGATTCTTTTTAAGGAATCATCCGCCCGACATCGGAGAACATACACTGGAAATAATAAAAAAATTAAACTATACTGACGACGAAGTACGACAAATGCTATCAGAAAAAATTATTTCCGTTTCTGAAGTTGAAACTTCTTTTTAGAAAATCATCGTTATGTACGATTTAGTTATTAAAAACGCAAGAATTGTAAGGCCCGGAAATCAAAATGTTTTTCAAGGTGATATTGCTATAAAAAATGAAAAAATTGTAAAGGTGGCACCCGAAATTGAAATATTGGAAAACCAAAAAGTTTATGATGCAAAAAATTTGTTATGCTTTCCCGGACTTGTAGATGCGCACATGCACACCGGAATTTATAATCCCCTGGCAGAAGATGCGGTGTCTGAAAGCAAAGCGGCGGCCATGGGCGGCGTTACCACTTCTTTGAATTATATCCGTACGGGAAAATATTATTTAAACAAAACCGGACCTTATCGGGAATTTTACCCTGAAGTTTTAGAAATCAGTAAAAACCGGTTTTATGTAGATTATGCCTACCATATTGCTCCCATTCATTCATCGCATATTAAAGAAATACCGCTTTTAATAGAGGAATTCGGAGTAACCAGTTTTAAAATATTTATGTTTTATGGAAACTATGGATTGCATGGCAGCAGTCAGAATCAAAAAGATTTTTTAATGCTGAAAGAGGATGAATACTATGATGTAGCCCATTTTGAATTTATTATGCGTGAACTGCAGGAAGCCGTAGTAAAATTTTCCGATAAAAAGGAGGCCCTGAGCCTGAGTTTACATTGCGAAACCGCAGAAATCATGCGGGCTTATACCAAACTGGTGCAAGAGGAAGGAAAGCTTAAAGGGCTAAGAGCTTATTCGGCTGCCCGACCACCGCATAGCGAGGGCCTTGCTATTTTTATTGCCGGATATCTTGCTCACGAAACCGAGTTGAAAAATATCAATCTGTTACATCTAACCTCAAAAAAAGCGGTAGAGGCAGCGCTGATGATGCAACAGGTATTTCCCCATATCCATTTTAAACGTGAAGTTACACTGGCGCATCTCTTGCTGGATTATGACTGCGCTACCGGACTGCATGCTAAAGTTAATCCGCCTATCCGCAGCCGAAACGACGTTGAATATTTATGGAAACATGTATTGGAAGGAAATATAGACTGGGTGTGCAGCGACCATGCCTGCTGCAAAGCCGAATTCAAATTAGATGCCTTGCAAAAAGAAAATGTATGGCTGGCCAAAAGCGGATTTGGCGGCACTGAAATGCTGCTCAGCGGGCTTTACACCGAGGGACGGAAAAGAGGATTGTCGCTGAACAAAATAGCTGAACTGCTGAGCCGCAATCCCGCACAACGATTCGGATGTTTTCAAAAGGGAGACATTGCAGAAGGATACGATGCCGATTTGGTGCTTATGGATCCGGATACTTCATTTGTAGTGAGTGGAAAAGATTCGCCGAGCAGTCAGGGATATAGTGTTTTTGAAGGCATGGAATTTTATGGTAAAATAAAGACCACCTTTTTGCGCGGACATAAAATTTATGAGAACGGCATTTTTGACCCTGTGCCCAAAGGAAAGTATCTTTTCAGGCCTTATGGCATAGCATAATCTGTTCAGTAACGCATAATTCCATTTCTATGTTTATAAAAAAATATTACTGCTGGATTATTATTTCCTGTTTGTTTATCATGTATATGTGCAGCAACGGGATTGTATTAAATACTTTTAATTTATATATCCCTGAGTTTGCCAAAACGTTTAAAGTTGATCTTGCCCGGGCAACAGGGCTGGCAGCCACTTTATATTTTGTACTGGCTCTCCCCTTGCCTTTTATAGGCAGCTTGCTGGAAAGATATTCCCCTAAAATCCTCATTTTAACTGGTGCCGTAGGCGTAAGCGTCGGTCTGTTTGTGATGGCAAACGCCGGAAGTTTTCAGACCCTTCGGTATTTTACCATCATTTATCCTTTATTCTTAGGACTGGCGGGACTGTTGACCAGCATGTATGTAATCAATAACTGGTTTGTACGATACAAAGGAATTGCCACCGGTATTTTATTAATGGCAAGCAGTGTAGGCCCGGCTGTTTTTGCACCCATTGTAGGTAAATGGATTAAAAACTTAGGTTGGCAGCAGGCTGCGGAACAACAAGCCTGGATTTGCAGCATACTGATTCTTGTACCTGCACTGCTGATTTTCAGTCATCCATCGCATATCGGTGCGTATGCCGACGGAATAGAAGGCACTGTACCCCGTCAACCCCGCTCAGACAAAAGCGAGAGAAAAGCTATTTTAAACAAAGCATTTTCTCAGCCCGAATTTTATTTGTTGGCAACAGTAACGGCAGCGCTTTGGTTTTGTATTGGCGGATTTATACAAAATCAAAGAAACTATCAGGCAGATCTTCAACTGGATGTAGCCAAAAGCGGACAATTACAAGGCGTTTTTTTCTTTTTTGGTTTGATTGGAAAATTATTATTCGGATGGCTCAGCGATAAATTTAAGCCCAGAAAAATTATGTTACTGAGTGTAGCCAACATGATTATCGGTTCATTTTTTCTTTGGTTAAGCCTGAAATACAAAGCAATGATTATTCCGGCTGCCGTTGTTTTCGGACTGGGATACAGCGGCACATTTACCATGATACAACTGTATATCATCAGCCTATTCGGCGGAGCTGCTTACGGGCCGATTCTCGGCTTATTAACTTTTGTAGATACCTTGTGTGCCTCGCTTGGTGTAGCGGCATTGGGATATTTTCGTAAAACTTTTGGCAGTTATGAAGAAGCTTTTCTTCTCATGACATTTTTATCCTTACTTTCGCTTATTGCAACATATATCATTAATCGAAGAGCGGAAAAAATATCAAAAGCTTTTCATGAGGGCTAAAAGTTTTATACCGGTTAATCAGAATGCTTCCGTTATATTTCATGTTATTAAACTGAGTGAAACATGGAAAAAATACGGCGAATGTCTTACCCGCGAATATGGCATTACCGTACAACAATGGTTTATTTTACTGCTGCTGGCAAATGACCCCAATATTATTTATTTGCAAAAGCATCCTCAGAAAAAACCGCTGATGGCTATGGAGCTGGCGGATGCCCTGAACGTATCCCGTGCCAATGTGACCAACCTGCTGAATTTGCTTTTGAAAAAAAAACTTATTTTTCAGGTTAATGATAATTTAGACAAAAGACGAAAACGGCTAAAGCTTACTCCCTTAGGTAAAAAACTGCTGAAAAAACTGGAAAAAAAACGACATGCCTATAATGCCATACTTCTTAATCGCTTCAGTGAAAAACAAAAACAACAAATCATCCGCTTTTTATCTCAATGCATAGACTTTATTGAAGAAGATTTAAAAAACAGATATTAGTTATTTCACTATTGCGGCTTCGGCCACTAAAAAAGATTTATCTTTCTTTAAATGTATTATATTAATTTTTTCAGTTTTTGTACCACAACGTCAATTTCCTCTCGGGTATTCATTTTGCTGAACGAAAAGCGAACCGGAACACGGTTAGGATTATTATTAATAGAACGAATAACATGACTGCCAACATCTGCACCACTGCTGCAGGCGCTACCCCCTGACGCACAGATGCCTTCCATGTCCAGATTAAATAAAATCATTTCCGATTTTTCGGTTTTCGGAAAAGAAACATTTAACACGGTATATAAACTGTTGCCTTCATAATCACCATTAAACTGAACATCGGGCAAATGGGCTCTGAGTTGTTCTATCATATACTTTTTCAGCGACCGGATATAGGCACTGTCTTTTTCCAGATGGGTATCGGCCAGTTCCAGCGCTTTGGCAAAACCCACAATGCCGGAAACATTTTCTGTTCCGGCCCTCATATTCCGCTCCTGACCTCCGCCGTGTATAAACGGATTGACCTTGATTTTATCGTTGATGTAAAGCATACCCACTCCTTTCGGGCCGTGAAATTTATGCGCCGAGGCCGTGGCAAAATGAAGAGGTTTGCTTCTGAGGTTTAATTTATAATGTCCCACAGTTTGTACCGTATCGGAATGAAATATGGCATTATATTTCTTACAGATTTCTCCCGCCTCATAAATATCCAGTAAATTACCGATTTCATTGTTTGCATGCATGAGCGAAACCAGGCAACGTTCTTTTCGACCCGCCAGTTGTTTTTCCAGGTCTTCCAGATCCACATGCCCGTCAGAAAATAATTTCACATAACTTACCGTTACAATATCTTTTTTGTCTAAAAATTCTACCGTATGCAGTACGGCATGATGCTCTATAGGTGAAGTAATGATATGACGGCAACCCAGATCATGTACTGCAGAGAAAATGGCCATGTTGTCGCTTTCGGTTCCGCCGCTGGTAAAAAAAATTTCTCCGGGATTTGCCTGTAAAATAGAGGCCACCTTTTTTCGGGCATTTTCCACAGCCAGCCTTGCCTCTCTGCCGTAAGAATAAATGGAAGAGGGATTACCGAAATGTTCCTTCAGATAAGGCAACATGGCTTCCAGCACTTCCGGATCTAACGGGGTGGTAGCCGCATTATCCAGATAAATCCGTTTCATTGCGTAAAAATAGCGTATTCCAAAAGTCAGAAAAACAAATTTGTTTTGAATAAGCCTAAAATTGTAAATTCGAAAAAAATGATTATGTCAAACGCAGCATCTTCTTCTAAACAGAAACATACCGGACGAAGATTATTTATCAAGAAAGCAGTGGCTCTTACCGCACTCTCTGCCTCACCTCCCCTGCTAATTAAAGCAGGAGAACAAGATGAATTCATTTCTTCTTTTTTTGAAAAAAAAGATGTCAATCTTAACATTAATGGAAAAACATATTCCCTGTCCATTGAGCCTCGCACCACCTTATTAGACCTGTTACGTGAGCAGCTGGGACTGACCGGTACCAAAAAGGGCTGCGATCATGGCCAATGCGGATGCTGTACCGTACATATTGAAGGTAAACCGGTTTATTCCTGCCTGGTCCTGGCTGTTATGCAGGAAGGAAAAAAAATAACAACCATTGAAGGACTGGCACAAAATGAAAATTTGCACCCCGTTCAAAAAGCCTTTTTAAAACATGACGGCTTTCAATGCGGGTTTTGCACCCCGGGGCAAATTATGAACGCCGTTGCTTGTGTCAAAAATGAGGAAATATCCACTTATGATCAAATCAAGGAATTTATGAGTGGAAATCTGTGTCGTTGCGGAGCTTATCCTAATATAATTGATGCCATAATGGATGTGAAAAAACAAGGAGGTGCTCTATGATAGCTTTTGATTATTCGAGCGTAAATAGCATTTCGGCGGCGTGGGAAGCCAAACTGAAATTTCCAAATGCAGAATTTATTGCCGGCGGAACCAACCTGGTGGACTTAATGAAGAAAGGAGTAACATCGCCGGGGAAAGTTATAGACATATCGCATTTGCCCTTAAAAAGCATTACCGAGGAAAAAAACGGTCTACGAATTGGTGCCCTGGCCACCAATGCCGATGTGGCTGAACACCCGACTGTAAGAACAAAGTTTCCTTTACTCCGGATGGCAATCCTGGCCGGCGCTTCCGTTCAGTTAAGAAATATGGCTACCGTTGGCGGAAATATAATGCAACGAACCCGTTGCCCGTACTTTTATGACACGGCCATGCCATGCAATAAAAGAAACCCCGGTAGCGGTTGCGGTGCTATTGACGGGTATAATCGTATGCATGCGGTGTTTGGCTTCAGCGATTCTTGTATTGCCGTACATCCCAGCGATATGTGCGTGGCTTTAGCCGCACTGGATACCATCGTTAATACTGAAGGGAAAAAAGGAAAACGACAAATATTAATCACTCAATTTCATCGTTTACCCGAAAAAAATCCAGAAAAAGATACGGTATTGCTTGCTGACGAATTGATTGCTTCGGTATTTATTCCCGAAAATAAATTTAATAAAAGTTATTACCTCAAAATCAGAGACAGGCAATCCTTTGCATTTGCCCTGGTGTCGGTCGCTGTTGCTCTTCATGTTGAACAGGGCGTGATTACGGATTCCCGCCTGGCCATGGGCGGTGTTGCTCCCAAACCATGGCGGTTATATACTTCAGAAAAATTACTGAACGGAAAAAAAATTACTCCTGAATTGTTCAGGGAAGCCGGCGAAGAGGCTATGCGGGATGCTTCTGCATTTAAACATAATGCATTCAAAATTCCATTAGGAAAAAAAGCAGTAACGGAAGCTTTAAAAAGAGCTGTCGAATCTTCATTTTAAATGTTTTTATATGGATGATTTATATCTGAATTTCTTAAATGCTGATGAAGAACGGGCCGACGGACTTGCAAAAGTCACGGGAAAAGCAAAATTTACGGCAGACCAGAAGGTACAGGGCATGCTGTACGGTGTACTTGTATGCAGTACAATAGCAAAAGGCTATATAAAAAATATGGTGCTCTATAAAGCCCGGAATGCGCCGGGTGTAGTTGATATTTTTTATTATCTGAATAGTCTTTCGGTTCCCGGATTCAAGCCCGACGATAAAAACAAAAATCCTTACCGTGGTCTTAAAATCTTTCACAATAATATTATTCACAGCAACGGACAGCCAGTGGCTTTAGTGGTTGCCGACACCTACGAAAGAGCCGTACACGCCGCATCACTTGTAGAAATTCAGTATCATCAGGAACCCCATGTCACTGATTTTGATAAGGAGCGAATAAATGGCTCCCGGCTGAAATCACCAGAAATTTATGAGCGGGGTGATACAGAAGCCTGGCAAAAAGGTGACGCCCGTGTGTCGCTGGAATTCAATATTCCCATTGAAACCCACAATCCCTTAGAGCCGCACGCCACGCTGGCTGTTTGGGAAGGCCAGGACCGTTTAACCGTATATGATAAAACACAGGGGCCAAAAGTTACGCAGGCAGAGCTGGCCCGTATGTTCGGATTAGAAGAAAAAAATGTTCGTGTCATCACCGA
Organism: Chitinophagaceae bacterium; assembly: GCA_026415715.1. Classification (GTDB taxonomy): domain Bacteria; phylum Bacteroidota; class Bacteroidia; order Chitinophagales; family Chitinophagaceae; genus JJ008. The sequence continues at coordinate 67,271 of JAOAGO010000002.1, read as the reverse complement.
ATTTGTGGGGGGAGCTTTTGGCAGCGCCCTGCGTTCATGGCCGCATGTGTATGCCGCCGTGATAGCTGCCCGTAAACTTGGCAGGCCCGTAAAACTTGTGCTTACCCGCGAACAGATGTTTACCATGGTAGGTTACAGGCCACAAAGCTGGCAGCGCATTTCAATCAGTGCGGAAAAAAACGGTAAACTGGTTGGTATTTTTCATGAAGCAGTAAGTAACACTTCTTCTTATGAGGATTTTCGGGAGGGTATTGTAAATGGATCACAATTCTTATATCAGTGCCCGAATGTAACAACCCGCTATCAAATTCTACCCTTAGATATAAATACGCCTATATGGATGAGAGCTCCGGGCCCGGCTACCGGAGCCGTAGCCCTGGAATGTGCGTTGGATGAACTGAGTTATGCATTACAAATTGACCCGATAGAATTACGGCTCATCAATGATACGGATATACATCCCGTAAGCAAATTACCCTGGACTACTAAATATCTGAAAGAATGTTATGCTTTAGGAAAAGAAAAAATCGGTTGGAAAAATCGCCCTGCCTTACCCGCCACTTTAAAAGAAAACGAAATGCTTACAGGGTATGGAATGGCAGTCGGATGGTTTTGGGCTGGCAGGGGAATGGCAAACGTAAAAGCCATATTGAAAGCAGACGGAAAAATCATTTTTCAAAGCGCTGTAAGCGATATGGGACCGGGAACAACCACCGCCATGTTAAAAATTGCTTCTGAACAGATGGAAATTGATCACCATTTGATTCGTTTTGAACTGGGGGATACAGATTATCCTTTCGGCCCCATGCAGGGAGGATCCGGCTCATTGACTGCAGTGGGCTCTGCCGTTATTGCAGCATGTGAAGAACTGAAAAATGAAATCAAAAAATCAGCCGTTGAGCATATCACAGAATTCAAATCCCTGAAACCGCAGGATTTGATTTACCAGAAAGGATTCATATCGTCGTCTACCAAAGATTCTTTAAAATATCATTATACTGAAATTCTGGACAAAGCAGGCAAAGAGGAATTAAATGTTACCAAAAGCTCGGGTTGGTTTGAAAGAAGCGGTAAATATGAAGCACATTCTTTTTCGGTGCATTTTGCCAAAGTACGGGTGCACCCGGAAACCGGTGTTGTACATGTCAGCCATATTGTATCGGTAGCTGATGCCGGAAAAATCATCAGTTATACAACAGCCCGAAGTCAGATGATTGGGGGAGCCGTTGGCGGAATCGGTATGGCTATGACTGAAGCGGCAATCCTTGATCATCGTTACGGAAGATATATAACCGCAAATCTGGCTGATTATCATATTCCCGTTCATGCCGATGTGCCGAAAATTGATGTATTGTTTGTGAATAAGGAAGATAGGATTATCAGTCCCACCGGCGCCAAAGGAATCGGGGAAATTGCTATTGCAGGCGTAGCGCCGGCTATATTGAATGCCATTTATAACGCTACCGGAAAACGGATTACGGATTTGCCGGTAACTCCGGATAAATTAATAGAACGAAGCTGACAGAAAAAAAGTATAAAAATTATAAAGTAGAAAACTCCCTTATATCTCTGAGTATCTGCTGAGCGATGTTTTCAGCCTTGGTTTCCAGATCACTTTCAGCGTAGATGCGGATTATGGGCTCGGTGTTACTGGCTCTGAGATGCACCCAGTCGCCGTTAAAATCTATGCGCAACCCATCTTCCGTGTTTATCGGATACTGTTTGTATTTGGCTTTTAATTTTTTAAACAAATCTTCAAGAAGAATGCCGACAGAAAGTTCTATTTTGTTTTTAGAAATGAAATAATTCGGATAAAGACTTCGAAGTGACAAAGCACCTTTTTTATGAGCAGACAGATGGCTTAGGAATAAAGCAATACCTATCAGCGCATCTCTTCCATAGTGCAAATCAGGAACAATGACACCGCCGTTTCCTTCACCACCAATCACTGCATTTACTTCTTTCATCTTCTTTACTACATTCACTTCGCCCACAGGCGATGCATAATATGAACAACCATGTTTTTCGGTAATTTCCTTCAACGCCCGGCTGCTGCTCAGGTTGCTTACCGTGTTTCCTTTTTTCTTGCTCAACACATAATCGGCAACGGCCACCAAAGTATATTCTTCGCCGAACATACTGCCGTCTTCGCACACAAAACACAGCCGGTCAACGTCAGGATCTACGGCAATACCCAGATGAGCGCCCCTTTGCGTTACTTCCAGCGAAAGCTGATTAAGATGTTCCGGCAACGGTTCCGGGTTGTGTGCAAACCGGCCATGCATTTCTTCATTCAAAACAATAACATCTGATACGCCAAGCGATTTGAGCAACTGCGGTACGGCCAGGGCACCGGTGGAATTAATGGCATCTACAACGATTTTAAAATTTTTTTTAGCAATGGCCTTAGCATTCACCAAAGGATATTTCAGAATAGCCTGAATATGTTTTTGAAGAAATGAATCATCTGTAGAAATATGTCCAAGTTTATCAACAGATGCATATTGAAAAGCCATTTCTTCTGCCAGTTTTTTCACCTTTACACCTTCGTCTTCCGTAATACATTCACCATTCCGGTTCAGGAGTTTTAACGCATTCCATTCTTTCGGATTATGGCTGGCCGTAATCATAATACCGCCATCGGCTTCGCTGAAACGAACAGCCATCTCCAATGTTGGTGTGGTAGAATAACCGGCATCAATTACATCAACACCCATGGCAACTAAGGTTTGCATAACCATGGATTGCACCATTTCACCGCTGACTCTTGCGTCACGTCCTACTACAACCCTGGGTTTTTTATTCGCACGAGCTACTAAAGAAGCAAAAGCTGAAGTATAAATAACAATATCTAATGGAGTCAGGTTTTTTTTATATTCTCCACCAATGGTGCCGCGAATGCCGGAAACAGATGATATCAATGCCATTCTAAATGCCAGTTAATCAGATGAATTGCAAAAATAAGATGAGTTGAGTTAAATAACGGATTTCCGGAAAAATTTTAAAAAAGCGTGAAAATCATGTATGACAATTATATTTGTTGCATGAGCGGACAAACCTGGTATCAGGAATGGTTTGATACAGAATATTATCATACGCTTTACTTTCACAGAGATGAAAAAGAAGCCAGATTGTTTATTGAAAAATTAGTTGATTATTTAAAACCTGAGCCTCACTCCAGAATGCTGGATACGGGTTGCGGCCGCGGACGCCACAGTAAAATTCTGGCATCCATGGGCTTTTATGTCACCGGCATTGACTTGTCGCCTTCAAGTATTCAAATAGCCAAACAATCTGAAACCGAAAATCTGGAATTTTTTATACATGATATACGACAACCTTTTCGATGCAACTATTATCATTATGTGTTTAATTTTTTTACCAGTTTCGGATATTTTAAAACACAACGGGAACATGATGATGCCATGAGTACCTTGGCAAAAGCCTTACTTCCGGAAGGTATTCTTGTAATAGATTACCTGAATGTTCACTATGCCGAAAATCACATGATATTTCACGAAACAAAAAAAATAGAAAATATAACTTATGAAATTACCCGTTGGCACGATGCCTCTCACTTTTATAAAAAAATAAAAGTTACGGATTCTAAAAAAAATTTCTGCAAAGAATACACCGAAAAAGTTGCCAAATTTTCTTTAGGTGATTTTAATGATATGCTTTCTTATCAGGGCATGCAAATTCGTGAAGTATTCGGAAATTATGCACTGGAGCCTTATCACACTCAGCATTCGCCCCGGTTAATTTTAATTGCCTCCCGCAGGTTTAAGGACGATTATTCATAATCAGGTATTTTGACGTTTCAAAAAATGCATGCGTAAGCAATGCCAGTTTCGTTTTGATTGAATCTTTTTCCTGCGGGGTAAAGCGCATCGCCTCTTTTCGCATCATGCTCAACTGTTCCTGCCCGGTATTTACGTTGGTTGAATAGTAAAAATCATCGGTTACAACACCAATCATATCTGATGAATTAGTAATAAAAGCGAAATGTTTTGTTTTTGCCGGTTCAAGCAGGTCTCTTCCAAGGGTTCTGTTTACATAAGATTGCTGCAACATACCGGCTATGGTGGGCAATACATCAATCTGAGAAACCACTTCGCTTCGCCACTGCGGAGTCAGTAACTGCGGTGCATAAAATAACATCGGCACATGCTCATCTGTAAGGCGTTGCTCCGTCCATACAGGCGGATAAATGGCTTCAGCATTCCCCGCTACGCCGTGATCGCCTAAAAAAACAAAAATGGTATTATGAAAATACTTTTCTTCTGCTGCGGCCTCTATAAATTTACGGATACAGTAATCAAAATAACGAAGGCTGTTATATTCATCTGCCGATTCAAATCCGTATTTACGGAGTGTATCCGGTGCAGGAAACAGCTTAATAAAATCGGTGTCTGATTTTGCCATGGTTTTATCATAGGGGCGATGATTGCCTGAAGTTTGTATATAGGCAAAAAAAGGCTGTTTGGTTTTCTTAAAAATTTCATGCGCTTCATAAAATAAATCTTTATCGCTGATACCCCATACACTCACTTCAGGAATATGCGGGCGCCTGCCCACATGCATTTTCAGCCCGTCTATATTTTTCAATACCCCTTCAAAATTTCCAAACTCCGGATCACCGCCAAGAAAATAATGCTTCTCGTAATCTGTCCAGTTATTGATGATAGTATATTGACTCAAGGCCTGAGGATTTCTTGTGGAAAATTTAAAAAACTGAGCATCAGGAATACCGGTAATTATAGCAAATAACCCTCTGGCAGTAGAGAAGTGAGGTGTAAAGCAGCGCTCAAAGAAAATACCTTTCCTGCACAACGAATCAAAAAAAGGTGTAGCATTCAGCGGATTGCCGCTCATGCTGGTTTTGTACATACTGAACGATTCGCATTGAACCAGAATAATATTCGGTTTACTTTCCAATCCCGTGCTGCGCGGACCTATTTCTCTGTAAAACGTAAACAAGTTTTTGTCGGGCAGCTCAAGCCATTCCGCCATGACAGGAAATAAATCTCTGACTTTCTTTATATCGTATTCCGGATGCCTGAATTTTAAAGTAGTAAAAAAATTTTGCAGAGGATTTATGGCTAAGTAAGAGTAAAAATTATTTTTTAAACGGAAACAATCGTTACGTTTTAACGGCTGCGCCGAAAGACTTCCCCAGGCCATCCAACTCAACACTGCAGCTGAAAATATAAAATATTTTTTTCGGTGCGGGATTTTTAATCCATCCGTTTTGGCAACAACCTGCCAATGACTTCTGTAGTACATCCAGCGGAAAATCATAATGGCGGTCAGTAACCCTGCCAGCAGCCAAAACATCGGGTAGGTTTGAGTCATCATTTTCCACGAAATGCGAAAATCTTCCGCAAAATTCATGGCGCCGGCATCCAGCGGGGTTTTGTTATAAGAAAAACTTCCGAATCCTGCTGCAAAAAAGAAAAAGACTATTGCCGTTACGAAAACCAGATAGGTTGTCCAGTATTTTTTATTCACAGAAGAATAAAAGGGCGATAGCCGAGGTGAGAAACTCAGCAACACAATCGGCAAAAGAATAAAAGCTATCCATCTGAGATCATAACGCAAACCCATAGCCAAAGACTGAGCCAGGGATGTAACGGAAATTACTTTTGGCTTAAATGCAAGAAAAGTAATAAAACGATAAAGTGTAAAAATGGCCAGAAAAATGAAAAAAAGATGAATTACCCAAATAATGGTTTTAGGTATTTTATACCTTCTGATCATTCCGGTAGCCGTTTTTCCCTGTTCGCAAATTAAAATATTCACTTGTTAATTTCAATGTTAAATAATTTTCGATTAATTTCAAGAAATTCATGAATCAAAAAATCACTTTCCGGTTATGTTTCTGCTTTCCGGTTTTATGAATTGGGCACTGAAGACAGACAGATGGCTTTTACATAAAATCAACGCGGAGTGGACCAGTCCTCCGGCAGATCTGATTCTCCCATGGTTACGTCATTCACACACCTGGGCTCCGCTTTATCTGTTTTTGTTCGCATTTACCCTGATGAACTTCGGCAAAAGAGGATTACTCTGGATTCTTTTTTTTATAGCCACATTTGCATTGACAGATGCTACCGGCACTTACATTTTTAAATATAATTTTCAAAGGCTTCGCCCCTGTGCCGACCCCGAATTTGCCGAACAGGTTCGGCTACTTTTATCCAAATGTTCGGGCGGTTATAGTTTTATCTCTAATCATGCCGCCAACCATTTCGGTATGGGTTTATTTTTTATGGTCACTTTCCGGCCACTGATCGGAAGATGGGCTTATGTAAGCATTTTCTGGGCTGCCTTGATTGCTTATTGCCAGATTTATGTGGGTGTTCATTTCCCTTCCGATATTGTGGCCGGGGCGGTTGTGGGAACTGTTTTTGGCACAGTAAGCGGTTATCTTTTTAACAAACGGTTCGGATTCTTTAACTTCGAACCCTCATCAATACCTCGTTCTTAATGGATATTTTTATTTTAGGCCTTCTTATATTTCTGAATGCCTTATTTTCCATGTCGGAAATTGCGCTGGTCTCTGCTCGTAAATCCCGCCTTGAAGATTTGGCAGACAAAGGAGATAAAAAGGCCAAACTTGCCCTTGAACTGGCAAGCCATCCTGAATTTTTCCTTTCGGCCGTACAAATCGGCATCACACTCATTTCAATAGTTACAGGGGTATATACCGGAGAAAGATTTGGAAAAAACCTTCAGCCTTTTTTTGAAAACATTAAATGGCTACGTCCTTATGCTGAGGTAATCTCAACTGCTATAATTGTTATCATCGTTACCTTTCTCTCCATGATATTCGGGGAATTAATTCCCAAACAATTCGGCTTGCTGAAATCGGAAAAAATTGCCAGAACCGTTGCCGTACCGATGCGGGCCTTTGCCAGATTGTTTCACCCCTTTGTTTGGCTTTTAACCAAGGCCAGTCAACTGTTTTTCCGTGCCCTTCGGATCCGCACCGTTAAAGAAAATATCGTGACAGAAGAAGAAATCAAAACGCTGATTACTGAAGGGGCAGAATCGGGCACCATAGAAGAAGCTGAACAGGAAATCATTGAACGGGTTTTTCATCTGAGCGACAGAAATATTACTTCGCTGATGACACACCGCAGCGACATTATCTGGATTAGCCCGCAGGACACGGAGAAAGAAATTAAAGAAAAAATTTTACGTGAACCGCACTCAACCTATCCGGTTTGTGATGGAGATATTGACAATATCAAAGGTGTTATTTACATAAAAGATTTATACGTAGCCGGCTCTCCGATAAAATTAAATGACATTATGAAGCCCGCGCTGTTTGTTCCCGAAAATAATTCTGCTTATCAGGTGCTTGAAAAATTTAAGGAGTCTAAAAATCACTCTGCCTTTATAGTGGATGAATACGGCAGCGTACTGGGTTTAATTACATTAAATGATATTCTGGAAGCGATTGTGGGTGATATGCCACAACCCGATATACAGGACTATGAAATTATAAAAAGAGAAGATGGCAGTTTTCTGATAGATGCTCAAATTTCATTTTACGATTTTCTGAATCATTTTGACAAAACCGATTGGATAAAACAGGAAGAACAGAATTTTGACACTCTGGCCGGATTTATTTTACATAAATTAGAGCGTATTCCACGGGAAGGTGATTTCATACACTGGAGAGGTTTTCGGTTGGAAGTCGTGGATATGGACGGTCACCGGATAGACAAACTGCTGGTTACCCTAAGTGAGGAACTGAAAACCGAAATGGAATCCAATAACTTATAAGCATTAAATAGAAAAATCAAAAAAGATTTCTTTATCAGGAAAAACCAGCCGGTTGCTTTGTTTGTTACCTTTCGCCTTAATGTGGAAAATATTAATCTGATCGTCAAATAAATTATATAAAATACTGCAAAAAATATCAAGTCGCTTAATGGATGAAATTTGAGTAACTTCAGCATAACAATAAACGGCTTCATGATCCATCTCATGCCCCAGATAATTTAACAAAACCGGTTTTCCGTTGACACGTAATTGAAAATGTTGCATAAGATATTTTTTTATCAGGGTATCCATTCGTTGCGGATTCGCCGGCCTGATTAAATCTGTCTTTTCCTGAAACTGCTTTGCCAAAGCATTTTCAAAATCATCCGTAAAAATTTTGATTGTAATTTCAAGCGACTTTTCAGTGTCGTTATAATTCAACTCAGCAACACTCACGTGAAAAGGATGTGAGTTCAAGCTTGGTTCCTGAAAAAATACTGTATCAGAAACCATAGGCATATGTAATGAAAAAATCGCCGCTAAAGCAAACAGAATTTGCCAAAACGAAACCGGCATGAAAAATTGATTTGTACAAAATTCTTAATTCTTTTTATACAAGACAACATTTCTATATTTGTGTGATAACTCAATTTACATTATGAGCGATTTCGGATTTTATTTCCGGATGGGATGGGAGCATATCATCAGTCCGAACGCCCTGGATCATCAGCTTTTCATTGCGTCGTTGGCCGCCATTTACCTGATCAGCGATTGGAAACAGGTGCTTATTCTGATAACGGCTTTTACCATCGGGCACTCCCTTACCTTAGCGCTAAGTGTTTTTGATGTGATTCGCTTGCCTTCTTCATGGGTTGAATTTCTGATACCTTTAACCATAGTGTTCACTTCTATTTCTAATCTTTTTGTAAAAAAATTCACTCTTCGTTCTATAAGAATAAATTATTTTCTGGCCTTGTTATTTGGCCTGATTCACGGACTTGGATTTGCCAACACTCTACGCTTTATTCTCGCCTCAGATGAAAACTTAGGATTGTCTCTCTTTGCATTCAACGTAGGGCTTGAAGCAGGGCAAATAGTGGTTATGGCAATTTTGCTCTTGTTGGCTTATTTTCTCATCAAAATGTTCAAAATTGAAAGAAGAGAATGGGTAATTTTTCTTTCAGCTGCTGCTTTCTCACTGGCTTTCAAAATGGCCCTTGAACGAATTCCTTTCTGAGTTTTCGTTACCACAAAATCTGAGTTAGGTAAAATTTTTTACAGCAATTATGTTATTGTAATTGTGTTTTTCTCGATATTTTTTTATTCAATGATTTGTCCGGGTTATTGCATGTTTCCCCTATTCATTTAAAAATTCTTTATTCTTGAAAAAAACTGAAACAAAGAATCAACTCTGCCTTAACCTTAATCTTTTCTTCTTCCAAAGCTGATTCACATTATTTACGAAAGCCGTTCGGAAATGTAAGAAAGTATCTTTTCATATTCCTGAGGATTAAACCATGCTATTTCTTTGTCTTTGCGAAACCAGGTCATCTGCCGCTTGGCAAACTGGCGGGTATGAATTTTAATTTGTTCTATAGCTTCGGGCAGGGTGATTTTTCCTTCCAGGTAATCAAATAATTCGACATAACCTACCGTACGAAGCGCATTGAGGTGTCGTAAGGGGAACAATTCCCTGGCTTCGCTTATCAAACCTCCTTTGATCATCTCCTCTACCCTGTTGTTAATGTTTTTATGCAAAATGTCTTTTTCTACATACAAACCGATTTTGATTATCTTCCATGGCATTTTTTTCGGAGAAAAATTGTAAAAAGAAAGGATAGATTTGCCTGTAGTTTCAACCACTTCAAGCGCTCTCAACATGCGTTGGGGATTTTTGATTTCTCCTTTGGCATAAAACTCAGGGTCTTTTTCCCTGATTTTTTCTCTTAACCATTCCATACCATGTTGGTGATACAATTTTGTAAGTTCTTTTCTCAGTGCCGGATCTGCCGGTGGAATTTCGTCAAGTCCTTCCGTAAATGCTTTAATATACAGCCCTGTACCTCCGGCGAGAATAAGTAGTTTTTTCTTTTTGAATATTTCATGAGAAATTTCCCGTGCATAGTCGGCAAAACCGGCTGCGGTAATATTTTCATGGATGGAATGTGAAGCAATAAAATAGTGAGGTACTGCTTGAAGTTCTTCCTCTGAAGGACGAGCGACGCCAATCCTTAATTCGCGATAACATTGGCGGCTATCGGCAGAAATAATTACAGTATCAAAATGCCTGGCCAGGCGAATAGCCAGTGCCGTTTTGCCTGCTGCGGTCGGGCCGCAAATTACAATCACCGTTTTTTCTTCTGAAAAAGCCAAGGCAGAAAGGATAATTTTCTACGGTTGCCGGAATTTCAGCTTCATTCTTCCTCATTATTTTCATCCTGAGATCCGAAATCCTCTTCTTTATCTGTCATTTCCTGAAACGGATCATGATTTGATAAATCATATTTTTCTTCAATGTCGGCAAATTTTTCTCCCAGCAGGCTTTTAACACCATACTGACTGGGACCGATACCCTCGGAACGAATGATAGCCGGATAAGTGATTCTGGGATTTTCTTCTTTTGAAACATTAATTAACTCCAGCAGGAAAGTCCAGTTTTTGGTAAAGTCGTATAAATAAATAAAGCGCTGATTAGGCTGGTGAATTTCGGCACCAATTTGTGTTTCAGCCATTAGTAAAGGTGGGACTTTATATACCTTATCATATACTTCCAGGGTTATTTCCCTTCCGCGTTGCCAGTGTTCATTACTTCGGTAAAAGGTGGCTTTATGCTTATTGTCAAATTCATAGCTTTTCAGAATGGCTTCGTGAAGGTCTTTAAAAGTTTGATTATGGCGGATAGCCACATCGCGATAAATGCTTTCATCTTCTTCGTAATATATCCTGAATTTTAAAATAGCCATGGTGCGAAAGTACTAATTAAATTGATTAACTATTAAGATGAGATATTTTTAGGTTTCAGCCCCAGTTCATTTCCTTTTTCCAGCATGAGTTGGAAGGCAGCTTCATAGGTGTTGGGAATCAGTCCGTCAAGTATGGCATTTTTTATGGCATCTTTTATGACACCTACAGGTTTTGAGGGGGGTAAACCGAAGGTTTCCATAATCACTTCGCCTGAAACGGGAGGCTGCCAGTTCCGGATATGATCTTTTTCCTCTACTTCGCGACATCTTTGTCTAACGATCTGAAAATTTTCGAGATAGCGCTTAACTTTTTGTTTGTTTTTAGATGTGATGTCAGCTTCGCAAAGAATCATTAAGTCGTCCAGATCATCTCCGGCATCAAAAAGGAGCCGGCGTATAGCGGAATCGGTAATGTTTTCTTTGGTCAGACTGATGGGGCGGAGATGGAGTTCAACCAATTTTTTTACGTAACGCATGGGTTCGGCAGAGGGCAGCCGGAACCGGGAAAAAATTTTCGGCACCAATTTACCGCCTACCACTTCATGCCCGTGAAACGTCCAGCCATGTCCTTCTTCAAATTTTTTTGTTGCCGGTTTGCCGATATCATGCAAAAGCGCCGCCCAACGCAACCATAAATTGTCACTTCGTTTTGCCACGTTATCAACTACCTGAAGGGTATGATAAAAATTATCTTTATGCCTCTGCCCGTCTTTATACTCCGCCCCGGCCAGATCGTGCAATGCCGGAAAAATGATTTTCAACAGTCCGCTGCGAAACAGTAAATCAAATCCAATGGATGGCTTCGGGCAAAGCAGGATTTTATTGATTTCGTCGGTGATGCGTTCCTGAGATACGATTTTAATTCTGTGCGCCGAGTCCTGAATTCCTTTCCAGGTATTTTCATCAATTCTGAATTCCAACTGTGCCGCAAAGCGGATGGCCCTCAGCATCCGTAAAGGATCATCACTGAATGTACGGGCAGGCTCAAGGGGAGTGCGAATAATTTTTTGATGCAGATCTTTCAGGCCCTGAAATGGATCAATTAATTTGCCGTAATCTGATAAATTGAGGCTGATGGCTAATGCATTAATCGTAAAATCTCTTCTGTTCTGGTCGTCCGTTAATGTACCCGGCTCCACATCCGGCTTTCGGGAGTCCGTACGGTAGCTTTCTTTTCTGGCTGAAGCAAATTCCAGTTCAAAATATTTTTTTTCTGATTTTCCGTCGTCATTTCTTTCTTGCAAAAGAACTTTAAAATGAGCCGTTCCAAAGCGTTTGAAATAACTGATTTTAGGAACGGGTGAAAACTGACGGGCTGTTTCGGTAGCCAGCGCCATTGCGTCGCCCACACAAACAAAATCGGCATCATCGGTTTCACGGTTCAGTAATTTATCTCTTACAAAACCACCCACCAGATATGTTTCTGTTGACAAAACAGACGCTGCTTTGGCCACTTTGTCAATTATCGCCGATTCGTATGACTTAAGGGGTATATCCATGTGGGCAAAGTTAGCTTTGAAAAGGAAAAGCCCCGGAAACTAAAGACATTAAGAACGGAGTATCTCAATATTTCCGTTTTTCCATCGAATAACCGAAGAAGGTTCTGCTTCACTCATATCGTTTTGCCTGTACTTTACGATGTAATCCACCCCGTTTTTTATTTCTTCCGAAATCATGGAAAAATTTCGTGGAGAGGCATCTCCGGAACGATTGGCCGAAGTGGAAACAACAGGCTTTCTGAATCGTTTTATTAATGCCTTACAGAATGGATCCTGACAGATACGAATTGCTATGCTCCCGTCTTCCGCTATCAGATTTTCAGCCAGACCGATAGCTCCTTCATAGATAACTGTTGTTGGTTTTTTTACCGTTTTCAGATAATCAAACACCGCCAGATCGGGAGCAGCCGTATATTCCAAAACGGTTTTTTCATCTGCTACCAAAATAATCATAGCCTTGGAATCTGGCCTGTGTTTTAATTCATAAATCCGGGCCACCGCTTTCGCATTGGTTGCGTCGCATCCAATGCCCCAGATGGTATCGGTGGGATATAAAATAAGCCCCCCCTGATGCAAAACCTCAAGGCATCTTTCAATATCCTGATCAAAAATTTCCATGCTGCAACGAATTGGAAAAACCGAGTAATATTGATTCTACTTAGAATTTATTATGTTGTGTGGCAGAAAATTACTGAGTCTGAGAAAAGGGCATAGTTTACACTGACACGGTTTATAATTTTTTTATCATAATGTTTCTGTACCACACCATATTACCATGGTCCTGGAGGCCGATTTTTCCTTTTTTGTATGTTCCGAAATCAGGCCACTCTTTAAATTTACTGGAAGCCAGCATCTTCTTCCAGTTCTCATCCCATAAGGTTGTTGAAACTACATTTTCGCCTTTAAGGTAAAAATCCAATTTTCCGTTTATGCATTTTATTTCAGCCAGATTCCATTCGCCGGCAGGCTTAACGGTTTCTTTGGTACAGGAAATCAGATCATACAAATCGCCGGCGCGGTGTTTTTGTGATTTGGCATCCGGATGGGCTGCATTATCCAATACCTGCATTTCAGGGCCTGTCATCCATGGCCATTTGTATTTTGCCGTATCTTCATGAACGTAAAAGAAAATACCGCTGTTACCGCCCGGTGCAATTTTCCACTCCAGTTTCAGATGAAAATTTTCAAATTCTTCATTGGTCACAATATCCCCTCCTCCTTTAATCTGCCAGTCTTCTTTTTCGGCCGTATCCAGATAAAGAGCGCCTTCGGCAATTTTCCAGGCACTGCCTACCGGCTCCCCGCCGTATTTATGCCATCCGTTAAATGTTTTTCCGTCAAATAAAAGTATCCAGCCATCTTTTACCTGTTCTTCAGACAGAAGAGGCAATGAACTTTCATTTCCGGTAGCTTGGCCTGAATCCTTATCTGAACCTGCTTTTTGTTTACATGCCAAAAGGCATAGTATCAGTGTAAAAGAAACTAATGATTTCATATTTTTATTTATTACGCAGCAAAAGTATATAACGAACGGCTTTTTTTGCCTCTTCTTCAGTAATGGTAGCATTTGCTGGCATGGGCACATCGCCCCATACCCCAACTCCGCCTTGTTTAACTTTTTTTGCCAGCATAGCCACGTTTTCCTCGGTATTTTCATATTTGTTGGCAACATCACGATACGAAGGACCGGTTAATTTTTCATCAATTTTGTGGCAGGGCAGACATAGATTTTCAGGTTTACTCACAATGGCAAGACCTTCCTGATATTCGGGCTTCCATGTGATGTCTTCTGTGGCCGGTACGTTTTCGGTATTATTGCTTTTTTCAGCATTATTTTTTCCATTACCGCAGGAAATCATTACAAGCGAGACTAAAACAAACCAAACAAACGATTTCATAACTTATGTTTATAGTGAAGAATTGATTTACAAAATTATTCCAAACCCAGTATTTTCCGATTCTGATTTTCATCGGCGCCGGAAGCGGCAAAATCATCAAATACTTTGTCTGTTACCCGAATGATGTGTTTTCGAATAAACTCAGCTCCTTCACGGGCGCCGTCTTCCGGATGTTTGATAGCACATTCCCACTCCATTACGGCCCATCCGTCATATCCGTATTGAGACAATTTACTGAAAATGGTTTTGAAATCCACCTGGCCGTCGCCCGGACTTCTATAGCGCCCGGCCCGGTTCAGCCAGCTCTGAAAACCGCCGAATGTGCCTTGTCTTCCGCTTTTATGAAACTCGGCATCTTTAACATGAAAAGCCTTAATTCGTTCATGATATAAATCAATGTATTCAATATAATCCAGTTGTTGTAAAACAAAATGAGAAGGATCGTAAAGCAGGCAGGCCCTGGGATGTTGGTTTACCTGCTCGAGGAACATTTCGTAGGTAATGCCGTCAAAGATATCTTCGCCGGGATGCACTTCAAAACAAGCATTAACCCCGCACTCGTCAAAATAATTCAGAATCGGAAGCCAGCGGCGTGCCAGTTCGCGGAATGCATCTTCCACCAATCCGGCGGGTCTTTGCGGCCAGGGGTGAAAATAAGGCCATGCCAAAGCGCCACTGAATGTAGCATGCGCCGTAAGCCCAAGATGCTGTGAAGCCTTAGCGCCGTATTTTACCTGCTGTATCGCCCATTCGGTACGGGCTTTCGGATTGCCGCGCAGCTCGGGTGGCGCAAATCCGTCAAATAACACATCGTAAGCCGGGTGTACAGCTACCAGTTGGCCTTGCAAATGCGTGGACAACTCGGATATCTGCAACCCGCATTCATTAACTATACCCTTAATCTCTTCGGCATAGGTTTTACTTTCGGCCGCTAATTTTAAATCAATACAACGCTTATCCCATGTAGGAATTTGTACGGCTTTATAACCTAATGACTCAGCCCAAAGACAAATGGATTTCAGCGAATCAAACGGTGGCTTATCGCCCATGAACTGAGCCAGAAAGATTCCGGGTCCTTTGATGGTTCTCATTTTTTTGATGTAAAGTAATAACAGAGTCCAATAAAAATGAAAAAAATTTAAGATTAAATAAATCAGCTTTTCATTTTGCCGCCTTAAATGATTTAAAATATTTTAATCGCAAAAATTTCCAAATATATTTGGGATGTATGCATTCAAGCTTATGATGATATACCCTTTGAAAAGTTTTACTGAGTCGGGATTTTGCTTTTCCGTTCCCTTTCATTTCATATACAATAAGCATCCCGTTTTTTCTATAATCAAATCCGCTCCCTCCTGCTCTTTTGTGCGCCAGAATTAAAACCTTACGGTTTCTTTGTTGTCATCATTCAGTTTCCACCATTTATGTTCCATGAACAGCTTATTTAAACAACTTCTGATTTCTGAAGAATATGAGTCCGTAACAAGTAATTTTTTTCCGGTTTCACAGTCGTAGATTTGTTTGAGTTTAATATAAAATTTTAAAAAAAAACGCTTCGCAATTAATTCAAACGGTTTTCCCGTCAGAAGATAGCGAAGCGCTGTTTAAGTTTTTTATATAAAGACTTTATTTTATATTGTCATATTTATCATTCCATTTTTTTTCTTCTGCGGCAAATTTTGCCTGTTCGGCGGGATTTCCTTTGGCCATAATTCTTTTGTAGGCATAAATCTCTGCCAGATAATTACAAATCTTTTTCAATTGCTGTTTGTCTCTGTTATTAAGTTCTTTTTTCTCCATAATGGCTGCTGCTTTTTCATATGGCTCACGGGCTACTTCCAGAGCCTCGCCGTATTTTTTATCCAGCATATCACGTTTGGCAATATCTTCCTTGCTGTTGGCATGTCCCGGCTTTGTTCTCTTTTTCATATCAGCGGCATGTGCTGCCCGTTCATCATTTACTTTTACAGCCTTAGTTATGAAGTGATCACCCAAAAACAAATAAGGAATTTCAGAGTCAGGTTTCAGCTCGGCTGATTTTTTGAAAGCGGCTATCATTTTAGCTTCCAGTTCCTGCGCATTATGCGGAAGCACGGCATTTTCTTTATTGGAATGAAGGGTATCAAAAATCACTTCTCCCAACACCTGATGGGCTTTGTAGTTTGACGGGTCTTTGGCAATAGCTTCTTCAATGGCCTTTATTTTTTCATCAAATGTTTCAGACAGTCCTACCGCAAAATCTATCAAATCATATGTATAATATTCACTTTCGGGATAAAGTTGTTGTCCCAGCGCCTTATATTTTTCAAAGTTGGGGATATCTTTTTTGTTAAAATAATAAACCATCAAAAAGCGATAAATGGTTTCAAACTCTTTTCCGCCAAGCCTGGCATCGGCCAGTCGTTTATAGTATGAAGCAGCCACATCTTTTTGATTATTATTCTCGGCTGTTACGGCGGCAAGTATCAACACATTGGTATCCAGGGGTGCTGAAATGAGTTTCCGCGAAATCAGCAAATCAGAATATTCTACGGCTTTGGATAGTTTGTTTACACCATCTCCCCAGTTTTTCTTTGCATATTCATTATAGCCTGCCGAATAATAATAGGAATAAAGATTAATGACGGCATTCTGATAAATAGGATCGCTGAGCAATGACAAAGCGGGGTCCATTTCCCTGTATTTTTTATAGGCGGCATCGGCTTCGCCCGCAAACTGAAATCCTTCAGGCGTGTTTTTATTTTTTTCATCCATAGCCAGCGAAGAATAGATGCAGCTTTTCAGTAACCAGGCTTCGGGCTTGCTGTTGAATTTTGAATTTCCCATTGCTTTGTCAACATCCTGTTTCGCTTTTTGTAACTGACCCAGAATTAACAGGTTTTTTACATCATTGATATTTTGCGCCGATAAAAGTTGGGCAGCCAGTAGCCCTGCCGCAATCAGAAATGTTCTCATTGTGTTTCAGTTTAATTATCAAAAGATGAATTTTCGGTATCAGTGGTTGCGTTATCTTCTTCTTTATTCAAGTTTTCATTATCGTTTTGATCTTCCAGTCGGGTGATGGCGGCAATTTCATCGCCGTCATCTAATTTAATCAATTTAACGCCTTGTGTGGCCCTGCCCTGTTCGCTGATATCACGCACCGGCATGCGAATGGTTACACCGCTTTTACAAATGATCATCAGGTCTTCGTTTTCGGCCACATCCACAATGCCCACCAGGTTTCCGGTTTTTTCAGTTATTTGTATTGTTTTTACTCCTTTACCTCCGCGATTGGTAAAGCGATATTCATCAATGGGAGTTCTTTTGCCAAACCCTTTTTCACTTACAACCAGCACCGTTCTTTTATCTTTCTCTTCCGGTTTTACGCAAATCATGCCTACAACCTCGTCAGAAGCATCATCTACTTCTATACCGCTTACTCCGATTGCCCCTCGTCCGGTAGGCCTTACTTTTTCTTCGGAAAAACGGATAGCCCTTCCGCTTTTCACCGCCATCATAATGTCACAGGTCCCATCGGTAAGTTTTGCATCCAGCAATTCGTCACCTTCCTGAATTGTAATGGCATTCACACCGGTTTGACGGGGACGGCTGAATTCTTCGAGTGCCGTTTTTTTTATGATTCCCTTACGGGTGCAAAGTACGATATTGTGACTATTTACAAAATGGTTATCTTTCAGATCTTTTACGTCAAGAATGGCTTTCACTTTATCATCCGGGGGCAGTTGTATCAGATTTTGAATGGCTCTGCCTTTTCCGGTTTTTTCACCTTCGGGAATTTCCCAGATATTCAGCCAATAACATCTTCCTTTTTCAGTAAAGATGAGCATGGTATGATGTGTGGAAGCCACAAAAACATGCTCTATGTAATCTTCTTCGCGGGTTCTGCCTCCCAGTACACCGCGGCCACCGCGGCGCTGTGCCCTGTATTCATCGGCCGGTGTACGCTTAATGTATCCCAGATGTGAAATGGTAATGACAACATCTTCTTCTTTGATGAGATCTTTGATTTTTACTTCTTCTTCCAGATACGTAATTTCCGTTTTTCGTCCGTCGCCGAATTTTTGCTTTACTTCCTCCAATTCCTGCTGTATGAGTTCGTAGCGTTTTCCTTCATTTCCGAGCAGTTCATTTAGCCGGGCAATCAGTTGAAGCAGTTCCTCATATTCGGTTTTGATTTTTTCCCGCTCCATTCCCGTCAATCGCTGCAAGCGTAATTCCAGGATGGCTTTTGCCTGCACATCATCCAACCCCCAGCCAGCGGCAACCAAGGCCTGTCTGGCCGAATCCGGTGTAGGCGACTGTCGGATGATGGTAATTACTTCATCGAGGTGGTCGAGGGCTGTGAGATACCCTTTGAGGATATGCGCTCTTTCTTCTGCCTGCCTGAGTTCGTAGCGGGTTCTGCGAACAATGATTTCATGCCGGAACTCCACAAACTCAATAATCAATTCTTTGAGATTCAGTGTTCGGGGTCGCCCTCTGACGATGGCAACGTTGTTAATACCATAGGAGCATTGCAGATCGGTATGTTTGTATAACTGATTGATGACAACGCTGGCAATGGCGTCTTTCTTCAATTCTATAACAATGCGGGTGCCTTCTTTTTTGTTTGACTCGTTGTTTACGTGTGAAATTCCTTCAATTACTTTTTCATTCACTAATTCGCCGATCCGGTTGGTTAATGCATCACGGTTTACCTGAAAAGGGACTTCGGTTATGATGATTTGTTCTTTTCCGTTCGGTCGGGTTTCTACAGTTACCTTACCGCGCAGCACCACCCGCCCCCGGCCCGTATGCATTGCCGCTTTTACTCCTTCCATTCCATAGATGATTCCACCGGTCGGAAAGTCAGGCGCTTTGATATGCTGAATGAGTTCATCAATGGTGATGTTTCGGTTGTTGATATAGGCGATGCAACCGTCAACCACTTCGCAAAGGTTGTGCGGCATCATGTTGGTAGCCATACCCACGGCAATACCGCTTGAACCGTTTATTAATAACTGCGGAATCCGGGTAGGTAAAACAGTGGGTTCGTAACGTGAATCATCAAAATTCAGTTGCATATCCACCGTTTCTTTATCCAGATCCATCAGCATATATTCGGCTATTTCTTTCAGGCGGGCTTCCGTGTATCGCATGGCAGCCGGGCCGTCGCCGTCCTGATTACCGAAATTTCCCTGTTTATCAATCAACTCATAGCGCATATTCCATTCCTGCGCCATGCGCACCAGGGCATCATACACGGCTGTATCGCCGTGGGGATGATATTTTCCGAGCACTTCGCCCACTATGGTGGCCGACTTTTTAAAGGGCCGGTCATGACGAAGTCCCAGATCGTTCATGGCATACAAAATGCGGCGGTGTACAGGTTTTAATCCGTCTCGCACATCAGGAAGGGCCCGGCCGATTATGACGGACATTGAATAGTCAATATAGGCCGTCTTCATCTGCTCCTCAATATTTACGGGAATAATCCGTGTTCCATCGCCAGTTTCCTGAGGTTCAAACTTTTCGTCCATCACGTGAAATTTATTTTTTCAGATTTGTATGCAGTAAAATATGTTATTGCAAAGCTAATTTTTCTCATTTTCAAAACCTGATATTTTCATGTTTTTTTGCCAACATTTAAAATTAATGATGCTGCAGAAAGCAGGGTTTTACATCATGGTTTGACAAAATAATCTGGTAAATTTTCAGGACATATTTCAACAAATCGAAACCGATAACATAATGTAATGATTCTACTCTTTCCGAATCCATTGAAAAAGCACTTTATCCCAACCGGATAGTTTCAGGGCGGTAAACAACAACACAAGGGCAAAAATTTTTTTTAAGCCCTGCTCCTCGATATTCAGTGCCAGTTTGCTTCCGAAAAATGCGCCTGCCAAAAATCCTGCAGCCAGCAACCCCGCCACACGAAGGTCAACCGGATGGCCTTGCAGCCGACATTGTTTGTAATAATAAAGCGAAGCCAGTATTACTACAGGCAGCGTGAGTACGGCCAGTGATGTGCCCTGCGCCTGATGTTGGGTGTAATGAAGAAAAAAAACCAGGGCCGGTACCATTACAATTCCGCCTCCTATTCCTACCAGTCCGCTTAAAATACCTGCAGCAAAGCCTATGAACAGTATAAGAAGAACTACCTGAATTGACATAATGTTTTCTTTTGTTTTCATGTTATGATTTTGGAAATGCTTTTTGATAATCCGCTATGGCCTCCTCGATAATTTTATAGGCTGCATCGTGTTGCTGAAATTCATCAATTTCCGTGATTTTATTTTCAAGGGCTTTGTATTGTTCAAAAAAATTTTTTAATTCCAGCAGAAAATGAGGGGGAAGCTGCGTAATTTGATGGATATGATTTACCGAAGGGTCCTGCAGGGCAACGGCAATAATTTTATCATCTTTCAATCCCTGATCGGTCATTTGCATATTACCGATGACTCTGGCTTCGGCAAGGCAAAGCGGACGGATAGGTTGCGAGCACAAAACCAAAATATCCAGAGGGTCGCCGTCTTTTCCCAAGGTTTTCGGTATTATACCATAGTTGATAGGGTAATGAAAAGAGGAATAAATTACCCTGTCCAGTTTCAGCAATCCCGTGGCTTTGTCAATTTCATACTTTGTGCGTTCGCCCTTTGGAATTTCAATTACTGCATTTACTATTTGCGGCGCACTGTCGCCATAATGAATACCATGCCAGGGATGAAGACTGTGCTGCATAAAAAATCGGAAATTAATTTTTGGGTTTGTAATAAATCACATCTACTTTTTCAATGGTAATCAGTCCCCCTTTGCCGCATTGTTCAAACAATTGATTGACGACGGGAATGAAGGCGTCAATTTTTTCGGCCTGATCTACAATTTCAATTACAACAGGCAAGTCTTCGGACAATTCAACAAGGCGTGCCCTGTGGAGACGGCTGCTTGCGCCATACGACATTATTCCTTTCAGCGCCGTTGCTCCGGCCAGTCCGTTTTCGCGGGCTTTCAGAATTATGGCTTCGTAAAGCCATTGATGCGCAATGCGGTCTGCTTCGCCCACAAAAATGCGTAACAGTTTAGATTGACCTTCAAGTTGCATAGTTGTCAAATCAGTTTTACAAACATTATGCCTCCGAGCACAGCCAGCAGACCCAGCAAAACGCTGCCAAATACATATAATAAAAGATATAAAACATTGCCTGACTTAAGCAAAATCATATTTTCAAATGAGAAGGCAGAAAACGTTGTAAATCCTCCGCAAAATCCTGCCGTCAGCATCAGGCGAACGGGCGGGCTCAGCCATGCGCTTTTTTCGGCCAGTTCGGAAAGGGCGCCAATCATAAAACAACCAAGCAAATTCACTGCCAGTGTTCCCCACGGAAAAACAGTATCAGCGTGCTCGGCAAACCATTTCTGGGTCAGATATCTTGCCACACTGCCCAATCCGCCCCCCATGCCGATAAGCAACAGATGTTTTAACATTTGTCAGCGGTTAGGTGGTGTTTTATGAATCAGTGAATCATTATCATGTAAATAAAGATATTTAAGATCCACCAGCCAGTCGTTATCACTCTTCACCACTTTCAGCGTATCCCGGTCTTTTTTAAACGAGTTGGAAAATATGCATACATACACTGAGTCGTTTATTTTAATGCTTTCATGTATGTTAATACTAGCATTTTTGTAGTTCTCTCTTGAGGCGGGGTCGGTTTTCTGAAAGGAACGTTCCGCGGCGTTCAGAAAGTCCAAGTTCACGGAGTCTTTCAGTAAAAACTCCTTTGCTTTTTTGAAGTCTCCGTCCAGTGCGGCACGGATAAAATTCCGGGCTGCGTCCAAATGATTTTCAGACAATGCTTTTTTTTCGGTTTGGGTATTACAGGAAAGGAAAAGCAGAGCAACAAAAAGAAAATAGCTGTTGTATCTTTTTATCTGACGCATAATTTCCGAGGGCAAATCTATTGAAAGAAAAGAGAAAACTTCTCCGGAAACTTACCGACCTTTCTATAGTTATTTAATCTTCCCAAACAATCGCCTTATCCGGAAAGGCAGAATGACTTACTGTTTTTCCTTCATCAGGTCTTTTAATTTTTCCAGTTCTTTAGGGTCCACATTCTTCAGCATCTCTTCCATTTTTTTCATGGCTTCATTCAGGCTGTCTTCCGACAAAATTTTATCCATTTCTTTGGCTGCCGTAGAATCGCCGGCCGGCGGCATGGGTAACTGTTTTTCTTTATCTTTCTCCATCTTTGTAAGGGTAGCCATGGTGAAGTCCACCTTCCATTGATTGTCTTGCTTTTTCAAGACAAAGTCAATGGTTTCATTCTCTTTTTTATTGGTAACCGGCACGGTGGCGGTATTGCCCTCAATTTTTGGATTTCCGTACTCCAGTCCGGTAAAATTTTCGGCAAAATCATCTTTTTTGAGGCTGTCTTTAAACGCATCTTTCATGCTTTCCGCTAACGTCAAGGCTTTTTTCATCAAATCAAGCGTGGATTTGCTTTCTTTGGTACAATATTCGGCTGCCCCGTCAATGTCTTTTTTACTGAGTTTATCAAAAAATGCGGCTAAAACCGCTTTAGGGTCGTCGCTATTCACCTTTTTATTTTTACACGACATAACTGCAAAAGCCGTGATGAACGGAACTATGTATAAAAAAATTTTTTTCATAAAAATCAATTTAGAGCAAGATAGGTTTTTTTCTTTTTTAATACAGTTTTTCATGAAGAATAATTTTTGCCATGGGGTGAAGCAAAATATCGTCAACGCTGACCCACCCGTTATGGGCTATCGGGTGATTTTCCCGGAGTTTTCCATTCATTACTGTATTTAGTGTTTTAAAGACAAACTCCGAGCAATACATTTTGTCATCTGATCGGATATTAAAAAAGGGATCAAAACGCAGCCCCGCGGTGTACATTTGCTTTACATGTTCATGTAGCTGTTGAGACATTGTTATGGAAAGCGGGAATCGGCAAAGCCCTATCCGATCAAATTCCTGTGGATTGCAGAAACGATTCAGGGGTTCTTTCATTAATTTTCCGGAAGGATTGTATTGCCCGCCGATGATATGATAGACAAAAAACGTATCGTTTTCGCGGAAAACAATTCCACAGTGTGAGAAAGAAGTATCTTTTCGGTTGAAAGCCCGGGCGGCCCTGCTGATTTCATCGGTCCCGTTTCGGAATATGATATCAGCCGGCATGGCGGAATCATGGATTTTGCCAATAACCCATTTAAATCTGTCAGTCTTTGACACAGGCTGATGTTGGCGGGAAGAATTTTTACAGCCCGGCAAAAACAGGATTATCGTAAGCCCAATTGCCCGATAGAGCAACGACAATGCAAATGATTTTTATGACTTAAAGCCTTTTTTATCGGATAAATTTTCCTTTTCGGCCGTTCGCTCTCTTTCATTTTCTTTATTGTAGGCACGCAGAATCTGTTTTACCAAACGATGACGGATAACATCATCTTCATCCAATTCAATATGCCCGATGCCATCAATATTTCGCAAAATGCGAACGGCGGTGATTAAGCCGCTTCGCTGATTCCGGGGCAGGTCAATTTGCGTTAGGTCGCCCGTGATGATAGCTTTGGCATTGGCTCCGATACGTGTCAGAAACATTTTGAGCTGAAGGTCGGTAGCGTTTTGGGCTTCGTCCAAAATGATAAAGGCATTGTCCAAAGTACGTCCGCGCATATAGGCCAACGGCGCAATTTCAATGACGCGGGTTGACATGTAATATCCCAACTTATCGGCTGGAATCATATCATCCAGCGCATCGTAAAGCGGACGGAGATATGGATCAATTTTTTCTTTCAGGTCGCCGGGCAAGAAACCCAGGCTTTCACCGGCTTCTACGGCGGGACGGGTGAGTATTATTTTTTTAACCTGTTTATTTTTCAGCGCTCTAACGGCAATGGCCACTGCCGTGTAGGTTTTTCCCGTTCCGGCCGGCCCGATAGCAAACACAATGTCATTTTTTTCCGTTTCCATCACCAGCTTTTTCTGATTGGCCGTACGGGCACGAACCGATTTTCCGTTCGGCCCGAAAACCAGAACTTCGCCCGGTGAATTTTCGCGGAAATGATCTACCGTTTCCGAATCATCACCGCCCAGCACCTGCTCAAAATAATTCTGACTCATATGCCCGTTGCGCTCCAGGTAGGCAATGATGAGTTCAATTTTTTCCCTGGCGCTTTCAATTTGTTCGGGAGCTCCGCTTAGCTTGAGCTGGGTGCCGCGGGAAAGGATTTTCAGTAGCGGAAACTTCTTTTTGAGAATGTCTAACTTACCGTTATTAACACCGAAAAATTCAATAGGGTTAACGGTCTCCAGGTTAATAATTGTTTCTGTCAATTTCAAATGTTTTAGGTTTCACAATATTCGGGGAAGAAAACCGGAACATTTTTTTTAAGGCTCAGTAAACCTTTTTTCGGTTTTTTCCCTCTTACAGAACAATTTTAATCAACATCTTTTTGATTTCATAAAATTAAATATTAACAGGTGTGGAAACAAATAATTCTGCCTAAAATTTTTTTAAATGTTAAAATATCCGAAAAGCTTTTTTTTGGCATTGTTTTTTGGTTTAGAGTCGCATCGGATATTTCGTAATGCTTCAGACGCATTCTACCGGATTAAAATGTCATGTTTCCTGTTAAAGATATGAAAATAAAGCTCTGTTTTTTTTTGAATGTGTGATGAAATACAAACTTTGTGCCCGATGAAGAATTTCAGAATACATGCTGCGTTTCTTTTTTTATTTTTCATTTCACGCCCAAGCATACCGGTTTCGGCTCAGTTGTACAGAATTTCCGGCTTCATACTGGATCAACGCATGGAACGACTACCGCTGGCAAGTGTGGAAATAAAAGAACTGAAAAAAGGAACGATAAGCCGTGATGACGGTTCGTACGAATTTTATTTAGAGCGGGGAAAATACGATTTGGTCGTCAGCATGGTAGGTTATAAAACCAAAATTGTTACCTTTTACATCAATAACACCGATATTACGGAAAATGTAGTACTTGAGCCAGATGACAAATCTCAACTGCAGGAAGTAGTGGTAAAAAGCCGGTTAAGGGACAGGGCTGAAGATATTATCCGTAACACCATCAGGCATAAAGAATATGTGCTGGATGCCGTGGGAAATTATTCCTGCAAAGCTTACGTCAAAGCGTTTATGATAGACTCCAACTACTCCAGAAAAGAAAAAAAAGATACGCAATCCGTAGATTATGATAAGATGTCGCTCACCGAAGTGGTGTTAAAAATAGACCGGAGCAGTTCGGGGCAAATCCGTGAAGAGCGGTTGGCCGTGAACAAAAGAGGAAAAACGGAAAGTCTTTTTTATTTATCCGCCACGGATGGCGACTTTTATATTTACGATAATCTGATTAAAGCGCCACCGGTGTCAAGAATTCCTTTTGTCTCACCTTTGAGTTACAGCGGTTTGTTGGCTTACCGTTTCAAAACCCTGAAAATAGACCGCACCGTAAAACCCAAAGTGTACACAATTGCCGTTAGGCCCAGGCAGCTAAGCAACGCCACCATTGAGGGAGAAATCGTTATACAAGACAGTACCTGGAATGTCATCAGCGCCACTTTTCGTCTGCCTTCGGCGCACATGCCCGAGTATGATTATATGGAGATTAAACAGGAGTATGCAGCCGTGAATGACACGGCCAGAGTGATTAAACGTCAACAGTTTACTTATTACACCAAAACCAAATCGGGAAGAATTCTCGGTGAAACCACCGTGACTTATACCGACTATCAGTTGAAACAGCAATTCCGGAAAGGGCACTTCGGTCAGGAAGTAAGCACTACGCATCAGGAGGCCTATGAAAAGGACAGCGCCTACTGGAGCAACGTACGCAGCGAACCCTTATCCGAGCTGCAGGCTGTTTATCTGAAACATCAGGACAGCCTGGCCCGTCTCATGAAAAGCGAAGCGTATCTGGACTCTATTGACAGAGTTTTGAATAAAATTACCTGGCAAAAGATGCTGATCTTCGGCCAGATTTTCAACGACCATAAAAAAGAAAGAATGTGGATTTTGCCTCCGATTACCACGCTGATTCAACCCATCGCATTCGGAGGCGCCCGCTTAAAATTATCTGCCGCCTACCGAAAAACTTACCCCTCGCGGAAAACGCTGAACTGGGACGCCGATATCAGTTACGGATTCAGGAATAAGGATATTAACGGCTCGGTAGGACTGCAACGCAAATACAATCCGTTTAATTCGGGACAATTTATCGTTAGGGCGGGAAAAAATTTTGAATTCATTTATCCCGGCGACGCCTGGGTAAATGTGCTGAAACGAAGCAATATTTATCTGAATACCTCTTTGGAATTAAATCATGAATTACAGATTGTGAACGGCGTGCATCTGCAAAATAAATTTGAAATTGCCTTTCGCCGTTCCGTAGCGGGTTATAAGGTTGGCAACAATGCCGACAGTATTTTCGGAATTCCGAACGAGCCTCCGGTAGATTTTCAACCTTACAATGCTTTTTATAATGAAATCAAACTATTTCTTACTCCGAAGCTTCGCTATATCCGGGACGCAAAAGAAAAAATACTGCTGGGCTCCCGATGGCCTACCTTTTACATTACCTGGAGAAAGGGCGTACCGGGCATATTCAAAAGCAAAATAGATTTTGATTATGTGGAACTGGGACTGATCCAAAACATCAATATGGGAGTGGCCGGTGTAATGTCGTATAATATCCGTTCCGGCGATTTTGTCAACACCCGCGATTTGCGCATTATAGACTATAAATTCATGCGGCAAGGCGACCCGCTTTTTTTCCAGAACCCGCAAAGTAATTTTCAGGCGTTAGATTCCACCTTTCCCGTGTTTGACCGGTATTTTCAGGGCAATGTGGTTCACGAATTCAATGGCGCTTTTATCAACAAAATTCCTTTTATGAAAAAGTTAAAAATACAGGAGGTGGCCGGAGGCGGAGTTTTAATAGCGCCGGAACGGGATTTGCGTTATGCCGAATTCTTTGCGGGCATTGAACGGGTATTCCGATGGCCTTTCAATCCCCTTGCCAAGCTGAAGCTCGGCGTTTATGTGGTTACCTCGGTAGCCAATAAATTCAATAATCCCGTACAGATTAAATTCGGGCTTACCACCTGGGATCGTTTCAGAAACCGCTGGCGATAATTTACCATCGGGCCAGCACCTTCAGATTCAGCAGACGGGGCGTAAGCCGGTTGGGCAACAAAAAGATGGTATTGGAAAAATCCTTAACCAGCTGATACGAAATGGTGTTGGCTCTGTCCACTATATTAAAAATTTCAAGGCTGGTCCAGATATGATTAAAATGGCGGAAAGGCGAATGGCTTCTTCTTCGGCTTTTGTCTTCATCCAGCAGCAATACGCTGAATCCGATATCGGTTCGTATATAGGGGGCAATGAATGCTGCATTCCGGTATTTCACTGAACCGGGAATATTGTAAGGCAGGTTGCTTCCGTACAACAACTGAAAATAAACTTTAAAGTTTTTGTTGGTAGTGAGGTAGTCCTGGAAATACATTCCCAGCATGAGGCGACGGTCGGTTGGTCTTCTTACATAACCGTTTTGCGTAACAAAACTATCAACCGGCTGATTCAACGAATCCAGTTTATACACTTTATAAAAATCATTTTCCAGATCTTCAGCCGTTTTCATGAGCCCAAGGCTTACCCAGCTTTCCGCATCAGGAACCAGTTCGCCGTGCAGTCGCATTTCCAAACCTGCCGCATAGGCTTTTGCATTATTTTCTCCAAAGTAGCGAAGCCTTACATTATCTATGTCATAGGGTACAATGCGGGTCATGTATTTGTAATACAGCTCGGTTGTCAGGCGCATCGGGCGGCGGTTGAGGCCGATAAACTGATAATCAAATCCGCCTGCGGCCTGCCAGCTCCGTTGTGCTTTGAGATTTGTATTGACGGTGCCATCGTAGCGGCGTAATTCCCGGTAAAAAGGCGGCTGATGATATGCGCCGGCTGCGCCGCGAAAAACAATATCTTTTTTCCAGCGAGGCTTATAGCTGGCCGTCAGGCGGGGTGAAATCAGCCACTCTCCGTTCAGGGTATTGTAATTAAACCGGATGCCCGCCGAAAGGGTGGCCGTTCGCATGGAATCGCCCAGTACCATATTGTCCTGAAAATATCCCGATATTCTGTCAATATGCAATGCGGCTTCTGATTTGAGCACTTTATTTAACCGCAGCAGGTTGGGACTATAGGGAAGCGAATAACCGGCCGAATCCTGGAATTCCCACTCGTTCAGCTTATCTGAAATACCGGTTCTGTCGTATGCGAGGCCCCAGGTAAATGCATGACGGCCTTTATCGGCATTTCCTTTATGCGAGATATTGTAATTCACTATGTTTAACCGGTTGCGGGCCCAGTTGTGATAAATACCGGCGCCCAGGGGATTAATGATGGTGCCGTAGGTGGGATTGCGTTTGTCAAAATCCCGCTCGCCGAAAAGATAAGCGCCGGCAATATCCAGATTTTCTTCTTCTTTATTTTCAAAGCGGGAAGCCATCCATTTCAGCCTGAGGTTTTTCTTCGGCTGATGCAGCAATGAAATACCCGACATGAGGGTTTGATAGGCATCTTTTTCCCTTCCTTCAAAATAAATATCCATACCCAGAGTGGTGGAAAAGAAAGGCGAAAATACCGATGAGGTAAGCTGACTGGTTTGCGGGTATAAGGTAAATCGTGTTTGGGAAAGATTAGTCAGCCATTCGGCCTGCCATTTTGCATTCAGTTGATAGGTAAACAGCGCCTGAAAATCGGAAGAGGCAGGGATATAATTTCCGCGGGTTTCCTGCCGGCTCAAAAGATTGCGATTGCTTCGGTTTCGCAGTCCGGCCAGGTAGGTAAATTTGTTTTTCATTCCCACGCCTTCAATTTGTACGCCTTGTTCAAGAATACTGACAAATGCGGAACCGCCAAAACGTTTGGGTTTTTTATATTGAATATCGAGCACACTGCTCATTTTATCGCCGTATTTGGCCGGAAATCCCCCCATGTAAAAACTGACGGATTTTATCATTTCGGGATTGATAAAGCTCAGCCCCTCCTGCTGTCCGCTTCGTATCAGATAAGGGCGAAAAATTTCAAAATCGTTTACGTAAATCAGGTTTTCATCGTAGCTTCCGCCGCGAACGGAATACTGAGAAGTAAGTTCATTGTTTGAGCCAACAAAAATTTTGATCAGGCTTTCCACGCCGGCAACCGGAGCCGGAAGATTAAGGATGGTTTTGGGGTTTGGGCGGATAAGGCCGGCCTCGCGGCGGTCGGGCATACTGGTTACAATCACTTCTTCCAGCGACCTGGCACCCTTGGTCATCCGCACCACCACTTTTTCTTCTTCATTTTCATTCATCCAGAAATTTCGTTGTTCGGGGTTATAACCCGTGTAGGTAAAAACCAGGGCAAAGGCCCTTCCGGCGGGTACGGTAATCTGAAAATAACCCGAATCGTTGGAGACGGTTCCTTTGGTTTGTCCCAGAATTTGAACCGATACACCGGCAAGCGGATTTTCATTTTCATCCACAATTTTTCCCGTAACCATGGCTTGCTTTCGGGAAGAACCCGGAATAATTTGCGCCCGTACATTTATGTACAACGTGCTGCAAAGTATTGCCATAAGAAATAAGCAAGCGGGACGAAACAACATAATAGCACAAAGTAAGCTAAGATTTTTTCAAAATGGAAACATCGGATTCACTGATTTAAATTTTTGAATGAGTGATTAAAACTTGTTAATAAAAATAATTACAGAAAATGTTTGGCTTTTGCATTCATCATTGAGTACATAAATTCTAAACATTCTATGTGCTGTAACGTAAAAATCCTTACCTGTCTTATGTGCTGCATTTTAGTCTGAGTTTCTGGAAACATTTCACAATTAAAGCTAATTTATGTTTTAATTCAAAAACTCTGTAATTATCATAAACAGTTTATTTCAATTTATGATTCTTTCTGTTTTCATCGGTTCGTTTTTTACTAAAAAAACATTATAAAATTACCTGCCGAATAAAGCGATGCCGGCGAATGGCTGCGCCGCCCGGAAGGCGAACGAAGTGAGGCCGGTGCGCCTGCGGCGGACCGGCCGAAGCGACAGCGCAGCCTGAAGGGGGGCGAACTGTAGCTGAACAACGAATCGGGTGCCGACAGCCCCAAATGATACCCATTTCTCAATTCATTTTTTTGCCGTTTTCATTTTGAGGCAACGGAAAAATATTTTTGCCTTAGCTTTGAAACTTGTTTGTCTGCCAACCTAAAAACATGAATAAAAACTTTCTGCTACTTGTTGTGCTTTTACATAATGCCGCTGCCGGTTTTGCGCAAAACATTCAGAACAATCCGGGCAGCAATCATGGAAACAAATTTGAACAGTTGGGTACTCTTTTGCCCACGCCGAATGAATACCGAACGGCCAGCGGCGCTCCGGGGCCCAGGTATTGGCAACAGCGTTGTGATTATGATATCGTGTGTGAATTGGATGAAAAAAATCTTCGTTTGTCCGGTTCTGAAACGATTACATATTTCAACAACTCGCCGGATGTGCTTACGTATTTGTGGCTGCAACTTGACGAAAACCAGCACAGCAGCATCAGAAATGCAAACTATCAGACTAGTAACCCGATGCCTGCAACATTAAGTCCGGAACAAATTGAACGCATGCAGGAAGCTGCCGGCGACAACGGACTGGGGGTAAACATAACCAGAATAACCGATGCAGCCGGTAAACCGCTCTCATACCTTATTAATAAAACCATGATGCGGGTGGAATTGCCACAGCCCCTGAAGCCGGGCAAAACGTTTGTGTTTAAAATAGACTGGAACTATAAATTATCTGACCGCATGACCCGCGGCGGCCGCGGTGGCTACGAATATTTTCCGGAAGACGGGAACTATTTGTTTACCATCACACAGTGGTATCCCCGCCTGTGTGTGTATAGCGATTTCAGGGGTTGGCAGAATCATCAGTTTACCGGACGCGGCGAATTTGCCCTGACATTCGGAAACTTTAAGGTGAAAATGACGGTGCCGGCCGACCATATTGTACTGGCCACCGGCGAATGTCAGAATTATGCATCCGTTCTTACCCCGACGCAGCTTTTGCGATGGCAAAAAGCACAAACCGCTACCGAACCGGTTGAAATTGTTACGCTGTCAGAGGCCCGCAACGCCGAAAAATCAAGAAGCGATAAAAAGAAAACCTGGATATTTTATGCGGAAAATGTGAGGGATTTTGCCTGGACATCTTCCAGAAAATTCATTTGGGACGCTATGGCCATACGTGTTGAAGGCAAAAAAGTGATGTGCATGAGCGCATATCCCAAAGAAGCATACGGACTGTACCGGCGATATTCAACCAAGGTGGTGGCGCATACCATTCGTACGTATTCCAAATTCACGATTCCCTATCCCTACCCTGTTGCTATCAGCATTGAAGCTTCAAACGGAATGGAATATCCGATGATTTGCTTCAACTTTGGCCGCACCGAAAAAGACGGCACCTACAGCGAAGCCACAAAAAACGGAATGATTAGCGTGATCATTCATGAAGTGGGGCATAACTTTTTCCCGATGATTGTTAACAGCGATGAACGGCAATGGAGTTGGATGGACGAAGGACTGAATACTTTTGTTCAATACCTGACGGAACAACTGTGGGATAATAATTTTCCCAGTCGCCGGGGGCCGGCAGCCTATATAACCGATTATATGAAATTGAATAAAGACCAGCTGGAACCTATTATGAGCAACAGCGAAAATATTGTTCAGTTCGGGCCGAACGCTTATTCCAAACCGGCCACTGCGCTGAATATACTTCGTGAAACCATTATGGGACGTGAGTTATTTGACTATGCCTTTAAAGAATACGCCAGGCGCTGGGCATTTAAACATCCGGAACCCGCCGATTTTTTCCGCACCATGGAAGATGCGAGTGGCGAAGACCTTGACTGGTTCTGGAGAGGATGGTTTTACAGCACCGACGCCTGTGATATTTCATTAGACACGGTAAAAGTAGCCGTACCCGATTTATCGGCTGATCCGCCGGCCAGAGAGGAAAGAATAATCAAAAGACCGGCCGACAAACCGATTTTGCCGGAATATGATGATATTTCGCGACAGCGAAACCGCGAAGACAAATCCATTGTGTTTGAAACCGACAGAGATACCACGCTCCGCGATTTTTACTGGCGCTACGGCCGCGGACTGGAACCTTATGATTCTACATTGAAAGAAATCCGGATTCCCGCGAACCGACCGGAACCGCTTACCGAAGAAGAAAAAAAGTTATATGCCGGCAAATACATGTATGAGCTCACCTTCAGCAATAAAGGCGGACTGGTGATGCCCATCATTATTGAGTGGACATACAAAGACGGAACAAAAGAAACAGACAAAATACCGGCGCAGGTTTGGCGACTGAATGAAAAAAAAGTGGTAAAAACGTTTATTAAAAACAAAGAAGTAGCTTCTATACGTCTTGACCCGAATCGTGAAACGGCCGACATAGACGAAAGCAATAATGTGTGGAATACGCTACCGCCACCATCGCGGTTTACCCTTTTCAAACAAAACCAGAGTGGCGGACGAAGAGCCATGGGAAGTCAGGAGGGCAATCCTATGCAAAGAGCAATGGAAAAAGAAAAACAAAAAAAGGCTTTCTGATTTTGGTTAGATTAATATTTGCCCTTTTAATAAAAAAGCAAAAGCTTTAATGCGGATTTTTCAAATGAACTTCAGATGTGAAAGTTCTAAGGCTGTTCCGATTTTAATGTCGGCTTTGGTAACATCAAAAAAAATGAAATCACATTCTTATATCCCTGGAATTTCTGATTTGAAATGAAAAGTCCGGGTTGAATCCAAATTTCAACATTACCATACCGGGTACATTTCTGGAAATGTAATGAACATATTCGGCTTTTTTATTTACACCTCTTTTCCAAGTTGATGAGTAACCGGGATAGTGTTTGCTTTCAATATCCGGTTGTTCCGTCGCGTACTTTAATTTTCTTTTTGCCTGAATTTTTCTTTTCCCAATCCAGCACGGCCTGGGGCTTTTTTACTTTTTTTACGGATGAAGAATCGCTGTTTTGTTTCACTATAACAGTAGAGAGAGGTTTTATATCATCCTCGGCTATAAGGTCGCCACCTTGTGTTTGCAGTTTGTTCATGACATAATATTCGGTACCCGTCACGTTTCCGCGAATAGGATCATAGTAAATCCATTTGCCGTGTTTAAGCGAAACGCCTTCATTTTTCACCACAACCCATTCTTTGATTTTTGAAGGGTCGTTGATGTCATATACCGGCACCGTATCATAAGGAACAGAAGGGTCAATGGCGCGCCAGCTTTCCTCTCTCAACAATCCTCCGTTGTAAGTATAATATCGCTGGCGACCATCCAGCTTGCCCCAACGGTAATTTTCATGAGCAATTTTTACCCCGTTAGGAGCATAGCGCCGCCATTCTCCTTCTTTCAGGTCATTCACAAAATATCCTTCTTCTTCATATCCGGGTTCGCCTCTTAATTCGGGCACTTTTATAACCCATGGCC
Organism: Chitinophagaceae bacterium; assembly: GCA_026415715.1. Classification (GTDB taxonomy): domain Bacteria; phylum Bacteroidota; class Bacteroidia; order Chitinophagales; family Chitinophagaceae; genus JJ008. Next base: position 33,557 of record JAOAGO010000002.1, on the reverse strand, counting down.
CTTGCCTTCGCCCTTGCATATCCACCCGGTTCAGTGTATCACCCCGCACGCCAATGATATACTCTTTCCATTGGGCATATCCTCCAGTTGAAGCCATTACCATCAGCGCCAGAAAAAAAATTCGCATTGCAACAAGGTTTTATATCTTCATATTTGCCCGAAGTCAACTTATGTTTGCAATTTACAAACGTATTAAATAAGCCGATATGATACGAGTCGTTAAAATTTTCATAGCCGCTTTGTTTTTTCTGTATCATTCAACTCATGCACAGGTAAAACCCACTTCGGGTGAACAACGCTTGCAAAGTATTCAGTTAAGAAGGATGCAGTGGGCCGCCTCGCCGTTGCATGAAGTTAAATTCAGAAACATTGGGCCTTCCATTATGAGCGGACGTGTGGTAGATGTGGATGTAAATCCGGACGACCCTACTGAATTTTACGTAGCCTATGCTACGGGCGGACTTTGGCATACCCGCAACAACGGCCAAAGCTTTACGCCGGTAATGGATAGCCTGGATGTGCTTTTTATCGGTGATATTGCCGTAAACTGGGCAAAGCGAATCATCTGGGTGGGTACGGGCGAAGTGAACAGCAGCCGTTCTTCCTATGCCGGAACGGGAATCTATAAAAGTAACGACAACGGCAAAAGCTGGCAATATGCGGGACTACCCGAATCGCATCATATCGGAAAAATTCAGCTTCATCCCTCAGATGAAAATACGGCATGGGTGGCCGTACTGGGTCACCTCTATTCTCCAAACAAGGAAAGAGGAGTGTATAAAACAACCGACGGCGGGAAAACCTGGAAACAAACTTTATTCATTGACGACAATACCGGATGTGTGGATCTGGATATCAATCCGCAAAACCCGCAGGATGTATATGCCGCTATGTGGTACAGAACCCGCAGAGCCTGGCATTTTACCGAAAGCGGAAAAAGCAGCGGTATTTATAAAAGTACTGACGGGGGTGAATCGTGGAAACTGATATCGGGTCCGGGATCCGGATTTATGAGCGGCGAAAAAATCGGAAGAATCGGGCTGGCTGTTTACCCCGGCAACCCGCAAATTGTATGGGCTATTGTAGATAATAACAACCCCAGACCGGACACGGCCAAAAAAAACGACACACTGTACAAAAAAGAAGATTTTAAAAACATGACCGCTGAACAGTTTGCCGCTTTGAAAGACCACCTGCTGGATACGTTTCTGCGACGTAACGGATTTCCTGACAAATACACGGCTAAAAAAGTAAAAGAACTGGTGGCCGAAGGTAAAGTGCGTCCCTCCGCGCTATGGGATTATTTAGACAGCGACGACGGCTTTCAGAATACCGGAATCTACGGTTGTGAAGTGTATAAAAGCGAAAACGGCGGAGTGAGCTGGAAAAAAACGCATGAAAAACCCATCGGCATCTTTAATACCTATGGATATTATTTTGCCAAAATCTATACCTCGCACTATAACCCCGATAAAGTATTTATCCTCGGCTTTTATCTGCAAATGTCAACTGACGGCGGAAAAACATTTAAAACGTTAGATAAAGGAAATGTGCATGCCGATCATCATGCCCTGTGGGTCAATCCGCGAAAGGATTCGCATCTTATTAACGGAAACGACGGCGGATGTAACATCACCTACGACGACGGAGAAAACTGGTTCAAAGCCAACACCCCGCCAGTGGGTCAATATTATGCCATTGCCCTGGATGACGCAAAACCTTATAACGTGTATGGCGGATTACAGGATAATGGAAGCTGGTGGGGCCCCTCCAACCACAAGGAAGATATCGGATGGATTGATAACGGCCAGTATGCCTACAAAATGATAAACGGAGGCGACGGAATGCAGGCGCAGGTAGATACCCGCGACAATCAAACAATATATTCCGGTTCGCAATTTGGATTTTATGGAAGATATAACAAAAATCAGCGCGGGATGCAAAAACTGATTCGTCCGCGCCACGAACTGGGCGACAAACCCTTACGCTACAACTGGCAAACTCCTATCCTTTTAAGCCGCCACAATCAGGATGTATTGTATTACGGCGCCAATCGTTTTTACCGCTCGCTGAACAAAGGCGATACGTTGATAGCCATGAGCCATGACCTCAGTAACGGCAAAGTACCAGGTAACGTTCCCTATGGCACCATCACCTCCATCTCCGAATCGCCTCTTCGCTTCGGACTGATTTATACCGGTACCGACGACGGAAACCTTCACCGTACATTTGATGGTGGCTATACATGGACAAAACTGAACGATACCTCGGTCATTTCAACACCAACCTCCGGAAAACGAAATGCAAAAAACACAAACCGGAAATTCTCCACCCAAAAACTCTGGGTGAGCCGGGTTGTCGCCTCAAAACACAAAGAAAGCCGGGTGTACTGTTCTCTCAACGGTTATCGCGAAGACCACTTTGATCCCTATCTGTATGTGAGCGAAGATTATGGCGAAACATGGGTGCGCATCGGTCGTCAGCTTCCTTTAGAACCCGTTAATGTAGTGCGTGAAGATCCGAAGGATGAAGATATTCTGTACGTAGGCACCGACTGCGGCTTGTACGTCAGTTTCGATAAGGGAAATCAGTTTATACCCTGGCCGGGCGGACTACCCTTCTGTGTGCCGGTACACGATATTGCCATACAGGAAAGAGAAAACGAAATTGTGCTCGGCACACACGGCCGAAGCCTGTATGTAGCCAAACTGGACGATGTACAAATGCTGCGAAAAGACCCCGACTGGTTGAAGAAAAAGATGGCAAAAGAAAAAAATAAAATAGCGCCTGCCGCTGACGTAGATGACCGTTGAAAACCGGATAGTTTCAAATCACAACGATTCCGGAACTTTTTTCCGGCGCCTCAGCAGCAGGAAAAGCAACAAAGCCGTAACCACAACGGCGCCGCCGCCGATGTAATAGGGCGTAACATTTTTGGGCTCTTTATCCAGCCCCTTTGCCATTAAATCCCTGCATTCGGCAATAAATTTTTCCAGACCGGGAAAAGAAGGATGTTTGGCTTTCACTTCCTCAAATTTGGCCAGCGCTTTTTTGTATCGCTGCTGATCATAATAATTGAGCGCTTCTTCATACAGGAGCGATATTTCGCTCATGTGCGGACTAATCATGGCTTCACGAACAAATTCTTTTACAATACTCACCGGAATCACAAAATTCATCCCCTGCACTTCCTGCCCCCTTTGCTCATCCATACTGCCAAAAGTAGCTACCCCGATTACTTCGCCTTTTTCGTTCATGACGGGCCCGCCGCTGTTACCATGCGTGATGGAAGCATCCGTTTGCAACACATCCCATCCGTCTTTCATGCTTTTCCGGGCGCTGAGAATGCCCCGCGTCAAAGTAGCCTCAGCTATTGTTTTTTCCGACAGCAAAGGATGAAACGTTGCCACGGCAGGATATCCCAGTACGTACAACTGATCCCCGACCCGGCATTCCGTATCATCGCCAAGGCGAAGAGTAGGAAACGTATATGACTTTTTCAGTTTCAGTATTGCAATGTCTTTGCCCGGTATGGCCTGCCCTTTCAAAACCAGTTCGGCGGGAATTTTCAAGGCTTCAACAGCGCCGTCCTTTCCCGCCACACCGATAATCACCGAATATTCTTTTTTAATCCGTCCCACTTCAAGGGTTTGCGAAAAATACCAGGCATTCGCCTGTCTCAGATTTCTTCGCTCATCTTCATACAGCGAACGCCCCATGGAAGTTTCCAGTTCTTTTTCATCCTGCTGCATAATTTCTTCAAAGGCCTGGCTGGCGAAACGTTGTTTCACCGTTTCATCGTTTTCATCCACCACATGGGCATTGGTCACTATATAGCCGTCGGGCGAAATAATAAAACCCGAACCCACCATGGTGCTATTCAGCTGTCGGGAAATTTTTTCATCGCCCCGCATCATATATTTTTCAATATTGCTGCAGAATGCTTTAATGTACTGATTCCAGAACTCATCGTTGGAAAACATTCCGCTGGCTTCCAGTTTCTGCCTTACATCCAGCGCCAGCTGGTTTACGGAATCCTGATTGATAAAAGGCAAAACAGCAGTAACATCGCCGCGAAAAGTAGCCATAATCATCACGGTGGCCGGCTTGGTGCGGTCTGCAACCTGCACGGGATTCAGTATTTGTGCTCTTCCGGGCCATGTGCATAAACATAATAATCCCAAAACCAGCAAAGGCTTTTTCATAAAATTGCATTGAAGTGTTGTCGCAATAAAATTAGGAATTGTCGAAATCACCGGCAAAAAGAGTTAAAGAATAGGTGGTGATGTGAAGAAGAAATTTTTTTGGGGCTGTCGTCGTTTGATACGCTGTTCACCTGCGGTTCCCCACCCTACAGGCTACGCTGTCGCTTCGGCCGGTCCGCCTGCGGCGGACCGGCCTCACTTCGTTCGCCTTCCGGGCGGGGCAGCCCATCGGCTTTTAAACTCTGTTCATCTTTTAAAGTATTTTAATCAATTAAAATGTAGGCGTGAAAGATTTTTATAAAAAATAGTGTTGTGCCTGATCAGGTTTTTTACTAACACATTTAACTTGATGTTGAAAAAATTTTTGAAGGGTAGAGTAATTAACCGGATCGTCGTAAAAAATTTCAAATAAAATGAGAAAGATATTTTTCGTTAATTATAAAATTAAAATTATAAGCCTAAAAATTTCTTGTGTAAATTTCCATTTTAATTTTTTTCACCTCATCATTTACACTATAACCTCTAATCTTTCACTTTCCTGTCAAAAATAATATCGCCAGTTCATAGCCCTTCAATCCCAGCCCGGTAATCACTCCGGCTGCTTTGGCGCTAACGTGAGAAATCCTGCGAAACACTTCTCTTCCGTAAATATTTGAAATGTGCACTTCCACTACCGGACAAGGTACGGCGGCAATGGCGTCGCCGATGGCTACCGAAGTATGCGTGTAACCGCCGGGATTCAGAACAATACCCTGGCTTGTAAAACCCGCTTCATGAAGCGCATTTATAATTTCGCCTTCCACATTGCTCTGAACATACCGGATTTCCGTATCCGGAAATTTTTTTTTCACCTCCTCTAAATATTCTTCAAAAGAGAGATGGCCGTAAACCTCCGGTTCCCGTTTGCCCAGTAAATTCAGATTCGGACCGTTAATAATCGTAATCAGTTTCTTTTCACTCAAGGGATTTTATTTTATGGATACAATGCCTACGAAAAACTGCTCATTCCGTTTAATTCTTATGCTTTTCTATAAGCGCCATAAACTCATCAAACAAATACCTTGAATCATGCGGGCCGGGGGTGGATTCGGGATGATATTGCACTGAAAAAGCCGGTTTGTTTTTCAGCCGTAAGCCTTCTATGCTCTGGTCATTCAGATTCACATGGGTTACCTCCACATGTTTGGCTTTTCGTACGGCATCCGGGTCCACGCCGAATCCATGGTTCTGCGTGGTAATTTCAGAACGGTTAGTAATCACATTTTTAACGGGATGGTTCAGTCCCCGGTGGCCATGATGCATTTTAAATGTCGGAATTCCGTTTGCCAGCGCCAGCAACTGATGACCCAGGCAAATTCCGAAAAGCGGCTTTCCTTCATCCAGAATCTGCTGAACGGTATGAATGGCATAATCCATCGGCGCCGGATCGCCCGGTCCGTTTGAAATAAAATACCCGTCGGGTTGAAATGCTTTTACTTCTTCAAAAGGTGTTTTGGCCGGAAACACTTTTACATAAGCGCCGCGCTGCACCATACAGTTGATAATGTTTCTCTTTATTCCGTAATCCAACACGGCAATTCGTATGGAAGCCGACGGATCGCCGGCTTCATAAGGCTGAGGCGTACTCACCTTGCTGGCTAATTCCAACCCCTTCATGTCGGGCACTTCTGCCAATCGGGCTTTCAGTTGCCTGATATCGGTGGTTTCTGAAGAGATAATGCAATTCATGGCGCCTTTGGTGCGGATATGCGTGACCAATGCACGGGTATCCACACCTTCAATACAAACAATGTTATTCTTCTTGAGATAATCTTCCAGCGATCCGTTGGCAGTACGGCGGCTGAAATTTTCTTCCAGGTTTCGGCCTATCAGTCCGCTGATTTTTACGGAATCGCTTTCAACTTCATCGTCTTTTACCCCGTAATTTCCAATATGTGCATTGTTCATAATCAATACCTGACCATAATAACTGGGGTCGGTAAAGACTTCCTGATAGCCGGTCATTCCGGTATTAAAACAAATTTCTCCGGCTGTGGTGCCGATAGCGCCAAAGGCTTTTCCTTTTGCAACTGTACCGTCGGCTAAAAGTAAAACGGCGGGAATAAAATGTGTTGACATTTCAGAAGATTTTGCAAAGAAAAGAATTCAAGCATAAATCCGCCAAAAAAAATTTTCCACAATGTAAAAAGCTTCAATGAGCCTGAAAAAACGATAAAGTTTTTTTTGCGATATTCAAAACCTTCCTTTCAGTGGCACTGCCTTAAAGCATTTACCCGGTTTTATCTTCATTTTCTATAAGTCGAAAAGAAAAATTTCGCTGTGCCACATAACTGAATAGTATCACGATAAGAATGGTGATTACCTGCGCGGTAAGGGGGTAAATATGCATTTTCTCAACCAGAATTTTCAGAATGATGTAATTCAGCGAAAGGTTAAACAAACATATCAGAAAGTACCGATAAAGCTGGATTCTGCCCCTCAGATTAGAGTCGGAAAACACCACATATTTTGCCAGAAAAAAACCGACGGGAAAAGTAATGGCAAACGAAACCATCAGCGCCGCCACGTGACCTTTTAAAGCATAAAGGCCAAAGTCAAAAGTTGTTTCTTTAAATACATATCGGTAAGATACATAATACGCTGCGAGGCCTAAAAGAGTGTTGGCGCCGCCGCACGCCAGATACCGGAAAGTCTGTAGCGGCAACACGGCCCGAAATACAGGATAAAAAAAATCTATTACAGGAAGAATGACATCTCTTATACGGAAAAAATGATGACGCATCGGGGATATTTGGAAAAACGGTTAAATATCATACAGCCACAGGTGTCGTTTTCGTATTTTTGGCGCCAAAATTAATACTTACGATGATAGTATCTGAAATCAGGGAAAAACTGAATCAGGCGCTAAAGGAATTATATCCTGACGTATCGGATGAAAAACTCACTTTGTTAAACACGAAAAAAGAATTTAGCGGAGATTATACAGTCGTGTTATTTCCTATATCAAAGCGGAAAGGTTTGCCCCCCGAGGTTCCCGGAAAAGCTCTCGGTGAATACATGGTCAAAAATTTTCCTGATTTGATTTCGGCCTATCAGATCATTAAAGGATATCTCAACCTCACCGTAGCCGATACCCGATGGATTCGGTTTGCGGAAGATTACCAAAACGGAAAAATTTCCGTTCCGGCCCCGGTTGCATCCAAAAAAATTATTGTTGAATATTCTTCTCCCAACACCAACAAGCCACTGCACCTGGGCCATTTGCGGAATATTTTTCTGGGCTGGAGCCTTTCTGAAATTCTGAAAGAAACAGGGCACAAGGTTATAAAAACCTGTGTAGTAAACGACAGAGGAATTCATATTTGCAAAAGCATGCTCGGCTGGAAAAAATTTGCAAACGGCGCCACGCCCCAATCTGCAGGTATCAAAGGCGATCATTTTGTTGGCGACTATTATGTAAAATTCAGCGAAGAGTTAAAAAAGCAGAAAGAAGAGCTGATACAATCCGGATTAAGTCCGGAACAGGCCGAAAAAGAAGCGCCTATCATGAAAGAAGCCCGGCAGATGCTGGTAGACTGGGAAAACGGTGATGCCGAAGTGCTGGCGTTGTGGAAACAAATGAACAACTGGGTGTACGAAGGTTTTAACCTCACATACCAACGTATCGGAGCCGATTTTGAAAAAATATATTATGAAAGCGACACCTATCTTTTGGGTAAAAATATTGTGGAAGAAGGCCTGAAAAAAGGTGTGTTTTATAAAAAACCCGACGGCAGCGTATGGATTGACCTGACAAGCGAAGGCCTGGATGAAAAACTGGTACTTCGCAAAGACGGCACCTCAGTTTATATCACGCAGGACCTGGGGCTGGCCCAATTGAAATACGATGATTTTACTTACGACGAAAGCATCTATGTAGTGGGCGATGAACAGAATTATCATTTTAAAGCCCTGAAGTTCATCATGCAAAAACTCGGTAAGGCCTATGCCGACAGCATCTTTCATCTGAGTTACGGAATGGTGGAACTGCCTACCGGTCGCATGAAAAGCAGGGAAGGAACCGTGGTTGATGCGGATGATCTGATAGAGGAAATGATTCATGTGGCTAAAACCAAAACAGAAGAATTAGGCAAAGTGAAGGACTTTTCCGAAAAAGAACGCGAAGAACTGTATCATACGTTGGCGCTGGGTGCGCTGAAATTCTTTCTGCTTCGCGTTGATCCGAAGAAGAAAATGATTTTTCATCCGGAAGAAAGCATAGATTTTCACGGCTTCACGGGGCCTTTCATTCAATATACCCATGCACGCATCCGGTCCATTTTGCGAAAAGCGGGCCAAATACTGCCAACGCCTCTGACTTCTCCTTTGCCGGAAGCTGAAAAGGAACTAATCAAACAGGCCGAACAGTTTCCGCTTATCGTAGCACAGGCAGCGCAGGAATTTAACCCTTCTGTCATTGCTGTGTATGCGTATCATCTGGCCAGGCAGTATAATTCTTTTTATGCCGATTATTCTGTGCTCAATGCCGAAACGGAAGAAAAAAAGCGGCTGAGACTGATGATTTCAGCCATCACGGCCGGTGTCATCTCCTCTTCCCTGCGACTGCTCGGTATTAAAGCGCCGGAAAGAATGTAAAAATTTGTTTATCATCCTTAAATTTTTTTCATAAGGATAATTCCTTTCTGTCTGGCTAAACTTTTCATTTCGGCAATCGCACACCATTTGGTAACTTTGCCCGATGATGAAACCTGGCCGTACAGTAGCCTTTCATACGCTGGGATGCAAACTGAATTTTTCCGAAACTTCATCGCTTGCCCGTTTGCTGGAACAGGAAGGATTCAGCAGGCGTTCATTTGATGAATCTGCCGATGTTTATGTGATCAACACCTGTTCGGTTACTGATAATGCCGATAAGGAATGTCGTCAGATTGTAAGAAGGCTTCAGAAACGATCACCCCAAAGCCTCATTGTTGTGACCGGATGCTATGCACAACTGCGGCCCGAGGAAATAGCCAAAATTCCGGGGGTGGATTTGGTGCTGGGGGCAGCCGAGAAATTCAATCTGCCCGACCATCTTCGTGAACTTACCAAAAACGATACAGCCCGCATTTGCAGTTGCGACATTGACGAAGTCACTCATTTTTACTCTTCATGGAGTATAAATGACCGCACCCGTACTTTTCTGAAAGTTCAGGATGGGTGTGATTACAACTGCTCCTTTTGTACGATTCCCAAGGCACGGGGACGCAGCAGAAGTGACACGATTGAAAATGTAGTGCACAACGTAAAAAGGCTTGCCGAGCAGGGAGTAAAGGAAATCGTTCTCACCGGTGTAAACTTAGGCGATTTCGGAATACACCCTGAAAAAGGTTTAACGAGGCGTTTTACCCGAAAAGAAAATTTTTTTCAACTGATGCAGGCATTGGACGAAATAGAAGGAATTTCCCGTTTTCGCATTTCATCCATCGAACCCAACTTACTGACGGAAGAAATGATAGACTGGGTGGCGCAAAGCCAACGGTTCATGCCTCATTTCCACATTCCTTTACAGAGCGGCAGCAATACGATTCTGCGGCTTATGCGCAGGCGTTATACCAGAGAGCTATATGCCGAGCGGGTGAATTATATCAAATCGCGGATGCCTCATTGTGCCATCGGCGTTGATGTAATTGTTGGTTTTCCGGGCGAAACAGACGAGGCATTTCAGGAAACCTTTGACTTTATTCACGGTCTGGATATTTCTTACCTGCATGTATTTACCTACTCCGAAAGGCCTGATACCCATGCCCTCACACTTAAACCGGTAGTTCCCGTCACAATCCGCCATGAGCGGAACAAAATGCTGCGGAATTTATCTTACATGAAGATGCAGTATTTTACCGAACAACATCGTGGACAAACCCGTAAAGTTTTGTTTGAGAACGAAAACAAAAACGGGATGATGGAAGGCTATACCGATAACTACATCAGAGTTACTACACCTTACCGAAAAGAATGGGCCAACCAAATCCTTGATTGGAAATTGTAAAAAATTTCATTAGGGTTACATATTTACTAAGCTGAATTTTTTTATACCGTCAGAAGGGTATCAAAAGCGTTAAACTTTATTGTAATTTTATTTTTGCTTTTCGGCTATGAAAAAAATATTTTTTTTATTGTGGTGCCTCTTTGTATCTATTTTTCTTTTTTCTCAAACCAAAAGGGCCTTAATCATTGCTATCGGAAATTACCCCCAACCGCAGAAAAATGGCTGGCCTCCTATTAATTCATTAAACGACGTTCCGCTAATCAAAGAAACCTTGATTCGTCAGGGCTTCAAAGAAGAGAATATCATTATCATCACCGATGCCAAAGCCACAAAAAGAGGCATTATCAATGGATTAGATCAATTTACAGCTCTTTGCCGAAAAGACGATATTGCAGTCATTCATATTTCAGCCCATGGCCAGCAACTGGAAGACGATAATTTGAGTGAAGAAACGGATGGCCTGGACGAATGTATTGTTCCCTACGGAGCCATTTACAGTTCGGATAAAAGTTTGTATAGCAAATTTGCATCCGGCTATATTAGGGACGACATTTTGGCCGAAAAAATTACCTTACTACGCAACCGGTTGGGAAAAAACGGCGATTTGCTTATCAATATAGACGCCTGTCACTCGGCAACCGGTACCCGTACCGGAAGCGCCCCGGTACGCGGAAGCAACAGCCCGATGATCAGTGAAAATTTTTACAGAAAAAAGAACACTGCAGTCAGGGAAACCAAAAACCTGATCAGCGAACATTCCAGAGTTCGGCTTCAGCCCGGTGATGCTTCATCTTATGTAATTTTTTCCGGCGCTCAGGCCAAAGAAAAAAACTATGAATGCCTTAATGACGACGGGAAATTTGTCGGCTCGCTGACTTATTCGTTTTGTAAAGTGTTAAACACCCTCTCGCATAATCTTACGTATCGTTCGCTCTTTGCCCGCATGAATGAAATTATGCAAAGTAAAGCCCCGCGTCAGAAACCGGCTATGGAAGGCGATGGTGTGGATCGGGAAATCTTTGGCGGCCGTTACATAACACAGGAACCCTACTTTACAATTCAGCCCCAAAAAAGTAATTCAAAAGAAATTGTTATAAACGGCGGAACGGTAAGCGGAATTACCGTGGGTTCTCTGATATATTTTTATCCTGCAGGTACGCAATCAACTAAAACGGGCGATACCTTGGCAACCGGTCTGGTAACTTCGGCTTCTAATTTTTATTCAGTCGTAACGCTGAACGCCGAAAATCCGGACCTTTTCAAAAAAAACCCGTGGGCATTTATTGTTGAAAAAGTTTTTGGTAATGAAAAAGTAAAAATTAACACAAATTATTTAACGGAAAAAGAAAAATCACTTCTGCAAGATATCTTCGGAAATCATTCTCTGATTGAACTCGGAAGCAATGGAGAATTATTTTTTTCGGCCTCTGAAAAAAGAAATGGCAAAGCACTTCGGTACGGACAAAATGGGGTTATTTTTGAAGACCCTTTTCCGTTTGATGAGCCGGAGCGTATCAGAAAAGTTATAAAAAGATTTGAATTATTTCGTTACTTTACAAATCTTCAGTTTTATGAATCCGGTTTAACGGCAAAGGTAGAGCTGGTCTTTTTGGACAGTCAGCGAAGAACAGATTACCGTAAGTTAGCCGGTCGTACCCGATTAGGAAAACTGGAGCTGCAGGAATCGGATGAAGTATATCTGAAAGTGATTAACACCGGACAAAAAGATTTCTTCATCAATATTATTGATATTCAGCCCGACGGTTATCTGAACCCTATACTCCCCAACAAAAAACTAACGGATGAATACAACAACCCGACACCACTGTTGGCGGAAGATTGTTTTATTAAAGCCGGCGATTCGGTTTTATTTGAAAATATGAAGATTAAAATTTCTCCACCCTTCGGCGAAGAATTATTTAAGGTTTTTCTTTCTGCAGAAAAACTGGATTTAGAAGATATCCTGATACATCAAAATGACAATAACAGCCAAAGTCGTCAAGGTATTTTAAATAATCTTGCCAAAATATTTTTAATTGCACAATCTGAACAACGGGCCACTCGCTCCAACTCCCGTATCAGTACCACGGAAAACGGTACTATTTTCGGTGTACCTTTTTCTATTGTTCCGGCTCAGTAAATTGTTAAATGCAAATAAAACTGATTTAAAATTTCCCGAATCTTCTGATTCTGCTCACGGCAGATATAGATTAGAAACGTATGCGTTATTTTTTCCAGATGGCCGGATTGATATCCGAAGGATTATGTTCCGGGAAATATTTTTTTATCAATGACGTAAAACGTATGTCATTTCTTATATAGTCAAGATCGGCATCACACATCAGTTCATAATATCCGTTATAACCTTCATCAAGAGCTTTCTTTAAACCGGCCAATGCGCCGTTTTTATCTTTCATTAATGACTTGTAACAGGCATAATGATACCAGGTATATTGTATATTGTTTTTAAAACTGAAAAGATTGCGGAAATTTTTTTCTATTACTTTTACATCAGGTTTGCTAATGTATCTTAAATACAGATATAAAAGAGAAACGTAAGAAAAATAAGAGAGCTGAATATTAAATATTTTTTCCCTGAAATTCTTATCGGCCTGCGGATTCAATGAATGATATGTTTTACCCAGATACAATGTAAAATCCTCAAGAAAACCTTCTTCCGAAACCGGAGCTACATCGGAGGCTTTATTAAAAAGCTGAAAAGCTTCCTTTATATTTCCCTCTTTTTCTTCTACCACGCCCAGATTAAATAAAGAGTGCGCATAATTACTGTCAAGCTTCAAAGCGGATTGATAATATTTTCGGGCAGAATCATATTGACCTTTTAAGAAATAGACAAAACCTATGTTGTTATCACAGGAAATACAATTGCCATGCATTAACCGACGGGTAAGATGGTAATAGAAAACCGCACTGTCATAATTTTTTTGTTGAAAAAATATAAAGCCTTTTTTGAAATAACCTTCCGAAACAACTGATATTTCTTCATCAGATATCATCCTGTTTACGATTTCTTCCGCTTTTTCTCTGTTTTTCTGTTTAATGTAAACCTGTAATAATCGTTCCTGAAAAATTAATTTCCGTTGCATATCGTTTGACTCATTCTGCAACGACAGAAGCAATTCTTCGGCTTTATCGTACAATTTCAAATTCGTGTACGTTTCGGCCAGATTATATCGGGCATAAATACTTTTGGGAATTAATTTCAGATAACGTTCAAAATATTGTTGCGCCTTTCCGAAATCTCCCAAATAATAATGATGAATGCCCAAATCCAATATGGTATAAGAAGCATTTGGTTCAAGCGCTGCAGACTGCTGTAACAACTTCAATGCACGTTCCACCTTTGGAATCCAATAAAAATTATATTCATTTTCACTCAATGCCCATGTTAATGACTGAGCTTCCATGTACAGTTTTCTGGCTTCCAGGTTTTTGTACATGAAGTGCGCTTTACCTAAAAGACGCATACAACTGTCTAACTCAATGGCCGCCAGTGCACACTCTTCGCGGTTCGAAGAGCTTGATTTACCTTCTAATAAAGGGATTACGATTGAATCAAACCGGGAATTTAAAGCGGCTGCCAGTTCTCTTCTCATGATGTGCGTTAACTGACTCTTCGGAAAAAGCTTTTCAAATTTCCGGTAATCTTTCATGGCATTTTGTTCCTTCGGCAATATCAAATTTCTTTTTTCTATGTTTTGAGAAAATGACTGCCATATTTTATGCCCTTCAGGTGAAAGCGAATCAAGATATTTTTGCTCCATTCCTTTTATATTAACAGCGGCTAATCTGGGAAAATTTAATTCTTTTTCTTTTTTTAATGCCGCCAGTATTTCCGGATTTACCTTAAAGAAAGATTTGTTGAGATCCCCCGTAATCAGGGGTATTTGTTTGTATTCTGAATATTTTGCCACATTCGATTGTACGTACTTCTGCAATTCAAACAGGGTTATTTTTCCGTCCATATTCTCATCGGCCAATCCTTTAACACCTTCCTCAAAATGTAAAGAAAACAAACCCCTTCCGCCACCCCATGCTTCACTTTCCTCTGAAAGCTGATCCGGCTGACAGGATAAAATTTTATATTCTTTTCCCCAGCTAGTCGCCAATGCAGAAGCTGTTTGCTGCAACCCCTGAATTCCCCCGCTCAGATTTCCGGCATGACAGGCATCTAAAACGAAAATTAATTCTACGCCCTTAAGGCTTAATGGCGACAAATACCTTTTCAGGTCAATGATTTCCAGTACATCATCTTTCATGCCAAAATAATTCCCGTTCGGACTGTTATATAACAGAAGTAAACCGTTTTCTACCTGCGTATAATCTTCCATATCGCCATGCCCTGCAAAAAAGAACCAGATCCTGTCGCCGGATTTTACTTTTTTTACAACTTGAGAAATAGCATCAGCTACATTGTTTTTAGTGGCTTTGTCATTAATGAATATTTCAATATTTTCCTTGGGTACATTTTCTCCTGATTGACTTTGCAGCAACGCCTGAAAAGCCAGTGCATCCTTATGGGCAAATTTTAAATCAGGAACTGATTTATAATCGCTGATGCCAATAATAATTGCATAGGTATTTCCGGTAGCAGCATTTCCAGATCCAACGGTTTTTCCACCTCTTATTACGCCTTGTTGTGCTTTAACGGTTAAGGGAAACAAAATCAGCAAATAAAAAAAAGAAAGTCGCCCTGTCATGAAAAATATTTTCTTTTTAAAATTAAAAAATAGTCATTTTAAAAACAAACGTATCCGGTGCTCTTAAATATTTTACTTATATAATTTCCAGGTGTATTGATATTGTGTATTCGTCTTTAAAGGTCCCCAAAAATAATAGCTGCCATCGCCGAACGGGGCTTTGGCATATAGGATATTATTTCCGGGAATAGCCCAGGTAACTCTTTTGTCGTAGGGCGCAACCGTGCCACGATAATTTCCATTCACATAAATGTCAATGTAAAACCCGGTAAAGTTATCAACGATAAGATCAGTGAGTGATTTACCATATATCTCACCTCTTGAAGGCGGAATCGGATTATTTTTATCATTCTCTGGACGCTGGAGAGAAGCTACCTCGTCTGAGCTGGTTGTAATAGCTTTAGAATGAATCACTTTTTTTAAAGGCTTTTTACTTCCTTGCTGAGCAAGTAAAGAATTAGAAAAACAAGCAATAAAAAATACGACAGCAAAAAAAAGATTACTTTTCATAAAATCACAATTCTTGATTGTTGCATATCACGCAATACAATATTATGACAATTGGCTACCTTAGTCAATACCCTACGTAAGGTATTTTACCTCATTAACTGTTTTAAATAAAATCATTTTATTCTATTTCTGACCGTGTAGTTTTTATTAAGCAATGCTTAATTTCGGACATTTACAATCAGATATCAAAACTTATAAATTCGTTTTGCTGATAAATTAATATGTTGTTAAAGAGTTAAAAATTCGTTCATTTCAAAATTCGGAGCTGATTACAATTTGAAATTATTCATAAGATGAAGAACTTGTTCAATGAAGTTTTGTGGAACGTACTGGACTCGAACCAGTGGCCTCTGCCCTGTCAAAGCAGCGCTCTGAACCAACTGAGCTAACGTTCCTCAGGTAATCATCCGCAAAAATAAAACTTTTTGAAACCCTTTTTTTATTTTCAAATCATCCTGTTATAATTAAAAAATCCTGTTTTTATTTCGTGATTTTTCAGAATCTTGTTCCGATGTAGTGAGGCAACATAGCCCTCCAGGTATTCCAGTCGTGCGGCCACTCAGGCCCCCACACATCTAATTCATACCAGATTCCTTTATCGTATAAAATGCGGGCAAATTTTCCGCTGGCGCCGGGGTCTTCATACGGTCCGCTTCCGGTTAAAATATGAATATGTCCGCTCTTGCGGATCTGTTCCAGAAGATGATGATCCGTAAGGTTACTCATATAGTGCACCGGACTGTTGAAGTACACATAATCATCAAAATATCCTTTGGTGTAGGCGGTAAGGTCATATACCCCGCTCATGGCAATAACCCCGTTGATCAGGTCGGGCCGCTTCAAAAATAAATTCATGCTGTGCAGGGCGCCGAAAGAAGCCCCGCAGGTTATCACCGGCGTATCAGGACTGGTTTTGGATTTTATAAAGGGAATTACTTCGTGAAAAACATATTCATTCCACTGATGATGCCTTAATGACTTGTATCTTGGATCCGTTTGTGAATTCAGCCAGCTTTCATTGTTAATACTGTCTATGGAAAACACTTTCACTTTTCCGGCATCAATGAAAGGCTTGAGTTGATCAATGAGCAGAAAACGTTCATATTCGAGATAATCGGCCGCCGCGGTGGGTACCAGCAACAGCGCAAATCCGTAATATCCGTACACCACAACCGGCATTTCTTTCTGCAGTGCCGGGCTGAACCATGAAGTAATTTCCCTTTGCATGACTTTCGGTTTCTGCGAATATAAGTGAATCATTCCTTATTTTTTTTCAAATGACAAAGGGAATATTTTTGCATCTTATGGAACTGTCAAAAAACTTTCCGCATCATGAAGCAGAACAAAAATGGTATCAACGCTGGGTAGAGAAAGGATATTTCCGCAGCCGGCCGGATAAGAATCGTGACCCGTTTACAATCGTCATTCCGCCGCCTAACGTAACCGGCGTGCTGCATATGGGCCATTGCCTGAACAATACCATTCAGGACATTCTGATCCGCAGAGCCCGTATGCAGGGAAAAAATGCATGCTGGGTACCGGGCACCGATCATGCTTCTATTGCCACAGAAGCCAAAGTAGTACAGATGCTGGGTGAAAGAGGAATCGCAAAATCTTCGCTGAGCCGTGAAGAATTTCTGAAATATGCATGGGAATGGAAAGATAAATACGGCGGAATTATCCTCCATCAGCTGAAAAAACTGGGCTGCAGCGCCGATTGGGATCGTACAACATTTACCATGGATCCCGATTATTATCGCGCCGTCATCAAAGTGTTCGTTGACCTATATCATAAAGGATATATTTACCGCGGGCGGCGGATGATTCATTGGGATGTAAAAGCCAAAACCGCTCTCAGTGATGAAGAAGTCATCAGAAAACCCACACAACAAAAATTATACTATCTGAAATACTATGTAGAAGGAAGCGAAGAGTTTATTCCCGTAGCCACCGTCAGACCCGAAACCATAATGGGCGATACGGCAGTATGTGTTCATCCGGATGACGAAAGATATAAAAAATTCCATGGCAAAAGGGTTTTGATTCCGCTGATTCAAAGGCCTGTACCCGTAATTACCGACGAATACGTCACCATGGATTTCGGCAGCGGAGCGCTTAAAATCACCCCGGCCCATGATATGAATGATTATCTTTTGGGTGAGAAACATGGCCTGGAAATCATTGATATCTTTAATGACGATGGCACGCTGAATGAAAAGGCCGTTATTTTTGTTGGTGAAGAGAGAATGCAGGCAAGAAAAAAAATCATAAAAGCGCTTGAAGAAAATAACTATATTATCAAGTCAGAAGATTATACCAGCGAAGTTGGTTATTCGGAAAGAACACACGAAGTGGTGGAGCCCCGCCTTTCGGTTCAATGGTGGGTACGCATGAAAAAACTGGCTGAACCTGCCCTTAATGCCGTAATGAACGATGAAATCAGATTTTATCCTTCCCGCTATAAAAACCTCTACCGCCATTGGATGGAAAACTTAAGAGACTGGTGTATTTCGCGCCAACTCTGGTGGGGACATCGCATTCCGGCATGGTACGACGATGCAGGAAACATCATCGTGGCAGAAGATGAAACAAAAGCCGCCGCATTGTATGAAAAGCAACACGGCAAAAAAGCAACGCTTCGACAGGATGAAGATTGTCTGGATACCTGGTTTTCTTCCTGGCTGTGGCCGCTGGAAGTATTTAAAGGCATCAGTCGTCCCGGTAATGATGAATTTCGCTATTACTATCCCACACAAACTTTGGTTACAGCGCCGGAAATTATTTTTTTCTGGGTAGCCCGGATGATTATGGCCGGATATGAATATGCAGGGAATAAACCTTTTGGCGAAGTATATTTTACGGGCATTGTACGGGATGAGCAGGGCAGAAAAATGAGCAAGCAGCTCGGTAATTCGCCTGATTTGCTGGCACTGATTGACCGCTACGGGGCGGATGCCGTACGGTTTGGCATCATGATTGCCTCGCCCGCAGGAAACGACCTTCTTTTCGACGTAAAAGAAGAAAGCACATTGAAACAAGGCAGTTTTTTCATCAATAAAATGTGGAATGCCCTGAAACTCGTAAAAAGCTGGGAGCAACGTCTTGAAGAGAAGGATGACGCCTCTTCGTTTGCCGTAGCCTGGTTTCATAACCGCTTGCATGAGGCCAAAGCGGTACAGGAACAATTTTTTGCCGAATATAAAATCAGTGAAGCGCTGAAATCGCTGTATTCCTTAATCTGGGATGAATTTTGCAGCTGGTATCTGGAATGGGTTAAGCCTGCAGCAAATGAAACAATAAGCGGTTCGTGTTACCGAAGCACGATTTATTTTTTTGAAGAGCTTATGGCGCTGTTGCATCCTTTCATGCCTTTTGTTACCGAAGAAATTTATCATAAACTGAAAAGCAGAGAAGATGATTTGATAGGAAAACAAATGTCGGCGCATGAGCCGGCCGATGCAGCGGTTTTACGACAGGGAGAGCTTTTAAAAGAACTGATAACTTCCATCCGCGACGCAAGAAATAAAGCAAAGATAAAACCCGGAGAATATATTAAACTTTATTTGCCTGAAGCAGATCAACCGGTTTTTGTTTCCTTTGAAAAAATACTGAAACGGCAGGTAAATGCTGAAGTGATACAGTATGTTAGCCATCCTGTACCAAATACCCTGACAGTGATTGTGCAAAAACATAAATGTTATATTGAAGCACAGCACACCGGTGCCGGCGAAGAACAAAGAAAAAAACTGGAAAAAGACCTGGAATATCTGAGAGGCTTTCTGGCATCGGTAGAGAAAAAACTTTCCAACGAAAGATTTTTACAAAATGCCCGGCCCGAGATTATTGAGACGGAAAAAAAGAAAAAAGCCGATGCAGAAGCTAAAATCAAAGCCATAGAGGAAAGCCTTCAAAACCTGAAATAATTTTTTATTTATTTCGGTTTGGAGTCCGGCGGACTCAATTTTACCGTATAAATTTAAAAAAGCGTCTCTTACAACTTTCTGTTTGCCTTGGATTCAGTAACGCTGATTCCAGATTTTCCAACTTTCTTCAGCCTGTAATATGAGCATTTCTTCTCCGTTTTTGATGGTAGAGCCAAAGGACTGTCCTTTTTTTAAAAATTCCGTTAAGGGGGGATTATACACCAGATCATAAAGTAAATGTTCGGGGGTAATACCTTCATAAGGGATGGGAGGACAGGATGAAATATCCGGATACATTCCGAGCGGAGTAGTATTTATAATCAGTTTATATTTCCGGATGAGATCTTTAGTCAGTGATGCATAGGATAAGATTGCGGCATCGTTATCTCTCCGGCTTACTATGATGTACTCTATTTGATTTTTTTTTAGCACATAAGCCACTGCCGCGGCCGCACCCCCGCTTCCCAGAATCAGCGCCTGTGTATGATATGACCTGAGTAAGGGCAAAAGGCTCAATTCAAATCCGATGATATCGGTATTATAGCCCGTCAGTTTTGAGTCTTTTATGCTAATGCAGTTACATGCTTCTATCCCGTCGGGTATTAAAGAATCATGTAAAAATTTCATCACTTCCTTTTTATAGGGAATTGTCACATTCAATCCCTCAAGTTCAGGAAATTGTTTTAATAATGCGGGAAACTGATCTATGGATTCCAGCGGAAACAAATCATATTGGTGATTTGATAATTTTTCACGCTCAAATTTTTCCTTAAAGTAGCGGGGCGAAAAGGAATGAGTAAGCGGATAACCCAGCAAACCAAAACGCCTTATTTTGCCGGTGTTCATCATAAGGCGGAATCATGCTTTTTCTTTTTTTTCCAGGTAAAGATTAAAGGTGTCCCCCCGTAGGCCTATACGCATAGCCTCTAAAGGAATGACTTCGGAGGGGGCAATGTTTCCGAGATTTACGTTGCAGCCGATCAGTTCAATAAAATACAGTTGCTGAGATTTCTGGGGCGCTTCCCAGATGATTTTTTCCGAAGGAATTTGTGTCAGGATTTCCTGCACCAGCCCTTCGCGCACTTCTCCGCTGCCCCGGTAAATGCCCACATTTCCGGCTTCGCGGGCTTCTGCAATCACATAACTTGAACCGGCTTCCAGCTCTGCCATCATAAGCTGAATCCACTTGTAAGGCGGAATAATGTGTGTGGCATCTTTGCTTCCCACTTCACTGAGTACGGTACCATATTTAGTTAATTTCTCGATGTAGCCGCATTTTTCGGCATGCGGAATCGTAATTGAGCCGTCGCTCACTTCCATATAGGTAATTCCGTATTCCTGACAGATTTTTACATAATCATCAAACTGATTCCGGATTAAAAAAGCTTCGAAAAGCGTGCCTCCGAAATAAACAGGGATTTCATAGCTGCGGTACACTTCTATTTTTTCCCTTAGGTTTGGCGTTACAAATGATGTTCCGAAACCCAATTTAATCAGATCTACGTGAGGGTGTGCTACGCTTAGAAAATTCCGCGCTTCATCAATACTTAACCCTTTATCCATTACCATGGTAAGTCCGGTTGTCCTCGGCTTTTTATTTCTTTGCGGAATCTGAGTCAAATTAAAATTCATGACCGATGTTTTTGGCGGCGGATTCGGTGCAGGCGAAATCATGCTGTTGTCATAAAAATTTCAGCCATATTACCAAAGCGGCAAATATAAAAAAGAAAAAAATGCCGTGGCCGAAAATCATTCATTAGAAGAAATGATTTTCATCATCAAAGCATAAAAAACAGGTCAGGACTTTTTCTTAAGTTCCGAAAGCACCTGTTGTATGGATGGATTTTCCGCCAGTGTGGGCTCTAAATCAAAAATTTTTTTTATGCGCCGCGGTGATTTACGAACCGCTTCTTTTAAAATCTGCAACGCCTTATCCTTTTGATTCAAGACAAACAAGAACACTGACTCATAATACAAAAAAAGCGGATTATATTGAGTGATTTTTAATGCTTCACGAATTAAAAACAATCCCTCTTCGTAAATGCCTGCCCTGTAAATGCAACGAATAAGCGATTCCCACCCCTTGATATTTTTAGGCCGTAAATGAATTAATACCGACAGGTACTGATACGCCTCTTTAAACAAACCCAGACGCATACAACATTCTCCGGCCAACAGCAAGTATTCAGGCCGTCTGCGCTGTTGTTGTAATGCAGGCATTAATGTTTTCAGACACTTTTCCCACTGTTGCTCCTTAAAATAGGTATATGCTATTTTGTAATACCACCTCGAATCTTCCGGTTTCAGATGCGATGCCTTTCGGTAATAAAAACGAGCCTGTGCATAATAATCCAGTTTTTCATAACAATGTGCCAGCACTTCATAAACCAGATATTCAGGCTGCGAAATTTCCAGTACCGTTTCCAGCGCATCTATGGCTTCCTTATAATTTTTCAGTCGGATATAGCAGTTCGCCATATTCCGGTAAGCAAAATCAAATTTTTCATCAATGACTAAGGCATATTTATACGCATCAATCGCTTTTTCATATAATTTAATCCCCATGAAAGCCGAACCCAGATTGAACCAGGCCAATTTGTTGTAGGGGCTTTGGTTAATAACCTCTTCATGTATTTTTATACTTTCTTCATAACGCCCGGTGAAGTCGGCCCAGAAACAGATTTTATACAACGCCTCTTCATTTTCAGGGTCTTCTTTCAGAATCATGGCCAAACAATCAAAAACCTTATCAAAATCTTCGTAATCGTCATACACATCGGCCAATTCAAAAAGCAATTCCAACTTATCTTCTCCTTCAAATATGGTCAATGCTTTTTCTAACACTTTTACCGCTCGTTCCGGCTTATCCATGGCTAGAAAAACTTCCGTTTTCAGGATATAAAGCAAAATATCCGAGTTATCAAAAATTTCTGCTTTATCTAATACTTCTAAAGCTTCCTTATATTTTCTGAAAGAAATAAGCAAATCAGCTTTTCTGAGCAGTAACTGGGCTGAATAAGGAAACCGGAGAAGTGCGGTTTCCGTAGCTTCCATGGCTTTTTCCAAATCTTCCCTGTCTTCAAAGTAGGAAATAATCAGCTCAAACGACTCTTCATCAATGTAAACATTCGATAATCCTTTCTTAAGATAACTGTATTTTTTTAATAATTCATTGAGTTGCTCATGATTGTGCTCTAAGTGTTCTTTCATATACAAAATTTAATTAATTTTTAATTATTGCGTCATCTTCTGAAAGCTCTTTTCAATCAACAAGTTATGAAAATTCAGCGGATAAAAAAGGTTATTTTTCCACAATTGTGCAAAAGAAGCTCATTTTTTCGTTAAAAAATTTGTAACAATCGGGGTTATTAAACGTTAATAATATTGTAAAGTCTAACAAAAAAATTCAGAATATTTCATTTTTTTATTATAATTTTGCTGTTGTGACAAAAAATTCCAAAATATTAAAATCAGTAATCCCCGGGGTCACAGTATTTTTCATGTTGTGTCTGCCTCCCGCCATTTCCTATGCCACTCTCGGCGAAGGAAAAAAAGGAAGTACCAAAAAAGCCTCTAATTTTCTTTCGGCACGGAAAAATTTTGTTCCCGGTTTTTCCTTAAAGTCAGGTTATAAATTCAAAGGCAATCAGATTTTCAGCAATCCGGAAAAAAAGTATATTCAACTGAATACCACTATTAACTATCCGAAAGGAAATAATACGATTGTCATTCCTTTGAAGAAGAAAATTGTGATTGACAACATCCAAATCCGTGTCAGCACAATTAAATAACTATTTGTTATCGTTTAGTATCCCCGCTGACTTTCTTCAAATGTCATAATTCTGTAACCTGATTTCGGCAGGTCAAATTTTGACAGAGGAACAGGATTGAAATTAATGGATGAAACCGTATAAATGACCTGCGTTTTTCCCAAAGAAGCTTCATATTCCATGGCCAGGCCGGGAAGGTTTTTGTGGATGTATTGAAAATCTTTATTCACCGGTTGCAATTCTCTGGTAAAAAAAACGGTAAATGTAGTGCTGTCGCTCATTTTTCCTATAGCTTTCTGACATTTGTATCCGGCTATCGTTTTGTACTCATCCAGATACGTAAACGTTATACCTTCATACTTTTTATTGAAAGATTTCCATTCTTCGGGTGTCATTTTAATCATGTATTTCTGGTCGCCGTAAACTTTCAATACCGTCACTTCACCGGTTTTTCCGTCAATTAAGGTAGCCTGAGTTCCTAATGAGCTGATCATCTCCGAGCGGCTGGAATTTCCTTTAAGATAAATA
This sequence comes from Chitinophagaceae bacterium, assembly GCA_026415715.1. GTDB lineage: Bacteria > Bacteroidota > Bacteroidia > Chitinophagales > Chitinophagaceae > JJ008. The sequence continues at coordinate 9,872 of JAOAGO010000002.1, read as the reverse complement.
ACGCTGGTAGCACCGTCCAGCACATCGGCGGCCTGTGGGTTTCCGTTGCTCGTATTTATCAGGATATTATAGGTAATTGTTGCCTCCGTCAGCCGTCGTTGTGCTTCCATGTAAACGGAAAACATCAGGCCGAAAAGAAACAACATGTGGAATTTTATGTTTTTCATTTTTTTTTGATTTCTGATTTTAAAATGATTGACGATAATGCCGGAGGTAACGTTGCGTTTATTCACTCTTTCCCTATTTTTATCAACGTGTTTTATATCGTTAATTTTTATTTTCCCTTACGTTGCGCCTTTTGCTGCATTTCCCGAAGCTTTTTTTGCTGCTCCTGCATCTGCTCCAGCCGTTCCTGCCATTTGGATTTGGCTTTTGGCTTCTTCCGGTTTTCTTCAATTTTAGCTAAAATTTTATCATGGTCAATGATATAATTCTGAATTACAAACTGCAAGGCCAGTGTCATCAGATTGGACACCGTATAATACCATGTGAGCCCCGACGGCAGGTTATTAAAGAAAAACAACAGCATCACCGGAAAGATATAAGGCATGTATTTTAATACCGGGTTGCTTTGGTCAGGCGTTAAACTCATGCTGTACCACGAAATCAGAAAACTGGTTACGCAGGCCAGCAAATTAAACAAGCTCAGGTGACTCCCCAACAGTGGAAAATGAAATCCAAACCTTATCGGATCATCAAAAGCAGCAAGGTCTTTACTCCATAAAAACGCCGCCCCACGCAAAGAAGGTTCGGAGTTGAAAAAGCTGTACAGGGCAAAAAAGATAGGAATTTGTAATAATGCCGGAATACAACCTCCGAGAGGATTTACCCCGGCCTCCCGAAACAATTTCATTTGCTCTATGCTCATGGCTTGTCGATCTTCTCCGTACTTTTCTCTTAATTTATCGAGTTCAGGCCTCAATGCTTTCATTTTAGCGCCGCTGAGATAACTGGAATAAGTTAGCGGAGATATCAACAGACGAATGAAAAAAGTTAGCAGCACAATGGCTAGCCCCGGATTTTTCAGCAAAGAGTTGAAAAAATCAAATATGGGAATAATGATAAATCGATTTATGGGACGTACAAAAGCATACACCCCCTGGCCCAGGTTTACCAGCTTTTCAAATTTTAAACCGTATTTTTTTAATATATGATAATCCGAAGGTCCGAAGTAAAAATTGAAGGCTAATTCGGCGGGGCTGTTGGTTGGAACGGGAATTTGTAATTTGGCGGTTGACCGAACAACGGTTCGGGTGGTATCGGCAGGAATTTCCCACTGCATCACACCGGAACTAAAATTATCTTTCGCTCTAAGTATGCCAAAGAAAAAACGCTGTCGCACCCCTACCCAACTGATATTTTTGTCAAGTGTCACTTTGCTGCGGCGGCCTATGGTGTGATAGTCAAAACTGCCATCCTCCACATAGCCGACCTGAGTATTCATTTTTTCATAAGACAAGTCGGACTCTTGTTGTAAGGCCGTGTATTTCCAGGTCAGATTCAGTATATTTTGCGTAAGCAAACGCTCCGCCCCTTTGATTTTTATGTTGAAATCAATCAGATAATCATTCGGACGAATGGTATATTCATGTATAATGGATGTGCCAATGCTGTCGGGTGCAGCTATCCTGTAAATGATGGTTTGACTGCTGTCGGGATTTGTTCTTATTTCGCTGCCGGAAAAAAATAAATTCCCGGTTTCTGTGGTTTCGGGAGTCAAGGATACGGCAGTGTTGATTAAATAACTGAATCCGTTGTGTTCCCCTGCAGCTAACCGCACCGGTTTTTTATCCTGACCTGAAAACTGTTTTAATTCTACCTGTTTGATTTGTCCGCCTTTGTTCGTAAAGGTTACCCGTATCAGGTTATTTTCTGCCACTGTGAATTTTTCTGAGGAGTCGGCAATGGCAAACTTCTGAAAAGAGTTTTGTTTTCGAAATAAAGAGTCCTGAATCCCGGCTATTGAGTCTTCTAAGGGTTTATTCTTAGCTTTCAGAGAGTCAAGCCTTGCCTTTTCTTTTTTTTGCTCTTCTGCTTTCATTTTCTGATAAGCCGCCTGTTCTTTGTTTGTCACAATGAAATACCCGATCAACAGGATGCCCATCAATATAAAACCAATTACGCTGTTTCGGTCAAAATTCATGACACGTTTTTAAAGTTTGCAAAGATAGGGTAAAGTTTACAGAACGGACTCACGGAAAAACGCAAAGCCCGGAAAGAATGTGTATCGCGAATCAAATCATTTCGCTTTGTAACAAAGGGTTTTTTACATCATTTTTTTTGTCGGAAAATTCTTTCGCTGCTTTCACAAAATGTACAAACAGCGGATGAGGATTTTCAACGGTACTCTTTAGTTCGGGATGATACTGCACCCCAATAAAAAACGGATGCGAAGAGAGCTCAATGATTTCAACCAAACCGGTATCGGGATTTTTCCCGCTGGCTATCATGCCGGATTTTTCGTAAAGGTCTAAATATTGATTATTAAATTCCCAGCGATGCCGATGTCGCTCGGAAATATGTAGGCAACCATAAATTTTATGGGCAAGGGTTCCTTCGCGGATTTCACAGGGATAAGCTCCCAAACGCATCGTACCACCTTTTGCGCTGATTTTTTTCTGCTCCTCCATCAAATCAATAACCGGATAAGGAGTGGAAGGATTCATTTCCGTTGAGTGGGCGTCGGTTAACCCTAACACATTTCTGGCAAACTCAATTACGGCCATTTGCATACCTAAGCAGATTCCAAAAAAAGGAAGTCCTTTTTCGCGGGCATATTTAACCGCAATAATTTTTCCTTCCACACCGCGGTGCCCGAAGCCCGGAGCTACCAGCAGGCCATCTAAGCCGGATAATTTTTCCGTTACATTTTCAGGGGTGATGAATTCGCTATGTACGTTTACAATATCCACTTTGCATTCATTAACTGCGCCGGCATGAATAAAAGATTCCAGGATAGATTTGTAAGCATCCTGCAGTTCTATATATTTTCCGATTAATCCGATGCTAACCTTTCCTTTCGGATATTTCAATTTGTCCAGAAACTCTTTCCATCGGGTAAGGTCAGGTTCTTTATAATGGGTTATGTTCAGTTTTTTCAACACAATGGTGTCAAGCCCTTCCCGCATCATGGCAAGAGGCACTTCATATATTGTGGGTACATCGGCTGCCTCAATTACTGCTTCCTGTTTTACATTACAGAACAGTGCAATTTTTCTTCTGATGTCGGGGGTAAGGGGTTTTTCCGTGCGGCAAACAATGATATCCGGATGCACACCTTCCTGGCTCAGCATTTTTACGCTGTGCTGCGTCGGCTTCGTCTTTAATTCTTTTGCAGCTTTAAGATAAGGAATCAGTGTAAGATGAAGAACGGCAGTATCCTCTTCCGGCAGTTCCCACTGCAGCTGACGTACCGCTTCAATAAAGGGTAAACTTTCTATATCGCCCACCGTTCCGCCGATTTCCGTGATTACAATATCATACTGTCCGCTTTGGCCCAGCAGCAACATCCTCCTTTTGATTTCATCGGTGATGTGCGGAACCACCTGAACGGTTTTCCCCAGATAAGCACCTTCTCTTTCTTTATTTATTACGGTTTGATAAATTCGTCCGGTGGTTACGTTATTGGCTTGTGATGTATAGATATTCAGAAAGCGTTCATAATGCCCGAGGTCAAGGTCGGTTTCGGCGCCGTCTTCTGTTACGTAACATTCACCGTGTTCATAAGGATTCAACGTGCCCGGGTCAACATTTATATAGGGATCAAACTTCTGAATGGTGACCCGAAAACCTCTGGCCTGCAACAGTTTGGCCAGAGAAGCCGCAATAATGCCCTTGCCTAAGGATGAAGTTACACCCCCGGTAACAAATATATATTTTGCCATATTCCTTGGGTTGCCATTTAATCTCAATCTTTTTTTAAAATGTATTTTATGCGACCAGCGGAAATGAAAGGACGAATTACTCTCTCCGGAAGGTCGTGTAAAAGTAGGTTTTTTTTTACGGAGTAAAAATTTTGAATTCATGGATTAGAAAAATCGGTTATTTTGAAAAAAAATTAGTTGTATATGAAACTTTTTTTGGGGCTGGCCCTATTGTTATTCTGTGAAAATGTGAAGGCGCAGAAAACCATTTTATGGTGCGGCCGGTTAATTGACGGCATATCCTCAGAAGTAAAATCAAATATGAGTGTTGTGGTTGAAAAAAACCGGATTGTTTCCGTAGATAACGGTTGGATACAACCCCAACCGGGCGATATAACCATAGATTTAAAAAATGCGACGGTAACACCGGGATGGATTGATATGCATGTTCATTTAGAGCACGAAACCAATCCAAACCGCTACTTGGAAACCTTTACTATGAATCCGGCCGATTATGCCTTTCAGTCGGTAAAATTTGCCGAAATTACCTTATTGAGCGGCTTTACCACCGTGAGAGACCTTGGCGGTACGGGGGTAAATATTTCCTTGCGAAATGCCATCAACAAAGGGTTAATTAAAGGGCCCCGGGTGTACACGGCGGGACGTGCCATAGCCAGTACCGGCGGACATGCAGACCCTACCAATGGCTATCGCAGGGAACTGATGGGCGACCCCGGCCCGGCTCAGGGCGTTGCCAACGGTGCTGATGAATGCCGCAAAGCCGTGCGCCAGCGATATAAAGAAGGAAGCGACCTGATAAAAATTACGGCTACCGGCGGCGTACTCAGCGTAGCTAAAAGCGCAACCAATCCCCAGTTTTCCGAAGATGAACTTCGCGCCATCGTGGAAACGGCTCGTGACTATGGATTTAAAGTAGCTGTACATGCTCATGGAGCAGAAGGTATGAAAAGGGCCATCCGGGCAGGTGTACATTCTATTGAACACGGCACGAATATGGACGATGAAGCCATAGCATTGTTCAAACAATATGGCACATGGTATGTGCCCACCTTAACAGCCGGAGGCGCCGTAGCCGACTCGGCAAAAAAGCCGGGGTATTATCCTGATTTGGTTACCCCTAAAGCTCTGGAAATCGGCCCAAAAATAAAGGCCACATTTGCCAAAGCTTATAAAGCCGGAGTAAAAATTGCGTTCGGTACAGATGCCGGTGTATTTAAACACGGCAAAAACTGGCTGGAATTTATTTATATGATTGAAGGCGGTATGCCGGCCATGGAAGCCATAAAGTCGGCCACCATTCATGCCGCCGATTTGCTGGGAGAAAAAGAGCAACTGGGAAGTATTGAAAAAGGAAAATTAGCTGATATTGTGGCGGTAGATGGCAATCCGCTCAGCGACCCCCGGGCATTTGGAAGAGTGATTTTTGTAATGAAAGACGGAGTAATTTATAAAAATGAAAAGCCGACATCTCGTTAAAAGTTGTTAGTTCCTGCTCATGCTTCCTGAATTATCATAAAGTGATTCAGCGGGTAAATAATACATCAATCCCTTACAAAGCCATTTTGCTCTTTTTCAGTTTTGAAAATTTTAATAACTGATTATTCTTTTTCAGAATAATTCAGATGACCCGGTTCAGAGTAATTCACAATGCAATAGATTTCAGTCAATTTTCTCAGCGATACATGGTTTTATATACAGCGCAAAAAAAGAAGACATTAATATGCTTTGGCAAATCACTCGGCCCAGCTCATTACGTAATCGGTTTTTTCAATTTCAAGCGCCTGCCTTGTAATCATTAACGGACGGAATGTATCTACCATTACGGCGAGTTCCTTTGTTTCTTTGGCGCCGATGCTTTTTTCCACGGCTCCGGGATGCGGGCCGTGCGGAATACCGGCAGGATGCAGTGTAATCATTCCCCGCGTCACATTCTTACGACTCATAAAATCCCCGTCCACATAATACAGCACTTCATCACTGTCTATATTGCTATGGTTATACGGTGCCGGTATGGCTTGGGGATGATAATCATACAATCGGGGTACAAAAGAGCACAGAACAAAAGCAGAAGTTTCAAATGTTTGATGCACCGGCGGAGGCTGGTGTACCCGGCCGGTGATGGGCTCAAAATCAAAAATGGAAAAAATAAACGGATAACAACAGCCATCCCAACCTACCACATCAAAGGGGTGCGAAGCATAATGTATGCCGTACAACATGCCCTGCTTTTTGGTTTTTATCAGAAAATCGCCCTCTTCATCAAAAGTTTGCAGATTTTGCGGGGGACGGATATCCCGTTCACAATAAGGCGCATGTTCCATGAGCTGTCCATGCCGGCTTAAATAGCGTTTCGGAAAACGAACGGGCCAGCGGGACTCAACAATAAACAACCGGTTATTTTCATCATTAAATTCAATCTGATAAATTGTGCCTCTGGGTAATACGATGTAGTCGCCGTACTGAAATGGCAACTGCCCATACTGTGTGTTTACCACTCCGCTTCCCTCATGAACAAAAATCACTTCGTCGGCATCGGCATTTTTATAATAATAACCTTTCGTACCGCTTTGCGGCGATGCCAATACAATCTGACAGTCCTGATTTACAAGAATCGGTGTTCGGCTCTGGAGAAAATCGCCGCCCGGCTTCAGATGAAACCCCTCAAAACAACGATGTTTCAGCATTTTTTCTTCCGCTATATGCGGCGATACATCCAAAGGGTCGTCTGTTTGTATAATCCGCGTTGGCGGGTGCACATGATAAAGTAATGAGTAATCATCACTGAATCCTTCTGTAGAAAACAGCTGCTCGCTATAAAGGCCGCCATCGGGCTTTCGAAACTGAGTATGTCGTTTATGGGGTAAAAGGCCCAGTTTATAATAATATGGCATACAGCTTTACCATTTTACGATAATGAAATTAGATTAAGACAAAAATTCAGAAGCAAAATCTGCAATTTTGCCGTAAATTTATTGAATCCTGACAAGAATCGGACTGATATCGGACACTCACGGTTTTCTGGATGAAAAAGTGTTTGAGCATTTCGACCGGTGTGATGAGGTATGGCATGCCGGCGATCTCGGACCGGGTGTTTTAGAATCTTTACAATCGTTTAAACCTCTCCGTGCCGTTTATGGTAATATTGACGATGCCGATATTCGACATCGCCTTCCCGAACAAGTCGTTTTTGAATGTGAGCAGGTTAAGGTCTTAATGCGTCATATAGGAGGCGCCCCGCACCGTTATAATCCGGAAACAAAAAAAGAGTTGCTGCATTACCGGCCTCAGCTCTTTGTCTGCGGTCATTCTCATATTCTGAAAATCAGATTTGACGAGAAAATCAGTTGCTTATACATGAATCCCGGAGCCGCGGGTCGTCAGGGCTGGCATACGGTACGCACCTTGATTCGATTTACCATTCACGGAAAAGAAATTGCCAATGCTGAAGTGATAGAGCTGGGCGCCCGCTGAATTACATGCCGGGAAACCAGGGTCTTCCGATACCTTCCATACGGAAAGGCCAGGGCATAGCCACCAGAATACATAACAGGGCAAACAAAAGAAATAAGATAACACTTTTAGGCCGGGCATTTTTAGCTTTTCGGTGCGCCACAGTGATGAGTATGATTGCCACAAGCATCAGCACCGGATGTTCAATCCAGTAAAAGCGGTAAAAGGTATTGTTCATCAGGCTTTCGCCTTGCGGCAGGCCTTTGATAATGCCATAGCGGCCGGCAATTACCTGATATAAGCCAATAATCAGCATCAGATGCGAGGAAATCATCAGCCACAGACTGAATTTTGACAGTGAAGCTTTTTGCCGGATAGCCATATATAAAGTTACCAGTATCAGAATTAAAATAACCCAACGCAAAAGGTTGTGCAGATGTAACATTCCTGTTTCCATAAAATCATTTGAATCAAAACTAATGTAAAATTTTGAAATGAAAATAAAGAATAATCATTTGTTGAATTGTTAATTGGAATTTCAGTTTATTTTACAATAAAACCCTATCCATCGTTAGAGGCCAATGCTTACTTTCCACCTCCGCTTTTATTGCTTTTTGAAAAATTCATTATTCAAATTAATGTTGTAATTAAATTCAGCAAATAACAAAAGGGAATACCAAAACAAAACACTTCGCAACAAGTTCTTATTTTTATGCCTGATATGGATTTTTTGGCAATAAAATTACCCTACAGGCAAACCGGTTTTTTTTCAGAACTTGTATTGGATTATTTGGATCAAAAAGAGTCTGTAAAGCCTTTCTTCTTATATCCACCCACATTATCAGGTATTCACAAAGCTTCAGAAGCTCGCCGCATTTTTCCTACTGATCGCATCTTGCTGACCGAAGTACTTTTAGAACAGTATAGGAATTTGCCCGGCACCGAGGCTGTACTTCAACATATAGAATGGCTAAAAGAGGAAAATACGTTTACCGTAACCACGGCACACCAGAATACTTTGTTTGGCGGTCCTTTGTATGTTATATATAAGGCAACACATGTAATTCGTCTGGCACAACAGTTAAACGAATTGCATCCGGATAAAAAATATGTTCCTGTTTTTTTTATCGGAAGCGAAGATGCTGACGCGGAAGAACTAAACCATTTCTGGCTGCAAGGGGATAAAAGAGAATGGAAACCGGCACAAAACGGAGCTGTAGGTAGAATGAAGGCTGATAAAGGCTTGCTCGAGCTTATGGAATCTCTTTCGGGACAGCTTGGCGTGTTACCGTACGGCCGGGATGCCATACAGCTCATACAAAGATGTTATGCGGAGGGCGTCACCATGAGTAAAGCCTTTTTTTTGCTCTTACATGAACTTTTCGGAAGCTACGGACTTATCGTACTGCAGCCTGATCATCCGAAACTGAAAGCCCGCATGATTCCCGTGTTTGAAAAAGAGTTGAAGGAACAGCCTTCCTGTAAAATTATCCAAAAAACAAACGACGCCTTGCTGCAACACGGCTTTAAACCAGAAGCTTTTGTCCGTGAAATTAATTTGTTTTATCTGGACAACGGCCTGAGGGAACGAATTGTACAAGAGGGAAACCGGTTCAGGGTATTGAACTCGCAACTCTCATTTTCTGAAAAAGAAATACTGTCCTGTTTACACAACCATCCGGAAAGGTTTAGTCCGAATGTATTTCTCAGAGCTTTGTATCAATCGGTCATTCTTCCGGATGCGGTATTTACGGGTGGCGGCAGCGAACTGGCATATTGGTTGCAGATGAAAGACCTTTTTGCTTATTTTCAGATTCCCTATCCGGTGTTGGTTTTGAGAAATTCCTTTTTATGGATTGAGAAAAAATACGGTACAAAAATCCGCAAGTTGAGCCTGGTACCGGAAGATTTTTTTAATCCTGCTGACAACCTGATAAAAAAATTCATTTCCGAAAATCACAACAATCTGCTTTCGCTCAAACCGGAACTGAATGAAGCCGAGGCATTCTATACTAAGTTGTCTGAGAAAGTTTCTGTACATTATCCCGAACTGGGCCAACATATTCTTTCACTGAAAGCTGCTGCCGGAAAAAAATTATCGGCCCTGGAAAGGAAAATTGAAAAAGCAATAAAAAAGCGCCAAGCCGACAGCTTAAGACAAATAGCTTATCTGAAAAACATTCTTTTTCCAGACGGCACCCTTCAGGAGCGAAGAGAAAATTTTCTGTATTATTATTCCCTTTGGGGCCGTGAATTTCTTACCCGGCTTTATGAAGAATCGCAGGGGCTTGAACAAGAATTTGTTATTCTTGAAGAAAAATAGCTTTTCGGGCCGGTGAATTCAATACCCTTTTCAGTAATAGGAAATTTTATCTACAATCATTAAAATGCCTTAACAGATAATGATTCTTTTTTCTTGAAAGTACGGTTATCTTATTTTTGAGATATCATTCTAAATTTAGTAGCCAGCCTTGCCTACATGACATTTACGTCAGAAAGAAACCATGAAAAATCTTTTTAATGAGTAAGTTCAAGTCA
>JAOAGO010000029.1 GCA_026415715.1 Chitinophagaceae bacterium | reverse complement strand
AATCAAGTGCTACTTAAAAAAATTGCACTTATGACTTGAACTTACTATATACTAACCCTGCAAAACTGACGATAAAAATTGCCGGGTGGCTGCATGAATATCATTGACTTCCGACAAAGCCCGTATAAAAGCGCTTCCGATAACTGCACCCTGAGCATGACGGCATGCCGTGAGAAAAGAAGATCTGTCTTTAATACCGAAACCCACCAATACAGGATTTTTCAAACACAATCTTTTCAGCCGTTCCATATAGTTGTCAAGAGAAGCATTAAGAGAACTGCCGGTGACGGAAGAAGAGGAAACAGCGTATAAAAATCCGCTGCTGAGGTTGTCTAATTTTTTTATTCTATCATCTGGTGTTTCGGGGGTAACCAAAAAAATAAAATGCAATCCGTAATTTCTGATGATATTTCCGTAATGGCTTTCAAATTCATCATCGGGTAAGTCAGGAAGAATAAGGCCATCAATGCCTAATTGAGATGCATCACGGCAAAATTTTTCAAAACCATATTGAAACACCGGATTAAGATACCCCATCAAAACGACCGGCATTTCAATTTCCGTTCGGAAAGATTCAAGTTGATCAAACAATACCTGAATGGACATTCCGTTGGCCAGGGCCACGTTGTTGCTGTGCTGAATCACAGGCCCGTCAGCCAGCGGATCACTGTAGGGCATTCCCAGTTCCAGCAAATCGGCTCCGCCGCTTTGCAAAGCCCGCATGATGTCACGGGTTGCTGTCAAATACGGAAAACCTGCCGTAAAATAAATGCTGAGAATATTCTTCTGCTTCCGGTTAAAAAGAGACTCTAATCGTGTCATAGCCCATGTGGGTTATTATCTTTTCCGTATCGTTTCACCTGTTTGTTTCTTATCCAGATGCCGGATATATGTGGCAAGGTCTTTATCGCCGCGGCCGCTCAAACAAATGACCACAACATCTTCTTTCCGGAAATGAAGCAATCGCAACGCATGCAGTGCATGTGCGGTTTCCAGTGCGGGAATTATGCCTTCCAGCTCTGCCAGTTCAAAAGCAGCCGCCAACGCCTCATCATCGGTAGCATAAAGAAACTGTGCTCTGCCCGTTTGAAATAAATGCGCATGTAAAGGACCTATGCCCGGATAATCCAGTCCGGCCGAAATGCTGTGCGGCTCTACTACCTGACCTTCGGAAGTTTGCATGACCAGGCTTTTTGAGCCATGCAGAATTCCTTTTGTTCCCAGTTGCGTTGTAGCGGCGCTTCGCCCGCTGTGTATTCCTTCGCCGGCAGCTTCTACGGCAATGAGTTTTACCTGCTCTTCTTCCAGAAAATGATAAAAAGCTCCGGCTGCATTGCTTCCGCCACCCACGCAGGCTATAACATAATCAGGTTTTGAACGCCCTGTTTGCTCCTGCAACTGAATTTTCATTTCTTCGCTGATGACACTTTGAAAACGGGCAACCATATCGGGATAAGGATGTGGCCCTACTACGCTGCCGATGATATAATGCGTATCTTCCGGATGACTGATCCAATCGCGGATGGCTTCATTTGTGGCATCTTTCAGAGTTTGACTGCCGCCGGTAACCGGCACTACTTTTGCGCCAAGCATTTTCATTCGGGCCACATTCGGAGCCTGCCTTTCTACATCTTTTGCACCCATGTAAACCACGCATTCCAGACCCTTCAAAGCACATACCGTAGCCGTGGCTACGCCATGTTGTCCGGCGCCGGTTTCCGCTATAATTCTTTTTTTTCCCAGTTTTTCTGCCAATAAAATCTGACCGATACAATTATTGATTTTATGCGCCCCTGTATGACACAGGTCTTCCCTTTTCAGAAAAATGGTGGCTCCGTATTTCAGGCTCAATCGTTCGGCCCGATACAAGGGGGTTGGCCTTCCTGCATAATCGCTGAGGAGAAGGCGAAACATTCTACGAAAGTCTTCATCCTCCATAATTTCTAAATAGCGGCTTCGCAATTCCTCTACGTTTCGGTACAACATTTCAGGAATATACGCGCCGCCAAATTCGCCGTAAAATCCTCTGGCATCAGGAAAACGATACGAATGTGCCGGTTTTGTTACCATCATCTTAATGCCTGTAAAAATGCTGAAATACGATTCATGTCTTTATAGCCGGGAGCCGTTTCGAATAAACTGTTAATATCTATCCCGAAAAAATCAGGATGTTCAAATGCTTTGATTTTTTTTACATCATCCGGCCCTATACCTCCGCTCAGGAAAAAAGGGGTTTCAATTCGTGCATATTTCAGAATCTCCCAGTTAAAAGACCTGCCCGTGCCGCCCGGTGTTTTATGGCCGCCGGCGTCGAATAAATAGTAATCGCAAACTCCGTCATACGGAGTCACTAATTCATCTACATCATCTCCCTCTCTTATCTGAAACGCTTTTATAATCTCAGCCTCATTCATCAATGCTTCACAGTACTCGGGACTTTCTTTTCCGTGCAGCTGCACAACATCCAGTCCGTATTCATCAATCTTTTCCAGAATGGCGGATAAATCCTCATCTACAAAAACGCCAACTCGTTTTAATTCCAGTTCGGCTTCCCGCAAATCGTCTTTATCTATTTTACCCTCTACATAGCGTGGAGATTGCGGATAAAAAATAAATCCGGCAAATTCCACTTCCATATCATCCAGCATCAGCAGTTGATTCCACTGTGTTATTCCGCAAACTTTGATGTTCATAAACAGGTATTGTGGTGTTGTTGATTTGTTTGGCTAAAATTTATTCTCTTTCTCAATCAAAGTCATAATTATCTGTTGCCCTTTCATCTTGCTTTCAAAATCCGTATCAAAGGTCTGTTGAAATCGTCATTTTCTGAAAATTAATTTTTCAGTTTCATTTGTTGGTTATTCATTAGTGTTTGAATGAACTCCCGAAATGCCACAGCGGGATTATCAGCCTTCATAAATCGTTCTCCAATCAAAAAACCGCTGAATCCGCAGGCTTTCAGACGAAGAAGGGTATCCGTGTCGTGTATGCCGCTTTCGGCTATTACCGGTTTTCCGGGAGGCAGTTTTTTAAAGAGCCGGATGGAATGTTCCGGATTTACTTCAAATGTTTTCAGGTTTCTGTTATTTATACCGACAAATGTTACTTCATCACAAAAATGTTCCAGCTCTTCTTCTTCATGTATCTCCAGTAATGTTTGCATCCCCAATTCAGCCGCAAGTTTTGCAAAGTCACGCACCTGCTTTGGCGTAAGGATGGCGGCAATCAACAAAACTATATCTGCGCCAAAAGCCTTAGCTTCTATAATTTGTCTTTCATCAATAATAAAATCCTTTCTCAGCAAGGGGGTGCGGGTTAATTCCCTGGCCCTCTGTAAATCCCTCAATGAACCGCCAAAAAACGGTTCGTCCGTAAGAACGGAAATAGCGGCAGCATATTCGGAATAACATCGAACGATTTCATCGGGTGTCAGTTCCGCAGGCTTCATCCACCCTTTGCTTGGACTTTTTCTTTTAAATTCCGCAATGATGCCAAGGCTGTTTTCCTCTCTAAGAACATCTGATAACGAACGGCAGGGTGCATCAAAGTATAAAGTCTGATTTTCCTGCATCTCACGGAGCCTTTTGTCCGTCAAATGCCGAACTTCTTTTTCTTTTTCCTTTACGATTTGTTCCAGAATATTGTTCATTGCAGTTGTATTAATTGTTCAAAACAACGAAGGGCTGAACCGCTTTCCAGGCTGGTGAGCGCCGCATGATAGGCCTCTTCATAATTTGCATACTTTCCCGTACAAAACAGTCCCATCGCCGCATTGGCAATCACAACGGCATTCTGCGCCCATGTACCTTCGCCTTTTAAGATTTTGAGAAAAAGAGAGGCGGCTTCTTCAGGTGTTGTACCGGCATTTAAATCAGATGACAAAACCATTCTTTTACCCAGTGCTTCAGGCGAGTACACCCGTTCACCCGTTTGTGTTATTACTTTAGCTTCTGCCGTAAGGGAAATTTCATCATATCCGTCCAGTGTATGAATGATGGTAAAGGGTTTTTCCAAATGTTGAAAAAGATAGGTATAAATCCGGGCCATTTCCTGATTATAAACACCAACAAGTTGCCATTTCGGACCGGAGGGGTTGGCAACCGGTCCCAGCATATTGAAAAAGGTTCGAATGCCCAGATTTTTCCGGATGGGGGCTACGGCTTTCAGTGCAGGATGAAAGAGGGGGGCATGCAGAAAACAAATATTTGCTTGTTCCAGTTCTTTTTTCAGCTTTTCACTGTCGTTGGAAAAGCGATAGCCCAACTGTTCCATTACATTGCTGGCTCCGCTGACTGAAGTAGCTCCATAGTTGCCGTGCTTGGCCACCTTCTGTCCTGCCCCTGCAGCAATAAAACAAGCCAGGGTAGAAATGTTAAATGTATTTTTACCATCGCCGCCTGTACCCACGATATCCAGCGTTTCCACATCGCCTAATTCCGGCCTGATGCAAAGTTGAAGCAGGGCCTCGCGGAATCCCAATAATTCTTCAATGGTGATACTTCGCATCAGAAAAACGGTTATAAATGCGCTTACTTCATGTTCCGAAAATTGTCCGCCGGCAATTTGTAACAAAATGTTTTTTGCCTCTTCCCGCGAAAGTGTTTTGTATTGAAATAAGCTTGTTAATGTTTTTTTCATAAGATTCAAATGATGAAATAAGAATTTTTGATTTAATCAACCTCCTTTTGAAACAGCCAGTTTTTCATAATTATTTCTCCGTCCGGCGTAAGCACACTTTCCGGATGAAACTGTACGCCCTGCACATCAAACACTTTATGTTGTAAGGCCATGATGCGGCCCTGTGAATCTGTTGCCGTTATTTCAAGTGAATCCGGAAAACGTTCCCGGCTTACGATCCAACTGTGATAACGCCCGGCCGGAAAGGGGGAAGTTATTCCTGAAAATAAACTGCTAACCGGACGCCCCTCCCTCAATTCAACGATGATATCCGTAGCCACCCCATGATATACATCACTTAAGTTCAGCAGTTGCCCGCCGAAGACCTGTGCAATGGCCTGATGGCCCAGGCACACACCCAGTATAGATTTTGTCGGAGCGTATTTCTGAATAATCGGCAACAACAATCCCGCTTCTTCCGGAATTCCGGGGCCCGGAGATAACAATATTTTATCATAGCTCTGTAAATTCTCCAGGTTTACTTCATCATTCCGAAACACGTCCGGCTCGGTATGAATAATTTGCCTGACCAGGTGTACCAGATTGTAAGTAAACGAATCGTAATTATCAATAACTACCACTTTCATTTTTTTACATTATAGTGTTTCGGCAAGTGCAACGGCTTTTCTTAATGCGGCCAGTTTATTATTGACTTCCTGCAGTTCACTTTCGGGACGGCTGAGCGCCACCACGCCGGCTCCGGCCTGACAGGTCAGAAAATTATTTTTACTCAGAAAGGTTCTGATCATTATGGCATGGTTGCAACGGCCATCCATACCAGTAAAACCTATGGCGCCCCCGTAAAAACTTCTGGAAACAGGTTCATATTCATCTATCAGTTCCATTGCCCTGTATTTCGGAGCGCCGCTTAACGTTCCGGCCGGAAAAGAGCCGCATAAAACTTCAAACGGATTATAACCGGGCTTCAACCTGCCTTTTACTTCGCTGACCAGATGAATGACATGAGAGTAAAAATGTACCTGCCTGTACTCCGAAACATGAACTTCTTCACAAAAACGGCTCAAATCATTTCGGGCCAGGTCAACCAACATCACATGTTCGGCATTCTCTTTCTGATCCCGCAACAGTCTTTCTGCCTCTTTTTTATCTTCCATATCATTTCCCGTTCGTGAAAAGGTGCCGGCAATCGGATGAATCACCGCTTCGCCATTCCGAATGATTAGCTGCGATTCGGGCGAAGAACCCATTAGCCGGTAATCTCCGTAATCAAAATAAAACAAATAAGGAGAAGGGTTAATACTCCGTAATGCCCTGTACACATTGAATTCATCACCGGTAAAGCGACGGCGAAAACGGCGACTCAACACAATCTGAAATACATCGCCGCGATAACAGGAAGAGATCCCCTTTTTAACCATTTCGCAAAACCGGTCATCCGAAATATCAGACAATTCTTCTCCCTGCAGGCGAAAAGGATAGAGAGGTAGATTTCGACTCTTAATCAGCGATTCCAGGGTGTCTGTTTCACTTTGCACGCCCCGGATTCTGTTTTCTATAAGAAACAATTCGTCCTTAAAATGATTTATGGCTATGATGTACTGATACAAACGGTAACGAGCCAGTGGTATGGAAGTTTCGCTTTCTTCGTTTTGATTCCGATTTCTGAAACGGATGGTTTCAATGAATGGAACAGCATCATATGAAAGATAACCATATACTCCTTGTGCAAAAGCAGATTCGGGAGTTTGAGATTCCGTAATGTCAAAGCGGCTCAGATAATCCCATAACATCTCATAAACCGCCTTACGTTCATTCAGTACATGCTTTTCCGGCGGAAAACCCGGAAATTTCAACTCTATGGTTTCCGGCGATATGATTTCTATACCCCCGATAGCGTTAATACAGATAAAAGACCAGCTGTTTTCAGCGGTATGATAATCTGTGCTCTCCAGCAAAACAGTATCCCTGAAATGATCACGCAACCGTAAATAAATGCCAACAGGCGTAAATAGGTCGGCCGGCATTTTTTTACTTACAGTTTTTATTTCTATTTTTTTCATATCCAAATAATAAAAAACCCCGGAATAACCGGGGCTGATCGTTTTATAATAAATAAAAACGCTGACTTACAGCCCCAACGGAGTTGTATGCCAACGCCAAGTATGTCCTAAAAATCGTACCATGATATTCAAATACAAAACTGAGAAATGAATTTTAGATAAACAAATTTTTATAAAAAATTTTTAGTTGCAAAGGAAACATTTTTTATTTATTACTGATACGGGATTATGATAAATTTTAAAATAGCTGTTATTTATGAAAAGTTTCAACTCTTTAAGCTTTAAAAATTTTTTCTGTTTTTAAAAGAACTTGCATGGATAAACCCGGTCTGAAAAGTGAAATGCACTGACTTGAATTGCTTACCCTGTTTTACTTTTAAATTTAAAGAATATTTGTTTCCATGAAGAATGGCTAACGAGATAACAGAAGTAAAAAACGGCTCTGTTTTCAACCTGATTAGAGTACACCGGAAAACAATTTTTTTGGTTCTTCCTACAATTACAGGATGCCCTTCAAATTAAAAAGTAAAAGGTAAAACTCCGGTATTAATAAGTTTAAAATTATTTCACATGCCCTATCTTTGCCGTCTTTAACTGCCTGAAACTTCGGAAATATTGGCAGAATCCATTGACTAAAACCGAAACTAAAAATCATTATGGATAAGCTGATTTATCTTGTTCCTCTGATGGGGATTATCGGACTCATCTATACCTGGGCCAAATATCACTGGGTATCCCGACAAGATGCGGGATCCGAGCGCATGCAGAATATCAGTAATTATATAGCCGAGGGCGCTATGGCTTTTCTGAAAGCCGAATGGAAAATTTTGGGCTATTTTGTAGTCATTGTAAGTATTCTGCTGGCCTTTATGGCATCAGCCAATCCGCATTCTCACTGGCTCATTTCCATAGCATTTATCATCGGTGCCGTTTTCAGCGCTACGGCCGGATACATTGGTATGAAAGTAGCCACCAAGGCAAATGTGCGTACTGCCCATGCAGCACGAAACAGCCTCAGTAAGGCGCTTTCCGTATCGTTCACGGGTGGATCTGTAATGGGGCTTGGTGTTGCTGGACTTGCCGTTCTGGGATTAGGTGGTTTGTTTATTGTATTCCGGCAAATTTTTGCCGCTGGCGCGCCTGTAAATTCCGAAGAAATGCTGAGAGCTATTGAAGTGCTTACCGGATTTTCCCTTGGCGCCGAATCGATTGCTCTTTTTGCCCGTGTGGGCGGAGGTATTTATACCAAAGCCGCTGACGTGGGTGCTGACCTGGTTGGGAAGGTGGAAGCCGGAATTCCGGAAGATGATCCCCGAAATCCGGCTACCATAGCAGATAATGTAGGTGATAATGTAGGGGATGTGGCCGGTATGGGCGCCGATCTTTTTGGTTCGTATGTTGCTACGGTACTGGCCACCATGGTACTGGGTCAGGAAACCGTGTCTGAAGACCAGTTTGGCGGACTGGCCCCGATACTGTTGCCTATGATGATTGCTGGTATCGGTGTGCTGTTTTCCATAGTCGGGACATGGTTTGTTAAAGTCAGCGATGCAGCAGGTATTAATACCGACAATGTGCAAAAGGCCTTAAATATGGGCAACTGGGGTTCCATTGTTTTAACCGCCCTGGCTTGTGTGGGACTTGTATATTTAATTCTGCCTGATACCATGATGCTTCGGGGTCAGATATTTACCAAATGGGGCGTATTGGCTGCCATTGCCATTGGGCTTGCCGTGGGTACATTAATGAGTATGATAACGGAATACTACACTGCCATGGGCAAACGTCCCGTCAATTCTATTGTAAGGCAATCTTCTACCGGCCATGCCACCAACGTCATTGGCGGATTAGCCGTGGGTATGGAATCTACTTTTCTGCCCATGATAGTTTTGGCTGCAGGCATTTGGGGGTCTTATCAGTGTGCCGGATTGTACGGAGTAGCTATTGCCGCAGCCGGCATGATGGCGACCACGGCCATGCAACTGGCCATTGATGCTTTCGGCCCGATTGCTGATAATGCGGGAGGCATTGCCGAAATGAGCGAATTGCCGAAAGAGGTGCGTGAAAAAACGGATGTGCTGGATGCCGTGGGTAACACGACGGCGGCCACCGGAAAAGGGTTTGCCATTGCTTCAGCAGCGCTAACTGCTCTGGCCTTATTTGCCGCTTTTGTAGGCGTGGCTATGCCCGACAATCATCATATTGATATCTATAAAGCAGAAGTTTTAGCTTCTTTATTTGTCGGTGGAATGATTCCTCTATTATTCTCTTCGCTGGCCATAAGAGCCGTTGGTCAGGCCGCCATGAGTATGGTGGAAGAAGTGAGAAGACAGTTTAAAACCATACCGGGAATCATGGACGGAAGCGGAAAACCTGAATATGATAAATGTGTAGCCATATCTACAAATGCTTCCATCAAAAAAATGATGCTGCCCGGAGGTATTGCCATCATTTCACCTTTACTCATCGGATTTTTGCTGGGTCCGGAAGCGCTGGGCGGTTTTCTGGCCGGCGCTACAGTTAGCGGGGTGTTGATGGGAATGTTTCAGAACAATGCCGGAGGCGCCTGGGATAATGCAAAAAAATCCTTTGAAAAAGGCGTTGAAATCAATGGAGAAGTTTTTTATAAAAAATCCGAACCACACAAAGCATCAGTTACCGGCGACACTGTGGGCGACCCGTTTAAAGATACATCCGGCCCCTCGATGAATATTTTAATTAAGCTGATGTCTATTGTAGCTTTGGTTATTGCCCCTACGCTGGCGCAGATATATTCAGATAAAACTGAAGAAAAGAAGGAAAAAACTTCTTTTCAAAGACAATCTCTGCCGGCAAATCAAATCGTTGCCGTACAATATACATCAGGATGAATTGAAGGAGCAAAGGGTAAATAATTGGTGCAACCTTAAATCTCAATTCAATAAAGCTCAATTATCGGGCCCGAATTTATTTTTATCCTTGATACAGATATTTGTTCCTGCATTTGACAATATCAACCTGAAAGAATTTTTCAGCCAATACCCGTTCAATCCTTTTGCTAAAAAAACAAATGGTATTGCCCTCAACCTGAAAAAGTTTAAAGTATCAAAACTTGAATTTGAAGTTCAATATTTCAAAGCTGCATTTTCTGAAATGAGTAATTCATTTAAAGGTATATCAAATCATGAATTAAAGATGAATTCAAAACCTAAAACATGATGAATAAGAATTTCATTGCACCAATAAATTCATCATCTTCACCATGTAATTAAACGATAAAAAAAAGGCTATAATTTTAAAATTATAGCCGGGTTTAGTAATATAATTTTTTGAGAAATGACGTTATTATGCTGAAACTTTTCCTCTTACTTTGGCAATCACTTCCTCAGCAATATTAGCCGGAGCCGGAGCGTAATGAGAAAATTCCATGGTTGAAGAAGCACGGCCCGATGTCAGCGACCGAAGCTGTGTTACATAGCCAAACATTTCGCTTAACGGCACTTTGGCTTTAATAACCTGAGCGCCGGCACGGCTGTCCATCCCTTCCAGCATACCGCGGCGACGATTCAGGTCACCTGTAACGTCTCCCATGTATTGTTCAGGCGTTACGACTTCTACTTTCATTATCGGCTCAAGCAAAATGGGATTTGCTTTTTTTGCCGCTTCGCGGAAGCCAGCTTTGGCACACATTTCAAAGCTCATGGAATCAGAATCCACTTCATGGTAACTTCCATCAAAAACCCTAACCTTCATATTGGCCATCGGGTAGTTGGCCAAAACACCATTACTCATGGCGCTTTCAAATCCCTTCATAATAGCCGGAATGAATTCTTTGGGGATGGCGCCACCGAAAATATCATTTACAAACTGAAAGTTTTTGCCCGGATTTTGCTGAAGCCATTCTTCATCGGCCGGACCGATTTCAAAATGTATATCAGCATATTTACCTCTACCCCCCGTTTGCTTTTTCAGTATTTCTCTGTGCTGAATTGTTTTTTTGAAGGCTTCTTTGTAAGCCACCTGCGGAGCGCCCTGATTGACTTCCACCTTAAACTCCCGCTTCATCCGGTCTACGATAATTTCCAGATGAAGCTCTCCCATGCCCGACAATATGGTTTGTCCGGTTTCCTCATCCGTTTTTACTCTCAGGGTAGGATCTTCTTCCAGCAGCTTGGCAATGGCCATACCCATTTTGTCCACATCAGCCTGTGTTTTGGGTTCAACGGCAATGGAAATTACCGGCTCGGGTATAAACATATTTTCCAATACTATGGGATGGTTTTCGTCGCAAAGCGTATCTCCTGTTTTGATTTCCTTGAATCCTACTGCTGCTCCGATATCTCCCGCCTCAATATAATCAATCGGATTTTGTTTGTTGGCAAACATCTTCATAATCCGGCTGATCCTTTCCTTTTTACCGGTTCGGGTATTCAGTACATAAGAGCCTGATTCAAGTCTTCCGCTGTAACATCGAAAGAATGCCAGACGGCCGACAAAGGGATCGGTCATAATTTTAAATGCCAGAGCGGCAAAAGGCTCTTTGGGATCAGCTTTCCTGAAAATTTCTTCTCCGGTATCGGGATGTATTCCCTTAACGTCGGGAATGTCTATTGGAGAGGGTAAATACCTGCACACAGCATCGAGAGCAGTTTGAACACCTTTATTTTTGAATGAAGAACCGCAAAGCATAGGAACAATATCCAAATTGATAGTGGCCTTGCGGATTACGGCATGTATTTCATCTTCGGTGATGCTATTGGGGTCTTCAAAATACTTTTCCATCAATGCGTCGTCATATTCAACAATATCATCAATCAGTTTTGCACGCCATTCATTGGCTTCATCAATCATGTCGGCCGGAATATCAATCACATCAAAAGTCATTCCCTCCGTTTCCATATGCCAGATAATGCCTTTCATTTTAATAAGGTCAACCACTCCCTTAAAGTCATCTTCGGCCCCGATGGGGAGCTGTAGGGGCACCGCTTTGGAGCCGAGCATTTCTCTTACCTGCTTAACTACATTTAAGAAGTCTGCACCTGCCCTGTCCATTTTATTGACAAATCCAATTCGGGGTACACGGTAACGATTGGCCTGGCGCCATACCGTTTCGGACTGAGGCTCTACTCCATCCACTGCAGAAAATAAGGCTATCAATCCATCCAATACCCGCATGGAACGTTCTACCTCAACCGTAAAATCCACGTGGCCCGGTGTATCAATTATGTTAAAATAATATTGTTTGGTTTCCGGAGTGGGTTTACCGAATTCAGTGGGAAAATTCCACCGGCAATTTACAGCAGCCGAAGTAATGGTAATTCCTCTTTCTTTTTCCTGTTCCATCCAGTCCGTAGTGGCAGCTCCGTCATGTACTTCGCCAATACGATGAATCATACCGGTATAACGAAGAATCCTTTCCGTCGTTGTCGTTTTTCCGGCATCAATGTGAGCAGCAATACCAAAATTCCGCTGATACTTTAAATCTGGCATGATGTATTAATTTTCAATAAGTTAAAAAAGGTTTTGTTTCTGATTTTAAATTTGAGGCGCAAAGTTACGAAAAAAGACCGAAAAGGGAATTTATTTTTAATGAATTGAACTATAATAAAACAAAAAGGGCCGTTTGTATCAAACAGCCCTTTTGAACATTCCGGTAAAATGTTATTGGATTATTTTTGAATAATAACTTAATTTAAGTTCCACTCTACGGTTTTGTTGTCTGCCGGCAGGCGTATTATTTGTTGCAATGGGACGAGTTTCTCCGAATCCCTGAGATGTAATTCTGTCTTCGGAAACACCTTTACTGATCAGATAATTTCTTACTGCGGCTGCTCTGTTTTCGCTGAGCCGTTGGTTATAATCATCCTTTCCTATATTATCGGTATGGCCTTCTATGGAAAGCTTCATGTCAGGATTTTCATTCATGATTCTAGCTACATCATTTAATCCTTTGAATGATTTACTCAGCAGTTTGGCGGTTCCGGTAGCAAATAATATATTCTTGGCTGCAAATTCTACTCTCTTCAAAATTTCCTTTGGAATTTCAGGGCATCCTTTGTTGGAAGCCGGACCGGGTTTATCTACGCAATCATCTTTTTCATCATTTAATCCATCTCCGTCGGTGTCGGGTATCGGGCAACCCTGATAACGGGCTATACCGGGTACCGTCGGACATTTATCTTCTTCATCATTAATCCCGTCTTTGTCGGTATCGGGAACCGGGCATCCTTTATATTTCGCTACACCTTTAACATCCGGGCAATTATCATCTTTATCCAAAATGCCGTCGCCGTCTCTGTCGGGACAACCCTGGGTTGCCGCCGGCCCGGGTACATCAGGACAAGCATCAATATTATCCGGTACGCCATCATTATCTTTGTCAGACACCTTAGGTGCATCAGGTTTTTTTCGTAAAGGCGCCGCTACACCGACGGAGTGCTGAAAATGATAGTTGGCCGTCTCAGTTGTAATGGGAACACGATAGTTGGAATGAACAAATAAATGTGCTTCATCAAATACATTAAATTTGACGCCCACGCCCAACGGCATGGTGGCCCCGTAATAATTCATGTATTTATGTGCAGCCAGGCCCAAGGTAAGATACGGTTGCACCCAGTACCGCTCGGTAGTCATTTTCAGTAAAACATTACCACTCAGCTCGAGCAATAAGCGATCGGTAAAAAAAGATTTATTCGGCATGGGGTAACGAAGAAAACCTCCGCTAAGGGTTGCAGAATAATCAACATGATTTCTTATGCCCTTGAAGTAGGAAATTGAAAATCCGGGATCCATTTCCCGAAGTTTTGCCATCTGTTTGTTTGCCAGTACGGTAACCAATGAAGTGGAACGGATTCGGGAAGCCGATACAAAATCGTTTACATAAAAGGAAACACCTATTGCCGGAGGCCTCACCTGATCATGCTGGCCGTAAACTGTATATTGGATGATAAAGGCTGCAGTAATTACAGTCAATATTTTCTTCATATTACGAGTTGTTTGGTTTTATGTAACAAAAATAACGGCTAAGTTTATATCAAAAAAAATTATTTTTCTCACAATATCGGTATTTTATCAATACAGAACAGCCTTACATTCAACTCTTTCATTTTAATTTCGGGAGAAATATTTTATTTTGATTTTTTCATCCTCGCCGTATAAATCTTCATAAAATATGACAGTTCCCTTTTTTCCTTCACATGAAAGATAACGAATAAAAACCGGAATGGGGTTTTCTATTTTTATTTCCTTATATTTTTTTTGTGTTAACCAGGCCTGAAGTGAGTCAGACCGGGATGTTTTAGATTTTAACATGAGGCTGTCTTTTCGTATTAGCCAATAAGCTAATTTTTCCCATTCCTGAACCCTCACACAACCGTGACTTAGAGACCGTTTAGACCGGGAAAATAAATATTTCTGATTTGTGTCATGAAGGTAAACGGCATAATCATTATCAAAATAAAATTTAATGGCTCCCATTGCGTTGGCATCGCCGCCCAATTGAACGATCCGGTATGGAATGCCCTTGCTGTATTTTTTCCAGTTTACGGCATAAGGGTTGATGCGTTTTCCTTTTCGGTCTAACAAAACAAAACCTCTGCGATTCAGATAACCGGGATTTCGACTTACTGCGGGCAGTATTTCACGACTTACAATACTGGCGGGCGGAATCCATTTCGGATACGTTATAATGGATGAAATGGCGCTGTTTAATGATGGCGTGGGCGAAGTGGGTTTTCCACAAATTACCTTAGACTCAAGATTAATACTGTCATTATCTATAATATACATATAATTTGACGCTGCATTTACCCATAAGTAAAAAGGAGGCATAGTGTCAGGTAATTGTTTGTATTTATCCAGTGTAATTGCTATACTTAAAAATTTCTGATAGTCATTATTATTTAACCGGTTTACCAGAGCCCTGGTCATTTTTCCGTCCTGAGGCAATCCTAATGATCGTTGCAGCTGCTTTACGGCATTTGACATGGTAAGCGAATCGGGCTTTCCGGTTTTTTTGTTTAGAAAACCGGAATCTTTTAACAGTTGCTCAACTGCACGGACCTGCAAAAGTGAATCCCGCACCGGAATATATCTCTTTTTAGTTAAATCAGCTTTGGCTAAAAAAGATTTCAGGGAATTTTTCAATTCATGATAGCCCCAATGAGAAGGCTCCAGCGAACGAAAAAAAGGTGTCAGTTCGCCTGTTTTTTTCAAACTCCGCAAAACGGAAAATATTTCAGAAGCCTGAATGACTGAATCTTTTTTCATGGAAATACTGTCTCGGCCTAAACGACCCAATTTGATATGATGCCAAAGAGTAATAAAGGCGTCGGTAAGTAAAATATCCATTTTTGACCAAAGGCTGAAATCAGATTTCATTCTTTGATTATCCGAAGAGTCAGTTATGATGCTGTTACGCAACCGGCTGATAGCGGCAAAATGATAATCTTCAGGAAACAAACCCCAGCCGTAACTGCTTCGTATAAAATGAAACAAAGAATCCGCAAGCGGCGAATTCGAATTGTTTTGACTCCAGAAAGGAAAATAGTCATTCAGTAAATAAACTGAATCGGTTAATGCATAAAATGAAAGTGCATCTTTCGTTTTTTGTTCTGATTTATTTTTAACTGAATGTTGAAAATCTCTTATGTTTTTTACCAGCTGTTCCCTCACCTTCTTTTCAAATTCAGTATGTCGCCGGCAAGAACTGAAAATAATAAGCATTACTCCGAAAAGAATGAAAACAAAAAAGCGAAGACAAACGGTATTGTAATTCATAAACCTCTATCCCCTGTGTATTCAGTATTAACAAAAGTTTGTCGTTAGGATTGAAAACGGGATTACCGCATCAAACAGAATTTCCTGCATACGGAAATTCATAAAACCGGACTTCTTGTTTACGAATAGGGACGAACAATAAAATTGAAAATCAAAAATCGTTTATGCTGCAAATATTTTTCACTGGTGCAGACTTTCCTCTTTTGTAATAAAGACACTTTCTTTTTAATGGCAAAGCAAGCAAGAATTCAAGTTGGAAAGGTATTCAAAAAAAGTGTCCTGTTTTTTTCTGTCATTTCTTAAAGTTATGAAATTTACATAAACGACAACAAAAATATTAATTTTTTTTATTCATGTTAATTAGCCGTAGTTTATGATTTATCCGTTTTTTACGTTTTTATTCGCCGCATTAAATCATATAACCTCAGTACCCTCGCGGTTAGAAATTACAGATCCCGAAGCTATAAAGACCAAAAAGGCATTTCAGAGTACCGTCAGGCAGGACCCTGTGAAAGAAATGGTTGAATTGAAATCAAAAATTCCTGATATAGAATATGATTTAAAATATGCCACAAAAAACAACTTTACCGGTAAAAGATTATATCCTTCATCCTTAAAAAAAACATTTCTGAGAAAGCCGGTATGTGAAGCGCTGCAACAGGTTCAGGACTCGCTGAGAAAAAAAGGTTTGGGACTTAAAATTTTTGATGCTTATCGTCCTTATTCGGTTACGATAAAAATGTGGGAAACCGTGAGGGATGAAAAATATGTGGCAAATCCGGTAAAAGGAAGCAATCACAATCGAGGAACCGCCGTTGATTTAACCATCATTCATCTGAAAAGCAGGCAAGAACTGAATATGGGAACCGGTTTTGATCATTTCAGCGATTCCGCCCATCATAGTTTTACTCAATTACCTGAGGAAATTCTTCAAAACAGAAACCTGTTGAAAAATATAATGGAGTATTTTGGATTCAGAGCTTATCAGGAGGAGTGGTGGCATTATTCCTGGCCTGAAAGCGAGCGGTTTGAACTGCTGGACATTTCCTTTCAAAAGTTAGCAAAATGGGCGAAACGAAATCCGTAACCGAAATCTCTACGGTTATTCGCAGTTTAACACCGGTGAAATTTTTTGAGCACACAACATGAAATCAGCCAAAGTGATGGCTGTAGCTGCCTCTACAATAACAGGTGCTCTTAAGGCCACACATAAATCGTGTCGTCCCTTTACTGAAAAATCTTCTGTTTTACCGCTATCCCAGTTCAGGCTATGCTGTGTTTTTGGCGTTGAAGACGTGGGTTTAAATGCAACGCGGAAAAGGATTTCATTTCCGTTGGTAATTCCTCCCACGATACCCCCGGCATGGTTGGTACGGGTTTTACCTGACATATCTACAATAGCATCGTTGTGTTCGCTGCCAAACATGCGGGCTGCGGCAAATCCGGTTCCGAACTCCACACCGCGAACGGCAGGTATGGAAAATAAAATATGCGAAAGCACCGATTCAACGGAATCAAAATAAGGCTCACCAAGGCCTACCGGAGAATTCTGTACCCTGCATTCCACAATGCCTCCTACCGAATCTTTGGCTTCAATGGCCTTTTGTATTCCTTTTTCAATATCCCTCTCACCCCCGGCTTCAATCAGTTTTGCTTCAATGTTTAATTCCGGCATTAGTTTTTTGGCAATAACGCCGGCAGCCACCAACCCTACCGTTAGCCTGGCGCTGAAATGGCCGCTTCCGCGATAATCTTCATAACCGCCGAACTTCTGATGCGCTACCCAATCTGCATGTCCGGGCCGGGGAATACTTCTTTGTTTTTCATAATCCTGGGAGCGTACATTTTTATTTTCGAAAAAAATCATAATGGGAAATCCGGTGGTTTTACCGTTAAAAATTCCGCTTTTCAGTTGAGGTATATCATCTTCCTTTCTGGGTGTAGCCCCTTTTTGCATTCCGCCCTTTCTTCTTTCCAGGTCGGCGAGAAAATCATTCTGCGTTAACGGGAGACCTGCCGGGCAACCGTCAATCACTACCCCCACGCCCTCGCCGTGCGATTCTCCAAAAACGGAAACCCTGAAGAGACGACCAAATGAATTCATACCGTAAATCTCTTAAAATTACCTGATTTCGTTTGCTGAATATTTAAAAACTTTTAAAAGTTTATGGTGCACGACTTTGCTATGCTTCTTTTTTTATTTCAAATAATTCAGCACTGACGGAAACTGAACATGAGCTCCGAGCTGTTTCAGGTCGTTGAAAAAATGCGGATAGGATTTCTTCACGGATTCCGCTCCATCAATTGTGGTTGTTCCTTCAGCTATTAATGCCGCCACTGCACAGGCCATGGCAATGCGATGGTCATGATGCGAATGGACCTCTGCGCCCCTGAGCCTGTTGCCGCCTTCAATCATCAGTTCGTCATCTTTAACATACAACCTGCCTCCCATTTTACCCAATTCATTCAAAAGAGCTGAAGTCCTGTTGCTTTCTTTATGCTCCAGCCGGTGTACTCCCTTAATCCGGCTGGTTCCTTTACAATGTAAAGCCAGCACGGCTAGAGGAGGAAATAAATCGGGGCAATCCGTTGCATCAAAACCAAATGGAATCAGGTCGGAAGTATGAATAGTTATACTTTTTCTTTCGTAGGCCAGGGCTGCCTGTGCCTGCGTCAATACTTCTACAATTGCTTTATCGGCCTGATGCGACATCACATTCAACCCCCTTACCGTAATATGTCCCCTGATGGCGCCTGCTACCAATAAAAAGGCTGCACCGCTCCAGTCGCCTTCCACATCATATTCAACCGGATGGTCTGAAACAGACTGAGGCCTGTTGTTTGAAAATACAAATTCAGTAAAGTCGCGGTTTTCAGGAACGGCAAGTCCAAAATGCCGCATAACTTCCAGTGTAAGACTGATATAGGGTTTGCTTTTCAGGTTATTTACTTTGATAACGGTATTTTCTTCCCTACGATCCGAAATGCTATAAGCCATCAGTAAACCGGTTAAAAACTGAGAGCTCAGCGAACCATCCACTTCAATATTCTTTGCCTGCAGAGGGCCTTTCACTACAAGAGGTAATTTCCCTTGCTGTGTTTGTATGTAAACATTCAGTTTGGGAAGAATTTCTTCAAAAAAATGTATGGGTCTTCGGGTAAGGCTACCGGATCCGGTGATTGTCATACGCCGATCGCTGAGGGCAGCAAGAGGTGTAAACATCCGGATGCTCAGCCCGCTTTCGCCGCAATCCAGCACATCATGATTTGGTTGTATGCCGTTCGAGATGATGCGAAGGCCGTCACGGTCTTTATGTACTTCCGCGCCCAATTTTTGGATGATATTAATGGCAGCCTCATCATCTGCGGAATACCCGGGATTGAAAATATAACTTACTCCCTTCCGTAGCAAAGCTGCGGCACATGCCCGTTGCATACAACTTTTTGAAGGCGGCGCCTGAATTATGCCCCTCAATTCAGAAGGATTTACGGATACTTTCATTTTTTTGCAGAAAAAGTTTGAGATGTTTTTCCAACTGCTGTAATGAAACAGGGTATGTTACGGCACTCCCGATGTTTTTCAGCAATACATAGTGAATGAATGATTTTTCTTTTTTCTTATCGCCTGATATGAGCTGCATGGTTTTCCGTAAAGGAAACGAAAAAGAAAGCAACAAATCATATTGTTTCAGGAGTTGCAAAATTCGTTTCACATCGCCGAAGTTCATGAGTTTTTCAGACAGATACACATCAAAGACCATCCCGGCAGAAATGGCCTCTCCATGTGAAATATCAAACTGTCGCTCAAGCGCATGCCCCAGGGTATGGCCAAAATTCAGATGTCGCCGTATGTTACGCTCAAATTCATCCTTTTTCACCACCTTTGTCTTAAGCATTACATTACGTTCAATCAACATTTCCAGTTCTGCAAGATCTTTCATCAACACATTCGGATTCCGTTGCTCCAGAAAGCGGAACATCTTTTTATCGGCTATGCAGGCATGTTTAATTACTTCGGCAAAGCCGTTTCTCCATTCTTTTACCGGTAAGCTTTTTAAAAGCGAAACGTCAAATAAAATAAAATCCGGCTGGCGGATTATTCCCACCATATTTTTATACGCACCCACGTTCACCCCGTTTTTGCCTCCGATTGCGGCATCTACCATGGCCAGAAGAGAAGAAGGAACAAAACCAAAGGAAACGCCACGCAGGTAAATGGAAGCGGTATAACCGGTAATATCCGTAATCACGCCTCCTCCCACGCCAATCAATGTCATAGAGCGATCTGCTTTCATCCGAATCAGCTGGCTGATGATACTGTCAACCGTTTGTTGTACTTTATACTTTTCTCCGGGTTTCAGCACAATGGTATTCCATCCTTTAAATATTTTGAGTTGGGATTTATATACATTCGTATCAGTAATCAGAACAGCATATCCGGGATTAACTATTTTTTTTAATTGCTGAAACGACCCCGAAAAATAATAAGCCGTGTTTTTGTTGTTGATGCGAACCGTAATCTCTCTCATGAATACTGTAAAATAACAGATATAATTTGATTATCCGTCCATCACTTTTTTCTGATGATTGATGCTTTCCATATGAACCGCATCGAAATACCTTGTGATAAATTCCTTACTCAGCCCCAGTGTTTCGCCTCGCTTAAGGGCCCTGTTCATAATTTCATTCCACCGGGCAGTTTGCAGAATAGTTATCTGATGTTCTTTTTTATACAGGCCGATTTGCTCGGCAAGCTTCATTCTCTTGCCTAACAAGGTGATCAGTTCATCATCTAACTGATTGATTTGCTGTCTTAGTTTTTCCAGTGCGGCATGATAAGATGCCGAATCAACATCTTCTTTTCTCCAGATCAGTTGATTCAGAATTTCGGCAAAACGCTGAGGAGTAATCTGTTGCCGGGCATCACTCCAGGCATTGTCAGGATCAATATGGCTTTCTACCATCAGACCATCATAGTCGAGGTCAATAGCTTTCTGCATTGTTTCCTGCAAAATATCCCGACGCCCGCAAATATGAGAAGGGTCATTTATAAACAGCAGTTCCGGATAACGCAACTTCATTTCAATAGCCAGGTGCCACATCGGAGCATTTCGGTAATCCGTTACTCCGAAAGCACTGAATCCCCTGTGAATTAACCCAATGTGTTTAATGCCGGCACGGGCTACTCTTTCTACAGCTCCGGCCCAGAGTTCCAGGTCAGGGTTAATGGGGTTCTTAATCAATACAGGAATATCCACGCCCCGCAAAGCGTCGGCCACTTCCTGTACACTGAAAGGGTTAACTGTAGTTCGGGCACCTATCCATAAAACATCTACTTCAAAAGTCAACGCATCTTCTACCTGTTTTGATGTTCCCACTTCCACAGTTACAGGTAATCCCGTTTCCTGTTTTGCTTTTTGCAACCAGGGAAGACCCTTGGCGCCAACGCCTTCAAACATACCCGGCTTTGTACGCGGCTTCCAGATTCCGGCCCTCAAGATATCCACTTTACCTGTTTGTGCCAGTTGCTTTGCCGTTTCCAGCACCTGAGGTTCTGTTTCGGCGCTACAAGGTCCGCTGATAATAAGCGGTCTTTTTTGCCAAACGTTTAACAAAGCTGAGGTTGCGGTTTTCGTTTCATTCATATTTTACAAAATTAAACTTTTAAAAGAGATTCATTTTCGTTTAATAATTACACCTGTATAAAACTTGATTTTTATTTTTATTTAAAAAATCTTTATCCGTGTACTTTGTTATAATTGCTAACGGATAATTTTTTTAATCAGGTTTGCTTCAGAAATTAACTGATGCAACATGGCTTCATTTTCATTTTCAATAGCCTCACGAAATCTATTCAATTGAACCAGATGTTCATCCAGCACATCGAGTATGTAATTTTTATTTTGTAAAAAAATAGGCGCCCACATTTGGGGATTACTTTTGGCCAGCCGTACCGTGCTTTCAAATCCGGCACTGGCCAGTTCAAAAATGGCCTTTTCTTCTTTTTCTTTTTGAAGTACGGTATTTGCCAAAGCAAATGAAGTAATGTGTGAAATATGGCTTACATAAGCAGCATGTAAATCATGAGACCGGGCATCCATTTCCACAATGTGCATCCCGATTTTTTTGTACATATCATGCACCCATTGCCAGGCATCTTCATCGCTTTCTTCTTTATTGCACATTACAACCGCTTTATTTTCAAAAGCATCTTTAACTACTGCCTCAGGGCCGCTGTATTCGGTTCCCCACATCGGATGGGCCGGTACATAACGACCCCGCCCGGGGTGATCTTTTACTGTCTGTATCGCATGCCATTTGGTTGAACCCACATCGGTTACAATCTGACGATTCACCCGGTTCAGTACAAGGGGTAAAAGCTGTATTATGGCATCAACAGGTACAGAAAGTATTATTACATCAGAAACGGAAATAGCTGCTTCCAGAGGCAAAATTTCATCTACCAATTCCATCTCCATCGCCTTCTTTGCATGCAGCGGATCAGACTCCACTCCTATAATTTTTGAAGCTAATTTTTTTTCATGCAGCCGAAGCGCCAACGAACCTCCGATTAAACCCGTACCGACGATTGCAATAATTTTTCGGTTCATCATGATTTATGCTTTTAAGATAAACGCATCAAAACTTCATCCCATATTTCCTTATGGCTACACAAGCTTACACGGATATAATGATTTCCTTCGCTTCCGAAAATTCCGCCCGGGGTAATAAAAATATCTTTCTTATACAATAAATCATCACTAAACCGAAAGCCGTCGTCATAACCTTCGGGCACTTTTGCCCACACAAACAATCCGGCCTGTTGCTTATCATAGAAACAATTCAGTTTGTTGAGCATGTCATAAACGGCTTCCCGTCGCTGCCGGTAAATTCTGTTTAAATCATCATACCAGTTTTTATCTAATTTCAGTGCCCTGGCCGCTGCCAATTGCACCGGCAAAAACATACCGCTATCCATATTGCTCTTAAAGCGAAGAACAGCTTCAATTCTGTCGGCGCGGCCGCAAAGCATCCCTACCCGCCAACCGGCCATGTTATGGCTTTTACTTAAAGAATTCAATTCCAATGCCACATCCATCGCACCTTCTACAGCCAGGAGGCTAAGGGGTGAATCATTTAAAATAAAGCTGTACGGATTATCATGTACCAGTAAAATATTGTTTTCATAAGCGAATGCTATCAGGTCTTTAAACAATTCCATTTCGGGTGTTCTTCCTGTTGGCATGTGCGGATAGTTGACAAACATCAGCTTTACCCTGTTTGTTTTCTGTTTTCGCAAAGCATTCAAATCGGGGAAATATTGATTCTCTTGTTTCAAAGGATATTCTCTCACGCCGGCGCCTGCCAACCGAACAGCGGCGGCATACGTCGGATAACCCGGATTGGGAACCAGCGCTTCATCACCGGGGTTAAGATAAGCCATACAAATATGCATAAGGCCTTCTTTGCTGCCAATCAGGGGTAAAATTTCTGTTTCGGGATCAATACTGACATGATACCATTTTTTATACCATTCCGAAATGGCGCTACGCAAACGATAATCGCCACGGTAGGATTGGTAGGCATGAACATCTTTTTTTTCTGATTCGGATTGCAAAACCTTAATAACATCCGGATGAGGAGGTAAATCCGGACTGCCGATGCCCAGGTTAATAATTTTTTTTCCTTCTTTTTTCAAACGTTCCAGTTCTCTCAGTTTCTGAGAAAAATAATATTCCTGAACCGTGTTAATTCGTTCTGCCGTTTTTATTTCCATAATCCTTTTTTATATATACCGTAAACTTTTATATTTTCCGTTACCGGCTTAATATCTTCAATTACCCGATGAAACTGTGACAGTGTTTCAAATTCCAGATCGGCATGAAAAGCATATTTAAAATCAGTGCCCGGAATAGGAAAACTTTGCAGCTTGCTAAGATTAATTCCCCGGTTGGCTATCCGTACCAACACTTTTGCCAAACTGCCACGGGTATGATTGGTATGAAACATCACGGAAGCCTTGTCTGCCTGATCAGGCATCCGAACATCTTCTTCTCTGCGGAGCAACAAAAACCGCGTATAATTATGCTTAGATGAATGAATGTTGGCGACCAGAATATTCAGTCCGTATAATTCTGCGGCCAGCTTTCCGGCTATGGCGGCAATATGTTTACTTTTATGCTGATGAATGTGCCTGGCGCTGAGCGCCGTATCTTCCGTTTCTACGAGCTTCCACGGATATTTTTCCAAAAAATCATTACACTGCTGAAGCGCCATGGTATGAGAATGCACTTCGCGAATGTCTTCTATTCGAACCCCCGGATTGGCCAACAAATGATGTTTGATCTGCAAATACAACTCGCCGGCAATTTTCAGGTTGCTTTTATGTAACAGGTTATAATTTGACAGTATGCTTCCGGCTATGGAATTTTCAATAGCCATAACGGCGCCGTCGGATAATTTTTTTACGGCAGCTGTTTTCACAACCTCTCTGAAGGTATCGCAGGGAATTACCTTTACTTGTTTGCCTAACAAATATTCAGCCGCCAAATGATGAAAGCTGCCTTCATAACCCTGAATGGCAAACCGCATTTCCTTGTTTTCTGATTTACTCACTTACCAGTAAAATTTTATTAAAAAAAATCCCGGTCAATTTTGAGACCGGGACCTGTTTTATATCATTTTGCTTGCGTTCAGTTATCAGATAGCATTCCCGGCCTTTTAGCGGCAAAAAAATAATAATAGCCAAAAAACCGGTATGCTTTATAATTATTCATGTTACAAATTTAAACGCAAAATCAGAAATTTAAAAACAATCAGAATCAGAAATTTAAAAAATAACACTAACGTTTGTTTTAGTATTAAAAAAAATAAAGCCATCCGGATGGATGGACTTTAAATTTCCTGAGATTCCGGTGGAATCGTAATTACTTGCTTTCTGCTTTTTTAGTGGTATCAGCAGCAGGAGCTTTAGCAGCTGTGTCAGCAGCAGGAGCCTGAGCGGCAGTATCGGCTGCAGGAGGGGTAGCAGGCTGGGTTTGCTGCGTTGTGTCAGCAGGTTGATCACCTTGATTTTCTTTACCCTTGTTGTCGCAAGCTACCAAAGCCGTAGCTAAAAATGCAATAGCAAATAGTTTTTTCATTTTCTTAATTTTTTTTGATTTTTGAATTTACATGCATTAATTCCGGAAATTGAAAAAGGTAACCCTCTTATCAAAAAAATTTTTTTTCGAAAAATGGGTTACAATTTTTTAAAATAAGTATTAAACGTTAGACAGTGAAACAAAGTTTTGATGAAAAGGCTCTTTTAGAAGGATTATTAAACCATAACCCTAAAGCTGTTGAAATTATATATAAGGAAAGTTTTCATTCGATTCAGAGCCTGATAATCAATAACAACGGATCGAGCGATGATGCAAAGGATATTTTTCAGGAAGCCATTATAGTTCTTTATGAAAAATTGCGGTCAGGAAATCTGAATTTAAACTGTCAGATTAAAACTTTTTTATATTCAGTATCCCGTCGTTTGTGGCTGAAACGCCTGCAAGTCCAGAACAGGCAATATACAACCGGCGATAGTTTAGAACCCGTGATTCAGGTAGATGATGAGTTGGA
The DNA here is from genome assembly GCA_026415715.1 of Chitinophagaceae bacterium. Lineage (GTDB taxonomy): Bacteria > Bacteroidota > Bacteroidia > Chitinophagales > Chitinophagaceae > JJ008. The sequence continues at coordinate 9,691 of JAOAGO010000029.1, read as the reverse complement.
ACTGCAAAAACAAAGGGATGCCGATTTTGAGCTGATGGAAAAGGCCTTCCAGAGTCTGGGAGAGCCGTGTAAAAGTTTGCTTGAAGCCTTTTACATACATCAGCTGAATATGCAGATGATTGCAAAAAAATTCGGTTATACGAATGCCGAAAGCGCTAAAAATCAGAAATACAAATGTCTGGTGAGACTGAAAAAAATATTTTTTGAAAATTATAAAAATGGCAACCGGGATGAGTGAATATAATTTAATTGATGCCATTGAAAGATATATAAGGGGCGAAATGACACCTGCAGAACGGGTGCAATTTGAGCAGCTTCGCAAAACCAATGCCGATATTGATCAGCAGGTGGTGGAGCATACTTATTTTATGAAGGAACTACATCATTTTGCGGGCAGAAAAAAACTAAAGTCATTGCTCAACGAAGTTCACTGGCAACTTTCCGATCAAGGTCAAATTCATGAAATGCACTCAACCGGTAAAGCGAAATTTATCTATCTGTGGAAACGCTATCGTCGGGTAGCTGCCATAGCCGCTGTTTTTGCCGGTTTAACCACCCTCGGCGTCATTTCTTTAATTTCGGCCCTTTCGCCTAATCCACAGCAAAAAATTCAACTTTTAAAACGAGAATTTGACGAAATACGTAAGGAACAAAAAAGCCAGAAAGCCGAAGTAAAAAATCTCCGTGAACAGTTGAATGCTTCCTCTAAAAATATACACTACAAATCGGGCGGTACAGGCTTTCTGCTTGATGAAAAGGGATTCATTATAACCAACGCCCATATTATCCGAAAATCTAAAAACGTAATTGTGTCAAATTATAAAGGTGAAGAATTTTCGGCAAAAATTATATTCAAAGATGAACAGAAAGATCTGGCTATTCTGAAAGTGGATGACAAAGCATTTACCCCGCCTCAAAAAATTCCCTATGGATTTTCGCGGCTTGAATCAGAACTGGCTGAACCAGTATTTACATTAGGTTATCCCCGTAATGAAATTGTTTATACAGAAGGATACCTTAGCGCCCTTACCGGTTTTAACAACGACTCACTGACCTGCCAGCTGGGCATCTCCGCTAACCGCGGAAACAGTGGAGGGCCTGTCTTCAACCGAGACGGAGAAATCATCGGGATACTGAGCAACAAAGAGACTGAAGCCGAAGGTGTAGTGTTTGCCATTCGTTCCAAGTATATCTTCCATTTATTAGATGAATTTAAAAAAGAAAATCCTAAATTTTCATTAAAAATCTCAGAAAAATCAGTTTTAAAAGGTGCAAGTCGTCAGTTTCAGGTGAAAAAAATTCAACCCTTTGTTTTTTTGGTAAAGGGAGATTAACTGATAGTTTCAAAAACCTGCTAACAGTTTTACCATAATTTCTCAGGGTATTCTCCGGCCTCTACCAGTTGGCGGATATTGTCTCTTACTGCCGAAGCATCTTCCCTATACGTTACCCCAAACCAGGCAGATGCCGTAGGTAATACGTCTATCACTCCCCCGTTTTTTAAAAAAGCATCCGCAACTATGGGTATAAAAAACTCTGATTTCAGATTACCGGACTCCTGCTCCAGAAAATGATGAAACATTTTTTGCGCAAGCGAAAAATAAGATGAATGAAAACACCAGAAATTCATAGACACTTTCGTGTTCATGGGAAGCCGCGAGGGTTCTTTGCCGTCTTCACAAAGTGCATCATTTCCATCTTTCAAAATATTTATTCGTTCTACTATTGAAATGAGCCTGCCCTGTGCATTGAGAAAACAAATACCGCGGTTAACTGCCCCATGTTCTGACAATGTATTTTTTAATTCGTAGCCTATCAATGCATATCGTTGCGGTGAACATTCGTTTTTCAGAAATTGAAGGGATTTCAGAAAAGCATCTCTGCCATAAAAATCATCGGCATTGATAACGGCAAACGTGTCTCCCGCAGCTTCCTGAGCGCATAACACGGCATGAGCCGTACCCCATGGTTTTGTTCGTTGTTGCGGAACTGGATAACCATTAATAAATCGATCCAATTCCTGCGTAACATAAACTGATTGAATTTTACCTTTCAGTTTTTCTTCAAAAAGTTTTCTGAACTCTTCCTTAAACTGTTCCCTGACAACAAAAATCACTTTTCCAAAGCCGGCCTGTATAGCATCATAAAGTGAATAATCTATGATTGTCTCACCGTTAGGTCCGAAATGTTCAGTTTGCTTCATGCTTCCGTACCGGGAAGCCATGCCGGCCGCCAGAATGACAAGCGCAGGAGGTTGCTTCATGTATCAGATTTAGGGAGCGAAAATAGGTTAATTTTGTATTACAGTTAAAACGCCTGATGAATTTTTTGCAACCACACAATATTACAACCGACCCTATTCTTCATCCGGTTTTTCTTAAAAAAAATATTAAAGCCTACATGCTGAGATTGGATAAAATTCATCCGCTGATTTCGGGAAATAAATGGTTTAAATTAAAATATTTTATAGCAGAAGCAGAACAAAAAAAAGCGGAAAAAATAATTACCTACGGCGGCCCCTGGTCAAATCATATTCTGGCTACGGCAGCAGCATGTCAGTTATTTTCTTTGCCCTGTGCAGGTATTATCCGCGGAGAAAAACCTCATCAGCTTTCCCCGATTTTGAAATTGGCAGAAAAGCTGGGCATGCAACTGTTTTTTCTTTCCGGAAAAGATTTTGAATTATCCGCAATACCGGTTGAACTGCAAACTGAAAAAATTTATGTCATTCCGAAAGGAGGAAGTGATGAAAACGGAATAAGGGGGGCATCAGAAATCCTGAATTATGCCGATCAGGCAACTCCCTACACTCATATTCTTTGTGCAGCGGGCACGGGAACCACTTTGGCGGGCCTGATGCGTGCAGCAAGACCCACACAACAAATTACGGGAATCAGCGTCGTAAAAAATAATTTCTCATTGAATAAATGGATAGAAATAACCTGCAAAAACAGCTCTTGCCGTTTTGATATCCGGCACGAATTTCACTTAGGAGGTTTCGCCAAAAAAAACCATACTCTGATTGCATTTATAAATTCCTGGTATGAATATACCGGTATTCCTACGGATTTTGTTTATACTGCGAAATTGTGTTATGCGGCCGTTGAATTGGCTAAGCAAGACTACTTTCCCAAACACAGTCATGTACTCTTAATTCATACGGGAGGTATGTGCGGTAATCTTTCTTTAGATAAAGGAAAGTTAATTTTTGAAAAAGGGCAGCCAAACCCGTTATCTTTGCTCATTGCATAAAATTTATTTGTGAATACATCAGTTTATTTAAGATGAATTATCTGAAAAGCAGACTGATTACTATTCTTCAATTCTGTCTTATTGTTTCAATAGCCAGAAGCCAGGATACGCTACCCAGTTTTTCGTTATGGAATGCAGGAAATAACAGATATGTCATCGGTTGGACAAACCGCTTTGAGCATGTGTCCCAGATAATCATACAACGTTCAAAGGACAGTCTTTCCGGTTTCAGGTCTATATTAACAGTAGCTGATCCGGCTGCTCAGCAAAATGGTTATCTGGATGCAAAATCTCCCGGCGGAAGGATTTTTTACAGACTTTTTATTGTTTTTAAAGACGGAAATTATATCTTCAGCGCGGCCAAAAAAGCTCCGGCTGAAGTAAATGTAAAATACAATTTTGCTAGTGAGTTTACAGATAAAGAAAAACCTATCGTGATCAATCCTAACCGGCTGCAACAATTTTCTGATTCGGGATTAAAATTAAGTCCTATTACATACAATAAAATCAGAGACAGCTTCGTTCCTTCGCTGTATATTTTTACCTGCAGTGACGGATATGTTTGCATAAAATTACCCGACAAACAAAAAACTAACAAATATGTAATAAAGTTTTATGACGACGAAGGCTTGCTTTTTGAATTAAAAAATTTGAAAGTGCATGAGTTTAAATTAGACAAGACGAATTTTTACCGCTCCGGCTGGTTTCAGTTTGAATTATTTGAAGGTGATGCTTTGATAGAACGGCATAAATTTTATTTAGAAAAAGAATTCTGATTTTAAATCGGTGTCAAATACGGTTTCAAAATTTTGTTTTACTTTATCTTTTACCTCTTCCATAGAAACATCCCGGCCAAGCTCCTCTTTCATTGAGGTTACTTTCTTGTCGCGAATACCGCAAGGGATGATATGTTGAAAATAATGCAGATCCGTATTCACATTCAAAGCAAAACCGTGCATGGTAACCCAGCGGCTGCAACGTACGCCGATAGCACAGATTTTTCGCTCTTTTCCCGGCTTGTCCGGATCAATCCAAACGCCGGTTTCACCCTTTGACCTTTTTGCCTCAATCCCGTAATCCTTCAAAGTAAGGATGATGACTTCTTCCAGATTTCTTAAATATCTCCCTATATCGGTTCCGAAGTGTTCCAGATCCAAAATCGGATACCCGACCAACTGTCCGTACCCGTGAAAAGTAATGTCTCCTCCGCGGTTGGTGTGAAAAAACTGAATGTTTCTTTTTTCCAGTTCTTTTTCATTCAGCAAAAGATGTTTTTTGTTTCCGCTTTTACCCAGCGTATAAACGGGCGGATGTTCCACAAACAATAAATAATGAGTTTCCAGGTTTTCAGATTTATGAGAAGAAGGTGCCGAAGTAAGATATTCGGGTAGGTATGATTTTGCTTTTTTTTGCAAAATTTTACGCAACAGTTCTTCCTGATAGTGCCATGCCTTTTCATAATCCATCTGGCCCAAATCACGGAAAATAACTTTTTGTTTTGCCATAAATCAAACACAAAAATATTGATAAAAAGCGCCGGGTCTATCAGAAACCCCGAATGGCATATTAATTTTGTACCATGCCTGCTGAACTAAAACTTCCGATAACCGAAAAACCTCAACCGGAAGATTTATATGAACGGCTCATATTGAAGGTGGATGCCGGACAACAACCGTTGCGTATTGACAAATTTCTTGCAGGACGCATTGAAAATGCTTCACGCAACAAAATTCAGCAGGCATTGAATACCGGAATGATTCTGGTAAACGAAAAAGAAACCAGACCGAATTATAAAGTAAAACCCGGAGATACCATTGTATTTTATTCAGAAATACACCCTGATGAAACGGAGATTGTTCCGGAAGACATTCCCTTGCCGATTGTATATGAAGACCGGCATATTTTAATTATTAATAAACCGGCCGGCATGGTTGTACATCCCGGTTGCGGAAATTATTCGGGAACGTTACTGAATGGCGTCGCTTATTATCTTCAGAAACAAAATCCGGAGGTAACTGAAGAGTCGCTTCCGCGCTTCGGGTTGCTGCACCGTATTGACAAAAATACCAGCGGGTTACTTGTTTTAGCCAAATCCGACCTGGCCATGCAAAAGATGGCCCGACAATTTGTAGAACATACGGTACGCAGAGAATACATAGCGCTGGTTTGGGGTGATTTACCTTATGATTCGGGCACGATTAAAGCGCATATAGGACGGCATCTTCGCTTTCGTAAAATATTTGACGCTTATCCCGAGGGAAATCAGGGTAAAGAAGCTATCACACATTATGAAGTTCTTGAACGTTTCGGCTATGTTACCCTGGTGCGCTGCCGTTTGGAAACCGGCAGAACACATCAGATTCGTGTGCACATGAAATTTCTGGGTCATCCTTTATTCAATGACGACACCTACGGAGGAAATAAAATTGTTAAGGGAACCGTTTATGCAAAATATAAACAGTTTGTAGAAAATTGTTTTGCCATCTGTCCTCGTCAGGCATTGCATGCCAAAACTTTGGGTTTTGTTCATCCCGAAACCGGAAAAGATGTTTTTTTCGATTCGCCTTTACCCGAAGATATGAATGCACTGTTGGATAAATGGCGAGCCTACATTTCAAACCGCTGAAGATTATTCCGCCGACATTATCTGAATCGGGAAATTAACTGAATCAGGAAATATTAAACATTACATTCGCAGAAATTTCTTGTGAGTCATATTCAACCACAAAACCTGGTTTTCGGAAACGGTTTTTTTTCTTAAAAAAATTTACTGTTCAGTCCGAAAATCGTACAGTGTTGCTGTGAACTCTGCTCTTTCTCTTTTTTTGGTTATCACATTCCAGTTTCCCTTATACCGAAGCAGTTTGGGAAGAAGTAATCCGTTAAATTTTGTCATCTGTACTTCCATGTGTACGTCAAAATCATATACGCCGGCATCATAACTCATTTCATAGCTTCGGGCCATAATTTCCATGGTTTGAACATCAAACCAGGTTTTCATGGCATCTATCACAATTTTGTTTTTTTCACCGGCGCTCAGGTTTTCTTTTGCCCTGATGGTAAACAGATAACAGCTTTTTCCGTCATACTCATCATAATTTATCAGAAAATCATAAAGTGCAGCCCGGTCAGGATCGAAAATGTCTATTTTATCTCCTATAAAAGGTATTCCCGGAATTTTCTTGCCGGGATTAAAGAAGAGCATTTTCAGTTGTTCCTTATGCCGGGCCATTCCGGACTGAGAGCGGGGAGAAAAACTCACACCCTTTACGATATTGTTTTCACCGCAGATTTTTCCTTTGGTAAAAAAAAGGCCGGCATACATTTCGGCGGTCATGTATTTATAGCTCCCGTCTGATGCATAAAAGGTACCCGAGTTTTTTTCTTCCAGTACCTGCATGGTCCGGCATCCGCCTTCACGCAGTTGCCTCGTTTTACTGTAATGAGAGGCCTTTGTATTTCCTTTTTTATCCAGTATGCGGATTTCATTGAGTGAAGAATATTCTATGATGCGCAGATTTCTGAAAGCTTTGTAAAAACTGGTATCTTTTTTTACCTGATCAATGAAACGGGCCACATTCAGATTATTCCTTACAACCACTTCAGAAAGCGTAATCATGGAGGCCAGCCGGGCATTATCTGCCGAATCGGATTCCTGAGAATAGTTTTTTTGGGGTATAATCCCAAAAATGAAAAGTGCTACAAAAAAATATATTCTTCCCGAAATTTTAAATAAATGCATAACAAAGTCAAAATTATTATTATTTTTACCGCTTGATAAAAAATCACGTTATGAAGAAATTGTTTTTGCCATTAACCTTGAGCCTTTTTATGGTGTGCTCACATGCTCAAAATTCATCTGATTGGAAGAAGCATTATCTGAAAATCTATGATAATGCCATTAAGTACAATGACATTTTAACGGCCATTCAGGCGCTTCATGGCTATATTGCCATTGACAGCAGTTTGGCTTATCGCGACACGTTATCCATGCTTTATTTCAACAATAAGGCTTATGTCAGCTCCCTGGTACTGGCTGAAGAAGTGTACAAGGCGCAGCCGGAAAATATGGAAGCCAGAGCCCGTGCCGCTGAATGTTATGACGAACTGGGCGATCCCAAAACGGCGGTAAACTTATGGGAACAGGTTGTTCCGAAAACCCGGAATCCATACCATATCTATAAATTAGCGTTAGGACAATATCAACTGAAGCGAACACTGGAATGTGAAAATTCGGCCCGCGCTGTTTTGGCCGATACCACCAGCAAAAAAACAGGAGTTGTATTCACTTCATACGACGGATCGCAGCAGCTGGTTCCCTTACATGCGGCTGCCTCCAATCTAATAGGCGTTTTAAAGATGGATGCCAAAAATTACACGGGTGCAAAGGCCGACTTTCAGAAAGCCCTTGAATTTTTTCCGAATTTTATCGGTGCAAAGCAAAATCTGGAAGCCTGCGAAAAGGCGATGAAAGGAGGCGGCGCCAAAACTCCGGCCAAACCGGCAGCTAAACCAAAAGGCTAAACCCTTTTTTCAAAAATAAGTTTAAAAGAGAAGGCGAAAGTCTTCTCTTTTTTATGGCGCCTGGTCTTATCGGTTTGAAAATTGAAATTACGTAACGGCTTATATCTTCCCCGCCGGATTTCACTGCCCTGTATTATACTCTTTAGTGGCCTGGAATTGTTAAAAAGCGAATTCCCGGTTTTGTGCAGATTGACAGCAGTCCGGAATGACATCACCAGATTCATTTGTCAAAGCAAGGCATGTATAAACGCTGGCATTTCTTCTGTTAAATAGAAATCATCCGGACAGGGGGAGTAAATAAACGGAAATAATGTAAGGGGACCTGCTGGCAACAGGCCTTATGACATCTTTTAAATTATGCATTGCCTAAATTTATTGCGTACCCGTTTGCTAAGAATAAATAACGAAGGCCGCCCTTAACTAGACAGCCCTCGTTTCATTTTTATTTTTATGCCCGAATAATCTGATGGTGTTTACACGTCCTGCTTTTTTGTGGAAAAAAAGGAAGTTACCGCCAAAAAGTAGTAATCACCATTAACCAGTAGGTATCAAACTACTGGTTATTATTACCCAAATCACTTCTTCTGCGTTCGCCTGAATTTTGCTGGGCAGGTTCCGCAGGTTTTGGTTCCGTGTTTTTAACTTTCGCCTTTTCATCTGTTTGCAAAGAAATTAAGCTGACCGGGTTTACTTTTGGGGTAGTGTCTTCTTCCTTGGAAGAAGCGGTAACCGGCGCCTGCTCTTTGGAAGCTTTATTCTCTCTTACCTGTGGCTGTGCAGGTTTATTTGAAACATTTTCACTTTTCTTTTCGCTTATGTTCTGATCTGTAGCAGGTTTTAAATCCGGGATTTCTTTTCCATTATTTTTTTTACGCAATTCATTCATTTGTTCTTTTTGTTGGTCTGCTGAATTAACACCATTATGATCATTTGGCAGTCTTTTTTCTAAAGAATTAACCTGCACGGCTTGTACAGACTTTTTTTCATTGTAAGCTTTCTGAGCAGCAATATATTCGCTTGCCGTCATTGGAAACTTATATCCTTCAATGAGCAAGGGTTTATTTTCATTAGAAGAATTGACAGGCACAGTAGAAGTCTGTGCGATAGTACTTAAATGAGAAGAAATAAATGCTATAGAAATACAAAAAAATACTTTCTTTTTCATATTTAGTTAATTTAAATTAATGAATGCGATATATTATAAAATTATTATCTTGCGCAGGAAAACTCCCGATTGAAGCACTAGCGCCAGTAGTTTGATAAGCCTGAATCTTAATCACATCGCCGGCATTTAACTGTAAAATAGCTCTTGCTTCGCCTTTGATGTAAAGGCTTGTATTACTTGTAGCATTTGCTCCAAGTTCCATCATAATATTATTGACTAAAATTATAGTATTTTGATGTCCGGTGTTATTTGAAAATGTATCCCAAACATATTTGGCTGAGATGAAATATAAACCTGACACGGGTACTGTGTATTCACCGGTAAGAGGGTTATAATTAAATCCGCCCTCTTCAAACTCTATAAAATTCCAAACTATATCAACAAATGTGTGAGTAGGGACAGTTATTGTGCTTGTTCCGCCTACTCTCAGACTTACTTTAGGCGAAAGAGTTTGCCAGCTTGCATTTCCGGCTGCATCGCTGGTTAACACTTTACCCGCTCCCTCGGTACCATCCGTAATCCTTACCCTTCCATTTAACCAGGCAGCATAATTTTGTCCTGAAGCGTTTGATGCTGTACCATACAACCAGTAATTATTAACCCCTGCCGTACCAGTACCATTAGCCTCGGCCCACACACCTACACCCATATTAGTATAATTTGAACCACTTGCAACACCCTGTACCCCTATTGATCTTAATCTGCTGACATTACTAAGATTTGTGCCATATACACCACTAGATGAACCAT
>JAOAGO010000028.1 GCA_026415715.1 Chitinophagaceae bacterium | reverse complement strand
CCCCTATTCTATTCTCCACTGTACCTTTGTCTTGACTGGTATAGGGTAGGGTAAAATAGGTTTTTACATCCATTTGATTGGCTACCTATTCATGCTCTGTAAACGTCTTAACATTATCAAATGTCAGGGTTTTGGAATTCTTTTTTCATACCTTTTAAACAATGAAACCTTTTCCAGATTATTGAGTGAAGTATCCAGAAGCAAGAGCTCCTTGGTATCGTCTCCCATAACAAACAGGGTGTTGTTTATGCAATCTATAGCCGATGCTGATGGATAATCGAATACTTTTATTTTATCAACAATTAATTGTGGCTTAGGGCTGCAAAGCGAAAAGATTAATACAAGAGGGAACGTCATTAATACAAAAGCTGAATTTCTTTTCATGACAGCAGGCACAAGAGCTAATCAAATTTATTTTCCCATCCTTCTTCCTTCAGCTTCTGAACTTTTTCTGCTACACTTTCCTGAAGCGTATTTTTAAACCGAAGAATGGCGGCGGCAATTTTTTCGTCGCTCAATGCAAGAATTTGTGCAGCCAGTATGCCGGCATTTCTTGCTGCATTGAGGGCAACGGTAGCTACCGGCACTCCATTGGGCATTTGCAATATGGAAAGAATGGAATCCCAACCGTCTAGGGAGTTGGAAGATTTTACAGGCACCCCAATTACAGGTAATGTAGTAATTGAAGCTACCATTCCGGGCAAGTGGGCGGCGCCTCCGGCGCCGGCTATGATTATTTTTAATCCTCTTTCTTTTGCCTTTTGTGCATATTCTACCATACGCAAAGGCGTTCGATGTGCCGATACCACAGTGACTTCATAAGGTATATCAAACTCTTTCAACACATCTGCTGCCTGTTGCATGATTGTTAAATCGCTGTCGCTTCCCATAATGATACCAACAACCGGTTGCATAGGTAATTTTTTAAAAAAATAAAAAAACCTATTAAGCCTTCACTTTGAGTAAATGTTTTATTCTGCCGGCTCTGTAGATTAACTCCTGTTTATCCTGGCTCAGGATTGTAACATGCCCCATCTTTCTTCCGGGCTTTGTTATTTTTTTTCCATAGATATGAACAAAAACATTGTCAAACTTCAATACTTCCGTCAGCCCTTCATATTTCGCTTCACCCGTAAATCCTTTTTCTCCGATGATATTCACCATTGCCGAAGGTAATATGGCCCGGGTATTCCCTAAGGGATAATTGAGCATTACCCGCCAAAGCATATCAAACTGGCTGGAGTAATGAGCTTCTATCGTATGATGACCACTGTTATGCACTCGCGGTGCCGTTTCATTGACCCATACCTCATCCTCTTTATCTAAAAACATTTCCACGGCAAAGAGTCCCGGCGATTTCAGGTTGCGGGCTATGGCGTGGGTAATGGCCTCTACTTTCCAAAGTGTTTTTTCATTTATTTCAGCCGGACACAACTGATAGTCCAACAGGTTCAGCTCCGGGTCAAAAACCATTTCTACCGGCGGGAAAACAGCCGTTTCACCGTTTTGCCCTACGGCTATCATCTGTGCAATTTCCTTTTTTATGGAAATTTTCTTTTCCAGCACTGCCGGTGCATCAAAAGCCTTCTCCAAATCTTCCGGCCCTTCCAGAACCTGAACACCCTTGCCGTCGTATCCGCCTTCACCCAACTTGTGAACGGCCGGAAAAAAATCCGGATATTTTGTGATTTCTTCTTTATTATTCGTAATCACAAAAGGGGAAGTAGGTATTTGATGCAAGGCATAAAATTCTTTTTGTAAAATTTTGTTTTTGATGGTTTTCAACACTGAAGGTCGGGGAATGACTTTTACACCCTCAGCTTCTAACCGTTCCAGCGCATTGGTATTCACATTTTCAATTTCTATGGTCAAAACATCGAGTTGCTTTCCAAAGCGATATACCTCTTCTGCGTTTCTAATATTTCCCTGAACAAAATGGTGGCAAAGATGAGCAGCCGGACATTCAGGGTCATTTTCCATAATAAATGTCTGTACCGGATAGTTGGCAGCAGCCTGCAGAAGCATACGGCCCAGCTGCCCTCCGCCAAGAATTCCTGCTTTAATCATACGGCAAAAGTATGCCCAAAGATTTACTTTTACTCATTTCCGGTTGTTTTCGTAATTTTGAGTTATGCAACCGGATTATGCCCACAAAATATTTCCTGACAAAAGAATCAACTTTATTCTTTTGATGGAAGCGCTGGCCATGGATTAAGCTTCTTCTTTTCTTTTGCTTTCATTTTTCTTTTTTTTATTAAAATTTTCATTAAAAATTATTTTATGAAACCGTCTGTTGACATTCAATCGGCTAATACTTCAGTTGATTTTCTTCCTCTGTTGGGAACTGATTATATTGAATTTTATGTAGGCAACGCCAAACAGGCAGCCTATTACTATATGAATGCATTTGGTTTTCAGGCCTTAGCTTATGCAGGGCCCGAAACAGGAGTTCGAGAAAAAGCCAGCTATGCCCTACGTCAAAATAAAATCACTTTTGTACTAACTACCCCGCTTCGCCCGGAAAATGATATGGCTGACCACATTTACCGACACGGCGATGGGGTAAAAGTAATTGCACTTCGGGTGAATGACGCCCATTCTGCCTTTGAGGAAACCACGAAACGGGGCGGCAAGCCTTATCTTGAACCCGTCACATTAGAAGACGAATGGGGAAAAGTATCTCTCAGCGGCATACATACTTACGGCGATACCGTTCATGTGTTTGTGGAGCGAAATGAATACTCCGGCCCCTTTTTACCCGGGTATAAACCATGGTCAAATCCACATTTTAAACCTGAAGCAACAGGCCTTTTGTATGTAGATCACTGTGTAGGCAATGTGGGCTGGAACCGCATGAATGTGTGGGTAAAATTTTATGAAGAAGTTATGGGCTTCAGAAACATTCTGACATTTGATGATAAAGATATCTCTACCGAATATTCCGCACTGATGAGTAAAGTGATGAGCAACGGAAACGGATTTGTTAAATTTCCCATTAATGAACCGGCCGAGGGCAAAAAGAAAAGTCAGGTAGAAGAATACCTGGAATTTTATAACGGAGAAGGTTGCCAACATATCGCTATGGCTACAAATGATATTGTAAAAACGGTTTCTGCTCTTCGAAGCCGCGGGGTGGAATTTTTGCGGGTGCCATCCACTTATTATGACGATTTGCTAAACCGTGTAGGGCCAATTGACGAAGATATTGAGCCGTTACGGGAACTGGGTATTTTGGTTGACCGGGATGATGAAGGGTATCTGCTTCAGCTTTTTACCAAACCTGTTCAGGACCGCCCTACCTTGTTTTTTGAAATTATTCAACGAAAAGGAGCAAAGAGTTTCGGAAAAGGAAATTTCAAGGCCTTGTTTGAAGCTATTGAAAGAGAACAGGCGCTTCGCGGAAATCTTTAATTGTTAAAGAATACTTAATTTGTTGTTTTTTTGTTTTTCCACATCGGTTAAAAAAATTGCGGATGAGATTTTAACAATCTCGCTGTAATTTTACAGGGTGAGAATAACGTTTGTTTACCAAATCCAATGAATTGGAAATGCGGGGTGTAATTCTTTTTTTTGCATGGGGTATAATATATGCTTCCTCAGCACAGGATCAATCTTCGTCTCTTTTTAGAAAGGAGCCGGACGGAAAACCGTTTTCTTTTATAGAATATCAGCGAACTTTTTCCCGCCCGAATGAAGCCATGCGAAGAAAGCTGGACACCTTGCAAAAACAGTTTCTTCAAAAAAAACTTACCTGGCCGGCCAAATACATTTACATCCGTTCATTTAAATATGACAGCCAGCTGGAAGTTTGGGTAAAAAATAATATCAGAGAGCCATTCAAACATTTCAAAACCTATAAAGTGTGCGCCCTTGCCGGAACACTAGGGCCCAAACGATTGCAAGGTGACTTCCAGGTTCCCGAAGGATTTTATTATATCAATATATTTAATCCTAAAAGCGATTACTATTTGTCATTAGGTATAAATTATCCTAATGCCTCAGATAGAATATTAAGCGACTCGATCAGCCCGGGAGGCGATATTTATATTCACGGAAGTTGTGTTTCAGTCGGTTGTATTCCTATACGAGACGATCAGATTGAAGAGCTGTATATTCTGGCAGCTTACGCCAAAGATCAGGGACAGGATTTTATTCCGGTACATATTTTCCCCATTCGCTACGATAACGATATAAGCGTAAAATATCTTGAGAAACTTACCAACAGCGACCCCGAATTGAAAAAATTTTCCGAAAGCCTGAAGGGAGCCTATTATTATTTTGAAAAACATAAACAACTACCGGTTGTACTCTTCGGGCCGAAAGGCGAATATTTTGTTTATGACGATGTAGTGTCGACGCAAAAAACTGAAGAAAAGAAGAATAAAGAAATGAGCAGACGGGTCCGAACTATAGATCATATTTCTACACAGGTTCATTCTTCGCCGCAATTTCCCGGCGGCGCTTCTGCTTATGCCAAATATCTGAATGATCTGGAAAAAGACATGTCGGCCCTGCTTCCCCCCGGCGTAAAAAAAGCTTTTATAAAGGTAGAATTTATCATAGATAAAGACGGCATGCCGGTAAACTTCAAAATTGTTCAGGGATTAAATATCGGCGGAGAAGATTTTCATAACGAACTTATTTCCAGAATGGAAAACATGGGTATCTGGAAACCCGCTTATTATAACGACAAGCCCGTACCTCAAAAAATGACGCAAACATTAAATATCGGTTGATAAACAGAATCTGTTCCGTATTACTTCATCAACGCCTGTAGTGTTACGGGAGTTTGTTGCTTTAAAATAATGGTTCTTCCTTTGGAAAGTCTTTCAAAAATATTTACCGTATAATGCCTAACCGTTAACAAACTGAGATTCCTTGACAGCGTCACATCCAGAAAATCTGCTGCTTCCAATGCCAGTTTTTCCGTTTTTTCCCCTTTATCATCAATCACGCAATAAAACTGAATGGCTGCATTTTGCGTGAGATTGGGTTTCAGATGCCACTTATCCAAAAGCTGATAGAGCTGCCCGATATAATGCTCTCCGATAAAAGAAAAATCTTTTGAGCGCAACTCCAGCAAAACCTGATTATTTTTCAGTACAATAACCGGCGGCAGGGATTTTACTTCTTCACGCCCAATCACCGTTCCCGGTAATTCCGGCTCAATAAAACTTTTCACATACAACGGAATCCCTTTGTTTTGTAAAGGCTTTATGGTTTTGGGATGAATAATCTGTGCACCGTAGTAAGCCATTTCTATTACTTCGTGATAACTTAACCTTTCCAGCGGAACGGCATCCGGAAATTGCTTCGGGTCGGCATTCATTACAGAAGGAACATCTTTCCAGATGGTCAAGCTTTCCGCATCCAGCAGATTTGCAAAAACAGCAGCCGTATAGTCGCTCCCCTCACGCCCAAGTGTGGTATTTTCGTTTTGAGCCGTACAACCTATAAAACCCTGTGTCAGCACAATACGATTATCCTCAAATAAAGGTATTACCTGTTTCATAACATTTTTACGGGTTACTTCCCAGTCAATATTCGCTTCGCGAAAAGCGTCATCAGTGCGAAGTATATCCCTCACATCCAGCCAAACATTTTTAATGCCATATTCCAGCAAGGCATGGCTTACCAAAGTGGTAGAATATAGTTCGCCGTAACTCACAATCTGATCATAATAATAATCAAATTCTTTATCGGGGTTTTCCTGTAAAAGCCACTCGGTTTCCGTAAAAAAATGATTCAACTGTTGCAGACATTCGGTTAATTGTTTTTTCAACAAAAATTGTGCAGCCTCTTCATGCTGTAATCGTATATTTTTGAGGCAAAGAGCCGCTTTTTCTTTGTGTTGCCGATAAAATGCCTGAACCAATTCTTCCAGCGCATTCGTGGTTTTTCCCATGGCAGAAACTACAATCAAAATTTTGTCATTTTCAAAAGCCGAAAGAATGTCGGGAATATTTCGGATACGTTCTGCGCTGTTCACCGAAGCGCCTCCAAATTTGAATACTTTCATAACAAGCGCCAAAAATCGGAAAAAGAAACAAACCAAATATGTATTAAATGAAGAAATATCAAAACTGCATTCAAACCCATATAAAACCAGTTTGGAAATAAAAGGTTAATCTGAAAAATTTAAGGCAAGGGTTAATTTTACACATTTTAATTTCACCCTCTGCTTTAACATGATTTCCGGAATGAAATGTGCCGCCCGGTAAAATTTTTTCCGGAATCAACATAAGTATTTCTATAAAATATCGCAGATAAAACAAAATAAAAAACCGGCGCCTTTTCGCATCAAAAAGACGCCGGGTGATACAGGCCTGTAAGCCGGATTCTGTATATCCGCCTTCGGCGAATACGGCTATCATTTATCTGATCTGCCTACCCTGTACTCCGTTCCCTTTCGGGAAACTCGGACGAGCAGCCCTCAAAGAGTACTCTACATGGCATTTCAGCATGCAAGGTTTACCCTCCCGAAATATTACTATTACGGGACGTGGGCTCTTACCCCACGTTTTCACCCTTACTGCGCCTGAATGACGCAGCGGTTATTTTCTGTGGCACTTTCTCTCGGCCTACCTTTCGGTAAACCGGCCCCGTTTTCACGAGGTGCATTGCTCTGTGCTGTCCGGACTTTCCTCCCCGAAAATCTTTTTCGTGGCGATAGCCCGGCCTGTATCATTGCAAAGTTACTTAATATTGAAAGAATATCTCGGTTGCCCCGTACCCGAACGAGGGATGATAACGGTTAGCAAATTCTTTTACTTCTTTTTGCTCTTTTAAAAAAGCATGTATTTTTTCCCGAAGCACCCCTTCACCCACTCCATGTACCACAAACAGATAAGGTAATTGATGTGCTACGCTCGAAGCATAATGTTTCTCAAATTCCTGCATCTGTAAATGTAACATTTCGGCAGGCTTCATGTTTTTCCACTGATCGGTAAGTTTTTCTATATGTAAATCCAGAACAAATCGGGGTGACTCGCCGACATTACCAGTTCGGCCGGCTTCATACATGTTATCCGGAACCGGTTCGTAATCTAAAGTAAAGGGATCTTCTTCTTTTTTTTTCAGCGGAAAATGTTCAAATAAAGTATAACGAATAACAGCATGGCTGTTTTGATTCAGTTCGTCAATTTTTTTAAACAAATCTTTGGGTTTTATGCGAAGTTTTTGTTCATGGTTGGGAGCTTTATCCGGTTGCGGAACTTTGCACCTAAAGTTAAAATGAAATACGGGATTGTCATTAAATTGTTCCATAGCTATATTATGCAGGTAAAACTGCTGGTTCGGATGTATCGTGTTAAGCAATTCAAATTCTTTACAACTGCTTAGCCAGAAACAATAAGTAAAGTTGTATTCTTGAGGGGTAGAATTAACCAAATACAATTTAAATTCCCGGATAAGCTCTTCTTCTTTTTCCGGTTCTTCAAACACGGGAAGAAGACAAAAGAACATGCCATTCGTATCCGTCATCATTTGAGGAAACGGATCTTTTTTCAAATCTTCCGCATACCGTTTTATTTTACGATTTGAAGCGGTTTTTTTTTCGGTAAATAATCTGTAATACGGAAAATCCACCTGATCGGCAAATACAGGAAAGGACACATCGCCGACATCAACAACCAGCATTTTTTCGTTGATGATTTCAGTCACGGTGGCTTCTTCGCCGGTGTGTAATAAAATTACTTTATCGCCAATCTGATATTTCACTTCACAAATTTAAGAATTGCCCGGCGACAGCCCTTTCTTTTTTATCTGTTCAGGTTGAATTACGGGCCAGCTTACTGTTATACATGCCGTAAAAGAAGTAAATCACCAGTCCAATCGCCAGCCAAATCAGAAAACGCATCCACACTACATGAGTTTCCTGTGCCATCAGATACAAACAGCTGATTAAACCCAGAATAGGGAGCAAAGAAAGTTTTTTCATGAATGCAATAATGGCCAGCCCGAGTGCAATAAGCCAGAACAAGACCATAGGCCAGTCTTCTTTTGTCCAGATGTCTTTTGTAAAATGTTCCGGAATTTTGATGGCAATCAGTATGATGACTGCTGCGAGTAAGGCCGGATAAATCCACTGCGCATTCACATAAGGAACTTTAAATTTGCTTTCCGGCTTATCTTTTCGTAATTGCAAAACCAGTACGCCTCCGCAAACCAATACAAAAGCAAATAAGGTGCCGATACTGGTAAGCGAAAGAACTTCTTCCAGATTCATAAACAAAGCCGGAATGGCAACAAACAAACCTGTAACGATAGTGGAAAAAGACGGTGTGCCGTAACGGGGATGAATTCTGGAGAAAATCCGGGGTAGCAACCCGTCACGGCTCATGCTCATCCAGATGCGGGGCTGACCTAACTGAAATACAAGGAGTACACTGGCTGTAGCTATGACAGCGCTAACAGCTACCACAGCGGAAATAAATTTCATGCCTTTGGCGTCAAATACCATGGCCAACGGATCGCCTACATTCAGTTTGTCATATTTCACCATTCCTGTAAGCACCAGCGCCAGCAGCACATAGACTACCGAACAAATAATCAGCGAATAAATCATGCCCCGCGGCAAATCTCTTTGGGGATTTTTACATTCTTCAGCTGTGGTGGAAATAGCATCAAACCCGATATAGGCAAAGAAAACGGCTGAAACCCCTTTCATGATTCCTTCAAAACCGTTGGGAGCAAAGGGCGACCAGTTTTCAGGGTTGATATAAAATGAACCCAGCACAATCACAAAAAAGATTATTGCCAGTTTCAATATTACCAGCAGATTGCTGGCCGAACGGGACTCTTTAATTCCGATAAAGACAATATAGGTGATAAGAGAAACAATCAATAAAGCCGGAATGTCCATGATGATTTTTAATCCGAAAATTTCCGGCGCCTTACTCCAGGCAGATGCAGCTTCTGGCGTTTCCGCCGCTTTGGCGGTCAAATAGTCCATCGTCATCCAATGCGGTAGTTCCATCCCGGCCGAGCTGAGTAAACGGGTAAAATAATCGCTCCACGAAATGGCAACGGCAATATTTCCGATAGCATATTCCAGCAGTAAATCCCATCCGATTATCCATGCAAAAATTTCTCCAAAGGCCACATAAGAGTAGGTATATGCACTGCCCGAAACCGGAACCATGGAAGCAAATTCGGCATAGCACAATGCCGCAAACCCGCAAGCTAAAGCGGTAAAGAGATAAAGAAATACAACAGCAGGACCGCCATTTGAAGCTGCCGAACCTACGCCGCTGAAAATACCCGCACCAATAATGGCGGCAACGCCGAAAAAGGTCAGGTCTCTAACCCCCAGGACTTTTTTTAAACCGGTACCATGACCGTCCAACAGTCCCGCTTCAGCTTCTCTGAGAATTTCAGGAACTGATTTTTTCCGGAAAAGGTGGTGGAATGCCATAATTTAAGATTTAATGATTATTAATGAAGTTCAATGTTCACGGTTTACCAAAAAATGAGCCAGCTCACGGAGCGGTTCTTTTCGCTTCGACAAGACGGCAATATCATCCAGATGCTGCATGGCTTCGTTCAGGTATTTGTTTTTTAATTCCTGTGCCCATTCATCTGCTTTACATTCCTTAAAAATACGGGTTACTTTTTCTACTTTATCCGGCAGATCAGAAGACATCAGTTGTTTCAATTCTTTTTTCAGTTCCGGACTTGCTTTTTCCATGGCATGTATCAGCAGAAAGGTTTTTTTATTGGCCAGAATATCGCCGCCCGTTTGCTTGCCCACCTTTCCAGCATCGCCAAACACATCCAGATAATCATCCTGAATCTGAAAGGCGATTCCCAGTTTTTTACCAAAAGCATAAATCAATTGCTGATTCCTTTCTCCGGCCCCTCCAATGATTGCTCCTTTTTGCAAACTGGCTGCCAGCGCTACTGAGGTTTTCAACTCAATCATTTTTACATATTCTTCAAAAACCACCTCTTCTTTCTTTTCAAAATCCATATCCATTTGTTGTCCTTCACACACTTCTCTTGCCGTTTGATTGAACAGCGAAAGAATGGGTTTTAAAAATTTCAGATCAATTTTACTCAATTCTTCATAAGCCGCTACCAGCATAACATCGCCGGCGAGAATAGCGGTATTTTCTCCGTATTTGCTGTGTATGGTCGGCATTCCCCTCCGCAAAGGGGCTTTATCCATAATGTCGTCGTGAATCAAAGTGAAGTTATGAAACAGTTCCATGGCTGTTGCGGCATGCCAGGCATCCTCCCTGATGTCATCAAACAATTCATTTCCCATCAGGCATAAAACCGGCCGGATTCTTTTGCCACCTAATGACAAAAAATACTCATTGGGCTGATAAAGAGTTTCCGGCTCGGAGGGAAAATGACGTTTTTCAAAAAACAACGAAAACTTTTGCGATAAAAGTTCAAAGGATTGCATGGCCGAAAATTAAGAATCATTTCTTTTTTTTACGCATAGAAATCTGTTTTTTTTCCGGAGCCTGTTCGGCCACCACCCATTCAAAATCTAATTGGCGGCGGGAAAGATTGGCCGCAACCACTTTTATCCATATTTTATCGCCCATACCGAATTTTTTTCCGGTTCGTTTTCCTATCAGGCAATAATCGGATTCAACTAATCTGAAATCATCATATTCCAGAAGACTTTGTATGCTGACAAGCCCCTCGCATTTGTGTTCTACGGTTTCAACCCAGAAACCAAACGAGGCTACGCCGCTGATGACGCCTTCAAATTCATCACCAAGGTAGTTTTTCATGTATAATACCTGCATATATTTGATACCTGCCCTTTCGGCATCCATGGCCGCTCTTTCCCTTTCGCTGCAGTGATTGCATTTTTCCTCCATTTTTTTATCGGGTTGTGCTGCACCCTGCAAAACGTCGTACAAAAGGCGATGGACCAGGATGTCGGGATAGCGACGGATGGGCGAAGTAAAATGACAATAATATTCAAACCCCAGACCATAATGACCAATATTTTCGGCCGAATACTTTGCCTTGGCCATGGTGCGGATACCGAGTTGTTCCAGCACATGTTGTTCAGGGCGCCCCTTTACCTTTTCAAGCAGTTTATTAAAAGAACGTGCTATGGATTCCGGAGTGCGGGTATCAAAAGTATATCCTCGTTTCCGTGCGTAAGCGGCAAACGGAATGAGTTTTTCCTCGTCGGGCAGGTCGTGTACCCGATAAGGAAAAGGTATAGGTTTTTTATTGATTTTAATTTTTGAAACATAAGTGGCAACGGTTCGGTTAGCCAGCAACATAAACTCTTCAATAAGTTGATGCGCCTCCTTGCTTTCTTTTACCATAATACCCACGGGTTCCCCTTTTTCATTGAGCTTAAACCGTACATCCTGAGAGGAAAAATTGATGGCCCCGTTTTCAATTCTTTTTTTGCGCAGATGTTGGGCCATCCGGTTCAGTATCAGTATTTCTTCAGCATAAAGGCCGGATTCTTCTTCAATAATAGCCTGCACTTCTTCGTAGGTAAAGCGATGGTCGGAATGGATAATCGTTTTGCCAATCCAGTAATCCTTGATTTCGCCTTTGGCAGAAATCTGAAACACTACCGAAAAGGTTAATTTATCTTCTCCGGGGCGAAGCGAACAGAGTTGCTCAGACAACACTTCGGGAAGCATGGGGTTCACCCGGTCGGGAAGGTAAACCGAAGTGGCTCTTTGATACGCTTCTTTGTCTAAAGCGGTATCGGGTTCTACATAATGACTGACATCGGCAATATGAACGCCTACTTCATAATATCCGTTTTTCAGCTTTCGGAAAGAAATCGCATCATCAAAATCACGAGCATCAACCGGGTCAATCGTAAACGTCAACGCTTTCCTGAAGTCTTTTCTTTTTTTGAATTCTTCTGATGAAATGCTTTCAGGTATCCGTGCAGCTTCTTCCAATGCTTCATCCGAAAATTGTAGAGGGAATCCTTCTTCCATCAAAATCTCATTCATTACCGCATCATTTCCTTCTTCTATATTTAAAACACTTATTACCGTGCCCACCGGATTCCGGTCAGGATCATTCCAGTAAAGCAACTTCACAATAACTCTGTCATTATCCTGAGCGCCGTTCAGATATTCGCCGGGAATGAAAATATCAGGCATGTTTTTCAAAGAATCAGAAATAAAAAAACCATAAGCCGGCCCCTTATCAGAAGAACGACTGCCGGCGATTTGAATTCTTCCGAGAAACTCTATCCGCTTTCGTTTTAAAACCCTGATGATTTCACCGTATACTTTGCTCCCTGATTTTTTTATTTTTTTTATCATGACTTCCACCAGGTCTCCGTCCAGCGCCACGTTCATATCTTCGGGCCTGATAACAACATCCACACTCCAACCTTCAACACTTACAAAACCGATTCCCGAACGGGTTACTTCCAAAGTACCCGTTAAGGCATCCGAATGTGTTTTATTCAATAGTTTCTCTTTTTTATGTTTTGCTGAATGTTTTCTGCCCATTTTCTGAAATGTTTTGTAAAATATAATACCGGATTTTATCTTCAAAGAGTTTATCCTCGTTAAATAAAAAGCGATGTTTTACCGGCAGTACAAATACCGGAGGCGCTGCCTCATCTTTTGAAAATTTTTCCAGCCGTACGGCATCTTTCTCAGTAGTCAGTATATATTTTTCAGGATTTGATATGCTGTCAAATTTTTTCTTTATCGCCAGCCAGTCATCTATTGAAAAAATATGATGATCGGGAAATTCCATCAATTGATAAGCTGAAAAATGCTGTTCCAGATATTTTTTCAGTGGCTGCGGGTTGGCAATTCCGGTTATGAGTAATACTTCACCATCGGGTGATGGATAACCGGAAGTCTTTCCAAATAATAAATAAGGATTTCCATATTCCAGTGCGGTAAAAAAAAGTTGTTGGTGTGGCTGCGGTCGAATTTCCCTAATTATCTTCCGTTTTTCATCTTCGTTAATATGAGACGGACATTTCGTAATTACAATCAAATGGGCTCTTTTATAAGAGCTTTTCAGGTCTCTGAGGTCGCCTGCCGGCAAATAAAAATCTTTTGTAAATAAGTTGTCGTAATCTGTCAGCAAAATGTTCATTCCGGCTTTAACGGCACGATGCTGAAAGGCATCGTCGAGCAAAATCACCTGTGTTTCGGGCCTGTCGTACATCAGTTGAGCAATTGCAATGTTGCGGTCTTCACCCACGGCTACGGGAACATCGGGAAATTTTTTATAAAACTGCATAGGTTCATCACCGATATCCAGCGATGATGTGTCTTTTCCGGCCAACACATATCCTCGTGTTTTACGCTTATATCCCCGGCTGATGATGGCTACACGAAACGAATTTTTCAGCAGTTCGGTAAGATATTCCACCATGGGAGATTTCCCGGTGCCTCCTATGCTGAGATTTCCCACAACTATGAGCGGAAGACCGTACTCCGAAGACTTAAAAATTTGCTTATCATAAAGAAAATTCCGAATGACCAGAACGGCGGCCCAAATCCATGAGAAAGGTAACAAAAAAAACCGAAAGGATTTCAGATAGCTGTAACCCGTCGTCATACCGAAACTTCATTTAATTTGGAAATGCGTATTTGATTATCATGATTCATCACTGCTCTCCTGAAAAAAAGAAAATAAGGTTGTCCCGTATGCTCGTTCCTTTAAAAAAAAGGGTGAGTTGCGAAAATGCAGACCGGTGGTATGTTCCAGAATAAACCAGCCTCCCGGCAGCAATAATTTTTTTTCAAAAATAAGTTCCGGTAGCCGGGGATTATCGGGTAAGGCATAAGGAGGCCCGGCAAAAATTAAATCAAATTGTTCGGTAGATTGTTTTAAATAAGAAAAAACATCCATTTTGATTATTCTCATATTCGGAATCTGAAACTGAAGGGCCGTTTTCTTTATGAAGGCATGCATGGTTGGATTTTTTTCCACAACCGTAAGATCTGTAACGCCCCGGGAAAACAACTCAAAACTGATATTTCCCGTACCGCCAAACAAATCCAGCGTTCGGATGGCAGTCCAGTCAAAATGATTTTGAAGAATATTAAATAATCCTTCCTTGGCATAATCAGTTGTAGGCCGGGTGTAAGGCATGCGGCTCGGAGGATGCAGGCGTCTGCCTCCTAATTTTCCGCTGATAATTCGCATCGGGCCAGATCATTTAAATGTGTAAAATAATGAGCAGGTATGTCCGAGGTACTGCCCCAGTCTGCCTCCCGAAATTCAACGTAAAAATATTTATATAATTCCTTGTATATCTCCGATTCCCGGTTCACAAACCCCGACAAATACAATCGAACGGACGATTGCGACAGTTTCAGATATTTACAAATTTTTAAAAGGTAATATAAAACATCTTCTGCAGCCTGAAACGCAAAGGTGTTGGCTAACAACAAGCCACTGTTCCGAACCACAACAACATGAAACCAGGAAGTTCTGAAATCAGCCAACATCAGCTCTTCACCCCAATCCGGCCTCGCTCCTCTCATTACGGCCGATATATAATGTTTTTTGTAGGGTTGATGAAGTACACTGAATATATCATTCAGAAGGTATGACGGAACGGAATAGCAGTTTGCCATTTGCCAGTCGTGTAAATCATCTTTCAGCAACACATTTCCTTTATCGTAATAGCCTAAATCCCTTAGCCATTCTTCAGCCATGGCAACATGCATTACGCGGGAAGGGTACAACTGATAACCGGGGATTTCAAGCAACACTTCTACATTAAAATCGTTTGCGGAAAACGCAGGAATTTCCGTCAGTAAATTACTTAACAGAATCGGTTCTTCCTTTTTCGAAAGAAACCATACGGCATGATATAATGTGGAAAGATCGGCGCTTACAATGACAAAACCGCCATGCTGAATCCCCAGGTTTATCAGCAACAACGGCGAATGTCCGTACCCGCCTTCTGTCCTTTTATAAACAAATTGCTTTTTCAAAATGATTTCCCTGCAATGATAGATAAAATTTATTTATTGTAGGTTTGCCGAAGATTAGTTTGTTGATTTATTCGTAATAAGCATCAGGATCTGAAATTATGAGCCATTCGCCAACGGCCGAAAATTTACGGGTTAACATTACCCGAAAAGACATTCTGAAAACAGCTGTACCCATTTCGGTGGCGCTTCTTGTTCCTCAGATTAATTTTATGGTAAACAGCATTTTCATCAGTGCTTTGGGAGAAACCGAACTGGGAACAGCCGCCATTACCGGCGTGTATTACCTGATTTTTTCACTGATCGGTACCGGACTTAACAATGGCATACAGGCGCTAATGGCCCGCAGAGCAGGACAAAACCGCGCAGAGGAAATAGGAAGAATTTTTATTCAAGGGTTATGGATCTCTTTTTTCTTTGCAGCAGCCTCTATTCTCATCACCTATCTTACCGGCCCTCTATTGCTGTCTTCCACCATTCGGTCTCGGGCGGTTTATGAACAGACATTATCCTTTCTGAAAATACGAATCTGGGGGCTTGTTTTTTTATATGCTTTTCAGGTGGGAAATGCCTTGCTGGTAGGCACCAACAACAGCAAGTATATGAAATTCGGATTCTGGTTCGGTTCGGGCCTGCATATCCTTTTGGATTATTGTCTCATATTCGGAAATCTCGGAATGCCCCGGTTGGGTTTTAACGGTGCAGCCATAGCTTCTTTAATTGCTGAATTTTTCGGCCTGGCTATTGTGTTTTTCATTCTGTTCTTAAAAAAAATGCACCATACGTTCTCTTTATTTAAATCACTTTCTTTTCAGCGGCCGCTCTCGGCATTAATTTTCCGGCAAAGTTTACCTTTGGTGGCTCAATACGTTATTAGTATTGTTGCCTGGCTCATTTTTTACATACTGATTGAAAATACCGGCGAAAGACCTCTTGCCATCAGCAATACCATGCGAAACGTGTTCGGAATTTTCGGCGTATTTGCGTGGGCTTTCGGAAGCGCAGCCAATGCCATGGTAAGCAATATCATCGGACAGGGGCGACAGGATCAGGTGTTGTTGTTAATTCATCGGATATCCGGGCTCAGCTTCCTGTTTGTCAGTGTAATGTGCGCCATTTTAAATCTTTTTCCGGAGCTGTTTTTTAGTTTATATCGCCTGGAAGAAAGTTTTGTTTCGGAGGCCATCCCTGTTTTTCGCGTTGTTTCCGTGGGGGTTCTTGCCATGTCTCTGGCATCCGTATGGCTGAATTCTGTAACCGGTACGGGAAATACTAAAATCAATCTGTTGATTGAACTGGCAGCCATTACGGCATACTGCATTTATATTTATTTTGTGATAAAAGTACTTCAGTTAAATCTGGTGTGGGCATGGACCTCTGAACTGGTGTATTGGGCTGTGTTGCTTTCGCTTTCTTATTTTTATTTGCAGAAAGGAAACTGGAAGGATAAGGTAATTTAATACTCTTTGGAAACGGTTACCGATACCTGTCCGTTGAAATGTGTAATGGGAGGATTCAGCTTAATAATTTCAATGGAAATTTTTTGTACCTGAGGAAATCTGCTTTTGATTTTTTCTATTATGTCCATTGCCACAGTTTCCAGCAATTCCTTTGGCGTTTGCATGGCATCTCTTATGATTTCAAACAGCATTTCATAATTCATGGTTTGTTCAAGGGATGCTATTGTTTGAGTTTCCCTGAAAAAAACAGAAGCATTGACTTCAAAATCGCCCCCCGCTGTTTTTTCTTCGGGATAGATGCCATGAAAAGCAAAAAAACGAAGGTGTTTGAGCTGAATCTGAATCATAAATTTAATGTAAACCTTTGGCGCTCAGATAACGTTCGGCATCCAATGCAGCCATACAACCGCTGCCGGCTGCAGTTACCGCCTGACGATAAACTTTATCCTGAACATCGCCTGCCGCAAATACGCCTTCACGGCTGGTTTTGGTGGTTCCCGGAACGGTTTTAATGTAACCGGATTCATCCATATCGAGCCATCCCTTAAAAATGGCAGAGTTCGGTTGATGACCTATGGCTACAAAAAATCCGCTGACGGATATTTCTCCCGTCTCTCCGGTTTTGTTGTTGCGATAACGAACTCCGGTAACTTTGTTATCGCCTAAAATTTCTTCTGTTTCGGTATTCCAGTAAATCATAATATTGGGAGTGTTCTTCACTCTTTCCTGCATAATCATGCTTGCCCGCATTTTATCTCTTCGCACCAGCATGTGCACCCGTGTACATAATTTGGAAAGATAGAGCGCTTCTTCGGCAGCGGTATCACCTCCGCCTACAACGGCCACTTCTTTACCTCTGAAAAAAAATCCGTCACACACGGCACAGGCGCTTACGCCATGGCCGTTTAATCGTTGCTCACTTTCCAGACCCAGCCATTTCGCTGAAGCTCCGGTGGCAATAATAACCGCATCTGCCGCAATCCATTTTTCTTCATCGATTTCCACTTTAAAATGCTCTGATGAAAAATCAACTTTTGTAGCCATTCCATCCCGAATATCAGCCCCCATACGTCGGGCCTGTTTTTCAAAATCAATCATCATATCAGGTCCCTGAACTCCATACGGATATCCCGGGTAATTTTCAACCTCGGTGGTAATCGTCAGTTGTCCGCCCGGCTGAAGGCCCTTATATAACACAGGCTTCAGATTTGCCCTTGCTGCATAAATTGCAGCGGTATATCCGGCAGGACCCGAGCCAATAATCAGGCATTTTGTTTTTTCCATGTCAGGGAAATAAGTTTTCAATTCATCATGAAGGGCAAAAATAGTTGAATTATTTTATAGCGAAATGTGACAAAGGTCAGCGGGGAATAATCAGAGTTTTGTATTGTGCGGCATAACCGCCGAAATACCCCAACGAATTTCCGCTGATATTGCTTATGATGCGTGTAGGATTGGAGAACGGGTTGCCAATACTGGCAAAGTTGAATTCCAGTGTTCGCCAGAAATCATAAGTCGCTTTGTCAATATTACAAAGTTTGAGCGTTACGGTATCGCCTTTATCAAAAAAAGAATACCCATTCGCTATTCCGTCGTTTCGGTTTATGCCACGCTCTACCTGTACTTCATAGGTGGTGCCGTCAATAATCTGATCGTCATAAACAGAATTCAAACCGGCATAAAAGGGCTCCTGATTTCGTTTGGTAAAATAGCGAACGTAATCACCATAGCCAGGTCTGTCTGTTGCCCGAATCATTAAAGCTACTTTGTTGGGGGGATTGCCCGGCGGAGCCGGTTTCCAATATAATGAATCAATGCGACGGGTTATTTCCGGAATAGTTGTTTGTGCAGTGTAAATTTCGCCGTCATACACGATGCGAAGCGAATATGTTTTTTTTAATTCCCCCACAAAATAGGTTGAGGGATTGGTAGTATCTGCCGAATAGAAATATATGAAATATCCCCCGCCCAACGGAACAGAATATTCACGTAATTTATGAGTGACGCTTCCGTTTGAAACATATACCTCGGCGTTCCTGACAAAACTCTGTGAGAGCGTTTGAGGATCCATTTTTGAAAAGAAATTCACACTTCTGGACAAAAAAACAATCGGGGGCTGACCGTTTTCTATGGTAGCTTCTACTACCAGTTTGGGAGCCTTTTCTTTCGGTTTAAAATCAATCACTTTTTCACAAGAACAAAAAATAAGCCCCGTAAAAAAAATGAGATAAAGATGTGATGAAAAAAAACGATTCATATTTGTATAAACCACCGGGTAAACCTAAAGTTCAAAATAAAGCCCGATGCGGATTTCATCGGGCTCTGTGAATACTTTAACCCATCAAAATGATTTAACCCAGATATGCTTTCAGGGCGTTGCTGTATCGGGCTTTTTGCAATCGCTTTATTGCTCTTTCTTTGATCTGACGGATTCGCTCTTTGGTCAGATCGTATTTTTGACCGATTTGTTCGATGGTAATTCCGTTCTCACCATCCAACCCGAAGTAAGCATTTACGATTTCGGCTTCGCGGGGACTAAGCGATTTCAGCACCCGCCGGATTTCGGTTCTTAAAGACTCTTTCATTACACTTTCATCAGTTTCTTCTCCTCCTTCCAGTAAATCCCCCATAGCAACATCTTCAGCTTCATGTACCGGAGCGTCTAATGAAGAATGCCGTGTATTGCTCTGGAAAATATTGTTGATTTCGGTTTCGCTCATTTCCAGAATTTCGGCTAATTCTTCGGTTGAAGGTTCTCTTTCATGTTCCTGTTCAAAAGCCATATAAGCTTTGTTAGCTTTGTTGTAGGTGCCGATTTTGTTTTGAGGGAGTCGCACCAAACGCCCTTGCTCGGCTAATGCCTGAAGAATGGATTGACGGATCCACCAGACAGCATAAGAAATAAATTTGAAACCCTTGGTTTCGTCAAACCGCTGTGCGGCTTTAATAAGGCCTAAGTTGCCCTCGTTAATTAAATCACTTAAAGATAATCCCTGATGTTGATACTGTTTGGCCACAGATACCACGAACCGGAGATTCGCCTGCACCAGCTTATCTAATGCTTTTTGCGCATCTACCGGATTTTTATGATACATCTTAATCCGTTGTGCCAAAGCGGTTTCTTCTTCAGGAGTGATCATCGGAATTTTAGAGATCTCCTGAAGATATTTCTCCACCGCCTGCGAATCACGGTTGGTAATCTGGGTTGCAATTTTTAACTGACGCATAATCTTCTTACGCTGTTTTTATTAAGACAGTTTATCCTGCTATTTTGTTGCACAATCTGCTTAATCACAAGGAGAATAGAGGCAGAAATAGCTGCAAAATTAAGTTTTATTTTCCGCAATTCATAGTTTTTTCAACTAAAATTTACTCACACGCAATTCAGAACACCAAAATATTATTGTTTTAACATATATTTTTAAAAAGCTATTAGTGTAATGACAAATTGAGAATTACGAAGTCCCTCCTTCAATCTTGCCTTTCAATTGTTAATATTTTCGTTTTAATATTATAAAATTCAAAGGTAAATATAAAAATCGTGCCAATGCCTTATGTTACAGTGCAGGAAGTGAAAAACAGGCAGATTAGGGTAAATTCATAAGCTGTGTGATGGTTATTTATTTAAACAACTGTTATGCCGAAGTGATTGAACTGTCTGAATTTTTTCTTTTCAGATAAAAAAGCAAAATGAGGCCGGTTATGATGAATAAGAAAGAAATTATTTCGGCCTGAGTAAGGCGCATCCCGAAAAGTTCCATTTTTACGTTTACACGGATTTTCTCAATCCAGAATCTTTCTAAACCATTGAGAATTAAATATATAGAAAAAAGAATACCCGGGGTTTTGATTCTTTTCCGGATACTCCATAAGAGTAGAAAAAATAAAAAGCAGATTATGGTTTCGTATATCGGCGTGGGATATACTCCGAATTCCAGTTCATTACAATATCTTCCCTCACATCCGGGAATCGGGATTCCGGCTTCGTTAACATTGTTCGGATATTTGTAATGCCAAAACCAATCGGGTAAAAATGAAGGTTTTTCGGCCAGGTTGCTTCGAATTCCCCAGTCGCCATCACCTGCTACCTGACACCCTATTCTGCCAACGGCATAAGCCAACATCAGCGCAGGGGCGGCTGCATCATTCAGAGGCCAGA
This sequence comes from Chitinophagaceae bacterium, assembly GCA_026415715.1. Lineage (GTDB taxonomy): Bacteria > Bacteroidota > Bacteroidia > Chitinophagales > Chitinophagaceae > JJ008. Next base: position 16,048 of record JAOAGO010000028.1, on the reverse strand, counting down.
AAGCAATATTGTATTTCGTGGCGTAAATCCAGATAGCCAAAGCAGCGCAAATTAAGCCGCCGTACATCGTAAGTCCCGACGGAGAAAAAATATAGGCTTTCGGGTGTTTCAAAAAATCACTCCAGTTTTCAAAAATATCAAAAAGCTTAGCCCCTAGAATACCGAATACCAGGGCCAATATGGTGATTTCGCCTACTCTGTCGTGTGGCCAAATACGAACTGTTCTCTTTTCGGGCCTGGCCAGCTTTTTCCTGTGTTTTTCCCACCATTTCAGTCCGGCAAACGCAAGTGCCAGCAAAATTCCGGCAGACCAGCTACCCTGTGAGCTGAAAATAAAAGCCTGCGGGTCTTCAAGAGCTGATTTACCCCAAAGGAAGAGTCCGAGAATTTTGTATCCCAGCAAGAAACCCAGAATAAAATTTACGGCTAATTCGCCGAAGCTGGCGGGCAAGCCTACGGTAACCTGCATTTCGGTTGGCTTAAGCAGCCCTTCCTTACCTTTTCTTTTGAGTTCTTTGGAAAGAATAAAAGCGGCAATAAGGAATGCAATGGCTACAAAAAATCCGAAGGAATTAATCACCCGAAGGAATGGAATTTCAAGGCCAAACAAATCCCTAAAAGCATAATATAAATTCGGATACATGAAATAAAATTCTTATCCCGGGCGAATATACGGAACTTTCATGCGAAAAAAGATGAATTGATTATTTCCGGAATATCCTGATCAAAATTGCTTATTCGCAATATTTTTCAAATGCACTGATCAGATTTTCGGCAATCATCTCTGCGGTGCGGCCTTCAATCTGATGACGCTCTATAAAATGTACCAGTTCTCCGTTTTTAAACAGGGCTATTGAAGGCGAAGATGGGGGATAAGGTAACATATGTTGTCGCAAGGTTTTTACTGCTTCAATATCATAGCCGGCAAAACTGGTAGTAAGATAGTCAGGACGTTTCGTGGTTTTGGCTACCGCCATTAACACTCCCGGACGGGCCGTTCCGGCCGAACATCCGCAAACGGAATTTATCATTACAAGTGTTGTACCCGGCCTGGCAAGTTGATTTTCAACATCCTCAGGGGTCAGTAATTCCTGAAATCCGTTTTCAGTCAGTTCCTCTTTCATGGGTTGAACAATTTCTATGGGATACATACGCTGGTTTTTTTTACAAAGGTAAAAAATTAAATCAGGGTGCCGAGCATCCCGGATAGCTGAAATATTGACAGTTTGTTTAATTTTTTATGTGATTATGGCTGTTGAGGGGTTCCGGCCGCGAAAAAAAGTCTGATTTTTCCTGATGGAATATTTTTTGTCAAATTAAACTAAAATCTTTTTATGAAAACATCTGGATTTCAAAAACACCCTTTTGAAAATACAATTCATCATTTTGTAGATAGTTTCTTATCGGAATTACCCTCTTTTTTCAAAAACATCCATGATGAGCAACAAAAATATTACTCCGGTGTTCCGGCAAACATTAAAGAAAATGAAAATGCTTTCGTTATTGAGCTGGTAGCACCCGGTTTTGAAAAATCAGATTTTCGGGTGGAAGTGGAAAATGATTTACTTACAGTAAGTGGTGAGGTAAAACTTAACCTTCATCAGGAAGATTTCAAATCACTTCAAACGGAATATATCCGAAAAAATTTTAAGAGAACTTTTACAATTAATCAAAACATTGATACAACGGCCATTGAGGCAAAATACATCAATGGAATGTTGGTTATTAATCTTCCGAAAAAGAAGGGCGTTAAACAAAACAGCACACAGATTGTTATTAATTAATAAAAGTTCTTTCTTCAGAGTTTTCTCATAAGCAGTTGGTTTTGGTTTGCCCCCTTTCGTTTCTACGAAAGGGGTTTTTAATTTGAGAAGATGTTCAAATTCCGGGCTAAAAATATTTACCTTCCGTTATAACCCAGGATTTTCAGCATACTTTGAGCGGTTTGTTGTTTAGCGTAAAGCCAGTCTGTGAGTTTTCCGTTTTTATCATACCCTACAATTACATGCTTCGGCGAAGGAATGAGGCAATGTTTAATTCCGCCATAACCGCTGATTTGATCCTGATATGCTCCGGTATGGAAGAAACCGACATACAGAGGCTCTTCGTTTCCGTTGATTCGGGGCAGAAACACTTCGTTTATGTGTTCTTCAGAGTCATAATAGTCGTTACTGTCGCAGGTAATGCCGCCCAGAAATACCCGCTGATATTCTTGATCCCACTTATTGACGGGCAGCATCAGAAATTTTTCGCCGATTCCCCAGGTATCAGGTAAGGTAGTAATAAATGAGGAGTCAATCATATACCAGATCTCCCGGTCGTTTTGCACTTTTTGTCCGATAACGCTGAAAATATGCGCCATGCTTTCGCCTACCGTAAAACTTCCGAATTCAGTAAAAATGTGCGGCATAGGTACCCGGGCTTTTTTACAGGCTTCTTTTATATTTCGCACTATTTCATTGATCATAAACTGATAATCATATTCAAAACCCAACGAGTGCTTGATGGGAAATCCCCCGCCGATGTTAATAGAGTCTAATTCGGGGCAGATTTTTTTCAACTGACAGTAGAGATTTATAACTTTATTGAGTTCGCTCCAGTAGTAAATATCATCTTTTATTCCTTTATTGAGAAAGATATGCAACATTTTTAGCTGAAATTTGCTTTCATATCCTTCAATCCGGTCCACATAAAATTCCAGAATATCTTTAGCCCTGATTCCCAGCCGCGAAGTATAAAACGGAAACGTGGGCTCTTCTTCGGCAGCAACACGAATACCTAACTTAAAAGGTACTTTTACCGAATGAGCATACTCTTTCAGTTCATCTTTATTATCCAGTATCGGAATCACGTTATGAAAGCCTGCATTCAGCAGTTGTGCAATGCGACGGGTGTAGGTTTTTTGTTTAAATCCGTTGCAAATGATATAAGTGTCTTTTGTGATTTTTTTACGGGCATAAAGCTTTTTTATGATGTCAATATCATAAGCATAGGATGTTTCAAGATGAATATCGTGTTTTAATGCCTCCTCTACCACAAAGCTGAAATGAGAGCTTTTGGTGCAATAACAATAAAAGTATTTTCCTTCATACTTGTATCTTTTGAAAGCCGCCTGAAACATTTGCTTGGCTTTTTTTATCTGCATCCCGATTTTGGGGAGATAACTCAGTTTAAGTGGGGTACCGTATTTGCGAATCAGGCTCATTAAATCAAGCCCGTTGAAGTAAAGGCAACCGTCTTCTACTTCAATCCCTTCCTGAGGGAAGTTAAAGGTTTGTTTTACCAGATCAAGGTAAGAGTTGGTCATGCTGTGTCGATTAAGAAATTCAGGGGCAAAAGTATACGTTTCGTAAATTTTGTAAATCCTTTTTTTTCACCACTCTCTATGCGTAAATTTTTATATAAGGCCGGTGAAAAGGTTCATTTGTTGAATGTCTGGTGTACTGAAAAGATTCATAGCATAATAAATCGGCGGGAGTAAAAACGAAAAGACTTTAAAACAAAATGATTGTCTCAACACATATAAAAACCGTGAAAACACAAACTCAAACAAAATGGTTGACCTAAAGCTTAGTTATTACCAAAATAAAAAAAGGGGAGCTGAAGCTCCCCTCGTTTCTTAACATGAAATTACTTTATTTCAATCGTTCTTGAGACTGTCTGGGCGCTTTCTTTTTTGGGTAAGCTGAGATGCAGTACGCCGTTATCATAAGAGGCGGTTATTTTTTCAACATCAACCGTGTCGTCCAGCGTAAAACTGCGGCTGAAGGACTGCATCCTGAATTCTTTTCTCAACCATCCTGCATTTTTGTCTTCCTGATTTTCTTCTTCTTTATGCTCATAGGATACGGTTAAGATGTTGTTGCTGACATTCAGTTTAAAATCTTCTTTGCGCAGTCCCGGAGCCATAAACGACATTTCATAACTTTTGTCGGTTTCTTTAATGTTTACCGGTACGTTTACTGTAGCATCCCAGCTTTTAAGCCCCCAGAAGTCATCATTAAAGAAACGATTGATGCTGTCGCCGATAAGCTGATCAACCCAGTGAGTCAGCGTTCGGGCCGGCTGATTGGAACCGTTTGAGTTTCTTTTAACGATGCTGCTGATCATAGTTGCCTCCTTTTTTTTCAGTTAAAATCCATCAAATAAAATTCCAGAGGCTAAAATTGTAATTAATTCAGGAAAAAATATGACTATTTGGCAGTTATCGCTTAAAAATGCGTACTATTTGTCAGTGAGTCTTTGATTTCTACCCAAGTTTTTCCTAAACCTACGGTTTTTACCAATGCATTAAAAACTTTAGCATCGTCGGGATGAAGCCTTACACAACCATGCGAGGCTGGAGTTCCGAGCTGGGAAATATTTCCTGCCGTTGTGCCATGAATGGCGTAGCCGTCTTTTAAAAAAACCGCGTATGGCATATTTCCTAAACCTTTATAACTTCCTCCGGGATATTTGCGGGAACTGTAGCGGGTCAGAATCGGCCCCCGGGGATGTAAAGACATTTCAGGTGTTTCATATTTCTTTCCTTTCCCGGTTGAAACCTTAAAGGTGTCTTTTAACTCTCCGAGAATGTAGAGATACATTCGCTGGTTTTTTTTATCTACCAAAGCATAAACCATACAGGTTATTCCCCGGCAGGTATCTGAATCTGAAGAATCTCTGTGGGCCAGATAATCTTCCACAGCCTTAATGTTTTCTAATAAATACACGGAATCCTGCGCCGAAAATCCGGGATTTTTTCCGAGGCCTTTTTTCAGCGTATCGTATTGGGATAATAAGCGGATTTCTCTGCGCAGCACTGTATCAATTTTTACAAGCAATGTATCTAATGAATCTTTGCCGGGTATAAATATTCGTGCATCAAACACATTGACGGGTTCCGAAGACGCCACAGAATCCGTGCGCAATACCGAATCCCTGAAATTTTCATATCGGATGACCGGTATTTCAGATACCTGATTCTTATGTTGCTGGCAGGAATAAATAATGAAAACACACAAAAGGATGCTAACTGTATTAGCGACAATGCCAAAAAATTTCATACTTACCTTATCTGTTTGTATCCGAACTAAAGTAAATTTATTGTTCATTACCGGGTAAACCCAGCTGATGTTTGTGCATGGTTTGTCTTGCAAGGTCATATCCGGCGTCGGCATGACGAATCACACCTAAACCCGGGTCATTTCGCAACACTCTTTTTAACCTTTCATCGGCTTCTTTTGAGCCATCGCATACAATTACCATGCCCGCATGAATACTATACCCCATCCCTACTCCTCCGCCGTGATGCAAACTCACCCAGCTGGCTCCAGCTGCCGTATTCACCAAAGCATTCAGTATAGGCCAATCTGCCACGGCATCGCTGCCGTCGGGCATATCTTCGGTTTCCCGGTTGGGTGAGGCTACCGAACCTGTATCCAGGTGATCGCGACCTATTACAATCGGGGCTTTTACTTTTCCGCAACGTACCAATTCATTAAAAGCCAAACCGGCCAGTTCCCTTTCGCCCTGGCCTAGCCAGCAAATTCTGGCCGGAAGCCCCTGAAATTGAATTTTTTCTTTTGCCAGTCGTAACCATCTCTGCAAGCTTCTGTTTTCAGGAAACAACGAAGCGACCACTTCGTCGGTTACTGCAATATCTTCAGGATCACCGCTCAGAGCTACCCATCGGAAAGGGCCCTTGCCCTCGCAAAACAACGGGCGGATATAGGCCGGTACAAATCCCGGAAAGAGCCGTCCGGCTTTACCATCGGGGCTGCGCCGTGCCAAAGGTGAAAAACCAAATAACCCGGCGGGATTATTTTTTTCATATTCCAACGCCATGGCTCTCAGGTTATTTCCGTAGTCGAACGTGATGGCTCCTTTCTCTTTCAGTTCCAGCATGCGCTGTACATGAATATAGATGCTTCGGGTTGCATACTCAACATATTTTCGCGGATCATGTTCTCGCAACACCTTGGCCTGCTCCGGTGAAATTTCATGAGGCCAATAGCCCATCAGCGGATCATGTGCCGAAGTTTGATCCGTCAGCGTATCGGGAATTACGTTCAATTCACAAAGACGTTCCAGCAAATGAACTGCGTTGCACACAACTCCTATACTGACAGCCTCTCCCTTTTTTCTGGCATCAACCGCACGCTGTATGGCGGCGTCAATATCATGCCATTTTTCGTCAAGATATTTTGTGGTCAATCTTTTATCCACCCGCCATTCTTCAGCTTCTGCAATGAGTGCTTCTCCGTCATTCAGGGTTATGGCCAAGGGCTGTGCGCCACCCATACCCCCCAACCCGGCAGTTACATGTAATGTACCTTTTAATGAGCCTCCGAAATGACGGTCGGCTATAGCCGCATAGGTTTCATATGTGCCTTGTACGATGCCCTGACTGCCAATATAAATCCAGGAACCGGCCGTCATCTGCCCAAACCTCATCAGCCCCTTTTTTTCCAATTCGTCAAAATGTTCCCATGTAGCCCATTTAGGAACCAGTTGCGAATTGCTGATAAGTACCCTCGGAGCATCTTTATGTGTTTTAAAAACCGCAACCGGTTTGCCCGATTGGATGAGAAGCGTTTCATCGTCTTCCAGTGTTTTCAAACAGCGGATGATGGAATCCAGGGCATCCACATTTCGTACAGCTTTTCCCCTGCCGCCGTAAACAATCAGCTCTTCCGGTTTTTCCGCCACTTCGGGGTTCAGGTTATTCAACAGCATACGAAGTGCCGCTTCCTGAATCCAACCCTTGCAGTTTAATCGGCTGCCTGTCGGCGTTTTATATTTTACAGGGTCGTATATTTTGCTAACCTGTGGCATAGGAAAACATTTAATTCCTTTTGTAATTTCAATTTAATTTAATGAAATAAAAGACAAATGTCGTCAATATTGAATTAAAGTTTATCTTGACGCCCCAAAAAGATAAAGAATGAGCTTACATATCAGTGCAAAAAAAGGAGAAATTGCATCTGTGGTATTGATGCCCGGCGACCCTTTACGGGCAAAATTTTTAGCCGAACATTTTCTGGAAAATTATCGCCTGGTAAGCGAAACCCGAAACAATTTTTATTTTACCGGACAATATAAAGGCAAACCCGTAACTGTAGGCGCCAGCGGCATGGGTTGCCCTTCTATCGGTATTTACTCTTACGAACTTTATACGGAGTATGAGGTGCAACACATCATCCGCATCGGCACCTGCGGCGCTTATACTACGGAATTAGAATTATACGATCTGATTAATGTCAATTTTGCCGTAAGCGAATCTACGTATGCCCGTCACGCCTGGGGAATTCCGGGTAATACCATTCGTCATCAGGGAGAAGCGTATCAGGTGATCAAATCCGTAGCCAAAAGGCTGAAGAAAAAAATTGTTCATGCAAATGTTCATTCTTCGGATATTTTTTACAGGAAAACGGAAGAGATTCCTCCGCTTGCTCTTCGGAAAAAATGTTTGGCGGTAGAAATGGAAACCTTTGCTTTGTTTGCCAATGCCCGGCATTTAGGAAAATCAGCTGCAACACTGCTTACCGTATCTGATATTTTGCCTTCTCATCAGAGAATCAGTCCGGAGGAAAGAGAGAAATCCTTATTGCCGATGATGGAACTGGCTCTCGAAACAGCCGTCCGGCTCTGATTTTTTTAATTTGAATGAGACCACACAACATGATAAATCCGGAAAAAAGTGAGGTTTACGGCCAGTCGTCGCCGCGGGTTCTTCCTGATGTATTCAGCCCGATGCGGAAACCGCTCATCCAGGGTTTCCCGTTTTGAAATGATTGGACAAAATCAATCCGTAAGCGTTTAAAAATATTATCAATACCGGCAAAAATTTCAACATAATTTCCCTGTGAAAAATAAAATGCGTTTGCCCCGGTTACGAGATAAAGATTCAGTTTGCGGATGAATGGAATTTTATTGGTAAGAAAACCCTTGAAATTATGTTCAACATGTCCCAGAATATAAAATCTTGAAAGATTACTGTATTGATAAATCGGCAAAAGCTGAAAACTGTTCAGGTACTCTGCCGCGAATCTCGAAATGTTTCCGTTAAAGTGATTATAGTCGGGTACAAATACTTTTTTATTATCCAGAAATCCGCCAAGGGAAATTCTGTAACGGAACGTACCGGCCAGCCGGAAATTCAAATCGTCCCTGACGGAGAATTTCCATTTACTGAAATCTGTATCGCTGCCGAATATTTTACTGAAGTTTCTGATATAGTTGAACGAAAATACAGGCAGCCTGGAGCCGATGTTTATTTTCCGGTCGGGCAATTCAATATATCGTGCACCCGGCTGCCACGTGAATCCCAGCAACACATAAAACACCTGATGACGTTCAATATTCTGATTCATAATTTCATTCGGATAATTCGGCGTGTAGCTGATGTTTTTTTTTTTAATGAGTGAAAACTCAGTTGTATTTTCCAGCGGGCGTCGGTCCTGATATTGAAAGCCGGCCAGCCATGAAAATCCGTTTCCGATGCCTTTTCTCAAACTTCCCCGAAAGTACCGTGCTTCATAGCTTTTTATTCTGTTTTCTTTACTCAGCAAACAACTGAGCGTATTGCCGCTTTCGCCGATAGGACTGTTGTTGTTAAACTGAAACACACGGCTTCCGCCGGAAAATAAGAGCGAAGAAGCATATTTTTTCCCAAAAGTATATCTGAGCGTCAGGTATGGATTAAAATGCCTGTTGGAAAAGCCGTAACGTAAATTTATGGAAGCCGTAATGCGCTTTCTTCCCGTTGCCGTTGTGTCTAATTTTTTTGACCAGGTGAGGGAGGGACTGATTACCCAGCCTTCTGCAGGGTTAAAGGCAGATTGATCTGCAATGGAAGAGATTGTCCAGCTTACCTTTTTTCGCTCGTAAGTAAAAGTTTGACCTGTTGTTAACAAAGCCAACGGAGAGAGGCGGTTTCGTTTTTTTTCCAGCGAGTCGAGGTATCGCGGATCTTTCCTTGCCCGGGCAAGACTGTCCTTTTTCAGATAATCCCGCACTTCTTCCGGCGCCAGAGGCACTGGTCGGTTATTTTCCCAAAATTCAAGTGTACGCTTGTTGGCGCTGTCAATATATTTTAAAATGGTATTGGAAAAACTTTTTCGGGTAAAGGCAGGGTCAATATTTATGCCTGAATATACGTTCACAAAACTACCTGATCCTTCAAATCCGAATACCCTGGCGGAAGCATAAATTTTCTGACTGCTGATAAACCACACGTCTTTTGAAACAGGACGATACATTTGCTGAATCTGAATTGTGTCCACTAATTCCAACTGCGACTCTTTCACTAACCGCAAATCCAGAGAATGTATGCGCCAATCGTCTTCTACAATTGAAATATAGCCGCTGAAAAGGGGTTCATATTTTCGCCTCGGCGTAACGCGGATACGACTGATGAGCTGTTGATTCTCAAAAAATGTACCTTCCAGTTTGTAACGGTAATAATGAAGCGCATTTTCAGAAATCGGCGAAATAAAACCTCTCGGATTGATGCGGCTGCTGATTTGCACATTGTCTTCATAAAAAGAAAAAAAACGGGGAGCGCTGAGTCCCAATGCATCATTTTGACCGCTAACCCGGGAAGAGATGACTTCAATATATTCTTTTTTGGGTTTGCTGAAACGATAACGAGAGATGGTTTCGGATAAATAAATGATTTTATTTTTTGATGTATCGCCGTCTTCAAAATCCACCTTCTGTCCCATAAATTTATCGGGAAAATCTCTTAGCCGAAAAATTCCTTTGGTATATACGGTACATTCAAATTGCGAAGGCAAATCGCGATAGTAGGTTCTTTTTTTTATGGCATTCCGGATGATCTGATAGGCGGGGTCTTCACCTCCCCTCACCACAACTTCGCCCAGAGTGATTTCCTGAGGTTTTAAAATAAAATTAACTTCCTTGTCTTCATCGGCGTCCATTGAAATTTCCAACTCTTCCATATTATATCCCACATGCCTGCATACGAGTACGTATTTTCCATGAGGAAGTTTTAAAGTGTATTTGCCTTCGGCGTTGGAATGTGTAGCGGCCTGATTCCCTTTCACATAAATGGTGGCATAACTCAGCGGCTGGCCATCAAAAGCAGTTACTTTGCCCTTTATTTTCTGACAAAAAATAACAGGCGTCAAAAAAAACGAAATGAATAAAACAAAAAAAGATTTCATTTAAGCACGATGCCGGAAAGATAATATAAACGTGCCGAAAGAATCTGAAGTTTAAAAATTTTAAATTTAGTTTTACATTATTGCTTCCGTTTAGGCGAGGCTCTGAGATAGCTTCCGGTTAAGGCGCCTAAACCTCCTGCAAGACCACCCACTAAGGCAGTAAGTAGAATCAAAAGCAAAGAATTTCCGCCCAGGGGTAATATCTCTGCAATTTTTCGGGATAATAAACTGTTATTTTTTATATCAATCCAAAAGGATAATCCTGCCCATAACAAAAAAACTCCGGCAAAACCTGATAAGAAGGCTTTACCGGCTTTTTGATGAATTAAAGCAGCTACCAGGAGTGCCGATGGTGCAATACCCCACCAGGGCAAAAATATCCCGCTGATAAACGATAATAAACCTGTAAGAATTGTTGCTGTAATAAATTTCATATCCGGATCAGTTTTTCCCTTGAAATTTCATAACCCATTTAATCTTCGGACTGTTTTTTTCGGTTTCTTTCATAAACCATAAAGTATAATATTCTCCTTTTTCCCATACTTTAACAAAAGAATCATAAAACCGGCTTCCCGGATTTCCGCTTTGGCCGCCGGGATAAACGCCATACGCTTCATAGGGTTTGGAAAGATGCACGATCATGCGCCAGCTGGGTCCGTGACTATGACCGATGGCGTTGATGATATTTCCGAATCCGCCTACATCAAGTCCGCTTATTGAAAAACCTTTGAAATCTTTAATCAAATGATAAATTGTAGTGTTTTTGGCATTGGCCCACGTCAGATTACCCTGCTGCTCTAATGCTTTGAGTGCCGAAGCCGCTTTTCGGAACGATTCAGTTACCACATCGCTCCAGGTTTCTTTTTCCGGTGTGTTCATTTTATCGGTATAGATCAGCGCGGAATCTTTTATCAATAATTCCAGTGTGGTTTGTTCGTCGGGCATGGGTGCAGGGGGTGACACCCTATTGAGTTCGTCGTTCCATAAAACCGTTTTGAGTGAATCCCACCAGTGTTGAAAAACGGTTTGACCCTTTGATTCCGGCATGGCATTCAAATCCCAGCTTTTAAAAAGTGCAAGATATTTTTTTTCTTCTTCAGTTAAATCGTTTTCCCGAATGTAACGAAGCAAATGCGGACGGGCATCTTCTGCCACAACATTAAAATAATTCAGTTGCAGTTGCATCATATCGCGTACGGTAACCTTTTGCATTGCAGCAAGTTTCCGGGCAATAGCGATACCTCGCGGGGCTATATAAGTTCCGGGAATATAATAGGGATAAGTAACATCCACAGGACGCTGATTTGCACTTTGAATAAATCCTGATGGTGGATTTTTTACGTTTGGATTATGAGTAAACGGTATAGAATTCTTCCACAAATAGCTTGAATCTTTTCCCGGCATAATAAACATACCCTGCCCTTCCCAGCGTAGCGGAAATTTTCCTTGCTGCCATATTGCAATATCGCCCGATGCTGAGGCAAAAAGAAAATTCTGAGCCGGACAACCGAATGTTTCAATTGCCTTTACGTAATCTTCATAATTTTTTGCACGGTTTAATTTATAAAGTGTCAGGGCTTCGTTTGTGGGGTCGTGAGCTATCCATCGCACCGCAAGGTTTTTTTTGAGACCACTGTTCTGAATTCCCTGAAACGTATGATCATACATCACCGGCCCAAAAACGGTATATGCAACCGTATCAAGATAATCTTTCTCCCCTTTCACTTTAATCACTTCAACCCTGCGCTCTGCTTTTTTCCATTCACCATTAAACCAATATTCGGTACGGGAAGAGTCCCTGAATTGAATTTCATAATAATCCTTAACATCTCTTTGTGCATTGGTTAAGCCCCAGGCAATACTGTCATTGAATCCGATGATGATAAGCGGACTACCCGGCAGCGAAACGCCATATACATTACAGCTAGGAGAGCTGAGTTGCATCTCGTACCAGATGGAAGGCAGACTCAGTTCGAGATGCGGGTCGTTGCAGAGCATAGGAGAGCCGGAAGCGGTTTTCGAACCGGCTATCGCCCAATTATTGCTTCCGTTGTTGCTGTTTTCTGAAGTCAGATTCTCTGTTGCAACTGAATCTTTTTTCAGAAAATAATTCTGCAAAACATCGGCAGGCAGAGCCGGAACGGAAGCCGGCCGCGGAAATGAAGTACCCTGCGGTATGATAGGAATTAATGAGTCATTGATCTGCGGATAAAGTTTTTTCAGTTCTTCCGGAAGAAATACGGATTTTGCACGGGTATAACCCAGATCTTTTTCCGCTCCGGATGACAAAATTTTTGCCATCATTTTCAAAAGCAATGCCGTTCTAAGGTTTGTCCATTTCTGGGGCTTAAAATGCAGAATTTTATATTCCACAGGAATGTCTGCCTCCCGCAGCGATTCAATATAGGCATTCACTCCGTTTGTATAAGCATCAAAAATTTTTTTTAAAACTGAATCACTTTCTATTGCCTTGACTGCATTTTCGGCGGCATATACCATACCCAGCCTTCGCTGTTCTCTATCGTAAGGGATGGCTTTTTTTCCTGCAATTTCACTGATGCGACCTTCTGCCCCGCGGGTTTGCAAATCCATCTGAAAAAGCCGAAAACGGGCATGCAAATAACCCTGAATAAAATACAGGTCTTCATCATTTTCCGCAAATACATGCGGAACCAGACGTTCGTCAAAATACACTTCGGCTTTTCCTTTGAGCCCGGAAAAAGTAGCCTGTGTATTGAAACTATAATTTTCTGCTTCTGCATTTTGCCAGAAACCATGTTGCGGGCTCAGAAACCGGCCCGGCGCCATAGGTAAAGGCCCGAAAGAATGATCAAAAAGATATATGTAACCCGAGGTGATAAAGGCTGAAACGACAAACGGAAATATTCTCATAGCAGCATGCGTAATATGGCCGAAAGATAAGAAATAGACGCAATAATTTTTCATAAAAAAACTTGCTCATTCCAAAAAAATGGCTAACTTGTTCAAAACATTTTTTATGAATGTCCTTATTGTTCTCGGCATTATTGTACTGTTGGTTATTTGGCTTATTGCACAGTACAACAGACTGGTTCGACTGAAAAACAGAAGAGAAAATGCTTTTGCCGATATAGATGTACAACTTCGTCAGCGTCACGATCTGGTTCCGCAACTGGTTGAAACGGTAAAAGGATATGCAGCGCATGAAAAAGACCTGCTGATGAAAGTAACGGAAGCCAGAACAGCTGCCGTATCGGCAAAATCCATCGATGAAAAAATCGCAGCCGAAAAACAGCTGAATGCCGCACTTCAGGGGCTGATGATTCAGGTAGAAGCTTACCCTGACCTTAAAGCAAATCAAAACTTTTTGCAAATGCAGGAAGAACTCAGCGATATTGAGAACAAACTGGCCGCCGCCCGGCGGTTTTTCAACGCATCAACGGCAGAATACAACAGTGCCGTAGAATCCTTTCCCGGAAATTTGATTGCAAAAAATTTTGGCTTTAAGCGGGAAGTCATGTTTGACCTGGGCGAAGATACCCGAAAACAAATGGAAGAACCGCCTAAGATTCAATTTTAAACCTATATGAAATATGTAGGTATTGACACGCAAATCAGAAGAAATAATTTTTACTCTGTTTTGCTTCTCCTCACATTTCCTGCATTATTGCTGGCCTTATCGTATTTTATTCTTTTGATTTTGAAAAACAAATTGCCATTTGAACATAATTCTTTTTTTCTGAAAATCATTCCGGTGATTATCGGAGTGGTTTTGGTTTGGTTCCTGATTGCCTGGTTCAGCCACTCGGCTTTAATCCGGATGGCCACCGGCAGCCGCCCGCTGAACCGGATGGAAAATAAGAGAGTCTATAATCTGGTAGAAAACCTATGCATAGCGCAGGGAATGCCCATGCCAAAAGTTTATATTATAGACGATGAATCCCTGAATGCATTTGCCAGTGGAATAGATGAACGAACCTTTGCGGTATCTTTATCCCGGGGTATCATAGAAAAACTGAATGATGAAGAACTGGAAGGAGTTATAGCGCATGAACTGACGCATATACGTAACCGGGATGTGAGATTGCTTATCATATCCATCATTTTTGTAGGCATATTTGCCTTTATTGCCGAATATGCTTTTCGATACCTGAATCTGGCGGATGCCAAGGACAGTAAAGACAGCAAAAGTAATCTTGCCATTATGCTGGCCATCATTGCAGTTACAGCCATAGCGTATCTGCTCTCGGTTTTACTGCGGTTCGGAATAAGCCGGAGAAGAGAGTATATGGCCGATGCCGGCGCTTCAGAGATGACAAAAAAACCCTATGCATTAGCCAGCGCCTTGCGAAAAATTTCATCAGACCCTAATATTGAAGCGGTGAAAAGCCGCGATGTAGCTCAGCTTTTCATAGAAAATCCCGGATTGTCATCTCACCCTGCCTCTTTCTTAAACAAGCTTTTTGCCACTCATCCGCCTATTGAGAAAAGAATTTCCTTGCTGGAGCAGTTTGTTTAGAAATTCAAATTTTTGTACGCAAACACAGAAGACTCACTCAGTTGCGGAAAAATGGTATATTTTTATATCACTTAATGAGCAAAGCTTGAAAGTAAATGAGTATAAACGGAAAAATCGCAGCCTTTTTAATTTAATTTATGGTAAACTTAATTACACCCTAACACCTCACAGAGTTTTTCACGGAGCGCAGGGCCTCTCAGGTTTTTTGCAATAATCTTTCCTTGCGGATCTATGAGAAAATTCTGTGGGATACCTTCTACATTATACAGCTTGGCTGCTTCATTGTCCCACCATTTCAAATCACTGACATGCGTCCAGGTAAGATTATCGGCACGAATCGCCTCCAGCCATTTGTCTTTATTCCCGGGTCTGTCTAATGAAACGCCGAGTACGGTAAAATTTTTGTTTTTAAAGTAATTATAGTTTTCCACGACATTTGGGTTTTCCATGCGGCAGGGGCCGCACCAGCTGGCCCAGAAATCAAGCAAAACATATTTTCCTCTGAAGGATGATAATGAAACCGGTCTGCCACTGGTATCGGGCTGTGTGAAATCAAGGGCCATGGTACCTACTGCTCCTATTTTATTTTTTGCTATAAATGCTTCCAGTTGTTTGCCCGAGGCCGAATTACGCAGGCGTGGAGTTAATTTATTAAACCTCTCTTCGAGCAAAACCACATCATCTTTAAAACGATACGTTGCATTGAGCATAAAGAGAGTAACATAAGACGAAGGTTTTTTACGAAGAAAATCATCTATCTTCAACTGCATTTCGTCCTGAAGCCGGTTATAGATTTTCATCAGAGAATCCCTTTCGGCGCCGGGCATGGTGATATTAATTTTTCCGACTAGCTGATTGATTTGCTGGGCAACGGGAACAAACAAAGAAGTAAACTCCGTAAATTCTTTATGCGACGCAGAACCGTTTATTTCATAAATTCCGGGTTGATTTTTATTTCCCTTAACGGTAATATTTGCATTTTCGACAAATAACTCAATGGCTTGTGGCACATTTTCAATTACAATAAAACACAAGGCGGGCTCATCAATAACTCCTTTAAAGGTAAATTTTTCTTTTTCCAGCCGGGTCGTCATCCATTCCGTATTTTGCCCGTTCCGGTACAGGCTGATTTTTGCGTCGTCGGGAAAACCCACCAGTTTACCTGTTATCAAAAATCCCAGTGTTTTTTTCTGAGCCTGAAGATGAAAAACGAGAAAGAAAGATATAAATGTAAAGATTAATCTCGTCATGAATTTTTTTTTTACAAGAAATGTAATTTAATACAAAATTAGCGCAAATATAATAGCTGTGTTCAACAAATAAGTGCAATTTTTTAAAAGGGAAAGGAAAAAAGCTTTTAAGGGCTTTTTTCCTTTAGACC
>JAOAGO010000027.1 GCA_026415715.1 Chitinophagaceae bacterium | reverse complement strand
AAGATATTTATGTTTCTTTACCGGAAGAGATGCAGGCCGAAAAGCTAAAACTGGCCAGAATGTTTGAACGTTTTGATACTGAATTTTATTTTCTGACGATGAATGACTTTTTTGAAGCGATTGATAAATTTATTGTAGATTATGATATTGACGTCCTGATTACGATTCCCAAACATCAGAGCAATGCCGTATCTCTGTTTAAAACCACTCATACGAAACGTTTAGCTTATCATAGTCATATTCCTATTTTGGCTGCACATGAATAATTTTCAGGTTTTTTAATGAAAAGGCTTTCTGAAAAAAAAGTATTACATTTGCTCCGGCTATTTTTATCGTATGATTTGCTTTTCTACAAAGCCAAAAATTCCGGATTAAACAAATAATTCCTCCGGCAGGAAAATTTCCAGACTCCCCTCGCTTACTTTCCTTATATTCTGTTCTTTTTAAAGAGTAATCATGAAAAATATTAAGCTGATTGAAGTACCATCGGAAATCGGAGCCGGAACCCGTGGAGCCAGCCTTGGAATTGAAGCCATAAAAATTGCTGCGCTGGATTTCATGAGTAATTTTTTTATTCATTTTCCCTCAGAAAAAATTCCCACTGAAAACCGTTTGCTTTTTGAGCCCATCGAATCGCCTTATGCAAAACGTATTAAAGGTATTGTAACCATGTATGAAAGGGTAAGCAAAGCGGTTTGCGATTCTCTGAAAAATAACTTTTTTCCGATTGTGTTAAGCGGAGACCACAGTACGGCCGGCGCTACCATTGCCGGCATTAAAATGGCCAAGCCCAAGTCAAAACTGGGAGTTATTTGGATAGATGCACACGCCGACCTTCATACTCCTTACACCACTCCTTCCGGCAACTTACACGGAATGCCCCTTGCCATTTCTATCGGAACAGATAATACCGAATGTGCGGTTCATGAAATAGATGAACATACACAGAAATACTGGAATTACCTTAAACACATCGGAAAAATATACCCAAAGATTTTACCGGAAGATATCGTATTAATTTCGCTGAGAGATTTTGAAAAAGAAGAGAAATATCTGATTGAGCAATATGACATGAAGGTAATCACCACCAAAGAAGTCCGTAGTAAAGGAACCGAAAATATTGCCCGTTCCGTTATCCGGTATTTATCGGATTGTACGGATATTTATATTTCATTTGACGTAGATAGCCTTGACCCTTCCATTTCAAAAGGTACCGGTACGCCCGTAAGCAACGGCCTGAGAGAAAGAGAAGCCGAAGACCTGATCAGTAAATTTATGCAAAACCGTAAGATTTGCTGCTTCGAAATTTCTGAAGTTAATCCCACATTGGACAAAGAAAACCTGATGGCTGAAATTGCATTTCACATTCTGCAAAGAAGCGTAAATATTTTATTGATGAGCTAAAAAAGGGTTCCGGAAAAATGTTTGCTGAAGCCCTTCATCAAATGAAACCGGCCGATATCCCAACTCAGTCTCGGCCTTGCTGATGTTGAGCACAGTGCTTCGGGGCCGTTTGGCAGGTTCATTAAGTGTTGCTGAAGTAACAGGTTTTAAAAGTTCAGACGGCAAGTTCAGCAGTTGTGCTGTTTTAACCGCCATCTCGTACGGTGTGAATACTTCTTTTCCGGAAATGTGAAAGATTCCGGTGGCATTTTTCATGAGTATTAAATCAATTCCTCTTACCAGATCTTCTACGTAAGTAGGCGTTCTTCTCTGATCAGTTACCACAGCATAGCTTTCATTTTTGCTTAATTTCGATTGTACACGAGTCAGCAGATTATCCCTACCCGAAACCGGAAGTCCATATACCAATGCGGTACGTATAATGGCCCGATTATAAGGATATTGCTGAACAATTTCTTCGGCTAACCGTTTTGTGTGTCCGTAATAATTTACCGGACCGGGAATGTCATCTTCTTGATACATATCTTTTTCCCCGTCAAATACAAAATCGGTTGAAATCTGAATAAGATAACTTTTATAAACCGAAGCCGCTTCAGTTATATAGCTTACGGCGTTTACATTAATATCAAAAGCCTGTGTCGGGTTCAACTCACAATCATCCGGTTTGCTCATGGCTGCCGAATGAATTACAACATCGGGTCGAATCTCTGAAAACATCCTTAATACGGAATCTTTTTGCGTACAATCCGTTTCATGATAGCAAATGCCCGCTGACTGATATTGCGGAATTCTGCACATTCCTTTTCCGGCGGTAAAAACAGTATAGTTATTTTTTGAAAAATACAGCGAAAGATAAGTGCCAACAAAGCCGTTTGCGCCGGTAATCAAAATTTTTCTACTCATTTTACGGAAAATAATTCCTCATTTATGTAACTTCTTTGTTTTAAAAACCGGCGACAATCCCATGTTATAAAAAATAAAAGAATAGATATCGGCCGTGGTTTCCAGTGCTTTTTTCAGATTACTGGCGCCATGACCCGAATTCACATCAATGCGTATCAAAACAGGATTTTTTCCTTTGTAATGTTCCTGAAGCGTGGCGGCATATTTAAAAGAATGAGCGGGAACAACTCTGTCATCATGATCTGCCGTAGTGATCAGCGTAGCGGGATAATTTATACCTGAACGAATATTATGCAAAGGGGAGTAAGCGTAAAGATTTTTAAAATCATCAGGATTATCGCTGCTCCCGTACTCGGCAATCCAGTTCCATCCTATGGTAAACTTATGAAAGCGCAGCATATCCATGACTCCTACCTGTGGAATGGCCACCTTAAACAGCTCGGGCCTTTGATTGATAACCGCGCCAACCAGTAATCCTCCGTTCGAGCCTCCTTGAATGGCCAGAAAGTCGGGCGACGTATATTTTTCCCGGATCAGATATTCGGCTGCCGCAATAAAATCATCAAATACATTTTGTTTTTTCAGTCGCATACCTTCTTCATGCCATTTCTCGCCGTATTCACTTCCTCCGCGAATATTGGCTATACAATAAATACCCCCCTGTTCCAGCCAGGCGATGCGGGATGGCGAAAAAGTAGGATTGCTGCTGATATTAAATCCACCGTATCCGTACAGAAGACAAGGATTTTTTCCGTGCAGCTTTGTTCCTTTTTTGTAGGTGATAAACATGGGAACTCTGGTACCGTCCTTACTTGTATAAAATACCTGGCGACTTATAAAATGTTCAGGCTGAAACGGCACTTCCGGTTTTCTGAAGAGGGTGCTTTTTCGGGTTTTAATGTTGTACCGGAATATGGTAGGCGGATAGGTTATGGATGTAAAGGTGTAAAAAACTTCTTTCTCGTCTTTTTCAGCACCCGATACCAGCGCCGTTCCGGGGCCCGGCAACTGAATTTCATTTTCAAATTTTCCATCCAGGTCATAAACAAAAATCCGGCTTGTCACATCTTTGAGATACGTCACAAAAAGTTTTTCTCCGGCAGTTGTAACGGAAGAGATGTTTTCGGATTTTTCCGGAATAATGATTTTCCAGTTTTCTTTATCCGGCCTGTCAGGGTTCATGGATATAATCATTCTGTTTTTTGCCCCGTCGTTGGTAAGTATCAGAAAATTTCCTTTGTGTTCCGTGATAAAGGAATAATTATAGTCGCCGGGTTCTTTGATAAGGGGTTTGAAGTTTTTATTGCCGGATTTACTGTCAAAATACCAAAGCGCATTCCCGTCTTTTCCCTTTCCGCGGTCGCTGATGTTTAAAAAAACAAAACGTTCGGTTTCATCCGTAAACACGGTGTGAAAGCGCTGCGGGTTGGCCGGGTCTTCATAGACCAGTACATCCTCATCTTGAGATGTTCCGATTTTATGGTAAAAAACCTGATGATTTTCATTTTTGGTGGTAAGTTCTTTTCCTTTTTCCGGTGCGGGGTAGCGGCTGTAAAAGAACCCGTTCCCGTGCCAAGCAGCACCCGACACTTTAATCCAGGCTAAAGAGTCCGGAAGGTATTGCAAAGTTTGCATGTCCAGAATAAAATAATTTCTCCAGTCGCTCCCCCCTTTTGTTTTCCCGACCACTGCATAACGTCCATCTTTAGAGAGCGAAAAAACAGCTAATCCTGTAGTTCCATCGGCAGAAAAAGCGTTTGGGTCAAGAACCTTCTCCGGTCTACCCGTTAAACCTTTTTGCCTGTAATATACGCTGTGATTCTGCAAACCATCATTTTTTGTAAAATAATAATAAGCTCCTTTTTTGAAAGGCGAAGAATAGCGTGGATAGTTATTCAACTCTTCCAGACGCTGATACCAGGGTTTGCGGAAAGGTATTTCCTCCAGATAGGAAAACGTGAGCTTATTCTGCTCTGTTACCCATTGCCGGGTTTCTTCGCTCCAGTCATCTTCCAGCCAACGATAGGGGTCAGGCACTTTTACGCCATGATATTCATCCACAACATCAACCTTTTTGGTAAACGGGTACTGAAGTTGTGCGGCACTGCATAATGAAATAGCACTGTAAACAATCAAAAAATGTAATTTCATACTACCGTGATTTAACTTAAACTTAAAATGATACTTTTTCTTTCTGATTTGGTAAATACAACTTCAATTCATAACTCAAATCTAAACTTTTTTTCCTAACGGCCGTTTGTGTAAAGTTATTTTGCATTATAAATTATCCTTTAATTTTGAACGATTAATAAAAAAGGAAATGAAAGTTACTAAAATCGGCGTTCTGACTTCAGGAGGTGATTCTCCGGGGATGAATGCGGCCATTCGTGCGGTGGTGAGAACCGGAATTTACTACGGATTGGAAGTGTTTGGCATAATGCGGGGATATCAGGGTATGATTGACAATGAAATTTTCCCGATGGACACCCGCTCGGTAGCCAACATCATTCAAAGGGGCGGCACCATATTAAAAACGGCCCGCTGTAAAGAGTTTTTTGAATATGAAGGAAGAAAAAAAGCTTATGATAATTTATGCAAACACGGAATTAATGGTTTAGTTATCATAGGCGGAGATGGTTCGTTTAAGGGTGCAGTTGAATTTAATAAAGAATTCGGGATGCCTTGTGTAGGTATTGCCGGAACGATTGATAAAGATATCAACGGCACTGATTTTACAATAGGATTTGATACGGCCGTAAATACAGCCGTGGAAGCCATTGACAAAATCAGGGATACGATGGAGGCGCATGACCGCATCTTTATTATTGAAGTGATGGGAAGAGATGCAGGGTATATTGCGCTCCATAGCGGAATAGCTACCGGAGCGGAGTATGTTTTAATTCCGGAACGAAAAACAAATATGAATGAAGTGATAGATTCTTTGCTGGAAAAAGAAAGAAGAAAAAAACTGGTTAATCTTATAGTTGTGGCTGAGGGTGATGATTTCGGTGGAGCAAATAAGGTTCAGGAAATGATAAAACAAAAAATGCCGAATGCCGAGACACGGGTTTGTATTTTAGGCCATATTCAAAGAGGAGGATCGCCTACCTGTATTGATCGTTTGATTGCCAGCCGTATGGGTTATCATGCAGTGGAATGTCTTATAAACGGAAAATATAACGTCATGGTAGGCATACTCAATAACCGCATGAATTACATACCCTTGCAAGAAGCCGTAAAAAATAAAGGAAAAGTAAGTGACGAATGGTTGAAAATAATTAAAATTCTGGCCTCCTGAATCGTTCAAAATTCTAAAGAATGAAAAAAAACCTGGCAAAATACATCCATCAAGAGTATGACAAAAGTGCCGGCAAAGCTCATGCGTTCAAAAAAACTAAAATTGTGGCTACGGTGGGGCCTTCTTGTAATACTTATGAAAAACTTTTGGAACTGGTAAAGGCCGGCGTGAATGTTTTCCGCTTAAATTTTTCACATGGCAGTTATGAAGAAAAATCAGAAATCATCCGCCACATCCGTCAAATCAATAAATCAGAACCTTATAACATTGCCATATTAGGTGATCTTCAAGGTCCAAAACTCCGGGTAGGAATTATCAAAGATGGTTCTTTAGAACTCCATCCGGGCGATATGATCACCTTTACCAATGAAAAAGTTGAAGGCACTAAGGAGAAAATTTTTGTGTCATATCCGAATCTTCATAAAGATATCAGGCCAGGGGAAAAAATATTGCTGGATGACGGAAAAATGGAATTAAAGGTGATAGAAATTTCCGGCAAAAATGAAATCAGAGCACAAGTTATAATCGGCGGCATTTTATCGTCCAATAAAGGAATTAATTTACCGGATACACAGATTTCACTCCCCTCATTAACGCCAAAAGACCTCGATGATTTGGAGTTTATGATTCGGGAGCAGATAGACTGGGTGGCTCTTTCTTTTGTAAGAAAAGCAGATGATGTTAAAGAGCTGAAATATCTTTTGAAACAAGCCGGCAGCCCCATCAAGGTCATCGCTAAAATTGAAAAACCGGAAGCCGTAAAAAATATTCGGGAAATCATTCTGGAAAGCGACGGCATTATGATTGCAAGAGGGGATTTAGGTGTGGAACTTCCTGTTGAGGAAGTGCCGCTGATCCAAAAAGACATTATTCGGAAATGTATTCATCGGGCTCGCCCCGTGATTGTGGCTACCCAGATGATGGAAAGCATGATAGAACGCACCAAACCCAACCGAAGCGAAATCACAGATGTGGCAAATGCCGTTCTGGAAGGCGCGGATGCCGTTATGCTAAGCGGGGAAACTGCCGTTGGCAAATATCCCAAACTGGTGGTAGAAACCATGACTAAAATTATTCTCGAAATTGAGCAGAAAGCCTACGATTACAACAGAGAAGAAATGCTGAAGCCGCAACCGAAATCGCCTTCCTTTCTCAGCGATGCCATTTGCTATAATGCCTGCAAGTTGGCCGTTGATGCCAATGCAGATGCACTAATCGGAATGACACAGTCGGGCTATACAGGATTTATGCTGAGCAGTTACAGGCCAAAAGCTCCGCTGTATGTTTTTACGAAAGTAAAATCTCTGGTTAATCAACTCACACTGAGTTGGGGTGTTCGTTCCTTTTTTTATGATGAAGAAGAAAGTCTTGACGACATCTTTGCCGATCAGATTGAAATACTTAAAGAGCGTGGTTTTGTAAAAAAAGGCGACATCCTGGTAAGTACGGGAAGCACACCGGTTCATCTGCACCTTCCTACCAATGTTATAAAAATTACAAAAGTGGAGTAAATCACAAAAAAATGAATTTCCTTTCTGCAAACGGAAAGACAGAAATATTTAGCTTTCTTTTTCTTCTGCCGGCTTCTGACTTTTTTTCGTGTATTTTTTCCTGAACTTATCAATCCTTCCTGTAGTATCAACCAATACTTTTTTTCCGGTAAAAAAGGGATGTGAAGTATTTGAAATTTCCAGTTTGATCAGCGGATATTCATTTCCGTCTTCCCATTTTATCGTTTCCTTAGAAGAAGCGGTTGAGCGGGTGAGAAAACTATGGCCATTGCTCATATCTTTGAAAACAACCAGCCTGTAGTTTTCGGGATGAATTCCTTTTTTCATAAAAATATGATTATCAGTATTCTGTTTATTAAATTATATCCTCAGTACTATTTCATTTAAGGGCTGCAAAGATAATCAAAGTGAAATTCTTTTCCAATAAAAGGCATAAAAAATCGAAAGCGCCAAGCATATATCCTTGATTTTACAAGTTTTATATACCCGACGCTTTCTTCAGGACCAAAAAACCTTTGTAGGTTTTCAATCCCCGGATAAGGAAAACCTTTCGGTCTTTCACTTACCCTTTGCACTTCCTTTTATTTCTAAAATTCCGTGCAGTTGTAAGACAAATATAATATAGGTATTTTCCGGTTTCCAAATTTTCTGGGGTTTTTATATACACTTCTTATTAACTTATTTATTAACATGAAAATGATTTTTTAGGAAGATTTTCAACAATCTAACCCCGCATATTCACATATTGTAAAGGTATCCCAAGATTAGCCTGACGGCATACGCTGATGACAGACTGTAAATCATCAATTTTTTTTCCGGTAACCCTCACGAAATCGTCCTGTATGGATGCCTGAACTTTTAATCCGGTATCTTTCACCAGTTTTACAATTTGTTTTGCATCTTCTTTGGAAAGTCCGTTTTTTACTTTTATTTCTTTTTTCCAGATTTTACCTGAAGGAAAAGCCTGAGCCGAAAAATCAAAGGCTTGCGGACTGATGCCTTGTTTGCCGGCTTTACTGAGTAAAACATCGCATACCTGACGCACTTTCATTTCGTCGGCTGCTTCCAGGTGAATGATATATTGTTTTTTGTCCAGGCTCAGCGAAACGGGTGAATCCCTGAAGTCAAAACGATTGGTAATTTCCTTAAGTGTAACATTTACCGCATTATCCAGCAACTGGATTTCTACCCGGCTTACAATATCAAACGAAGGCATAAGGTCAGAATTTCATTCAAAAATACATATTCATTTTTTTAGTTTTGACTTTGGCAAAAATCATCGGGTATGTTTTGCTTTACAGAAGTCATTAGTAATTTTCTTGAATGTTCTAATTCTATGTTTAAATTACCTGAAATATGATTGATTATCGTTCGGATACGGTTACTCGTCCCTGTTCAGGCATGCTGAAGGCCATGTTAGCGGCAGAGGTAGGCGATGACGTTTTTGGCGAAGATCCTACGGTGAATAAACTGGAGGAGATACTGGCTGAAATGTTTGGCATGGAAGCTGCCCTTTTTTGTCCTTCCGGAACAATGACAAATCAGATTGCCATAAAATGCCATACGCAACCGGGCGACGAGGTGATATGTGACGAATCTTCTCATATTTATCAATATGAAGGTGGTGGAATTGCATTTCACTCAGGCGCTTCGGTAAAATTATTGCAGGGAAATTTAGGTCGAATTCAGGCGGAACAGGTTGAAGCAGCCATTCAGCCCGATGATCCTCACCGACCGCGTACCCGATTGGTTTCGCTTGAAAATACCAGTAATCGCGGCGGCGGGAGTTGTTACGACTGGAATGAAATCGTGAAAATTCATCAGGTATGCAAAAAACATCATCTCAAACTGCATCTTGATGGCGCCCGATTGTGGAATGCTCTGATTGCCAAAAAAGAAACACCCGAACAATATGGTAAAATATTCGATAGCATCTCTGTTTGCCTGAGCAAAGGATTGGGCTGTCCGGCAGGAAGCGTATTAATCGGTTCAAAAGATTTTATCCGTTATGCCCGAAGAATCAGAAAAGTATTTGGCGGCGGAATGAGGCAGGCAGGCTATCTGGCTGCTGCCGGTATTTATGCGTTGCAAAATAACTTTCACCGACTGGCCGAAGATCATCATCATGCCAAACAAATTGCGGAATCGCTGAAAGAAAAAATAATAGTAAAAGAAATTTTACCGGTTGAAACGAATATTATCATATTTGAACTGAAGGAAACGCTTCCGGCACCGGCTTTTGCTGATTTGCTGAAAAAGCATCAAATTCTGGTGTATGCTATTACTCCGCAACGAATCCGGATGGTTGTACATAAAGATATTTCGCCGGAAATGATACAATATACGATCAATATTATTCAAAAAATATAAGAGAAATATGTTACCAAAAGTAAACCCTGTTACCACTAAGGCATGGAAGATGCTGGAATCTCATGCCCGGGAAATGAAAATGAAACACATGCGGGAATTATTTGATTCAGATCCTTACCGGTTTGAAAAGTTTTCTTTACGATTGGGAGACATTTTGTTTGATTACTCCAAAAACATCATAACCGAAGAAACGCTGCTACTGCTTTTTGAACTGGCAGATGCATGTGAGATAGAGAAAGGCAAAACTGCCATGTTTCAGGGCGAACTGATAAATGAAACGGAAAATAAAGGTGTGCTCCATACGGCACTCAGAAATTATTCCGGTAATCCTGTTTACTACAAGGGTAAGGATGTAATGCCCGATGTAAAAAGAGTGCTGAAAAAAATGAAATCCTTTTGTAATGCCGTTCATAACGGAGAGTATAAAGGATACACAGGAAAAAAAATCAGATACATAGTAAATATCGGTATCGGAGGCAGCGATCTGGGGCCGCTTATGGTTACGGAAGCCTTAACCCCCTATAAAAAAGAAGGTATTCAAACTTTCTTTGTATCCAATATTGACGGCACTCACATTACAGAAACCTTTAAAAAGATAAAGCCAGACCAAACCCTGTTTTTAATTTCTTCTAAAACCTTCACTACTCAGGAAACCATGACCAATGCTTATACGGCAAAAAAATGGTTTCTGCAACAGGCTAAAAAAGAAAAATATATTTCCCGTCATTTTATTGCCATCAGCACTAACCAAAAAGAAGTGGAAAAATTCGGCATTCATCCCGAAAATATGTTTGAGTTCTGGGAATGGGTGGGCGGGCGCTATTCATTGTGGAGCGCTATCGGACTTTCCATAGCCCTGAGCATCGGTTTCCCGCGTTTTGAGCAACTGCTGAAAGGCGCTCATGATGCGGATCAGCATTTTTTAAATGCTCCTTTTGAAAAAAATATTCCGGTAATTATGGCGCTGCTGGGCATTTGGTATATCAACTTCTTCGGATCGCAATCCGAGGCTATCATTCCTTATGATCAGTACCTGCATCGGTTTCCGGCTTACTTTCAGCAGGGAAATATGGAAAGTAACGGAAAAGGGGTTGACCGGAACGGTGAACCTGTTGATTATTCCACCGGCCCGATTATATGGGGCGAACCGGGAACAAACGGCCAGCATGCTTTTTTTCAACTCCTGCATCAGGGAACACCGTTGGTGCCCTGCGACTTTATTGCCCCGGCTTTTTCTCACAATCCCGTAGGCCGCCATCATGAAATTCTTTTAAGCCATTTCTTTGCCCAGACAGAAGCGTTGATGAAAGGAAAAACCGAAGTTGAAGCAGAAGAAGAGCTGATGAAAGAAATGAACGATGATGAAAAAATTTCCCGATTGCTTCCTTACAAAATTTTTCCCGGAAACCGGCCTACCAACACTTTTCTTTTAAAGAAAATAACTCCCTTCACTTTGGGACAGTTAATAGCCTTATACGAACACAAAATATTTGTTCAGGGACTTATCTGGAATATTTACAGTTTTGACCAATGGGGAGTAGAATTGGGGAAGCAACTGGCAGGTACTATTTTAAAAGAACTATCAACAAATGAAGAAATTCACTCTCATGATAGTTCAACAAACGGATTGATAAACGCATGGAAACTTATGAGACGAAAAACAAATATCAAAAAATAGAATTCACCGACCGGGCACTACAAGAAAAAAATAATAAAACAAATCGGTATATTTTTTATAAAGAAGTGAAGAAGAATCTTTTTGTGGGAGCTGACGGAGTCGAACCGTCGACCCTCTGCTTGTAAGGCAGATGCTCTGAACCAGCTGAGCTAAGCTCCCAAAAGGGCTGCAAAGATAAATTGAATTCTTCTGCAGTCAAAATATTTTTTATAAAATGAAACAAGAACAAGATGTATCGCCAAAAACAAATTACAGGCGAAAAGAATGATAATTTTCTTTATAATTTTGCTGTAAATGAAACACCATCTTCATACAGATGTGGCCGTGTGGGAACAAACGGGAACGTCGTCCGGAACGGATTTTCCCTGTCAGTTAATTGTGTGGAATGATGATGTAAATACATTCGATTGGGTTATTGAAACACTGGTTGAAGTTTGCGGGCATACTTATGAACAGGCAGAGCAGTGTGCCTGGATTATCCATACAAAAGGAAAGTATGCTGTTAAACAGGGTTCTTATGAAGAATTAAAACCCATGTGTGATGCCATTACCGAACGAGGCATTCAGGCAACACTTGAAGTTACGGCAACATAAATCATTCTGATGCCGCTCTTCGCTTTAGATGATAACTGCATCGGTTTTCCTCCCGTACATCTTGCAGAGCCCGACGGATTGTTGGCCATGGGAGGTGATTTATCAGTGGAAAGACTTCTTGAGGCCTACCGAAACGGTATCTTCCCCTGGTACAGCGGTGATGTTATTCTCTGGTGGTCTCCCGACCCCCGCCTGGTATTATTTCCCGAAGAACTGAAAATTCAGAAATCCGTAAAACCTCTCCTTAAAAAAAACTATTTCGAATTTACCATAAACAAAGATTTCAGGTCAGTTATTCATCATTGTCAAATCATGAAAAGGCCCGGCCAGTCGGGCACCTGGATAACCGATGAAATGAAAAAAGCCTATATCCGTATGCATGAAGCGGGATATGCTCACAGCGCAGAAGTATGGAAAGACGGCGAATTATGCGGAGGATTATATGGAATTAAATTAGGAAAAGTATTCTTTGGCGAAAGTATGTTCAGCAAGGTCAGTAATGCTTCTCGCTATGCGTTTATTAAATATGTTGAAGTTTTGAAACAAGAGGGTATTGGAATGATAGATTGTCAGGTTTATACGGAATATCTGGAAAGTTTTGGCGCCCGGATGATTTCACGTCAGAAATTTATAACGATTTTGAAAATATTACTTTGATTTTTTTCTTGAACTAAATAAAAAAAGCCCTCCGCGAAAGGAGGGCTTAATTATTTGATGACAGAGGTGGATTTTATCTGGCTTGTTTTACAATAAATCCTTGTGCCGCTTTGCCGCTGTAAAGGTCAATTACCCGCACCAGATATGTTCCTGCCGGATGGAAGCTGAGGTCTATATCAAATCGCTGATAGTGCGGCGAAGTGATAAGAGAAAGCATAATATCACGGCTCATTACTTCTTCTCCGGATGCATTAAATACCTGTATTCTTCGTTTTTCACTGGTTGTCTTCGGATAATACAAACGAATCTGGAACTGGCCGGTAGTGGGGTTTGGATATATCCACAACTTGTCGCTGACTTCTGCGTCAATCGTCAGTTCATTAGAAGTGTTCCGGCATCCGTTGATATCCGTTACGGTTGCCTGATATACTCCCAACTGATCAATATTAGCCGATACACTGTTTGTATTGGCACCGGGAATAACAACACCGTTTCTAGTCCAAACCCAATTTGGTGTAGTAGTATTAGGCGCAGGTGAACTGCTGCCAGTAATGGTAGCCGTTTGGTTGGGTAACAGAGCAAGATCATTGGCGGTGATTGTTACATTGGGAAGAGGATGAACCGTTAGTGAAGCGGCATTGGTTGTATAACTTCCCGGACACGGTGCCGTATTCACTACACAACGATAGAGGAAATTGTTCATATCTACCGGTGCAGACCGGGTAACCCCTGTTAATGTAAGAGTACTTGTATTCACTCCGGAGTACACTCCCGTATTAGTCAGATTATTCCACGTTAGTCCGTTATCCCGGCTTTCCTGCCATTGATACTGGAACGGTCCTCCTGTCGGGCTAATGCTAAAGGTTGTTGTGCCGCCAACACATACTGCACGGTTTTGCGGATGAACCTGACCACCCAGAGGCTGAATTACAGTTACCGGAATGGTGGTGGGGTTGCTCACGCAGGTGGGCAGAGGTGCACTTGTAGTGTAAACTACGGAATACGTAGCATTGGATGTCGGGTTCACGTAAATTGTAGTTGCAGGAGTACCGGTATAAGGCACGGTGGCTGCCGGGTCAGACCACATAGTACCGGCCGGACCACTCCAAACGCCCTGGCCAAAGGCGCCCAGCGAAGTGAATGAAACTTCATCAATTCCGATGTAATCAGAATTGGCTCCTAATCCTCCGCCATTGGTAACAAAGTATCGGAATGCAAACCGGCCAGTAACTGGACCTGACAGGCCGGAAACAGTTACGGTATATTGTGTCCACGAAGTAGGATATCCGGTTGTAGTAAGATTCGGATTAATGGTGAGCAGTAAGGTAGTGAAGTCGCCGACAGAAGTAGCTGTTGTACCCACATTAGTACTACTTCCATTAGTACTCATTCTAACCTCTAATCTATCCGGATATTGAGCAGGAGAAACAGTTCTAGTCCAGAAAGTCAGAAAATCGCCATTCTTAATTGTTACAGTAGGTGTGAACAACCAGTTACTGATTGTTCCAACTCCATTGGGATCTGTATTTTGCCAGTTAGCTGCTATGTAAGCATTGGGCGCTCCGCTTTGTGAGGGGAATATACTCGGAACTCCCTGGAACCAGTCGGTAGTACCCAGCGGCTGACTACGGTTTTGGGACGCCCAACCGGCCGGAAGCGGAGAAACAGTGTTGAAACTTTCTGAGAACAATACAGTGTTTGCTGTTGTGTTTGTTAAAGATAAAGGCAGTACGGTACCTCGACAAATTGTTGCTGAAGTAGGATTAACTGTTGCAACGAGAGGTACAACGGTCAAAGTAGCCGTTTGAGAAAAGTCAATGGCAGAGCAGGGGTTAGAGAAAAATGCCCTGAACTGATAGCCATTCAGGCTTGCCGGTACCCCGCTTAGAGTTAAGGTAGGAGTAGTTGCACCGGAAAATTGAACGCCTCCTGGGCCAGGACCGTTGGTTACATTTTGCCAAACAGCAGTTGGTGAAGTGCGATACTCCCAACCTACAGTGGGGATGGAAGCTGATCCCAGATTAACTGAAAGCTGAGTGTTTTGCGAACATTGAACCGTTGTATTAACGGGACCTGTTACATTGGTTATGGGCACACAGGGCGCAATATTCACATTATAATCTTCCGTCTCTCCAAAGTTGGAGGAAGAGACGCCGCAGGACTGTGCGCAGGTTAATGCCACATCATTTCCACCTCTTACTCTTAACCTGGTAGTACCTAATACAGCGTTTGTGGGCACAGTAAAGTTAAGTACTCCGGTACCGTTAGCTCCCAGATTTGGAGTTGTTCCCAAACACTCTCCCGGATCATTAAAATCACCATCCTGATTGAAATCAATCCAGGCCGCGGCAAATTGTCCGAATGTATCGGGACCTACTCTGATGCTGAGAGGGAATGTACCTCCCACTATCAGTGTGGGCGCCGGTATATTGTTGTAATATGTGTATGGAGGATTAGAACAAGTGGTGGTATTATTCAGAGTTAATAAGGTAACGTTGGCAATATAGTCGCCCAAAGCACAACCGCTGGTATATGTTGTTGTACAATAACAATTAGTAATAGGCTCCATAGCCACCTGTACCGGATTGGATATTCCTGTATTAGAACCACAACTTACCTGACAACGATACCAGGTAGCTGAAGTTTGGGTTCCGGTATACGTCGGATTTGTAGCGCCTGATATATTAGTCCACGGACCCGAACTGGAAGGACCGGATTGCCATTGATAGGTAACACCTGTACCCGGTGTAGTATTTTGTAAGCTCAGGGTAAAGTTTGTTCCCGGGCAAACCGAAGCAGGTGTGGCAATAGTATTTCCGGGGTTTGGAGTTCCTGTACAGGGTCCTCCGCCCAGTGTATAGTGTATGATAAAATGAAAATCCTGAGGCCCCCCGGCATCCGTAACCGCTGTCCAGGTATTCGTACTCACATTGAATTGCAAAGCATTTGCACCTGGTGGAGAAGGAACGCCAACGATAGTACTTGGAGGCGTAAAATTACTTGTTAACGGCGTGGTATTATTTACTCCCCATTCAATCCAGTAATTTCCGGATGAGAGTGTGGTATTAACATTAGCTTCAATAGCCCAAATATGTCTGGTAGTTCCGGGAGTGGCATTGAAAATCCGATACATTGCGGCCGAACTGGAAGCTAAAAAGCGGTTTGTTGTCATATCGCCAAAAATGACCGTTCCACCCCCGTTAGGCGCTCCGTTATATATTCTAACACGGACATCATTATAAGGCGAAGTAGTTCCCGTGTAACCCGTAGAATAAGCAAAAAACACTATTTTACTGATATTCCAAATTTGACCTGAAGGAACGGTAAAATTATCAGCTAAGGTAAAACCGGTAATATTACAAGAGTAACCAGCATTTGCATTCGGATTCTGCACTTCACTCCATGTAAACCCTGTCGGTGCGGGTACGCCATTACTTGATGTTGCTCCCGTTGAAAGATTACCATTTACAAAAGTTTGAGAATTTAGCTTAGAAGTAAATAGAATTAATAATAATGAGAGTAAATAGTTTAAAGTAAATTTTGGTTGCATATGCTAATATTTAAATTAAATAAAGCAGTCAATACCACTATCAAATGTACAGTTTTATTTTGTTTTAACAAATTTTAAATTTTAACTTACCATTTTTCAACGTCATCAATTGAATTTCTGCTCCGGGCGTTATTTTCAGATTCAATTTTTCCGTCATTTGTAGTATTTATATTTTCACCTGAATTGGTTGAAAATGAATCTTGATTTTCAGACAATTCCTCGCTTTCGTGGCTATATGCGTCAAAATTAAAATCGGGCAACAATTCCGTTTTTACGTAATTAACCGCTTCTTCCAATGCTTTCAGAAATTTATTGAAGTCTTCCTTATACAGGAAAATCTTATGTCGCTCAAAGCCGTTTTGCGTAATTTTTTTTCGGCTTTCCGTTATAGTAATAAAATAATCATTCCCCTTGGTAGTCCGAATATCAAAAAAATAGGTCCTTCTTTTACCCGCCTTAATCCGTTTACTGAATAAGCTTTCCGACTTGGGCATATTATTTTCGTACGTCACGGTGAAAAAATTTAATTATTAAATAATATAATCTGTACAATCCACAAATATAGGTATGTTTTAGATTCAACCAAATTGTTCTTTTAAAAATTGTAAGCCGCTCTGAAAGCTAATCACTCGTTTTCATTTATTAAGAATGACTGATAAAACCCGTTATGTTTTAAAAGTTCTTCATGTGTTCCCTTTTCAATGATTTTCCCGTCGTACATCACCACGATTTTATCAAATCCAAAATCCGGAATCATTCTGTGCGTAATAAAAATGAGCGTTTTACCTTTTAAATGTTGTTTCAGATTTTCAACAATCTGTCTTTCCGTCCGGCTATCTACTGCGCTAAGGCAGTCATCCAGAATATAAACAGGCGCATCCTTTGCCAAAGCCCTGGCCAAAGTTATTCTTTGTTTTTGTCCGCCGCTGAGATTTATGCCTCTTTCGCCAAGCAGGGTTTTATACCCTTCCGGAAAACGCATGATGTCATGATGTACGGATACTATTTCGGCGAGTTCCTGCAATGTCTTTTCAGGAAGATCTTGTCCGAATCTTATGTTTTCTTCAATAGTATCGCTGAATAAAAAAACATCCTGTGGCACGTAACTGATTTGTTTTCTCAGCGTATTTAAATCTATTTTCCTCATTTCAGTCTGATCTATCAAGATTTCACCCATATCAGGCTCAACGAAACGCAGAAGCAAGTGAGCTAACGTGGTTTTTCCGCTACCGGTTTTTCCGAGTATGGCTACTTTTTCGCCCTTGTTAATCTTTAAATTGATTTGTTTCAGAGCCATAATACCCGTATGAGGATAAGTGAAACTGACATCTCTGAATTCAATATTTCCTGATACTTCCGTCTGAAGGGCGGGCGGTTGGTTCCGGATGGCAGGTGTTGTATTTAAAAATTCGTTGATTCTCTTTTGTGACGCTGCCGCCCGTTGAATCATGCTGGCCGTTAGCCCGATGGCACTGGCCGGAAAGGTGAGCATGTTCACATAAATTACAAATTCAACAATAGCCGAAAGATTTGCGGGTTCCGGTTGACGGATATAGTGCATTCCTCCAATAAAAATGGTAAGCAGCGTACTGATACCTATGAGCAATGAGATGGCCGGAAAATAAATGGCTTCGGTTCTGGCCAGTTCCAGCGCTTTTTTCCGGTAATCTTCTGCCTGTGATTCAAAAAATGAGGTCATTGATGATTCCTGTGCAAAAGATTTTACTACACGTATTCCGGAATAGGTTTCCTGTGCCTGAGAGGTGAGATCTGAAAGCGCTTCCTGAATTTCTTCGCTTTTCTTATAGATTTTATTGTTTACAGAGTAAATAATGTAAGCCAATACGGGCAGAGGCGCCAGCACATAAAATGTCAATTCCGGGTCTCGTTTAAACATAAAGAAAACGCTCAGCGAAATCACGGCAACCAGATTAACCATATACATGATGGCGGGCCCGGTAAACATGCGCACCCGGCTTACATCTTCCGTCATGCGGTTCATCAGATCGCCGGTGGAGTTTTGTTTGTAAAACAGCATGTCGAGCTGCTGGTAATGCCGGTATATTTCATTTTTCTGATCATATTCAATATACCGGCTGGCCAGTATGAGAGTTTGACGCATAAGAAACAGGAAGAATCCTCTTAGCAACGCCAGCACAAGTATTACGATTCCGCTTACGGCGACGACTGTTTCTATCGTCCAGTTTTGACTTTTTATATAAGAGATAAATTTTTCTACCAGAAAATCGTAATTCGGTGACCTTTCCGGTGTTTTATATCCGGCCACCTGCAGACGGCTTTGTACATGATCTATAATAAATCCCGTAACCTGAGGCGACAGCACATTAAAATAGTTGGAGATAAGTACGAAGAATATGCCGGTCAGATATCTCCACCGGTATTTTTTGAAATATTTGAACAGGGTTTTTAAGTGTTTCATCAGGGAGCGAAGTAAGCGCTGTTAAGAGCATGATGTTAAGAGGGTGGCGGAGAGAGAGGGATTCGAACCCCCGGTCCGCTTCAAACGGACAACGGTTTTCAAGACCGCCGCATTCGACCGCTCTGCCATCTCTCCGTTGCAAAAATAACGCTGAAAACCCTTTTACTCAAAAAATTATTTCTTTTATACATTCTTCTGATTACAAACAGAACCTTGTTTTTTCCCTGTTCTGTTTTCTTTGTGTTATTATTTGTGAATTTACCTTTATCACACATACCGAAAACGATTTACAAAAATCATGGAACAGAAAATACGGCTGAAATCAATGGCACTTATTTTTCTGGCAGCCTCCTTTTTATTCTGGTGTATTGCATTCTTTTTTCCCATACTGAAAAGCGGATACGCTTTAGGACCATTTACATTAAAGAAAGAATATATCTTTTTGCATAATTCCGTCACTTATTTTTTTGAAAAGGGCGAAATCTTTATTGGATTGCTGCTCTTATTTTTTACCATTTTATTCCCTTTTTTTAAATATGTAATCCTGTTGCTTATCATACTTGGAAAAACATCTTGGGGCAAAACAAAATGGTTCCCTTATCTGGAAATGATAAATAAGTGGGCTATGCTGGATGTTTTTATTGTGGCATTATTTATTCTCAACCTTAAATTTGATTCTCAATTTATCATATCAGATGCCGAATCAGGCGCAACTTTATTCGNTCTGTCCATTCTTCTTATGCTGATTTCCTCACATCTCACAAGCCGGCTGATCAAAGTCTGAAACCGAGGAATATGATACAGTTTGATTTTTTTGTATATTCGATATCTAAAACGAATTGACATGATTACCGTTGGCGCCGTATTATCCCGAAAACCGTTACAACCCGTAACCGTCACTCCCAACACTACCGTGCTGGAAGCGCTACGCATCATGGCCGATAAAAATATCGGTTCATTGATTGTTATGGACGGGGAAAATTATCAGGGTATCATTACCGAAAGAGACTATTCCCGGAAAGTTATTCTGAAAGGTAAAAATTCAACCGACACAAAGGTTTCGGAAATCATGTCAACCGACCTGCCGGCAGCAAAACTTTCCGATTCGCTTGAATTCTGCATGGAAAAAATGAGCGAGCTGAACATCCGTTACATGCCGGTATTAGAAAACAACAAACTGGTCGGAATCATTTCCATGAGCGATGTGGTGAAAGAAACCATTATGGCGCAAAAAGAAACTATTCATCACCTGCAAAGCTATATTTCCGGTTAAATTTTTTCTTTCCATAGCATTTGACTTAACCTTTCGGTAAACTTTTTGTTATCAAGTAAAGTCATTTATGATTGTCTTTTTTGTTTTTGGGATGGGGTGCGGTGTTTTTTTTGCCTGTTCGCCGCCATGGTCCGAAAAATCAGTTTCAACTCAAAAGAAATCTGCATCTGATATGAAAGAAAATACTGAATCTGTCATAACAAAATACACAGACACAGACACAGCCACTTTTGCCGCCGGGTGTTTCTGGTGTACCGAAGCCATATTTCGGGAATTAAAAGGTGTTATCAGGGTTACCTCCGGTTATTCAGGAGGGGTTAAAGAGAATCCGACCTACGAAGAGGTGTGCACCGGAACCACCGGCCATGCAGAATGTATTCAAATCATTTATGATCCCTCCCTAATCAGCTACGACGAATTGCTGGAAGTATTCTGGAAAACTCATGATCCCACCACGCTGAACCGGCAGGGCGCCGATGTGGGCACACAATACCGAAGCGCTATTTTTTATCACAACGAAGAACAGAAAAAAAAGGCGGAGTCATACAAAAAAGAACTCAACGAAAACGGGGTATTTGACCGGCCGATTGTAACGGAAATATCACCCTATACCGTTTTCTGGCCTGCCGAAGCGTATCATCAGGAATATTATATGCGCAATCAAAATACCAATTCCTACTGCCGTATCGTTATCACTCCAAAGCTTGAAAAATTCAGAAAAGTGTTTCGTAAAAAATTAAAAGACGAGAGGAATTGAGTTGAAGTTTTGTTTCAGGAATTTAATGCTTCAATTGAAATAAAAATAATAATAACCAATCGCAATGTACTGTTGTGCGGTTCACTGCGCCGTTAATTGAAATATTCCATTGCTGTTCCTCAAATATTTTTTCCAAAAAAATTGTTACTCTTTTTCTACAATCAGCATATCAAATATTTCTTGTAAATGAAAAAAAGTAACGATGAAAGCATATAAGCAAAAATTT
Organism: Chitinophagaceae bacterium; assembly: GCA_026415715.1. GTDB lineage: Bacteria > Bacteroidota > Bacteroidia > Chitinophagales > Chitinophagaceae > JJ008. The sequence continues at coordinate 16,215 of JAOAGO010000027.1, read as the reverse complement.
TATGCAAAAGGGTAAGAATTGAATATTACGAATTTTCATTTTCTGCTATCCAAGCTTGTTTTTCTGAGTTCGAGCAGATTAAGGGGGTTGGGTTTCATGTTTTTAACATAAGGCTGAACCAGATGTATCACTTTGTCGTACCATAAAGGCACAACCGGTGCATTTTCCATCACCAGCCGGTCTGCCTTACGGTACAGTGCAAAGCGTACCGAATCCCGGGTTTCGCCAATGGCCTGAATATATAATTTATCGAATTCAGGATGTTTAAACCGCGTATAATTCGGCGGCGCAGGATTAGCCGAATAAAAAACAGACAGAAAATTTTCGGCATCCGGATAGTCGGCAATCCAGCTGCCCCGGAAAAAAGGTACATGCATCTGTGCCGTCAGAGTTTGCAATAACGATTTTTGCACCACTTCAACCTTTATCGGAATACCGATTTCTTTCAATTCCCTGGCTATGAAATTGGCCATATCGGCATAAACGGGAATGGTAAGCAGTTTGATTTCCTGAAGCCCTTTGCCGTCGGGAAAACCGGCCTCTTTTAACAACTGCCTTGCTTTATCAGGTTGATAAGAATATCCCTTAACCGCTGTTGAATCAAATGAAGGCAGCCCCGGCGGTATAAATCCCGCTTCGGCCGGTGTGCCCATGGAGTTTCTCAGATAAAGAATCATCTTTCGCCGGTTAAATCCGTAATTGATGGCTTGTCTTATTTTTTTCCACCGCAAGGGCGAGTCTTTCATTTTCGGATGAAGCGTATCGGTGAGTATTCCCAGGTATTCCACGTTCAGATAAGGGCTTGTTTTCAATACAATAGTGTTTTCCCATTGGCTGCGCAATTCACCGTTTTTCGTAAGCACTTCATCCTTGAATGAAGATTCAATGTCGTTGATAAAATCCAGTTGTTTTTGGCGAAACAGCAAAAACTCGGTGGCTTTACTTTCATAAAAACTCACATAAATTCCTTTCAGGTAAGGAAGGCGTTGTCCCTGCTCGTCTTTTTCAAAATAATCCGGATTACGTTCCAGCACCAACGCCTGCCCTTCTTCCCACGCCACAAAACGAAACGGGCCGGTTCCCACCGGGTGTCTTCTGAAATTCCCGGCATATTTTTCAACGGCTTCTTTCGGAACAATGGAGCAATATTTCATGGACAGAATTCCCAGGATAGGATGAAAAGGTTTTAACAATCTGAGTCGGAATGTAGAATCGTTCAATGCGGTAAAAGGTTGTACGGTATCAACTTTACCGTTAAAAATCCATGCCCCGGGACTGGCCGTTTTTTTATCAATAATCCGGTAAAAACTGTAGGCCACATCCGAAGCGGTTAGTCTTCTTCCCCGGCCGCCGGGAAAAGCCTCATCGTCGTGAAAATACACATCGGTGCGCAGATGAAAAATGTATTCTGTTTTATCCTCCGAAATCGTCCAGCTTCGGGCTATTGACGGCACAATACGTAAGCTGTCATCTATTTCTACCAGCGTATTGAACAACTGATGAACCGGCCACATGGTAGCCTGATTTTTTGCAAATGCGGGATCTAATGATGTAATACCTGACGATTCGTTGTAATGAAAATAATCGCTTTGCTGTTGCCTGCGGCTGTAACAGGCCGACAACATGAGTCCTAAAAGAATAAAAGACGTACACCTGAAAGCTCTGTTGTTCATATTTATGGCCTAAATTTACACAAACAAAAATGCACTTCTTGAAACGACTTTTGTTTTTTCCGGTTCTGAAAAATACCGTACTGATAGGATTATGGATTTTTCCGCTCAACGGCTCAGGCCAGTTGGGCACACAAAAAAAACAGTTTACCAGGCAAGATACGCTGAGGGGAACCCTCACTGCCGAACGGTTATGGTGGAATGTTCAGCATTATGACATTTTAGTTGAGCCGGATTATTATAAAAAAGAAATCAAAGGCCGAAGCCTTATTTCTTTTACCGTTCAACCGGAAGGTATGAACAAAAAAATGCAGATTGATCTGCAGCAACCAATGAAGATTGACAGCATCATATTTCAGGGGAAAAAAACAGAATCCTTTTTCCGTGACGGCAACGTTTATTATATTGATTTCGGAAATTTTTCATTTCTGAAGAATCCAAAAGCTACACCCGGCAAAAAGCCCGGTCCGAACGTTTATGAAATATCGATTTACTTCAGCGGCAAGCCCAGAGAAGCGCCCTACCCGCCATGGGAAGGCGGATGGATATGGACAAAAGATAATTTGCAAAGACCCTGGATGACGGTAGCCTGTCAGGGCCTGGGCGCCAGCGTTTGGTACCCCTGCAAAGACCATCAGAGCGACGAGCCCGATAAAGGGGCCACGCTGCATATTCTGGTATCGGATACACTGACGGCCGTTGGAAACGGCAGATTGATTTCAAAACAAAAAAAAGAAAACGGGAAAACCCTTTGGAGCTGGCAGGTAAAAAATCCTATCAATATTTACAATCTGGTTCCTTATATCGGAAAATATGTACACTTCAGTGATACGCTAATCGGGGAAAACCAACAGAAACTGTCATTAGATTACTGGGTGATGGACTATCATTTTGAAAAAGCAAAAACGCACTTCACGGCACAGGTAAAGCCCATGCTCAGGGCTTTTGAATATTGGTTTGGCCCCTACCCTTTTTATGAAGACGGGTTTAAATTGGTGGAGTCGCCTCATTTGGGAATGGAACACCAGAGCGCCATCGCGTATGGAAACAAATATCAAAACGGTTACAGGGGAACTGACCTTTCGGGATCCGGTTGGGGATTGCACTGGGATTATATAATTGTTCATGAAGCCGGACATGAATGGTTTGCCAACAATATTTCCTCCAACGATATAGCCGATATGTGGGTGCATGAAGGTTTTACCATGTATTCCGAAGCCTTGTTTATAGAATACCACTGGGGTAAAAAAGCCGCCGATGAATATGTACAGGGTATCCGAAAAAAAATTTATAATGATAAGCCCCTTATAGGCCCGTACGGTGTGAACGAAGAAGGAAGTTCGGACATGTATAACAAAGGAGCAAATCTTTTACACACCATACGGCAGGTTATTGACAACGATTCGCTGTTCCGGCAAATTCTCAGAGGGCTCAATAAAGATTTCTATCATAAAACGGTGAATTCTTCTGATGTGGAAGAATACTTTTCCCGAAAATCCGGTAAAAACCTGAAGCCTGTTTTTGACCAATATCTGAGAACCATACAAATTCCCACTCTGGAATACGAAATACAAAAGGCTAATAAAAATTCAGGAATGAACACATTAAAATTCCGCTGGACGAATTGCATAGCGGGATTTAACATGCCGGTAAGGATTTTCACTTCTTCAGATAAAACAAAATGGATTTATCCGACGGACAAATTTCAAACCATACAGATTCCGGAAAATGAAATTAAAGATGGCGAGCTTCGGATTGATCCTAATTTTTATGTCAGGATTAAAAAAAGGATATAAGTTTAACCGAAAGCATTATTTTGCCGGCAAATGTTTTTTGCTACATCCCTACGGCATTAAATATCAATAACACATGAGCCAGATACGAAGGCAGAGTCTTTTTTCTTCATTCATCATTTATTTTGGCTTCGGCATCGGGCTCATTAATACGTACTTTTTTACCCGCGAAGGTTATTTTGAAAAAGCCGAATACGGACTTACCACCGTGTTTTTAGCCATAGCCGTACTGATGAGCAGTCTATCCGCCCTGGGTATGCCGTCTTACATTTATAAATTCTTTCCTTATTATAAAGATTACGTACCCTCACGAAAAAACGACATGCTGACCTGGGCATTGATTGGCGGCATCGCGGGTTTTCTGCTGGTTGCGGCCGGCGGCCTGATTTTGAAAGACCTGGTGGTCAAAAAATTCGGCACCAACTCTCCCTTGCTTGTTGCCTACTACTCGTGGGTTTTTCCTTTAGGTTTTGGACTAACCGTTTATTCCATACTGGAAGCATATGCGTGGAGTATCGGCAAATCCGTTGTTACCAATTTTTTACGCGAAGTGTGCTGGCGTTTATGTATTTCGGCTCTTATTACCTTGTTTGTTCTTCGTGTCATTCCTGATTTTGATGTATTTATTAAACTCTTTGCTTTCAGCTATCCCTGCATAGCAATGGCGCTGCTGATTTATTTATTCACAATACGTCAGATTTCATTTTCCTTTACGCCCAGTATGGTAACCCGACGTTTTTTTAAAAAAATTGTTTCGCTTTGTTTCTTTTTTTATACGGCCACGTTAATTCAGGCTTTATCTAAAGTGTTTGATTCATTTGTAATTGCATCAAAACTGGAAAACGGGCTGGATAAGGCCGGCATTTATGCTTTAGCTACTTTAATGAGCACGGTGATGCAGGCGCCGCAACGAGGCGTGGTTTCTGCATCCGTATCACATATTTCAAGGGCATGGAAAGAAAAAGATATACCTCTCATCCAGAAAATTTATCAACGCTCTTCCATCAACCTGCTTCTTTTTGCCAGCGCTGTTTTTTGTCTCATTTTACTAAACGCATCAGACGCTATCCAGACGTTTTCTTTAAAACCGGATTATCTGGAAGCCATACCCGTTTTCGTTATTCTGGGCTTATCCGTTATAGTGGATATGGGTACCGGCGTCAACGGCCAGATCATCGGCACTTCGGTGTATTGGCGTTTTGAACTGTACAGCGGAATTATACTTGTTTCCTGCATGCTGCCTCTTACGTATCTTTTTACCGTATATTTTGGATTAATCGGGCCCGCCTATGCCACCCTGCTGTCGCTGATTTTATATAATTCGTTGCGCATCGTTTTTTTGTGGGTCAGATTCCGGTTGTTTCCCTTTCAGATGAATACCCTTTATGCCCTGGCACTTGCCGGATTCTGTTATATAATTTGTTTATTGCTCTTCAGACGCCTTCAGGGTATTGACGCTATAATTATTCGGAGCGTGTTTTTTATAATTCTTTACGGAGGCGGAGTTTATTTTTTACGGCTTTCGCCTGATGTTTATCCTGTTTTACAATCGCTGAGAAAAAGAATGAATGGATAAGTCATTATTGGCCGGTGGCTACCAAAGATTTGTTTTCAACACGTCCGGCGGCTATAAATCGTTTGATGTAATAGTTTTCAAAAATATTATTCACCATTACGCCTCTTGATACGGAAGCATGAATAAAACGATTGTTTCCCAGATAAATGCCTACATGAGAAACTCCTCTGCCGGTAGTGTTGAAAAAAAGCAAATCTCCTTCCTGCAATTCCGTGAGAGAAATTTTACGACAAAATCTGTACTGATCCCGCGAAACCCTCGGAAGTGCAACTCCGTAAGCATACTGATAGACAGACATGGTAAAACCGGAACAGTCCACTCCTTTTTTGGATACGCCGCCTTTTCGATATCTGACTCCGTACCATTCATCTACGGCTTCCAGCAAGGCACGGCTGGGAAGATGCTCCAGTTCCGTGTCCAGCAATACGGCATATTTTAATTGTACCGGTGAAGCGTATTCGGCAGCGGTAAAAGAGGGCCCGGATAATCCGGCCGTCTTTGAAGAAATTCTGGTGAGTACTTCACTTCCCGCATCCTGATTTTTTAATTCCGAAACAGATTGGGTATAAGTTCTGGCTTGAGTAGAAGACAATGAAACAGCATCTTCAGGCGACTGACGCACCTGAATATGATTCAAAAATTTGAATTCAGATTCAACCGGATTATTTGATGAAGCGCTTCTGGTATCATTGGCAAAAGGAAGCTGCCTTAAAGCAGAGCAGCCTGTCAGCAAAAAACACAAAACAGCTCCTGCAATAAAGTTTTTAGCCATGAAACGAAATTTTAGTTTGTTAATTAATAGGGCGGATTTAAAATGTAAACTATTAAAATTCAGAATTTAATAACGCCAAAATAAAAATTATATTTTACAGGGGTGTGCAAAAGTATGACAGTTTCTGAAAAATAAATCCAATAATTTTTGATTTTAAGCAAAAAAATTGTTTTTTACGGAATAAAATACTGGTTCAAAGCAATTTATACATATACCATCGGTTGAAATTATTTAAATGTGAAGCTATGATGCTTTCTCCGAAATTATTATTTCTTATCGGTTCCGTTGTTTTTTCGTGCGGCAACGCGGATTACAGCGATAATACCTTTAATAAAATTGATACTCTCCAAAATAAGGAAATCAAAAAAGTTGATACCGATACTTTGCCCACTCTCAAACCGTACACATCCCTGGAGTACGTGAAAAAAGAAATTCTGAATGCCGCACCGGGCACCAAGTCTGTGGTATTTAATTCAACGGGTTCACGCCTTTATGCCATGAATCTGGAAGGAATGAGCGTATATGAATTTGACAGAGCTACCAGAAAAATTTTACGGGAATTCAAATTTAAACCCACAAGAGGATCGGGATGGGATTATGCCAAAAGCCGACCCGTGTCTTCATTTCAGGAAAAACCGGTAGAAGCCTGCCTGAGCCATAACGATGAGATTTTATGGATATCGCTTCATAATGCCGAAGGTATTGTTCCGATTTGGCTCAATCAACTTTCCAAAAACAGAATGCCTGCCGGCGAAAACATATCATTCAAGCCGATAACGGTTATTTATCCTTCGGAAAAGAAAAAAGATTCGTTTCAGGTGCCGCTTATCGTTACCGGAAAAACGCCCAAAGTAATTGCCCGAACGGGCGACAGCCGATATCTGCTGGGGAGCAACTGGCATTCAAAAACCGTAAGCGTATTACAAACCGATACTTCACGGATTCCCTATGCCACTATCATTCAAACAATACCGGTATCGGCTATCCCAAGGGGAATGGCAGTGAATGACGCCGCCGGGAAATCTTATGTAGCCATTATGGGCGGGGCTTCCGTTACGGTACTCAACAATTCGACCTGGCAAAAAGAAACCGACCTGAATGTATGGAGCAGCCCGCGCCATCTTGTAATGGATGCGGCCGGGCGACTTTTTGTTTCGTACAACAGTCTGGGTACTGTAGCCTGTCTTGACGGCGCAACCGGTCAGACTCTTTTTTCGGCCAAGACAAATGCACAACCGCGTACTTTTGCCTTGTCAAAAAATCATAAATTTCTGTTTGTAACCTGTTATTCATCGGACAAAGTGGATGTATTCCGGATTCAGCCCGAGGGGTTTGAGAAACTGATTTCTTTATCTTGCGGCGGCCATCCGGTTGGGGTTGACATTTACGAAAATGACGACACGCTGGAAGCCTGGGTGTGCAGTTACAGCAACGGCTCTATCAGTATATTCAGTTTTCGGAAAAAGTGATTCATGTTTCCAAAATATTTATGTAACTTTTTTTTCTAAATACTTTTCTGTTTTAATCAAAAAACATGAAATTGTTCATCATGAAAAATCAGTTTACTTCGCTATGCTTTACAGTTGCATTATTTGCAACGGGTTGTCAGCCTTCAACAAAAAAATCCGAAACGGAAAAGTTCCCAACCGAGCAACACGCCTTGAGCGATTCGCCTGAAGCGAAGCAACTTCTTTCAGAAAAACCGGATTCAGGCCGTTTGCCCGGGAATAATACACCGACAAGCAGTACAGATATAAAGTATAAAATTGTACCTCAGGAAGAGCTGGATGTAATTAATAAGAAAATTTCCGAAAAAAAGATTACTGACGGAGAAGAAGTTGCCAGACTGTATCATCGCAAAGGCGAGGGCGAAGGGAATTACAACTATTCCATCACCAAAAAGGCTATTGACGACAAAACAACGGAATACACTGTAACCGAAACCGGACTTCCCGATGATTCGGTTATGGGTGAAATGACTATTTTGACAATTAAAAAAGAAAACGGAAATCTTAAAGTGATTTCCATCAAGACCGCTATTTGCTGCTGGCCCGGCCGCGGGCATACGGAATGGGGTACGGAAAATTGCCGCTAAAGGGATATTTGACTTCTTTATGAGCTAAGGATATTACTTATTATGTATTGCCGGCACTTAAGAATTTTTTTTAGTATTAGCCGGGTTATCTTTTAATCAAAGCAGAAAATACATGTTGAGGAGGCTATTTTAAAAGATTCATTTCGGTACGTTAGCCGGATAAAATAAACATCATTATGTGCTTATTTCCTTTTTGAAATAACGGCGATTAAAATCCAATATATCCATTGGTTTGCAGCCATTTTTTTTCCGGCAAATACATTCTTGAAACGGCGCCATCATGTAACAAACTTTCTTTTATTTCTCATAATATTGTTTTTTGCATATTGATTGCGTAAGGTTAGAAATTACGATTAAAAAATGGTTTTCTGTTATCTCTACATGTCAAACTAAATGTAAACTTCAGATATTTTCAGATAAAAATTTTAATGAAACATTATCTGAACTGCAGGCTTTTGTCCGGATACCTGAAATTTTCCCCTTTAACAAGTCTTCAGATTATTTTTATAACCCTTTTATTTTGTTTTTCACATTCCTGAATGATTTTGTTTTTCATTACTTCGAATCTTGGATCATTTATTGTCTGTAAAATTTCTAAACTACCTTCAAAATCACCTAAATTTCTTTTTAGCTCTGCAATCATTAATCTTTGGTTTATATTATTAAAATCCAGAAGTGACATAAGTTTTACACAATTCTCTCTCCACCTGATCTCATCATTGGCGTCAACAAACGGATTTTTGCCTTCTCTTATTCTGTCATTATAAGCCCACCAGATTTGTTTACGTATATATAATTCCTGTTCTTTATATAGAGCAACACCTTCATTAAGCGCTTTGAAATAATCTTCTATTTCGGGGAATTTTGCTGAATCAGCATTTAACCAGTCGGGGCTGATTTTAGAACGGCGTCGTTTTATAAAATTTTCATGAAAAAAACTTCCAATTTCATTCATAAAATCCAACCAGAATAATGTGCTGCATTTTTACACTTGTACAAATACGGAAATTCCGGAAACATTGGCGCAACTATTTTAGAATCAGAGAAATATTCTGCAACAAACGTGTTTCCTGTCAATAAACTGCCATTTTTTACGAGCGTACGGCACCCGGGGCATTCATACACGAAAGTCGGTCCTGGTTTCATTGATAGATGTTTTTACCTATAAACTTATAATATTTTTAATTCCAAGCACAACTTACAAAGTCAGAAAAAACCGCATATGGCCCTTAAAATTTTGAAAATAAACATATGAAAGTCTGCCTATTAACATAATTTCCGTTGAAAATAATAAACTCACGGATAATCATACAATTTTTATCAACTCAAAGAAATACAATTTAAGAACTGGCAAATCATCTTCAAAATGCATAAAAGGGTTTTTTACACCAGAAGGTAAATCAATATCATTTCACCACTTTTAGCAAAATATGCCGCAAAAAAACTCAATCCTCAAAAAGGGCAAAATCACTTTGAAGCTCATAATGCTTAAATTAAATAAGCAACAGGTATGTCTTGCCAATAAAGCAACTGGCGTTTATTTTGCCTATACATTTAACCGCTAACTGCCATTACGTTTATCCATGGATTTGGCCGGGCAAACGACGTTTTTACTTAAACGCTTAATCAGCTTTCGGGTAAGCTAAAACAGAAAAAACTCATTAAATACCTGAAAAGATTAATGATAATATACCAAAAGAAAGCCATTTTAAATTCTTTTTTATTGGACGAGTCCGGCTCCTTATTTTTCCCCAAGTTTTCGAAAATGTATTTAAGATTTCCCGTTTTCGTTGTATATGTTGCCCAAAACGGTTGCCAATTTGGATTACAGGAAAATGATAGAACAAAAGTTCAATCGAAGAACCGAACTTCGGTTTTTTAGTATAATTGATGTATGAAGAACTGAACCTGCTCTTTGGCATAACTTTTATTATAAGGCTTTGTTTATTCCTTTATCTTTAATGTATTTTGTCAATTCGTCAATACTATATACCTTATCGTATAAGCTTTTTACTTTCCCTAGTTTACAGTCTTCTGAAATCATTCTTAGAAATTCATTAAAGTCAGAGTTTTCGTTTGCAAGCCGGTTAACCGTATCCCAATCAATTTCTTGATTTATTCTTGAGGGAAATAGTATTTCACTTTCAAATATATTTTCGGAATTTAGTTTTATTATTCCTATGCCAAAGGCATTGTTTAGCCGTCTAAGTTCATCTTTAAAAGTCGGGTCTTCATCAATGTTTAGCGTAACCAGATAACCTTCATTTGCCCAACTAGAATTTGATACGGTTTGAAAAAAAGATTGACGCAAGTTGGCAAACGTTAAGGATGTCTTTAATTCAAATGAAAACAACTTTATTGAAGTTATTGATAAATGGTTTTGGACTTCAAGGGTTTCCGGTTTGTAGTCACGAAACGGGAAATATACGCCTACAAGGTCAGGATGTAACCATTCATTTTGCCCTTTAGCTGCTTTTGCAGAGTTTTCATGAAAGATAGTTTTTAGATTTGCTTTGAAATGACTGTTTCCGAAAGCATAAGTTACCAGTAAGGGATGAAGGTCTCTCTCATATAATTTTTTATTTTCTTTTTTTTCTTTTTTTGCCGTTTCCGTTTCTTTTTGTTTCTGAACTTTTTTTAAGTCTATTTGGTTTGCAAGTCTTCTTAAAAAGAATTGAGCGGGGCGTTCACTTGTCTGAATAATTGTGGAATTTTCACCATTATTGTTTATGTCGGTGTAGCAGTATGCTGCAATGGTTGCCCAGGGTGTTTTGCCGGTCGTTGAAAAGTCGCCAAGCGTTCCCAATTCATTTGCCTTGTCCCAAATTTCTTTTGCAGAAAGGGGCGTTCCAACTTTTTCAAGCGTCTTTTCTATAACATCCCAAAAAGTTGTTTTCGACATATATTATTTTGAAGTATTGATTTTACAATACTAAGTAATGCTTTAGAAGTTTGCGTTCCGGAAGCTTTTTGCTAAATTAAATATTATTATTAAATGTAGCTTGAGTCCTCAGTGTCTTCCGACGGGTGCAGCACCCGTGATAGCTGCCGTGTTTCTTAATTCGTTTGTATTTTAGATTTACTTTTACCGCTTATTAATTTCATCAGATAACCAAATATAAGTCCGCCAATCGTCCAAAGAGGGATTCCGAGAAGAATCTTTCTTAAAGTAATTTCTTCCCCTTCAATTAACGGAAATATTAAAATCATAAAAACATACATATATAAACCAAACAAAAGTCCTTGCTTTACCCATCCATAGCCTTCAAACGGATGAGGGACATGTTCGAGGTCGAGGTTTTTGTATCTGTCAGGCTGTTTGTGTAACCAATTCTTTTTCCATTTTTCTTTAAACCAAATCCAAACCGGGAATGTCAAACCGAGGAAAACCAAAGTTGTCAGGTTTATCAGGCAGGGTATTGTCTTGCCGCAGTTGTCGCAATAGAGTCCAAACCAGTTTCTGAAGGCATTATTTCTGGTTGACCATTTCAGCCCCAGGTGAAGTGTTCCGCAATGCGGGCAGGGAATTATTGTTTTTTTGGTTAAAATTTTTGATTCATCTTTTTCAATCAACATTATTTCAGGAAGTCTTTGTCCTAACAGTAGCTCGTTGATTATAAATCCCGGATTAATGATCCAATGTAACATTACCGGGTTTTTCCAGGTCAAAATTTTAAATTTTGATTTGTCGAATTCCATATTTGTTATTTTAAAGATTCTTTATTTTAATCTAGCTTGTTGTGGTTTAGGTTAAACCGCAGGCAGTACACATCAGCTACATAGTTGATTTAAAAAAAAATTTCAGTTTAGCACAAAGGTTAAACAGAAGAACGACAACCCCCTTTAAGGCAAAACCATGTTTACAGTTGTACATCCTGTATTAGTTTGGCTTGAATTTTTCAAATGATTGCCAGTATTTGTCTTTGTAAAGGTCATAACTCAAATCTAATTTGTCTGAATGTTTCCTTGTCAAATTGTAAAGAAGTTTTGATGGTTTTCTGAAATCTTTGCAGGCGAAGTAAACAATTCTTTCGCCATTTGTTGTTTGTCTGCCTACATTCAAATACCCTTCAAAGTCTTTAAGTTCTGCCATAATTTCGTTTTCAAGGTTGTTAAGTTGTTCATAAGTATTATTATCGGGCATTCCATTGTTTTTACTGCCGTCAAATTTTATTTCAACTTGTAATATCCAAGGATGAGATGCTTTGCTGTCCCAATCCAGTAAAGTGGAATTGATAATTGCAACTAATGGAAGTCCGTTACTAAGTGTTGTCTCTATAATTGAATAACTATCATTTTCTGTGTTATAACGAACACCGTTATATTTTTCTAAAAACTCTTTCTGCCGCCAAATCAAATAGTCTTTCAGTTTCTCAATTGGTATCAACTCTTTTTCGGCCTGGTCTTTTGAAATTACAGTTAAGTTGTCAACAGTTGTAATAAAATTAAGTTCACCGAGATAATTGTCAAGGAATATGTATGTCCCACTTATAATGGTTGATTTGTCGTTTTCTTTATAGTGGCTGTAAGCTACAACTATGTCAATTACATCAGGATAATTGTTATGTTCAATGGCATAAAATGAAAGATTATTTCTGTCAAAAGTATAATCGCCCATTTTAACTACTAGATTTTTTATGTCAAGAGCCGGTTTTAATGCAGTAAATCTCCAATTTGGAATTTTAGGTGCTGAACTCACAAGTTCTTCGACAAAAACAATATTTTTCAAAACACCATCAGGTGTAAATATCAATTCTGCCGTATTGTTGTCATACATACCTGTCAGGCAAAAGATACCGTCTTTTAATTTTTCAAGTTTTGGTGAAAGTTTATTGAAAAAGTCCACCTCAATATTTTTACCTGTCTTTACTACCTTATAAAAAGTCTTATGATTTGCAGAAAACCAATTCCAAAAGTCTTCATATGACTGAATTTTATCTTTTTTCTTTCCGAAGATTTTTTCAATAAGTCCCATTATCTAATGTTTTTTTTTATTTATATTTTATAAACATATAAATAGTGTTACCTTATCCGGCAACTTTCTGACATACCCAATTTTATCAATTTTTTCTAAAAAAATAAAACTCCTCTAACACATTCAAATTCAACAGTTTATTCAAAGCATACATTTATTGGAATAGCTTTTTCAGACTGTCTTCAGATATTTAAAATGAGAGAAACTATGCATTAGCCTACATCTTCTTTTGACCTGGAAGTGTATTTAAATAAAGAGTATTATATGGCTTCGTTTTGAAAGAAAAGAATTGACCAACATTTTTCACAATGAAATTCAAGTTCTTTGGAGCGCTTCCATAATACCGGTATGCTTATGAATTCGGCATATCATTTTTTCCGGCCTTTAGCTGATTTGAAACATTCGATTTCTAGCATCATAAAAATAACAGTAAATGTTTTTTGAAGAATAATTACTTCGTAGTTATATATTATCTGTGGTTTGTTTTCTGAATTTTGCGAGGATATATGCGCTAAAGCTGAGAGGCTGCGGTGGGCGGAGGGCCACGCCGCCGGCGTGGGTGCGAAGCACGGAACCCCGAAGCACACCGGACTGCAGCCGAAAGATGCACTGCAGCCGACAGCCCCAAAACCTGGATAAAAAAATATCTCCGGATTTTATACTGCCCGAAACCGGTAACCGCTTCTGAGCCTTGTGATGTTGACAGGTTGTGGGTATCCGGGGCCCGGCGGGTGAGGCCTGCTGTGAAAGTTTTTGTTTTTTTGCGGTATGAAATTTTCGCATCTTCATGTGCACACGCAGTATTCGCTGCTGGACGGCGCGGCGCCGATAAAAAAACTGTATCAAAAAGCGGTGGAAGATAACATGCCGGCGCTGGCCATCAGCGACCATGGCAATATGTTTGGCGTGTTTGAATTTGTGGCGCAGGCCTATAACTACAAAAATGCCGACGGCAGCCTGAAAGTAAAGCCGATTGTGGGCTGCGAATTTTACCTGACGGAAGACCGCCACAAAAAAACCTTTACCAAAGAACAAAAAGACCCCCGCTATCATCAGATACTGCTGGCCAAAAACGAAGAGGGCTACCGCAACCTGATTAAACTGACTTCGTTGGGATATATTGAAGGGCTGTACGGAAAATATCCGCGAATAGACAAAGAACTGATTGTAAAATATCACCAAAACCTGATTGCTACCACCTGCTGCCTGGGCGGTATTGTGCCGAGAACGCTGCTGACGAAAGGCATGGAGGAAGCGGAAAACGAATTTCGCTGGTGGCTGAATATTTTTCAGGACGACTACTACGTGGAAATTCAGCGGCACGGACTTCCGGAACAGGAAAAGGTGAATGCGGCGCTGCTGAAACTGGCCAAAAAGTATAACGTGAAAGTGATTGCCAGCAACGACTCGCACTATGTGGAAAAAAATGATTTTACGGCGCACGACATTCTGCTGTGCATCAATACTGGCGAAAAATTTTCCACCCCGGCGCTGCGGGAATTTACCGACGACGACATTGCCGTAAAAAACAAACGCTTTGCCTTTCCAAACGATGAATACTATTTTAAAACCACGGAAGAGATGACCCGCCTGTTCGGCGATATTCCCGAAGCGATTGACAACACCAACGAAGTGGCAGACAAGATTGAAACGCTTAACCTGACGCGGGATATTCTGCTGCCGGATTTTCCGGTAGATAAAAAATTTCAGATTCATACCCGGGATGAAAAAATCAACAATCAGGTAATTACGGCGGCTTCGCTGAATCAGTGGGAATACCTGAAGCACCTGACCTACGAAGGAGCAAAGGAGCGTTACCATGAGATTACGGATGAGATAAAAGAGCGTATAGACTATGAATTGTTCATCATTAAAACGATGGGGTATGCGGGGTATTTCCTGATTGTGAGCGATATCATTCGTGCGGGCCGGGAACGGGGTGTGCTGATTGGGCCGGGCCGCGGCTCGGCAGCCGGTTCAGTGGTGGCGTACTGCCTGAAGATAACCAATATAGACCCGATAAAATACAATTTGCTGTTTGAGCGATTTCTGAATCCCGACCGGAAATCCATGCCCGACATTGATACGGATTTTGATGATGAAAACCGGCAGAAGGTGATTGACTATATTGTGGAGAAATACGGAAAGCATCACGTAGCGCATATTGTAACGTATGGCACCATGGCGGCGAGGATGAGCATTAAGGACGTGGCCCGTGTGCTTGACCTTCCGTTGCCCGAATCGGATGCGCTGGCCAAACTGGTACCTGAGAGGCCGGGCATCAGTCTTCAGTTTATTCTGCATGCGCCGCTGAAATCGGACGGAAAAAAAGCGGACGACGAAGTCAAATCACTGGAAGACGCCAATCTGAATGCCGATGAACTGGAAAATGTTAAAAAACTGCGTGAGTTATACAGCAAGCCCGAAACGCCGGCCGGCCGAGTACTTCGGGAAGCGGAGCGCCTGGAAGGGTCGGTGCGGAATACCGGTATTCATGCCGCCGGAATCATCATTGCCAGCCGAAACCTTACGGAGCTGATTCCGGTGTGTACCAGCAAGGAAACGGATTTGTGGATTTCGCAGATAGATAAAGACAACATCGAAAAGGCAGGCATTGTGAAGATGGACATCCTGGGATTGAAAACGCTGACGATAGTAAAAGACACCTTACGATTTATAAAAGAAAATTACGGCCGCGAGATTGACATAGATAAAATTCCTTTTGATGATGCCAAAACCTTTGCATTGTTTCAGCAGGGTGCCACGGTGGCGGTGGGTCAGTTTGAAAGCGCCGGCATGCAGAAAAGTCTGCGGGAACTAAAACCCGACAAGCTGGCGGACCTGATTGCGATGAATGCGCTGTTTCGCCCCGGACCAATGGACTATATCCCTACCTTTATTAACCGCAAGCACGGACGGGAACCGATTACTTACGACCTTCCGGAAATGAAGGAGTATCTGGAAGAAACATACGGGGTAACGGTGTATCAGGAGCAGGTGATGCTGCTGGCGCAGAAACTGGCGGGATTCAGCAAAGGCGATGCCGATCTGATTCGCAAAGCCATAGGGAAAAAAGATGAAAAGTTGCTGGGCAAGCTGAAAGAGCAGTTTATCAAAGGCGGAAAGGAAAGAAACCATCCGGAACAGGTTTTGGAAAAAATCTGGAAAGACTGGGAAGAGTTTGCCAAATATGCATTTAATAAAAGCCACTCTACTTGTTATGCCTACCTGGCCTATCAAACGGCCTACCTGAAGGCCAACTATCCGGCCGAATTTATGGCGGCGGTGCTGAATCATGCCGAGAATATAGAAAAAATTACCTTTTTCATGGAGG
>JAOAGO010000026.1 GCA_026415715.1 Chitinophagaceae bacterium | reverse complement strand
GGGGATACTTTTTTAAAAGCTTACATTTGCTATTGAAATGCATTGATTATCAAGCATTCTTTTATCTTCAAAAAAAACGTTTAGGACACTAATGAAAAAAATAATCTCATTACTACGTTCTAATTATTCAGTTCCTTAGCATTTAAACTTTTTTCAACAACTTGTGGATAAAAAAATTACGAAGCAGAACTACTATAACAAAAAAAGGTGGAATCCGGGATTATAAACTGATAATAAATTAACCTTGTTTCATTTTTCCTCAATCAAGAGGTCTGAAATCAGAGAAGTATTAATTTCCGAAACGATTTATGTATTGAAAAATTATCAACGAAGAAGCTTTATAAACCATTTTCGGGTAAATGAATCAGCTATAAGATAATAAATCCCGTTGCCTGGTTCAGAAATCGTCCATCGTATCACTTCTCCGCGACGAAGCGCGGGAATAAACCGCTGTTGTATTAACCGGCCATCGGAAGCATACAAACTGAGTTGCAGCCGAACCACATCCCGTAATGCCTGAATGGCAATGGCATCACGAAAAGGGTTGGGGCTGATTTTGAATTGTTCCGTAACTGAGGTTATTGGCGGGGAAGATGTAACTACTCCGGAAAGATTATATTGAGAAAACACCGGATAGTGATCGGATGTATTATGGGCAGTAACATAATCCGGCACAATACTAACTACATCGGTTCTGATTTTTACGGAACCGGGTATATACAACGGTGTCACTTCATTAGATACCACATGATTATCAATGACATTCGGGAAATTGATCATTGTGGTTTGACCGGCCAGTCCCAATGGAAGTGTGATGGATTTATAATGGTCTGCATCGCTGCTGTCTGATACAAGGTAAAAATACGGGCTTACCGATGCACCCGGATAGATGCTGGTGTGCAGGGCATCGTTAAAATCGCCGATAATAAACAGATTAGCGGCGCTGTAATAAGCGTCAAGGGTATCTTTCAGTTCTATGCACCCGGCCGCCCTGCGTAAATAATCGTCTTGGGTACTGCCTGCTTTGGCATGCAGCAGTATAAAATTAACCTGACGGCTCACTCCGCCAATGGTGGCCGTAGCCGAAAACAAAAAAGGAAATCTGCCGGAGGCCCAGTTCTGGTAGGCGGTGGCACTGTTTCGCATCATTCCTCTTACGCTGACATTTGTAAAAACAGATTTACGATAAATAAAAGCCTGTTTCTGACAGTTGAGCCAGCCGGCCCCGGTGCCGGTGGTGTTTCCGCTGCAATACGGAGCTATCACATAAGCAAATTCCGCATTTCCCAATGAATCCACAACACGACGAAAGCGCATCGTGTCCACCACTTCCGTTACCCCGATGAGATCGGCATCCAGCCACCGAAGAATTTTCTTTACGTTATGCTCCTGTAAATCATCATTGGCCGGTCCCGCCGTTGGCGATCCGAAAAACTCCAGGTTCCAGCATACAACATCCAGAGTATTCGTACTGCTTTGGGCCTTGATATTTTCTTCTGAGGTTAAAAAAAGGATAATGGCCGGGAGTATATACTTTTTCATATCATCAAAACAACGGCGCTAAATTAGGCCATTGTAATAGTATTTGCGTTTTGCGAAGCTGAAGAAATCATGAAATCCAGCACTTTTAATTGCAAGGAAGTCTGTCCGTTCCATTCATTTTCTTCAATTTTAAAAACGATATCCAGGGGTTTATTCTGGTTTAACAGCTCAAACTTTTCGGCCATATCAAACCCGATACCTGAAAATGTGGCGTTGCCCTGACGTAGCGAAAAGCGGATATGATCTTCCTTGACCACCCGTGACGACCCCGTATTTACAACATTTCGGGCAATAAATACCGGTTTCATGTTTTCCGGGCCAAAAGGTTCCATGCGGCGGATAATATTGTAAAAACCGGGCTGAATGTCTGACAATCTGATTTCGGCATCAATGTCAAGTTGAGGAATCAGCATTTCGGGTGCAATGGTGGAAGAGACTACCTCTTCAAATTTTTCTCTGAAAGCATCAACTTTTTCCAATTCAAGAGTAAGACCGGCTGCGGCAAAATGGCCCCCGTAGCCCAATAAAAAATCCCGGCAGGCATGTATGGCTTCATACAAATTAAATCCGGGAACACTTCGGGCGCTGCCGGTCACATAATTTCCGGAACGGGTAAGCACAACGGTGGGACGATGATAATATTCAATCAGCCGGGACGCCACAATTCCCACTACCCCCTTGTGCCAATGGGGTTGATATACAACGGTTGATTTTCTGTTTTTCCATTCTTCATTCATTTCAATCAGCGCAAGCGCTTCGTGGGTGATGGCAGAGTCGGCTTCTTTCCGGTTGGCATTATCGCTATGTAACATTCTGGCATAATGCAAAGCCTCTTCTTCAGTAGCTGAAATAAACATACGCACCGCTTTAGTGGCATCATCCATCCGACCGGCTGCATTTACGCGGGGTGCAATCATAAATACCAGGCTGTTGATGTCAAGCTCTTTTTTCAGACCGCTGAGTTCCTTCAGCACTTTAATTCCGTGATGGGGATACCGGTTTGCCTTTAGCAGTCCATGGTATGCCAGAATTCTATTTTCGCCTGTCATGGGAACAATATCGGCCGCCACAGCCGTTGCAACCAGGTCGAGAAATGCGGTAACGGTCGTTTCGGAAACGGCATATTCTTCTGCCAGGGCAGAAATCAGTTTATACCCTATGCCGCATCCGCAGAGTTCTTTATACGGGTAAGGGCACTCCGGTTGTTTTGGGTTTAGAATGGCTACGGCGGGTGGCAGTTGTTTATCGGGCAAATGATGATCGCATACAATAAAATCAATGCCGAGCGAAGCAGCATACGCAACCAGCTCACAGGATTTGATTCCGCAATCGAGCGATATGATTAAACGGAACCCGTTTGCATCAGCAAAATCAATTCCCGCCTTGCTGACTCCATATCCTTCGCGAAAGCGATGCGGAATATAAAAATCTATTTTCGGGTATAGTTTTTTCAGAAAAGAATACATACAAGCCACAGCCGTGGTACCGTCAACATCATAATCGCCGTAAATGAGAATATTTTCTTCGTTTTGAATAGCTTGCCGAATTCTTTTCACGGCTTTATCCATGTCTTTCATTTTCCATGGACAGTGCAGACTTTTCAAAGAGGGGCAAAAAAATTCCCTGGCCTCTTCAAAAGTTTCAATTCCTCTTTGTACAAGAATCTGGCAAATTGCGGGATGTATGTTCAACGATTTTTGTAAAGCCACCACTTTGTCGGGGTTCGCCTGTTTGAAATTCCATCTTTTTTTCATTCCTATGCGATATGGCTCTTTTTAAAAAATTTATAATGGTTTAATATTCTCTGTCCGTCACAAAACTCACCAGTTCTTCCATAGCTTGTCTTACTTTATCATTTTTAAACCGGCTTAATAATTCCAGCGCTTTGTTTTTAAATTCCAGCATTTTATTTTCGGCGTAAGTTATACCACCTTTTTCCTTAACTTTTTTAATTACCCAACTGACTTTTTCCGGATTTCGGTTTTCATTTTTTAAAATATAAATCATTTTACGCCTTGTGATGTAATCTACATTTTGTAAGGTATAGATTAAAGGAAGAGTAATTTTTTTTTCTTTGATATCATTTCCGGTTGGTTTTCCGATTTTTTGAGAGGTGTAATCGAATAAATCGTCTTTAATCTGAAAAGCCAAGCCAGCATGTTCTCCGAATTGTTTCAGTATTTGTACAGATTCAGGATTTTGTGTAGCGCTTCTGGCACCGGCCGCGCAGGCAGATGCAAGCAATGAGGCCGTTTTATTTTTTATAATTTCATAATATACATTTTCCGATATATTTAAACTTCTGGATTTTTCCATTTGCAACAACTCGCCTTCGCTCATTTTTTTAACGGCTTCTGAAAGAATATGAAGAATTTCGTAATCTTTATATTGTAAAGATATCAATAACCCTTTAGCCAGCAAGTAATCACCAATCAAAACGGCAGCCTTAGCCTTCCATAATGCATAGGCAGAAAAAAAGCCTCTTCGCTGAAAAGAGTCGTCAACCACATCATCATGTACCAGGGTAGCCGTATGCAGGATTTCAACAAGGGAGGCTGCCCTGTAAGATGCATCTGTCACCTCTCCGCAAAGCCTGGCACTTAAAAGAACAAACATGGGTCTGAGTTGCTTTCCTTTACGCTTAACGATGTATTGCATTATGCGGTCAAGTAGGGGAGAGCTGCTTCTTACTGCTTCTTTAAAATAAATTTCAAACGTTTTTAACTCATTGCTTAATACTTCTTTTGATTTTTCCATGAAAAATTATTAGCAAATTAATAATATTATTATAACCCAAAGCTTTTAGGGCTGTGAAATATTTTTTTTAAGTAATTGAAATGTAACATACAATAATCTAAAATTATTTTAATAAAAATTTGTTTTTTTAAGTTCAATCTTTATATTTGCTTACAGAAATCTATCTTTTAAATTTTATAATTTAATCCTTAGTTATGGCAAGCAAAAATTTATATTTTATTGGTTTATTCTTCTTGGTGGCATACAGTGCTCATACACAGAGTATTAGATCTAGTTATGATGTTACTGATTCTTCACTGATTCCGAACAGAAGAATGCCACAGCACTCAGAATTTCTCAGCGGTAAATATAATTTTCCCGCCATGCCGCGTAACATGTGGGAATTTGGTATTAAAGTGGGCCATATGGATGTAAGCGGAGATATTCCTTCCCGTTTTACTCCTGCCAGTTTCGGAGCCCATATTCGTAAAGCATTCGGTTATGTGTTCTCCTTGAGACTGGAATATATGTATGGTTTAGGCAGGGGTTGGACATTTAATCGGGCAGAAAATTTCGGAAAAAATACAGCTTGGGCTAGAAACGGCTCTGCCGCTACTTCCTACTCGGCTCCATATAGAATACCGGGAAATCCTGACAGAACAGTTTCTTCCCTTAACGTTCATTACGGAGCCCCCGCAAACACTCCACGTGAATTTGTATTTTATAATTACAGAACCCGTATACACGATCTTCATTTAGAAGGAGTTGTAACTTTAAACAATATTCGCTTCCATAAAGCAAAAACCGGAGTTGTACTTTATGGTTTTGCCGGAGTTGGCGGGATGATTTATGATACTAAAGTGGACGCTCTGGATGGCGGAAACAGAAAGTATAACTTTGCCACCATTACTCCCAATAATGCTTACAAAACAAGAAAAGATACCTACAAAGCGCTTAAAAACCTCTTAGACGGCACCTACGAAACTCCTGCCGAAAATCAAGGGCCCAGACGCCCGAAATTGTTCGGAAGTACACTGAAGCCCAGCGGTACGATTGGTATGGGAGTTGCCTTCCGTGTGGGCAGAAGATTTAATATTGCTTTAGAAGATCGCCATGTATTTACAAAAGATGATTTAATTGACGGCCAGCGCTGGCAGGAACACGCTTACGGGGACGCTGTATTAACCGGAGATTTTGATTCATATAACCTGGTTAGTCTGAATCTGAATTTCAATATCGGGGCTAAAGCTGTGGAACCTTTGTGGTGGTTAAATCCACTTGATTATGTTTACGGTGAACTACGAAATCCTCGCTTAATGAACATTCCTAAACCTTCACTGGAAGATAGTGACGGCGACGGAGTAATCAATCAATTTGACCGCGAACAAACTCCTGCCGGATGTCCTGTTGATACCCATGGAGTGAGCCGGGATACAGACGGTGACGGAGTTCCTGATTGTAAAGATAAAGAGCTGGTTACTCCTACTTATTGTCAACCCGTAGATGCAGACGGCGTAGGTAAATGCCCCTGCCCAACCTGTGAAACTTGTCCTGATTTGTGCAAGGGAAAACCTTCTATACAATGTGAATCTCAGTTAGGTGATTTGCCAAGTATAACTTTCCCGAAAAACTCAGCCCGACTAACTAATGAGGCCAAAACACTTCTCAATTCCGTTGCAGCCAAATTGCGCAACGCTCCGGGTTGTAAAGTTGTTGTGGTGGGTTACTGCTCTTCCAGCAAACAACAGCAGCAGCTTAGCTGGGATCATGTTAACGCAGTAATTAATTACCTGGTAGATCAGCAAGGTATCAGTCAAGACCGATTCATCTTCCGTTACGGAGAAGAGGGCGGGGATTGCGATACGGTTGATCTTCGCGCTGCTTCCGCTGACGAAGAAGGTCCTAATATGGTAGAACCGCCTCACCCTCGCTACAGAAAAAGCAATTAATTAAGCCTGAATAACTAAGGACTCTCAAACGGCTCTCTGGTTCTCAGAGAGCCGTTCTTGTTTTAATAGATTAAAATTGCTTGTTTTACGAATATTCAATAAATAAAGCCGGTAAAAAAATGCTGTTTTTTTCTAAAACCCTTCAACCTAAATTAAAAAACTACCACCCTTTATGATAAAATTAACGTGAATCTTAAGATGTTTAAAAGAAAATGAATGAATTTTAAATTAAAAATATAATTTTGCACCCCCATTTCAATCAGGAATATAAATCATGAAATATCTAGGGATTCTGATTACGGCCGTCTTACTGCTGACATCCTGTAAAAAAGTAAATCTGTTTTCAGGTAAAAAAAAGGGTCCCCGAAAGAATGTAGCTAAGATTCTTAAAAGTAAAGATCCGGCTTACAAATTAAGAATGGCGGAACAGTTTTTTGTAAAAAAGCTGTATAACAAAGCTCAAATCATTTACGAAGATATTTTGCCTTTTTACCGAACCGAAAAAGAATTTGAAGACGTATATTATAAATATGCGTATTGTGCCTATTACCAGAAAGATTATCAGGTAGCAGAAAATATTTTTAAAACTTTTCTTGAAATTTTTCCTGCCAGTAAACGAGCAGAAGAAATAGACTTCATGAGAGCTTACTGCTATTACAAGATGTCGCCTAAAGCAGAATTAGACCAGACCAATACCCACAAAACCATAGGGATGATGCAAACATTTATTAATACCCATCCCAATTCGCCCCGAAATAAAGAAGCCTGGGAAATTATCGAAAAATGCAGAGCCAAGCTGGAAGAGAAAGATTATAAGAGCGCAAAACTGTATTATGATATGGGGCATTTTCGTGCGGCTGGCGTTGCATTTTCTTATTTACTCAACGAATTTCCAGAATCGCACAGAGCCGATGAATACAAATTTATGGTCATCAAATCCTATTTTCAGTTTGCCGAGTTAAGCGTGGAAGAAAAAAAAGCAGAACGGTATGAACAGGTAATTCAGGAATGCAATGACTTTTATGACCGTTTTCCCGGCAGCAAACTGAAAAACGAAGTAGATCAATATCTCAATCTTTGTAAAGACAATCTAAAAAAATATAATTATGAGCAGACTAAGACGTCAGTTTAGTCACGGTATTTCCAACACGGTGGAAACCCGCAATCTGGATGAAATCAAAAAGAAAACCGGCAATATTTACGAGTCAATCGTCATCATCAGCAAACGCGCCAACCAGATTAATATATCGCTGAAAGAAGAATTGCATAACAAAATAGAAGAATTTGCCAGTCATACCGACTCGCTGGAAGAAATACATGAAAATAAAGAACAAATAGAAATATCTAAAGCATACGAACGAATGCCTAATCCGGCTCTGCTGGCTACCCAGGAATTTTTGGAAAATAAAATCTACTACCGAAACACAGATGACGATCTGTTCAGATAACGGACTGTCTTATAACGATAAGAAAGCGGCTTGAAAAATGGTAATCAAGTCGCTTTTATTTTTAATTTTGAAATAAATCAAATTGACGTATTCAATAATTTGGCTTTTGCGTCGTTACAGTGTTTGAAATGAAAGATTAATTGAAGAGTATGAAATTCAAAAAAAAGAAATATTGCTTTTGTTCGATTGTAAAAAGATGCCGCCTGCTTCTGTTCATACTCTTTTTGCCGACAGCAACTGTTTTTTCTCAGGAGTTACAGGCCAAAGTGTCTGTTATCAACAACAAAGTAAGCCGTGATATAGACCGAAGGGCCATGCAAACTCTTCAGACTTCTCTGACAAATTTTCTCAACAGCCGCAAATGGACAAATGATGTTTTTCAACCTCAGGAAAAAATAGAATGCAGCTTTTTAATCACCATTGATGAAGTCAGGGAAAACAATATTTATAAGGGAAAGCTGACCGTTCAGGCTGCCCGACCGATTTATAATACCAACTATGATTCGCCCTTACTGAATTTTATGGACGATGATTTGATCTTCCGTTACGTAGAATATCAACCCATTGAATTTAACGAAAACCGGGTGCAGGGAAACGAACCTTTTTCCGCCAATCTTACAGCCGTTTTTGCTTTTTATGCCTATATTATTATTGGACTGGATTATGCTTCATTTTCTTTAAGAGGCGGAGATCCGTATTTTCAGAAAGCCTGGAATATTGTAAATAATGCCCCCGAAAGCGGAAATCAGATTTCCGGATGGCGTTCTTTTGACAGCTTCCGGAACCGGTACTGGCTGGCAGAAAATCTGAACAATAACCGTTTTGCCATTTTTCACGACGCTCTTTATGCCTACTATCGTTCCGGTTTGGACATTTTTTATGAAAATGAAGACGCCGGCCGTTCCGGCATATTGAATTGCCTGAATTTTCTGAACAGCATGAATCGCGACAATCCGAACTCCATGATCCTTCAGGTTTTCTTTTTAGGAAAAAGCGGAGAAATAATTAAAATTTTCAGCAAAGCTTCACCTGAAATCAAAGAAAGGGCAAGAGATATGCTTACCAAATTAGATTTAACCAATGCCAATGCCTATAATAAGGAGCTGAAATGAAAAATTTTTTCCTGATATTTCCGGGTCTATCCTTTCTCATGTTTGCCTGTTCAGGAAAAGAAAAAACACCCTCACATGTTTTACCCCCTGAAAAAATGAAATTTGTATTATGGGATTTAATGCGAGCTGACCAGTTTCTTTCGGATTATGTTTTTCGCTATGATACTTCAAAAAATAAAAAAAAGGAAAGCCTCACACTTTATGCCGAAATTTTTAAAACACATCACATCAAACCCGCTCAGTTTTTAAATAGTTTTGACTACTACACAAAACATCCGGGTAAAATGAAAAAAATATTTGATTCTCTGGCTGTTCTTTCTCCCTACTCTCCTGCGCAAAATTGGGCCGATGAATTCAAAAAAAAGACAATTTCAACTGAAGATTCTTTAGGCAGGAAAAACATAAAGCCCTATAAGGCAGAATAACAAAAAACATTTTTTGAAATTAAAATAAAACGGTTATGAATAAGGTTGTTGCCAATGCCGATGAAGCCATAAAAGACATTTTTGACGGAGCCATACTGATGTTGGGCGGGTTTGGTTTATGCGGCATACCTGAAAACTGTATAGCTGCGCTGGTTCGTAAAGGGGTAAAGCACCTGACTTGCATTTCTAACAATGCCGGTGTGGATGATTTTGGTATAGGACTGATGCTGAAAAACAGGCAAGTGAAAAAGATGATATCATCATACGTAGGTGAGAATGCCGAATTTGAACGACAATTACTTTCCGGCGAACTGGAAGTGGAATTAATTCCGCAGGGTACCCTGGCCACACGATGTCTCGCCGCGGGCTATGGCATGCCGGCTATATTTACACCGGCGGGAGTAGGCACCGAAGTTGCTGAAGGCAAAGAAATACGGAATTTTAACGGGAAAGATTATTTGCTGGAATATGCTTTTGAAGCCGATTTTGCCATAGTTAAGGCATGGAAAGGAGATACGCACGGCAATCTGATTTATAAAGACACAGCCCGAAATTTCAATCCGCTTATGGCTATGGCCGGAAAAATTACCATTGCCGAAGTGGAGCATCTGGTACCTGCCGGCGAACTGGACCCGAATTGTATTCATACGCCGGGCATTTATGTTCATCGCATCTTTCAGGGCGAAAAATATGAGAAACGGATTGAACAACGAACCGTAAGGAAAAAAATGAATTGAAAGAAATCTGACTAACAAAAAAGTTTTTTATGGCGCTTACCAAAGAACAAATAGCGCAGCGCATTGCGCGGGAACTGAAAGACGGATACTATGTAAACCTGGGGATTGGCATCCCTACCCTTGTGGCCAACTACATTCCGGAAGGGATGGATGTGATTTTACAAAGCGAAAACGGACTTTTGGGCATGGGCCCGTTTCCTTTTGAGGGTGAAGAAGACCCTGACTTAATCAATGCGGGAAAACAAACCATAACCACTATTCCCGGTTCTTCGTTTTTTGATTCGGCCATGAGCTTTGGTATGATTCGGGCCGGCAAAGTTGATCTCACGGTTTTAGGCGCAATGGAAGTTAGCGAGAAAGGCGATATTGCAAACTGGAAAATTCCCGGAAAAATGGTTAAAGGAATGGGAGGCGCCATGGATCTTGTAGCCAGCGCACGGTACATTATTGTTGCGATGTTACATACCAATCCGAAAGGCGAATCGAAATTATTGCCTGAATGCACTTTGCCGTTAACCGGCGTACGTTGCGTGAAAAAAGTAGTTACCGACCTTGCCGTGCTGGATATTCATCCCGATGGCGGATTTATATTGCGGGAAAGAGCCCCCGGAGTAAGCACGGATGAAATTAAAGCCAAAACGGCCGGCAAACTGATCATAGAAGGTGATATTCCGGAGATGGAAATATAAATTAAAATCATACCAAGGTTATAAATTCACATGTAGGAAGAGATAATTAATCAAAAAAAACGATGCATTTTGAGCTGTATAACCACCACGTGATTCTGCAAGTTCCCACCAATCTGGGCATTCAAAATGTTTTACTGGATACAGGTAATCCTGCCTTTTCTCTTTTCAGTAATCCCCGGATCACGGAATTCAGGATTGATCAGCACGTTCAGCAGGTTTCAGACGGACCTTTAATTGAAGTGATGCGTCATTCTGCAAACTTTGATGAGATTGGTAAACTCACCGGTATTCCCATTGACGGAATTCTCGGATATGACTTTTTTATTGCGCATGACATCATAATAAATTTCAGGGAAAAACATTTACAAATAACCGATGGCCCGGCAAGCGATCTTGAAATACTGGAAATGCCTTTAATAATGAATGTTCCGGTACTGCAGCTCGGTATTGAAGATTTGCAGATGAATGTTTTGTTTGATACGGGCGCCATGTACTCCGTGATTCACTGTGATTTTCAAAGCATGCTTAACGATTTAGGCCAAACCCTTTCCGATTACAATCCTATGCTGGGGTCATTTGATGCCCGCTTGTTTTCAGGAAAAATTCAAATAGGTAATATTACGATTTCTCCGGCCATAATAGCTTGTGCTCCAAAATACGATTTAGCCTTAAAAATCCTGCATAGCAAGGAGGTGAAGGGCATTTTAGGAATTAACACGTTACTGAATCGGGAAATTTATATTTCATATAAAACGCAACGCTTCGGCATTAAATAAGTTAGTAAACCTTCAAATATTAAAACAGCTGTTTTTACGATCTGTTTATATTTAAATAATGCAAACATTCTCTTTTACTTTTTTTCGGTAAATTGAAGTTCGCTTAAGCGGATAATGTATTCTGCCCGGGGATTATTATATACGTCAATGATTTCCATTTTTATCACCGGATCTTTATTCCATTCTATGGTAACAAGGCCAAAGTGATTATCCATAACCGGCCCTTCTATACGGTTCTTGTTTGGCGTGGCAAAATCCCAGGTGCTGGTAATACCGCTGGCCGTTATATCATAAATCGGATAAAGTCCCGGCTCTTTCAGGCGTGAAATTTCTCCGTAATGCACATCCCCTGTAAGAAAGATGACACCCTCTGCCCGGGTTTTCTGAATCAGATTTAACATTCGTTTTTGTTCATGGGGAAAATTTGCCCAAGCTTCATAGCCGTTATATTCAATACCGAATTGCGTTCCGCTGCAGATAAAACGAATGTCGGCCGGCTTTTGCAGTTCCTGCTCCAGCCATTTCCATTGCTCCTCGCCAAGTAATGTACTGTCGGAAGAAGTATGCGGAAAATAATCTAACGTGTAAAAATAATTTTCGCGGGGCAACTTTACACGATCTTTATAAGCAGCATACGGCAGTAAATTATTCCGGAAGGTTCGTACATCCAGGAAAATAAACTGCACGGTTTTATTTTTTACTTTCAGATAGTCTGAATAATAAATGCCGGGGCGTTTTCTCATTTCATGATCTGCCGGAATATGAAAATATTTCATGAAGATTTCTTTTGAGGCTTCTTTGTACGGATAATATTTGCCGGCATCGTTTTGGCCATAGTCATGATCGTCCCACGTAGCCAATATGCGGGTTACTGATTTTAATTTTCTGAATTCGGAAAGAGATTGCCACTTTTTATATTTATAGTCCAGGGTATCCATATTGTCGGTATCGCCGTAAATATTATCGCCTAAAAAAAGAAACACATCTGGTTTGTAATCGGCGGCCAGGCTCAGAACGGGCTGAGACTGATTCTGCTGAGCACAACTTCCAAAAGCAATTTTTGTAATGCGGGGATTTTGCTGACAGGCATTCAGAACAATTCCGGCAATAAGAAAAATTATAATCGTTCGCATGATTTAAGGTTTATTTCAAAAGCAAAGGCTCCAGCATTTTTTTCCAGATTTCGTAACCTTTCCGGTTCATGTGCAGTTTGTCTTCCTGATAGATATCTTCTTTCGGCTCACCTTTTTCATTCAGCATGGCGCTCCATACGTCAACAAAAATCAGATTTCGGTGTTTCTTTTTTGTAAATTTTCGAATCCGTAAATTTCCTTCTCTCATCTTGTTTCGTAAATGCCAGCGGGAAGGGCTTGGTTTCATGGAGATATACACCACGGGAATATTTCCTAAACGGAAGCGGATGCTGTCATACAGTTGTACGAAACGTCGGAATACGACTTTCCCGGTTACCAGGCTGTCGTTGGCTATGTCATTTTCGCCGCAGTAAACTACTATTTGTTTAGGCTGATAGGGGATAACTATGTCTTTGAAATAAAAAAGAAGATCTGAAATCGTAGAGCCCCCGAAGCCGCGATTGAGAATGCGATGTAACGGAAAGTCGTTTTGCACTTCTTTCCATAAAGTAAAAGAAGAACTGCCGATAAATAAAATTTGGCCTTTTTCCGGAAATGAAAGGCTGTCTTGTTTTTTAAAAGCGAGAATTTCATTGTAAAATGGCTGGGTTAAACCGGTTTGCCATGTAATAAGAAAAAAAATGAAGTATTTCTTCACAGACTGATTATTTTTCAGATGCCGAAAGGGTAAATCATTTTTCAGGTATTCGTTTTTACATATTGTTCTACAGGTTGCCGGTTGATAAGGCTGCGACCGAGTGTCATTTCATCGGCATACTCCAGTTCGCCGCCAAACGCAATGCCCCGGGCAATGGTTGTAAAGCGTATGGCAAATTTGTGCAGTAATTTCTGTATATAAAAAATTGTCGTATCGCCCTGAATGGTGGGGCTTAATGCAAAAATGAGTTCAGAAGGCCTTTCATTTTCTACGCGCTGCACGAGCGACTGAATGGTAAGTTGTTCAGGGCCTATTCCATCCAGCGGCGAGATGACTCCGCCCAGTACATGATAAACCCCGTTATACTGATGGGTGCTTTCAATGGCAATTACATCGCGAATGTTTTCCACCACACAAATCAGTTCCCGCTTTCGCATAGAATTGGAGCAAATGGAGCAAATATCTGCATCAGAAACATTGTGACAGCGATGACAAAACCGGATTTCATGCCGGAGCCGCGAAAGAGCCTGCACAAAATAATCAACCGATGCGGTTTCCTGTTTCAGTAAATGTAATACCAGACGAAGCGCCGTTTTTTTCCCGATACCCGGCAATTTCGTGAATTCATTTACGGCATTTTCCAATAACGCAGAAGAAAATTGCATAAGATAAAGATATGTAA
This sequence comes from Chitinophagaceae bacterium, assembly GCA_026415715.1. Classification (GTDB taxonomy): domain Bacteria; phylum Bacteroidota; class Bacteroidia; order Chitinophagales; family Chitinophagaceae; genus JJ008. The sequence continues at coordinate 24,921 of JAOAGO010000026.1, read as the reverse complement.
ATTGAAACGAAAATACGAGCGGTTGGTTTGAAATTTAAAGCGCTACCTCGTATTCATGCTTCATCCCGGGCTTTACGGTTATTTTTTTCCCCAGCGGGGTAACCACTTCGGGCTGTTTTCGTTTTCCGAAAAATTCGCCGGGATCCCATCTGCCGTTTTCATTTTTATCTTGCAGTATCAATAGCTCATATTCGCCGGGGGGAAATAAGGGCTCATTGATTTCCAACCCTTTTATAGGGTAAGATTTTTGTATCATTCCATCTTTAGAAAGTATCAACACTGCCTGAGCAGGTAATTTATCTTTATTCAATTTTAAGAGAAGAGAACCGTAATCGGATATTTTTTTTGTGGTAAACGTTAATGTATCCGTTTTCAGCAATTTCCTTCCCAGTGAATCTTCGGCAAACTCTCTATCCAGAATGATATGATACAATGTGTTTTCTTTCCAGGAATGAATAATCCGAAGTGATTTTCCTGCGCTGTCTTTCCGGAATTGATAATTCTTTACAGGAAGAAATGTGGAATCGCTGAAAAAAAGAAGGCGCGAACTGTCGAATCGTTTAATCGGCGTTTCAAAAGTGAGGATAAAATCCTGAAGAAGATCCTGACGGTCGCCTACCAGATTGGTCTGAAATTTCAGACGTTTTTCTCCGCCTCCCGCCCGGCCAAGGATTGAAGAAAATGCCAGAGTTTGCCTGGCCGGTGCGGAAGGTGTTGCGGCATAGGCATACAGCATTACCGATTCAGGCTTTGCTGACGGTATTACGGATTTATCGGCAAATGCAAAAAGCTGGCGTTCGCTGAAATAGCGACGCGTACCTCCTTCGTCTTTCAAAGCATATAAATAAAAAGGACGGGCCGGCAGATTCCGAAAAACAAAATTTCCGTTAGCGTCCACTTTAGTTACATACCGTGGTTTTTCTTTCACCACTGCCGAATCATCGGGGTTGACATGCAGCATAACAATCAGCGTGCTGTCAGGTTTTCCGGTTTCTGCCAGTATCACTTTTCCTTTCAGTTCCAGCGAATCAATGTAGTTGCCGGTTGAAAACACAAAAGAAAAATTTTTGAGTATATTACCTTCCGTAAAATCCCTGATGGCGTCGCCGAAATCAATCACATAAGTAGCCGGTTTCTCCGGCGGCTCTCTGAACCGTATCGTTACGGTATTCAACCGATATGTAATTTCAGGAAACTGCGAAGGATTGGGCGAAATGATTACAGCCTGCCGGGGATTCTGTACTTCGACAAATTCATTAAATGTGAGGACAATTTTATTTCCGGAAAACGATACTGCGGAATCCGCAGGCGAAGACTTTACCAATACGGGTGGCAGACTGTCTCTCGGCCCGCCGGAAGGGGGAATAATATTGGCGCAACCGGTTCCGGAAAGAATAAGCCATATAACAGCGCCCAAGGGTATAATGAAAAAAACAACGAATTGCCGCCACATAGTACGCAAACATAATGCCTTTCGTATTTCGCCTGCCATTTCTTGTGTCAAAGAATATCTAAATCTCCTGCGGTTCGGTTTCTTCTTCAAGAACGTGGCTGTATATTTTATTGGTTTTAACAAACCGGCACCAATAACAGTCTTCTTTGCCGCATCCGGTATAAAAATCATGCTGCTGAATTTTCTGCCACACTTCCGTCAGTTGTTTTTTTACCTGTTCTTCATCGGATGCATGAATATCCATCCGTTCAATAAAAAGAGAATCGTTTTCAGGTTCCACAAAATCAAACTGGATATATTTCACTTTCCAGTTTTTCCCCGGCAAATGATCTACCAGTAATTTATAAAAAACAGCCTGCCGCCAGTAGTTGCCCCCCTGCGGCACTATCTCCTTTTCTCCCGGCCTTGAAAACTCACCTCTTTTTCTGGCTTTTTCATACGAACCGGTTTTGAAATCGGTTATCACAATTTCATTCCCCCAAAACTGAATTTTATCGGCAAAACCTTTCATCGGTATCCCTTCTATGATTACCTGATCTAACTTCTTTTCCGTAAGTATAAATTCTTCGCCTGGAGGAGGATTATAATATTTTTCATAGTATGCCGTGAGGGCTTTTTCGCCCCTTTCTGTATATCGTTGTAAATTTTCTGTGCTGAATAATTCTTTTTCCTTATTCAGATGATATAAAAATCGTTGAATCAGAAAATCTTTTTCCGGATATGTTTTCTGATTTGACATCATCGTGTTGATAAAATCCTGCAGGGCTTTATGAACGGCTGTTCCGTAATGCATGGCTTCCGTTTTTGCAGAAGGCACTCTGACAAGGCTGTTATAAAAAAACTTTAAGGGACATTCCAGATAATGATTCAATGCCGTTACGTTCATGACAAAACCTTTCAGCAACTCGTCTAAAAACTGTTTTTCTTCACTCATCAACACCGGTTTTTGAACCATTCCGAAACGCAACGACCTGAATTCAAGATTTTCCTCTTCCGTCAGCGAAATTTTTTCAACGTTCAGGTTAAGGGGAGATTCTATCTCGTTAACAAAACGGGAGGGAATAAGTTCTTTTCCTTCCTGCGTCATCCGGGGCCATGATATATATAAAAACTTTTCGGCACGGGTGATGGCTACGTAAAATAATCTTCGGCTTTCTTCTTCCAGTTCCGTTCGGGCCGGCATTTGGAAAATATGCGGAGGCAGACGAAACCCCAGATGAGGTTGCGATTTTCCTTCCCAGATATCATTCCTTGCGCCGATGAGAAAAACATACTCAAACTCAAGACCCTTACTGCCGTGGCAGGAAAGTAAATTTACGCCGTGCTGCGTTCCGGTTGTCTGTATCAGTTCCAGGCTTAGTTTGTTTTCTTTCATCAACTCAAGATTCCTGAGCAGATCGGCTAAAGACAAGGAAGGAATTTTATGCGTTTCGGATTTGATATAATCAAAAAAAACAGACAATTTGTTCATAAGCCGGTATTTCTCGTCCTGCTTCATGATGAACTGAAGAATGCCGGCCTCATTGATCAGCATTTCAAACCAACGTTGTAAAGGAAGACGATAAAGCTCTTTTTGCATTCGCTCCAGCATGCGAACGGTTTCAAAAACTTCCCGATCGGGGTGGTCTTCGGAAAACAAGGAAGTTTGTGTATTATGCATTCTCTGATTCAGCCATTGGCGGAAAGTACCGGAAGAAACATTTTTATCTGAATGATTGTATTCAAAACATAGTTGTGCTATCTGCAGCGCCTGGCTATTGAAAAAAGGAAAATGTAAAATTTCATACAAAAGGCCGTCGCCGCTGAACGGCGCGTCTGCTTCCTTTTGCACATACTGCATGAGTGTAATAATTTTTTTTATAAACTCATCCTCCAGCAGGTTCACGGAGCGCTTTACGTAAAACGGAATTTCCAAAAGCTGTAAAAATCGTATAAACTCATCGCCCAGTTTATGTTCGCGATAAATGACTGCAATATTCGCCGGAGGTACCCCGGAATCAATCAGCTGCCGTATGCTTTTGGCTACGTGAGCATTCTCCGCAAATTCATTTTCATATTCCCTGAGTACGGGAGGGATGTGCAAATCTTTCTTTTCTTTGTCGGCAGCATACAGTTCCTTTGTAAGGCCTTCAAAGCGATAAACCAAACGTTGCCGGTTATTTTCAATTAGATGCCGGGCAGCATCCAATATCGGCTGTACGCTTCGGTAATTTGCCGTTAGTACGATTTTCGTCAGATCTTCACCCAGTTTTTCAGCCAGCATCAACAGATTAATCAAATTTGCGCCCTGAAACCTGTATATACTCTGATCATCATCGCCTACGACAAACAAGTTGGGTTTTTCGTTTTGCCAGTAACTGATCAGCAGTTCCACAATACGGTTCTGACTTCCGCTGGTATCCTGATATTCATCTACCAGTATGTACTGAAATTGTTCCTGATAATTCAAAAGGATATCGTTCCGCTGCTCAAACAAATCAATCACCCAGTTTATCATATCATCATAATCGTATCGTTTTTTCTGCTGCAGCAGTTGCTGATAAGTATAAAAAGTTTGCAGGGCATATTGAAGTCTATTCATTCTTTCGGTTTCGGCTTTTCCCTTTTCAGTAAGTACGGTATGTCCTTTCTTTTTTTCTCTTTTATTATAAAAACCTTCGGTTTCGGGTATAATATGCCGGATGTAATGTTCGGTTTGTTGCACAAGCCATTCCACATCCCACCCTTCTTTTTTTATGGCTTCATATAATTTAAGCAGCGATTTAGCGTCATAATACACATCGCCTTGCAGCCTTCGCAGGGGATTATCCGATGGCAGTTCGTCAATGATTTGTTTTACGATTTGAATTCTTTCCAGATCGCTCAGTGGTTCCATTTCGGTTGCATAAAACAAGCGAAGATTTTCCTGAATGACTTTATTGCAGAAAGAATGAAAAGTATGTACCTGTACGTTGTAGCCGTCGGGGCCTATGATAGAAACCAATCGTTTTTTCATGGCAATCACGCCGGCTTCCGTATAGGTAAGGCATAATATGTTTGAAGGATATACATCTGTTTTGAGCAGAATATTCGCAATCCGGCAGGCCAGCACCTGAGTTTTTCCGGTTCCCGGCCCTGCAATAACCATCACGGGACCTTCTATGGTATCAACAGCCAGCCGTTGCCGCTCATTGAGCCGTTCATATTCCTGAAGGAAGTTTTGCTCCAGCTGTTCCCTTTTTGTCATCATGCTAAACAAAGTTGGCAGATAAGATGTTAATTTAACGAAAATAAGAAAAAAGAAGCTGAAGGCGCATATCATTCATACCGTTCAGAACATCCCGGTTTCGTTAGAAGAAGCCTGGCGTTTTTTTTCAAATCCGGAAAATCTGTCGCTCATCACTCCGCCGGAAATGGATTTCCGTATCATTTCTACCCATCATGGAAATAAAATGTATGCCGGACAAATCATTGAATATACCGTAAAACCCTTGTTCGGAATTACCATGTACTGGATGACTGAAATTACGCATGTAAAGGAAAACTGCTATTTTATTGATGAGCAGCGATTCGGCCCGTACCGTTTATGGCATCATCAACACCATTTTCGGGAAATAACCGGCGGCGTGGAAATGACGGATATTGTACACTACAAAATACCCCTTGGTATAGCAGGGCGTTTACTCAACCGTTTTTTAATAGATAAAAAATTAAAGCAGATCTTCCGATTCCGACAAATCAAAATAGAGGAATTATTAGGAAAATTCTGAAAACATGAAAAAAATCAACAACAGGCAATTTTTTCAACCCGTCTTTGATGACGACCTCCTTCAAAAGAAGCTTCCATAAAAGCCGATAACATATTTTTTGACTCTTCCATGCTTACAAACCGGGCGGGTATGCAAATGATATTTGCATTGTTGTGTCGCCTGGCCAGCCTGGCAATTTCTTCGGTCCAGCACACCGCTGCCCGTATGCCCGGATGTTTGTTGGCCGTCATGGCTACACCGTTTGCGCTTCCGCAAATTAAAATACCGAAGCAGGATTCTCCGTTTTCAACAGAACGGGCTACCGGATGAGCAAAATCGGGATAGTCGGCAGATTCTTTACTGAAGGCGCCGAAATTTGAGCACTTCACCCCACGGGTTTCCAGAAACCGGATAATTTCTTCCTTGTATTCGAATCCCGCATGGTCGCTGCCTATGGCAACCGGTTTATCTTTATCAAAAGCAAAGGACATAGAAAAGTTGAAATTTGAAGTTCGGCATTTAAAGTTAAAAAAAATCAGCCAATTTGCCGTTCATTTTCATTATTTCTTTCATACATCGCTGTACATTCTGTCATCCTGCCTTTTATTAATTTTCGCTGCAATTTTTATCCCGGCTTCATATAATAGATACAGTGGAATGGTAACTATACTCAGGCTGAAAGGGTCTGTGGTAGGTGTGATAATGGCCGCAGCAATAAGCAGCATCACGATGGCGTGCCGCCTGTACCGGCGCAAAAAGTCGGCTGTTATGATGCCTACCTTGGCCAGCAGCATTATAAGCAACGGCATCTGAAATAATACGCCAATGCCTACCGTGAGGTAAATCAGATTTTCCAGATAATCGGAAAAACTGGGTAATATAACTACCTTATCGCTGAGTTTATAATTAAAATAAAAATTTACCATAAACGGAGTTAGAATAAAATAGCCGAAAAACACGCCTGTGAAAAAAAGTAAAGACACCCAGAAAACAATATTTTTTGTTTTTTTTCTTTCGGCCGGCGTCAGAGCGGGCTTAACAAATTTCCAGAACTCCCAGAAAACATAAGGAAATGCCACGATAAATCCGCCCAGAAAAGCAATGGTAAACGACGAGATAAACTGGCCGGTCATTGTGTTACTCTGAAAGCGGGCTTCAACCGGCGTAACGCATACCGTATCGCCCAGGCCGATAGCCCTGCTGATGCGACAAAACAACTCGTACGAAACAAAGTTGGGATCAGTAGGACCAAACAGAATGTTATCTACAATATCTCTGATAAAAATGAACACCACAATGGCGGCAACTGCTACGGCAATAAGCGAACGAATAATGTGCCAGCGTAGTTCTTCCAGATGGTCTATAAACGACATTTCCGCGCCGTCGTTGTCTTGTGACTTTTTTCTCTTATTTAAAAAATCCAACAGCGCCATATATTATCGAAAACTGCAAAGATATACGGCCCGGTAGTAATGAGCAACGCTAAAAAGAAAACGGTCTCTTATTTCAATATTTTCATTTTTACGGTTTCAATGCGGGTTTCACTGACGTTGAGAATATCAAATTCATAATCATCAATAATGATGCGTTCTTTCTGAGAAGGAATTTTCTCGCAATGTGAAATGATGTATCCCGAAAGCGTTTCCGATTCTTTTTCGGAAAACTCAAAGCCGTATTTTTCTTCAAGATAATCCAGTTCAAGGCGACCTGAAAAAATGTATTCCGTGTCCGAAATCTGATTTTCTACAAATTTTTCAGAGTCATATTCATCTTTTATCTCTCCGAAAAGTTCCTCCAGCACATCTTCCATGGTAACAATACCGGAAGTGCCGCCAAACTCGTCCACTACCCATGCCATACTTTTCCTTTCACGGCTTAATTTGCCGATCAGGTCTGAAGCGCTCATGCTTTCCGGAACAGCGGGGATGGGATGCAAAACAGAGCGAATGGAATCCGGCTTTTTAAATAAGTCCAACTGATGAACATAGCCTACGATATTGTCTATGTTTTTCTCATAGACAACCAGCTTGCTCAGTTTGGTTTCAATAAACTTTTTTTTCAGGTCTTCTAAGGAAGCGTTCACTTCAATACCTACTATTTCCTTACGCGGAACCAAACAGTGCCTGACTTTGATTTTCGGCAGTTCCTGAGCGTTTTCCAAAAGCTGTGTGTTGGTTTCCGAATCAGTTTCTTCGTCATTTTCTTCAAAAAGATTTTTCAGGACGCTGCGATTCAGGGGTTGTTTTTCTTTACTGATACGGATATTGAAGATGTATTTAAGTGTCCACTCGGAAAAGTCAATCAGGCGGGATGCCACAGGTGAAAAAAGCTGATAAAAAAAATCGGCCACATAAGCCAGGCGAATCAACAGTGTATTGCTGTGGGCTCTGAAATATGCTCTCGGAATAAATTCGGCAAAAAGCAGAACAATCAATGTGGCAATTATAATTTCAATAACAATACGAATCGAAGCAATCTCCAACCCGAAATATTTCCATACCGGCTGCAAAACGGCGCTGATTTGCAAGGCAAACAAAACAAGAAACAAAGTGAAGCCAAATAAGGTTACGCCCAGAAATCTGGCCGGCGATTCGATAAAACGAAACAAAATCTGTATGGCAGCTCCTCCTTTTCTTTTACGCAACTCAAGGCTCATCCGGTTGGCGCTGTAAAACGCCATCTCGATACCGGCAAAAAAAGCCATGAGTAAAATCGTGAGCAGAAAAAACAGAATCGTGTTCAGGCCCATGCTGATACGAAGATAAAACAGAGAACGAATCCGGAATATCGGGTGGCATAAAATTTTAAAACTCCCTGTCAGTAATTTTCTTATCACTAATTTCCGAGAAATTGTTTTACGATTGTCTCGGCCCGGCGGCAGGCATCCTCCAGGATATCGTTTATTATTATGTGTTGAAAGTGATTTTTAAACGTCATCTCATGGGCTGCTTTGCTGAGGCGCATTTTCAGCGACTCTTCCGTTTCAGTACCTCTGAAACGCAATCTGCTTTCCAGTTCCTGTAATGATGGCGGCTCGATAAACAGCGACAAGGTTGTTTCGGGATATTTCTTTTGTATTTGAACAGCTCCTTTCACGTCAAGATCCAGCAGCGGTATACGGTTATCTTTCCATATACGGGCCAGTTCAGCCTTCAGCGTGCCGTAATATTTACCTTCATACACCATTTCCCATTCGGCAAACTCGTTATTTTGGATTCTTTGTTTAAAATCCTCAACAGAAATAAAATAATAATCCGTACCGTGTTTTTCGCCCTCACGGGGCGGACGTGTAGTGCATGACACCGAAAAAGCCAGCCGATCCGGAAAAGCTTTCAGTAAATACCGCACTACGGAAGTTTTGCCTGAACCGGAAGGGGCTGCAACCAGTATGATTTTTTCATGAGGCAGGGCCATGAACAAAGAAAAGCATAATCTGAAATTCCGCCAATACAGCGTAACGGTATCTTTCAGAAAAGCAGATTTGTTAATTATTTCAGAGGCTGAACGGTTCGAAATCCGACAGGTATCATCGGCTCTTCATAATCGTACATGGATATGTACAGCTTCGTTTCCCGGGTATTTCCCGATTCATCGGTATAGGTAATTTTATATATGTCAACCAAAGCATATCCCAGAGGCGCATTTTTTGACTTGTATGCACAACAACTCCCCTGACGCTCATATTTCACGGGCTTTCCGTTTACATCGCGAAGAAGATTCAGAAAGACTCTTTGATTTTCCGGACCACCGTAAATGCCGTTGCCGGTTTTAATCGGATTTTTTGCCGAGTAACCATAGTCTTTTGTCGGGACTGTTTTGGTAAGTCTGAGAATATAGTTTTTCCGTTGGGGATTTTCTTCGCAAACAAGCATGATTTCCCTATTTAGTTTATATCCCTTATTGGTTGCCATGGTAAAATCGCTGCATGCGGAATCTCTTTTGCCCAGCATTTCATAAATATACCCTCGTTGAAAATACACCTCGGCCGAATCAGGATATTTGAAAATCATGTCCGAAAAATCAGCTAAGGCTCCTTCATAATCGGTAATGCGTGCTGTGCAGACTCCTTTCATTAAACTGGCATAATAATCATCCGGATTCAGGCTAAGCGCCTGTTTAAAATCGGGAACAGCCAGCTCGCAGTAATTCATTAAAAATCGGGCATAGCCCCGAAGAAACCAAGCTTCAGAAAGATGGGGCGAAAGTTCAATTGACCGGCTAAAAAATTCAACAGCATCTTCTTTATTGCCGGAACGCAGTTTTTCTATTCCCTGCTGAAAATACTCTTCCGCGCTTTGTGCCTCAATTTTCAGGGCTGACAATAAACAAATAACAGAAAGAAAAAGAATACGCATAACGGTTTATTGAGATCAGATTTTGCAATACAAATCAGTCAAAATTTTTAACTATACGTAATTGATGAGCATAAATTTTTTTAACTTTTTCCATTAATCATTTGCGGATTCATCAAGGGCTGTTGAATATTAAAGGGTTAGCTGTGTACAACTCTTCTGATATCGGCTCCGAGAAGGTTAAGCCTTTGGTCAATTTTTTCATAACCGCGGTCTATCTGTTCTACATTTTGAATCAGGCTTTTTCCTTCGGCGCTCAGTGCAGCAATTAACAAAGCTACCCCGGCCCTGATGTCGGGACTGCTCATTACGATACCCCGAAGGGATTGTTCCCGCTCCAGCCCGATAACAACGGCACGATGCGGATCGCAGAGGACAATCCGTGCACCCATGTCTATTAATTTGTCCACAAAAAACAAGCGGCTTTCAAACATTTTTTGATGGATGAGAACAGAACCCTTTGCCTGAATGGCAGTAACCAGCGCTATACTGAGCAGATCGGGAGTAAATCCCGGCCAGGGATGATCGTAAATGGTTAATACCGAGCCGTCGAGAAAAGTCTGAATCTCATAAACTGGTTGTTCGGGAATATGAATATCGTCGTTTTTATATTCAAGCCGGATACCCAGTTGCCTGAATTTATCGGGAATGATGCCCAGATGTTCAATACCGGCATTTTTAATCGTTAATTCGCTTTGTGTCATGGCTGCCATTCCGATAAATGAACCTACTTCTATCATATCGGGTAGCAGGCGATGTGATGTTCCGCCCAGCCGTTCCACCCCTTCTATGACCAACATGTTGCTACCGATTCCGCTGATCTTAGCGCCCATGCGGTTGAGCATTCTGCATAGCTGTTGAATATAAGGCTCGCAGGCGGCATTATATATAATTGTTTTCCCCCTGGCCAGCACAGCCGCCATAATAATGTTGGCTGTTCCGGTTACGGAAGGCTCATCCAGCATCAGATAGTTGCCTGAAAGTTGAGGGGCTGTCAGCTGATAGCATCCTTTTTGTTCATCATATTCATATCGTGCTCCAAGCGAAACAAAGCCATGAATATGGGTATCTAATCTTCTGCGTCCTATTTTATCGCCTCCGGGCTTTGGGATAACTGCCTGCTTAAAACGACTCAGCAAAGGGCCGGCCAGCATTACAGATCCTCTCAGCTTTGCATTTTTTTGATAATAGGCTTCGCTTTGTAAATAATCCAGATTGACATCGCGGGCACAGAACTGATAAGTATGGGCATCGGTTTTTTCAACCGATACATTCAAATCTTTCAGCAATTCAATAAGAAGATTTACATCCGATATATCCGGCACATTGGAAATGGTTACCGGTTCAGATGTAAGCAGTACAGCGCTGATAACCTGAAGCGCTTCGTTTTTGGCGCCCTGTGGTGTAATTTCACCCTTTAACTTTTTTCCGCCGGTAACTTCAAATGAGTACATAAATATGTAAAAATTTGCAGTAGCGAAAATACCTGATTACTCAAAGCGCTCCGATACGCAAACAGATAGGAAAATACGTTTTTTCAGAATCTTTTTTTCTTAAAGGTGTTATTACGGCCGTCGCGGCGGTTGCCGTTACGTTGCTGAAATTTACCCCTTTGTTTTACAAACCCTGTCCTGTTGGCCATTTCGGGTTGTGCTCTGTAGGCTTTCACATAAGGAGTATTTGTGAAGGTTAACTGGCCTCCTGTTATGGCTGATAACTCATTTTGAATAGCATCATCATGTACGGTTTCTTTATGCCAGTTGGTGTAGGCCAGTTTCATGTAGTAAGCAATGGCATTGGCAAAGCCGGCTCTTTTTTCGGGATCTTCTTCTTTCAATGCCTTCTCAATAACCATTTCCAGATTCTTGCCGAGGTGAGAATATTTAGGATACCGTTTCGGATAAGGCAAGGGCTTTGGTTTGGATTTTAGGGTTTCACGGGTTGGTATGGGATATGGCGATTTTACATCCAGCCTGAAATCGGAAATCAAAAACAGATGATCCCAAAGCTTATGCCTGAAATCTTCTACGTTTCGGAGATGTGGATTTAAAAAACCCATTAATTCAATGACTGCCTGCGCATTGCGTTGTCTTCTTTCCGGATCTTCAATTGTAATAATATACTCCACCATTTTCTGCACGTGGCGCCCGTATTCTCTCATTATCAGGCGATTTCTGGTTGTATTATACTCCATAATAACCTTATCAGACTCAGCAAAGGTAATCATCTGGGCACAACAAAAAAATAATCATTCCGGTTTTGAAGATTTTATTCTTTTTTCTTTTCGTGAGTTTCGGAATTTTGTCTTTTATACATAGATATATTCAAAAAAAGTTTATGAAATCTTCAAACATCTGTATTGAAGTAACCACCGACGAAAACAGGATACCTCAATCCATTCGATGGAAAGCATCAGACACAACGGCAGAAAACTGGGAAGATGCAAAAGCGATGCTGGTTTCTTTTTGGGACGGAAAAAGTAAATCGGCCCTGCGGATAGACCTGTGGACGAAAGAAATGCTCGTGGATGAAATGGCGGATTTTTTTTACCAGACATTTTTTACCATGGCCGACACGTATTCCAGAGCTACCCGGAATCAGGAACTGGCCGAATACATCCGGAATTTTGCCAAAGAGTTTCTCAAAAAGTTTAAGGAAAGAGATTTACGGGAAAATAAATTATAATTGCATGTTCACTAAATGATCCTCTATGTCGCTGGAACAAAAAGTTATGGCAGAATTAAAACAGGCTATGCTGGCAAAAGATGAAGCCCGGTTAAGAAGCCTTCGCGCCATAAAAGCAGCCATACTTCTGGCTAAAACGTCGGAAGGCGCCGGAGGCGAGCTGAAAGAAGAAGATGAAATCAGACTGTTGCAAAAGCTGGTGAAACAACGAAAAGATGCACTGGAAATTTATCGTAGTCAAAACCGAAACGACCTGGCCTTAAAGGAAGAGGAAGAAATTGCCGTGATTGAACAGTTTCTGCTCGCCCCCCTTTCAACGGATGAGTTAAAAGAAGAACTAAAAAAAATCATTGAATCCGTTGGCGCCACTTCCGTTTCCGATATGGGTAAGGTTATGGCAGCGGCTACAAAACAACTGGCCGGAAGGGCGGACGGAAAAACCCTTTCGGCTATGGTAAAAGAGCTTCTGTCTCAACCCGGCGGATAATCCTACACTTCAACCGGATACCGGGTGTTAAATATTTGTCATGATTATTGATGTTTTGTATGGCATTACCTTAAGCCTTGCCGTATGGAAAGGCCTGCGTCTCGGATTGATGATCGGGGTTTTTTCGCTGTTAGCGGTAATTATTGCCCTGGCTGCCGCGCTGAAATTATCAGCCATTGCCGCTTTTCATCTTTCAGCGCATTTTCCTGTTCCGAAAGACTGGGTGCCGTTTCTTTCTTTCTTAATCGTTTTTATTGGTTTCATCTGGCTTATAAGAATGGGTGCCGGCTTTCTGGAAAAAACAGCCGAAGCCATGTCGCTGGGCTGGCTGAATAAAGCGGGTGGCGCCTTTCTTTTTGTCATTATCTATACCCTGATTTTCAGCGTACTGCTTTTTTATGCACAAAAAATGAAAGTTATTAACCAGACTAATATAGATGCCTCGGTAACTTATGACTATGTTCAACCCTGGGGGCCTATGGTCATTAACCGTTTCGGTGATATTGTACCTGTTTTTCAGGATATTTTTCAGGACCTGGAACTATTTTTTGAAAAACTTGCTCAGGAACTTAAACCGGAAAATTGAATTTTGGGTTTAGTGATAAATCTGTTTGTTTTGAATTTGCTGTTCGTAACTTAAATTTTACCTTTTCATACCTTTTCATGATATCCGGAAAAAAGAAATTTTCCGAATTTTTCCGGCAGCCACATTTTTTTTACTGAAAACGATTATTTTAGCTTCATAAATTTCGCCACCGTAAAACCGGATATGAATTACGAGATAAAAGAATTTGATAAGTTCAGATATGTAGAAGAAGGAGAGGGAGAACCTTTGGTGCTTCTGCATGGACTTTTCGGAGCGCTGAGCAACTTTAAAGGAATCATAGATTATTTCCGTCACCATAACAAGGTAGTGGTTCCTATACTCCCTCTTCTGGATATGGATATTTTACATACCTCAGTAAATGGTGTTGCCAGGTTTGTACACCAGTTTCTGGAAGCCATGGATTACCGGAATGTGCATTTGCTGGGTAATTCGCTGGGAGGGCATGTGGCGTTGGTGGTTGCGCTCAAACATCCGGAACGAATAAAATCGCTCATACTGACGGGTAGTTCGGGATTGTTTGAAAACGGCATGGGCGACAGTTATCCGAAACGAAGAGATTATGAATATGTAAGAAAAAAAACCGAACTCACATTTTATGATCCCAAATTAGCTACCAAAGAACTGGTGGATGAAGTGTACAGCATTACAAATAACCGGATGAAAGCCATCAAAATTGTAGCCTTGGCGAAAAGCGCCATCCGTAACAATCTCAGCGAAGAGTTACATAAAATAAAACATCCTACCTTGCTAGTATGGGGAAAAAATGACATTATTACACCACCCTTTGTGGCCAGAGAATTTAACCGCCTGATACCAAACAGCGAACTGCATTTTGTGGACAAATGCGGGCATGCACCCATGATGGAAGTACCGGATGAGTTTAATGCCATTTTACATAAATTTCTGAAAAAACTGAATCAGCCTGCAACAGTCAGCTGAAAATCGTTGTCTTTTAACAGAGTGGCATTTCTTTTATAAGCCGTCATCCCATGTTGAACAAAGAACTGATAAATACCACAGTTCCCGCCGTTGGCCTGAAAGATAAGGTGCAGTATGCGCTCCAACTGATGAATGAGAACAGGGTGAGCCATTTGCCGGTAACCGACGGGCCGGAATACGCAGGACTGATCAGCGAAGAAGACCTACACCAGTCAGAAAACAGGCATTGGGAAATTGAACAACTGGAACAATTCTTTTTTCCGCTATCCGTAAAAGAAGACGATCACTGCCTGAGCGCCTTTCAACTGGCAGCCGAATACGCACTCAGCGTTGTGCCTGTTGTAAACGAAAAAAACGAATATATCGGCGCACTGATTTACAACGATCTTTTCCGCTTCGTATCTGATTTAATGAATCTGAAAGAGCCGGGCGGACTGATTGTGCTGGAAATTCCTTCCAATCAATACTCGTTTCAGGAAATCTCACGCCTGGTAGAATCCCATGATGCCCGGATCACTCAACTGAACACCTCCAACAACGCTCAGGACGGAATGATGCAGATTACTCTCCGCATCAACCAATCTGAAGTTTCGGGTATTGTGGAAACTTTTCAACGGTATGATTATCATGTAAAATACTATTTCGGAGAAGAACAATATCAAAATTCCCTGAAAAGAAACTACGAAAATCTGATGAATTATCTAAAAATATAGTACACTAACTTTTGTTTTTCACCAATTCCGCCTAATTTAGAACCCTGTATTGGGTTTCATGCCGGTGTATTTAAAATACTTTCTTTCGGTTGTTATCGTATTATTTGCTGGTATTTTGCAGGGCAAATCGCAAACGGCCGAACTATCCGATAAATCAGCGGATGATTTACTCTTCCTGAGCGAAATAAAAATCGAAGGAAATCAAAAAACAAAACAAGACATCATCCTCCGCGAACTGCCATTCAGCGAACACCAGAGCATACCTGCATCGGCACTTACGGAACTGGTATCACTTGCCCGTTGTCAGCTCATGAACACCACTCTTTTTCATCACGTAGATGTCATTCCGCAGATTACTGCTGATCAAATCCTTCGTATTCAAATCAACGTAAAAGAAAGATGGTATCTATTCCCCTTCCCCTATTTTAAGCCGGTGGACAGAAATCTGAATCAGTGGCTTTTAGAACATCAGGGCGATTTGAGACGAGTGAATTACGGAATAAGATTTCAATATAATAACGCTACCGGACGAAATGACAAATTACGAATATGGATAATTAACGGATATGCCCCTCAAATTACCCTGCATTATGACAGAATGTTTCTGGATAAAAAAATGAAATGGGGCGCCATGGCCGGTTTTTCAATCGGTAAAACAAAAGAAATAAACTATGCCACCGAAAACAATAAACAGGCTTTTCTCAAAGACCCTTCCCAATTTCTCAGGAAATTTGTTAATGCACAATTTCTGTTATCTTACCGGCCGGCCATTAATACAAGGCACCTGTTAGGTTTTACCTATACTCAAGAAAACATATCAGACACGGTGCTGTCCCTCAATCCCGAATATTTTAAAACAAACCGGCTAAACACCCGCTTCCCTACATTTTTATATCAGCTCAATTGGTTTAATCTTGATTATATTCCTTATCCCACCAAAGGATATGCTCTGCAGCTTACCGTAAGTAAAAGCGGCCTGGACCGCACCGTTAACTTATGGCAAACTCAGATTCGTGCGCTGGGCAACTGGCATCTTTCGCCAAAAACCTTTTTTCATGTGAACCTTTACGGCGGCATCAAGCTTCCTTTTCGGCAACCTTTTTTCAACAGAAGATTTCTGGGCTATGGCGACATTTTTATGCAAGGATATGAGTATTATGTTGTGGATGGCGTTGCCGGAGGCTATGGTAGAGCCACGCTGAGCCGTGAACTTTTACGCTTCCGCACTCCGATGCCTAAAATAAAAAACAAAAAAATGACCGATGTGCCTTTCCGTATCTTCGGAAAAGTGTACGGCAACACGGGTTATGTGTACGACCCCCAACCGGGTACCAACACCTTATCCAACCGATGGCTTTATTCCGGAGGTATCGGAGTGGATATCTTTACCTTGTATGACATTATCGTAAAACTGGAGTGGTCATTTAACCGATTCGGTCAAAACAGTTTATTTTTACATCGAAAGACTTTTTTTAACTAATGAAGACCGCCATATACAGCCGTGTGCTGGAAGAAGAACAGCTTCATCATGTCCGCCTCTTTTTTGAAACCCTGCAGTCACATCAGATTGAACCCGTAATTTATCTGCCCTATTTCAAACAGATAAAAGATAAAATAGCGTTGCCTTCTTCCGTGAGTACGTTTGAACATCATAACGACCTGAATGAGGACATTGAATTTATAATCAGCCTGGGCGGAGACGGTACTTTGCTGGACACCGTGACGTTGGTGCGAAACAAAAAAATAGCCATCATGGGCGTCAACTTCGGACGGCTGGGGTTTCTGGCCGGCATCGGCCCGGATGAAGTACAACATGCCATTAAATCCATGGTTCAAAGAACCTTTGTGCTTGATAAAAGAAGCATGATTCATGTGGATGCCGATATTCCCCTTTTTAACGGAGCGCCGTATGCGCTGAATGAATTTTCCATTCACAAAAGAGATCTTGCCTCCATGATAAAAATTCATACTTACCTGAACGGTGAATTCCTCAATACCTACTGGGCCGACGGTTTGATTGTGGCTACACCTACCGGTTCAACAGGGTATTCTTTGAGCTGCAACGGCCCGATTCTGTTTCCCGACTCTGACAGTTTCGTCATCACGCCGGTTGCTCCGCACAATCTGAACGTAAGGCCCATCGTAGTACCCGATACCAGCGTGATTTCTTTTGAAATCGAAAGCCGCACTCATCAGATCATCTGTGCTTTGGACTCCCGAAGAGAAATTGTTGATAAAACCATTCAGATTGCCGTAAGAAAAGAAGAGTTTGATATCCATCTTGTACGGCTCAGCGAAAACAGTTTTCTCCAAACCCTCCGGAATAAACTCACCTGGGGGCTGGACAAAAGAAATTAATTTATATTTCTACAAAAGAAATACCGTACTTTTATCGTTTAAATTAGGATTCTTTATTTTCGCCTGTAGTATGAAAAGAAAAGGAATTGTAATCTGGCTCTCAGCCACCATTTTTTTTATCAGTAATCATTCTAATGCACAAAATGCTGTGGTTCAGGAAGGTGAGTTTGGCATCGGGGCAGGTTTGGGCCATTATTTCGGCGACCTTAATACAAGAGCCAGGCTAAACAGGCCTAAATTTGCCGCAACTGCCTTTTTCCGGAAAAATCTGGGTAATTATATTGCTGTAAGACTTGGCGCATCATTTGCCCAATTAGGTTACTCCGACCGCTATAATACTCACAATCAGTACATGTTGCTTCGCAACCTTAGCTTTAACACCAAAGTATGGGAACTGACGCTGCAGGGCGATTTTAACTTCTTCCGCTTTATGCCCGGAGAACCGGACTTCAGCTTTACACCCTACATCACCTTTGGTGCCGGAATATTCAGTTATGATCCCTATGCTTATCTCAGAGGGCGCAAAGTTTTTCTCCGCCCGCTGGGTACCGAAGGGCAAGGCTCCAATACATATAGTCCGATGGCCTTTACCATTCCCGTCGGCGGCGGATTCAAATATGCGTTGAATGAACGGGTGAATATAGGCCTGGAAATACTTCACCGCTTCACCACCACCGATTACATGGACGACGTGAGCACCACCTATCCTGATGGCTCTATCTTTCCGCCGAATCCCGACGGAAGCCCTTCCGATGCGTTTTTACTATATGACAGATCGTATGAGTTAGGACCGCCTATCGGAATTAAAGGCCGCCAGCGTGGTAACAGTCGCCAAAAAGATCAGTTCGTAACGGCTTTGTTTTATATCACTTTTAATCTGCAATCATACCGCTGTCCGACCGCTTATTGACATTTAGTTTGTATTTGGTTTTTTTATAAATGCATTATACTTCGGAATACATTTTTGAAAGATTCGCCTTTAGATTCCGGGAATAATTATTCTGATGGTCTAAACCATTCAAAGAATAATTTTTTTGTTTGGAAAAACCGAAAACCTATTTGTCTTTTTTAATATTGTTAAAAACAACATGAAATTTTTAACTTTTATTACCTTGAAAAACATTAATACCTTTGCTTTTCCAACTTACACACTATGAGCTCTCTGGCCGAAAGCATTGATAAAACCCGTCTTCCCCGGCATATTGCCATTATTATGGACGGAAACGGGCGCTGGGCCCGCGACAAAGGTGAAGACCGGCTGGTAGGACATTTTCACGGCGTAGAAAGCGTACGAAATATCGTGGAGGGTTGTGCCGAACTCGGCATCGAGTATCTTACCCTCTATGCTTTTTCTACCGAAAACTGGGAAAGACCACAATATGAAGTGGTGGGGCTGATGGAACTGCTGGTTAGCACCATCCGCAAAGAAGTTTCAAACCTTTGCCAAAACAACATCCGGCTTCATGTGATCGGCGATATGAGCATGCTGCCCGATTATGCCCGTAAAGAATTGAATGAAGCGCTTCGGCTAACTGCTTCCAATACCGGATTGAACCTGATTATGGCCCTGAGCTATAGCGGACGATGGGAGTTGCTGAATGCCGTAAAAAATATTGCACACGAAGTGAAAATGAATCGTTTGCAGGTAGAAGAAATTGACCATCATACCCTGGAGCGATTTTTATGTACCAGTGGTTTTCCCGACCCGGAACTGATGATACGTACCAGCGGCGAATACCGCATCAGTAATTTTCTGTTGTATCAGCTGGCATATGCCGAATTGTATTTTACGCCGGTGCGCTGGCCCGATTTTCGCAAGGAAAATCTCTATGAGGCTATTCTGGACTTTCAAAAAAGGGAAAGACGATTCGGAAAAACAAGCGAACAACTCCGAAAAGAGCGGCAAACCCGACCTGTACACGAAAGCATTTAAGCAATTTTTCAACCAAAAAATTATTTCTTTTTTTTTAAAGGCATTCTTTAACAAACACTTCAGATATTTCGCTTTATTTTGCCGGCGTTTTATGGCTTTACGGGTAGTTACCCTTAAAAAAAATTCAGGCTATTGAGAAAATTCAATCATGCAGTATCGTCCGTACAAACTTCTGTTATTTGCGCTGTTTTCGCTCCTGCTCCGGGCAATAACTGTAGCCGCCCAGGAACCGGACACGAGCCGCCCGCTATCCATAGACCCTAAATTACTGGAATGGAATAAGGCCAGAATTCCCAAAGAATATTCCATTGCTTCCATTCAGGTAACAGGTGTGCTTTACCTGGATACGTCCATCATCCTCTCTATTGCCAACCTGTATCCCGGCGATAAATTTACACATCCGGGTTCTGATATTTTTTCCAAAGCCATTTCCTCGTTGTGGCGCCAAAAACTTTTTTCCAACATTCAGATTTTCATAACCCGTATAGATGGTGATAAAGTGTGGCTGGAACTGAACCTGCAGGAAAGGCCCAGGCTCGGAAATTATCGTTTTGTCGGAATACGGAAATCGGAACAGGATGACCTTCGCGAAAAGATTAACCTGATAAAACAAACGATTATCACGGAAAATACATTAAGGGAAATCACGGAAAAAATTACAAAGTTTTATCAGGAAAAAGCTTACAGAAACGTGAAGGTAAATATTGAACAAAAACCAGACACCACATTTGTTAACTCCAACGAATTAATCATTTCCGTAGAAAAAGGCCCAAAGGTAAAAATCAACAATATCCGTTTCTTCGGAAATGAAAATGCCGATGCCGTAAAGCTGAAAAAGCAAATGAAAGGCACAAAAGAAATGATGAAGATGACGCTGCGGAAAGATGATGAACCCAGCCCTTACGGAAGCACCAAAAATTATAATTTTAAAGAATGGCTGAAGGATTGGGGATTTTTGTCGTTCAGTAAAACCCGTTTATTGTTGGACCCCTACTTCCGCATAAAATTAAGCAACGCCAAGCTGGATGAAAAAAAGTGGGAAGAGGATAAAGAAAAGATCATCAGCTACTACAATTCGCTGGGTTTTCGGGATGCCGTAATTGAAGACGATACAATTATCACTACCCGAAAAGGAAATCTCAATATAGACATAAAAATAAATGAAGGACGAAAATATTATTTCGGGAATATTACCTGGAAAGGAAATTCCAAATACAGCGACTCCATCCTGAATATTATTTTAGGTATTAATAAAGGTGATGTTTACAATGTTGCCGTGTTAAATAAACGCATCGGAAAAGAAACTTCTCCCGAAGGCGGAAACGACATCAGTGCGCTTTATATGGATGACGGTTATCTGTTCTTCCGCGCCGAACCGGTAGAAACTGCCGTTTATAATGACACCATAGACCACGAAATAAGAATTATAGAGGGGCCGCAGGCCAGAATCGGAAACGTAACCATAGCCGGAAACGAAAAAACAAAAGACTACGTTATTCGTAGAGAACTGCGCACCATACCCGGCGAACTTTTCAGCCGTTCAGATCTGATTCGCTCGCAGCGGGAATTGTCCAATCTTCAATATTTTAATCCTGAAACCATAAATCCGGGAGTTGTACCCGACCCCGAAAAAGGAACCGTGGATATTAACTGGAAAGTAGAAGAAAAATCTTCAGATCAGCTGGAACTTTCTGCCGGTTGGGGTGGTGGCATCGGCCTTACCGGTACGTTGGGAATTACGCTGAATAATTTTTCATTGAAAAATATTACAAACAAATCATCATGGGACCCGCTTCCCTCGGGCGACGGCCAGCGTTTAAGTCTCCGTTTTCAATCAAACGGACAATTTTTCCGTTCGTTGAACTTTTCCTTTACCGAACCCTGGCTGGGAGGTAAAAAACGTAACTCTTTTACGGTTGGAATAAACAGCAGTAAATTTTCAAATACGTTTGACCCCTTCACCCAGCGATTAGACCGCGACCGGTCTGACACAAATTATTTAAAAACACTCGGCTTGTCTGTAGCATTGGGAAAACAACTCAGATGGCCCGACGATTTTTTCAGTTTGGTTTATACATTAAACTTTACGCGGTATAAGCTTCGCAACTATCCCATTTTTGATGAAACCTTTAAAACCGGAACATCACAAAACGTAAGTTTAAAATTAGCGTTGCAGCGTTCATCCATAGACAATCCCCTGTTTCCGCGGGGAGGTTCCAACATTGTTGCCAGCGTTCAGTTTACCCCGCCCTACTCGTTACTGAATCCGGACATTGTAACGGCAGCCAACAAATACCGAAATCCGGAGTATCACAAATGGCGTTTTAATGCGGAATGGTATGTACCGATCGGAAGGGCGCTTGGCGCCGAAAAAAACAGACAGTTTGTACTCAAACTGGCTGCCAAGTACGGATTCATGGGGCGATATAATCCCAAACTTGAATTTTCTCCGTTTGAACGATTTCAGGTGGGAGACGCAGGCATTACCAACAATTTCGGTTTGCTCGGATTTGACATCATAGCGCATCGCGGTTATCCGGTATATAATAATTCGGATCCTACCGTTAACGACCCCAATCAGCAAAACACGAATCAGTTTTTCACCATATTCAACAAGTATCAGCTGGAGTTGCGATTTCCCTTGGTTACTAATCCAAGCAGCACCATTTATGCACTCTCCTTCTTTGAAGCAGCCAACGGATGGTATAATTATAAAGATTACAATCCGTTCCGGCTCAGGCGAAGTGTAGGACTGGGCATGCGCTTTTTCCTTCCTATGTTCGGATTACTCGGATTTGATTATGGTCTCGGATTAGACAGAATTAACTCTGCCAATCCGGGACTGAAAAATATTTCCCGCTTTACCTTTATGCTGGGATTTGAACCTGAATAATCTGCAAAAAAAATGTTTACCAGGCAACCATCTTAATCAAAATTCTTTCTAATGATATATCCGATTTTTCCATAATTAAATATTTCATATCATGAAAACATGGTTATTCATATTCATGGCAACCCTCGCCGGATTCACATCCTATGCTCAGCGTTATGCCATCATTGACACCCGCTATATCCTGGATAGGATGCCCGAATACCACGATGCGCAAAAACAACTAGACCAGATTGCAGCAAACTGGCAAAAAGAAATTGATGCCAAACAGGCCGAGCTGGACCGCATGTACAAAAATTTTGAGGCTGAACAGGTAATGCTGAGCGACGACTTGAAAAAAAAACGAGAGGATCAGTTGTTCAACATGGAAAAAGAACTTCGCGACCTGCAGAGAAAGCGTTTTGGATTTGAAGGCGATTTATTCAAAAAAAGACAAGAGCTGATAAAACCCATCCAGGATAAAGTTTACAATGCCATTCAGAAACTGGCCGTACAAAGAGGTTATGATTTTGTGCTTGACAAAAGTGAAGGAATAACCGTTATCTTTGCTGACCCGAAATTGGATAAAAGCGAGGATGTACTGAAAGAATTGGGAATAAGAAATTGATTTTGAGTGTTTTCAACATGTTAAAATGTTAAAAAATTCTGATTTCGGGCAACCATGATGCCTTTTCATCAATCTTATTGCCGGATTTTATCTTTTTTACCGATAAACAAAAAATAAAAAAATGAAACGTTTAATTATTGCCGCTTTATTCGGAATGATGACCCTTACGGCTCAGGAAGCAAAGAGTCAGGTAAAAATCGGATACATCAGTATAGAAAGCATGGTAAGACTGATGCCCGAAACCGCAAAAATTGATTCCATTCTGGAAAAATACCAAAACGACTCCATCAATCCCCAGTATGCTAACCTGGTAGCGCTTTATCAATACAAAGACAGTGTAATGAGAGATACTTTACGAACAAAAGAAGTAGTGAGAAAACAAATTGAACAGGAAGTGCAGGGGCTTATCTATCAAATTCAGAATTGGCAAACCATAGCCGGGCAGGCATTAGAAGCCAAACAAAATGAGTTACTGGCACCTATTTATACCAAAGTATATGATGCCATCAGAGCAGTAGCCAAAGAAAAAGGATATACACATGTGTTTAATAAGGAAGCACTTCTGGTTGCGCCCGATGCCGACGACCTGATAACGGCCGTCGCCGCAAAACTAAAAGTGCAGCTTCCAAAACCTCAGGGTAAATAATTAGTTTCAGGCCAGACTGACTGCCGGATAAGCCGGTATGGTAAAGGAGTATGATGGCTGAAAAACGATTTATTTTCTCTTACTCCACGCCGCAAATGGAACCGGTAAATTCCGGCAGTCTTTTTTTATTCGGATTGCGTACCGTAATTCAGCCTTTTTAATGGTTTGCATCCCGGGTTGTCAACTTCCGGGTAACTTATTGAATAAAATCTTTTTCATCTCAAAGTTTTTCAACTTTATATTTTTTACCTGTCGATAAAACACGGCTCTCAACGGCGGCAACATTAAATCCCAATCTGAAAAGTGATGAATAATAAATTACCTATTTAAACTTTCATGTTAATACCCGATGCCGCATTATACGGTAATAAATATCATCTGAATGATTATCACACTACCCAAAAAGGGCGCTAACAAAACACGAATGTGTTTTGAAAGATTTCTTTACATTGCAAAAAAGATTAATCAGGATATAAAAATGCTTAAGTGGTAAGCATCATAAGAATTGAAAAAAACGAAGCATATCAGCTTTAAAGTTAAATATATAACATGCTGAAGAAATTTACATAGATACAGCCAGTTGAACATTTTAATACGAAAAATCCATGCACACACCTATCGGCGTTTTTGATTCCGGCTATGGCGGATTAACGGTGCTGAAAGAAATTGAAAAGAAACTTCCACAGTACGATTATCTTTATTTGGGCGATAATGCCCGTACGCCGTACGGCACCCGATCCTATGAAACGGTTTATCGTTACACGTTGCAATGCGTAACATGGATGTTTCATCGCGGTTGTCCGCTCATCATTATCGCCTGTAACACAGCATCGGCCAAGGCGCTCCGAACCATTCAGCAAAAAGACCTGCCGCAACTGGCACCCGAAAAAAGAGTGCTGGGTGTAATTCGTCCAACGGCTGAAGTAATTGGCTCCTTTTCTACTTCAGGAAAAGTGGGCATACTGGCAACCAAAGGGACGGTTGAGTCACAGTCTTATGTAATCGAAATATCCAGATTTTTTCCTGATATTACAGTGTATCAGGAAGCATGTCCCTTGTGGGTGCCTCTGGTTGAAAACAATGAACAGGAAAGCCCCGGAGCTGACTATTTTATAGAAAAACATATAAACAATCTGTTTCGAAAGGATAAATCCATAGACGTGGCGCTGATGGGATGCACGCATTATCCTTTGTTAAAACACAAAATAGAAAAATTTCTCCCCCCCGGAGTGAAGCTGATTTCACAAGGCGAAATTGTCGCAGACCGGCTGGATGACTATCTGAAGCGCCACCCGGAAATAGAAGAACGTTGCAGCAAACAGGGAACGCTTCGTTTTTTTACTACTGACTCAACAGATGATTTTGACAATCATGCCGCTTTGTTTTACGGAAGATCCATAAAATCAGAACATTGCAATATTTGCGATGCGAATTAAAACAGCTTTTAATGATTAGTAAGTTCAAGTCATAAGTGCAATTTTTTTAAGTAGCACTTGATTAGGAGTTAAGTAATTAAATTTTCT
>JAOAGO010000025.1 GCA_026415715.1 Chitinophagaceae bacterium | reverse complement strand
GTGTAACACCGCACGATTACTGGTTATATCATTATCACTTTGGAAAAAAAACGACTTTCAGGGAAAAGTCAATCGGAAACGACATGCTGAATAATCTTATCATAAACACTTTAGCGCCGGTTTTATTTGCTTACGGATTGTATCACAATCAGGAATCAGCCAGGGAGCGATCGCTGAAATGGCTGGAAAAAACAAGAGCAGAAAAAAATTCCATTACCCGGGGGTTTGAGCAATACGGAGTAGAGAACAAATGCGCTTTTGACAGTCAGGCACTGATTGAATTAAAAAATGAATATTGTAGCCTTAAAAGATGCCTGGAATGTGCAGTTGGCCATGCCCTGCTGAAATAGTTAGCCGGAGTTTATGTGCTACAATATTTGAGGAAGAGAGATTTATATTAATTTAAAATTCAGTCGGACATTGAAATCTGAGACGCCCCGAAAAGAAATACCTGCGGCACACAATTTTCACCGTTCCCAGGCGCCCCAGTTTACTTTCACTTCAATGTCGGGATGAATGCTTTTCATTACCGGGCAATGATGTGCCGCATGTTTCAGTATGATTATTGTTTTTTCATCCAAATGCAGCAACTGTTCGGGTATATGAAAAGTAAGTTCAATGCCGCCCACCCGGCGGGGATCGGATTTCATTATTTTTAATACGTCAATTTTTATTCCCGGTAAATCCATACCCATGCTTCGGGCCTTGATGCCCATGATGGTTACCATGCAGCAGGCCAGACTGGTTGCCAGCAGGTCGGTAGGTGAAAAACGTTCGCCTTTTCCGTGATTATCCACCGGGGCATCGGTTTCAAAAGTAGAAGCGCTGCGAAGGTGGGTACATTCGGTTCTCAATTCGCCGGAATAAAATACGGTTGCCGTCATTGTAAATATTTTGCCCTAAATTTACGTTATTAATCGGTGTGCGGAACATTAAATTTCACATACGCCTGTTTGAATAAAACTTTATGAACAATATCAGATTTTTATTATTGGGTTTGTTTTTTTTGCTCTCTGCAGCAGTATATGCACAACAGGAAGATTCCCGCAAAACGGCAAAGCAGCAAAAAAGGGAAGAGCGAAGGCGAAAAATCAATGAAATGATCCGGCAGTCTGAAGAAGGCGTGTTACTGTTCAGCAAACAAACGGTATTAGGGGCACAGTTGCGAACCAACGGGTACGGCATATTTTTTGAAACCGGACGTATGAAAACCGCCCACAAAACCCAATATTACAGTGTTGACTTCACCGAAATAAAGCACCCGAAAGAAAATAAACAATCCAACAACGGATTTCTTTTCGGCAATCCGTATATCTATGCCAAGGAAAATTATTTTTATCAACTGAAACCGGGCTACGGCGAACAGATTATGCTTGGACAAAAAGGCAATAAGAACGGGATTGCCGTGTTTGTAAAATACGGCGGCGGGCTTTCGCTCGGCCTTTTACGACCTTATTATCTGGAGGTGGAAGATCCTTCCACTCCGGGAAGGACAAAGATTATAAAATATACGTCTGCTGACAGCGCTTTGTTTTTAGGCACCGGAATTATCGGAGGAACCGGATTTACCAAGGGATGGAATGAAATCAAATTAAGGCCCGGGCTTTTTGTGAAAAGCTCGCTGAGTTTTGACTTTGCCCGTTTTAATGAAACGGTATCCGGTGTGGAAATCGGAGTCAGTGCTGATGTTTATTTTTCCAAAATACCTATCATGGTAAAGCAAAAACAAAGGCAATTTTTCTTTCAGGGACATATAGCTCTTCTATTCGGCCACCGCAGAAATTAGCTTCGTTCGAACAGTAAATTTTTTTCATTTTGGTACATTCAAGACAAAACATTCAGGCTGAATAAATTTTCAGTAGGTTTGCAGAAATGATGACAACAGATAATATTACGGCTACGGAATCTTTGACACCCCGTCCGAAAAAGCCACATTGGCTGAGGGTAAAGCTACCCGTTGGCGAAGAATACCGGCATGTACGGGGGTTGGTAGATCGTTACAAATTGCACACCATTTGCGAAAGCGGCAATTGTCCGAATATGGGCGAATGCTGGGGCGCCGGCACAGCCACTTTCATGATATTGGGAAACGTATGTACCCGAAGTTGCGGCTTTTGCGCCGTGGCTACGGGAAGACCCGGACCCGTAGATTGGGATGAGCCGCAACGTGTGGCAGAAGCCATATATCTGATGAAAGTAAAACACGCCGTAATCACTTCAGTAGACCGGGATGATCTGAAAGACGGCGGTTCCGTCATCTGGTATAATACCATAAAAGCAGTAAAAACATTAAATCCCGAAACCACGCTGGAAACGCTGATACCTGATTTTAAAGGACAGAAGGAAAATATACAACGCATTATTGATGCGGCGCCCGAAGTGGTAAGTCACAACATAGAAACGGTAGAACGCCTCACCCGACAGGTGCGTATTCAGGCCAAATACTGGCGAAGCATGGAAGTGATATCCGTATTGAAAAAAGGGGGAATGCGCACGAAAAGCGGCATCATGCTGGGATTGGGTGAAACGAAAGAGGAAGTGATACAAACGTTGAAAGACCTATATCAGGCGGGCTGTGATGTGGTAACGCTGGGACAATATCTTCAGCCTACTCCGCAGCATTTGCCGGTACATCGTTTTGTGCATCCCGATGAATTTGCCGAACTGAAAGAAATTGCTTACGAAATCGGATTTGACTACGTGGAAAGCGGTCCTCTGGTGCGTTCCAGCTACCACAGCGAAAAACATGTGATTCCGGGGTTGGGCCGCAAAGAGTGGGAAGAACAAAAAGCATCAGGAAACGGCCATCCGGTAAAATACATTTCAGCATGAAATAACCTGCCATCAGTAGCCGGCCGGCAAAATTCAGTAGCCGATGGATTTTCATTTCATGAAACAGATACCGGTATTTTTCAATGCACATTTGAAAATTCGTCAAAAAAATCAATTTATTTTTTTCTTTTTATTCCGTTTCGGATTTACCCTTTTTTACGTTCCGGTTTTCGGTCAGCTGCATTGGAGACCTGCAGATTCTCTTTATCAGCCTTTGCCGGCCGGGCTCAGGGTTTTTAAAACGACCGACTCGTTGGATGGCCGCCCGAATATTGCATTTTACGTACTTGCTAACCTAAAAGACAAACGGCTGGTTTTTTCAACCGATACTACACGGGGCAGAAGGCTCACTCCACATCAGTTTTTTGAAAAGAACAATCAGCCGGCTGTAGTGATGAACGGGACATTTTTTTCTTTTCAGACAAACAGCAATCTGAATCTGGTGATGCGGAACGGGAAAATTCTGGCTTATCATTTACACACCACACCCGGACGGGGACAGGATACACTGTTATTCCGGCATGCCCCGGGGAGCGCTATAGGCATCAGTAAAAACAGAAAAGCTGACGTAGCCTGGATTTTTACGGATTCTGTGCAAAAGCATGCTTATATACTCTCTGATGTCTTTTACCCCGTAAAGAATCACGAACCGGCTTTTACTTTTAATGATTTAAAAAGGGTTGTACGCAAAATGAATGACAGTCTTTCCGGCCGCAACATATCGTGGCGCCGCTGGAAAATGAAAACGGCAATCGGCGGCGGGCCGGTGCTGCTACAAAACGGGAAAATACGGATAACGAATAATGAAGAATTAAAATTTGCGGGCAAAGCCATTGAAGACAGGCACCCCCGCACTGCGATGGGTTACACCCGGGACCAAAAACTGATACTGCTGGTTGTGGAAGGCAGAAGGCCGGGCGTAGCTGAAGGAGCTACCTTGCCCCAACTGGCCCGAATGCTTCAGGAACTGGGTTGTGTGGAAGCCATTAATCTTGACGGGGGAGGAAGCAGTTGTTTATTGGTGAACGGCAGGGAAACCATTCGCCCGTCTGACGCTACGGGACAACGTCCCGTGCCGGCTGTGTTTCTGATTTCGACGAAAAAATAAACGGCGTCTAAGTTCTTAAGATGTTACTGTGTAACGGTAGAAAAGTACCATAAATTTTTTTACTTTCATTTTACTTTTTTATGCCTTATTCAGATAATAACGGATGCCTGAGCCTGGCTGCAGTAGCAGTTTATATAGCTGCCTGGATAGGGTCGGGTGTTTTGGCATGGAAACTTGTTGACCCGGACAGTTTTGGCGGGGCATTACTTTTTTTGATTGCATGGGGAATGATAGGCGCTATCTTTCACTTTATAGCCGGTTTTATCGTTTTTGCCATTTTGAGCAAAATGGATTGATATGGAAAAACCCATCAAAATCGGATTGTCCGTTTTGTTGCTTTTGTGTTTAGCCGACATGCCTTATGGTTACTATCAGTTTGTACGATTTATCAGCTTTGCCGGATTTTCGGCGCTGGCTTATCTGGCGCATGAAAAAAACAACGAAACGGAGATGTTTATTTACATAGGGCTGGCTTTGCTCTTTCAGCCTTTCTTTAAAGTGGCATTAGGCCGCACCCTTTGGAATATTGTAGATGTGGTTGTAGCGGCAGGCTTGCTTTTCAGTATTGCAAATAAACCTTCCGGAAAAAATCAAGCTTAGTGGTTTTAGCATCAGGTTTTATTTATTTGTTGATGAATTTCTCCTACATTGTTATTTATTGCACATTCGTTCATGTGAATTTGAATCTGACTGATTACGGGGTTTCATTTTTTTTGCATAATTTCCTTTACGCCTTTTCTTGTTGCCAATAATAAAAAGCTGAACAGAATTGGTGCAGGTGAAGGGCTGCGGTGGCCGGAGGGCCTGCCGATTTTCGGCAGGGTGCGAACTGTGATTTGCCTTTTGCGGTGGAGTGAGCACCGACAGCCCGAAGGACACCGGACGAAAGAGGAGCAGCGAACCTGCCCGTCGCAGGCGGGACGATGAGAGCCCCAAATCATTAAAATTAATTTGTTCCGCTTAGCTTTGCCGGATGTAAATAGAAATGTATGATTGTTAACCGCAAGGTGCAGACCTTAGATGAGTTTACCATTCAGCAGCTAAGGGATGTTCCGCAGGCTACGGGAGAACTTTCGCATTTGCTGCGCAACATAGGGTTGGCCGGCAAGCGTATTCATCGGGAAGTAAACAAGGCGGGGCTGGTGGACATTTTGGGCGATACGGGCGACGTGAATGTGCAAGGTGAAGAAGTAAAAAAGCTGGATGTTTATGCCAACGAACAGATGATGGGCGTTTTGCGGCACGGGATTGCCTGTGCGGGAATTGCCAGCGAAGAGCTGCCGGACTTTGTGGCGTTTGATGATGCCAAAAGCATACAGTCGAAATACGTATGCATGTTTGACCCGCTGGACGGCAGCAGCAATATAGATGTGAATGTTTCTATCGGAACCATATTTTCGGTGTATCGCCGCTTATCGCCAATCGGCACGGTGGTAACAAGAGAAGATTTTCTGCAACCGGGCAACAGGCAGGTGGCGGCAGGTTATATTGTGTATGGTTCTTCTTCCATGCTGGTGTATGCTACCCGCCGCGGTGTAAACGGATTTACGTTAGACCCTTCGATAGGAGAGTGGACGCTTAGCCATCCGGATATAAAGTGTCCTGAAAGAGGAAAAATATATTCGGTAAATCACGGAAATTTTTTTCAATACGATGAAAAAGTGCGCCGGTATATAGAGGCCTGTCAGAAAAAAACAAAAGCCGACGGCGGGCCATATACCCAACGGTACATTGGCAGTATGGTGGCCGATGTGCATCGCAACCTTATTAAAGGGGGCATTTTTATGTATCCCGGTACTATTGATAGGCCTAAGGGTAAACTGCGGCTGATGTACGAATGTAATCCTTTTGCCTTTATAATGCAGGTGGCCGGCGGTAAAGCCACTGACGGAAAAACAAATATTCTGGATATACAGCCTGTTGAGTTGCATCAGCGAACCCCGTTGTTTATCGGCAGTCGTCTGATGATGGAAGAACTGGAACAATATCTGGCTTCATGAAAAAACCGTATGATGGAAAACATTATTATTACAGTAAAAGAACTGGTAAAAAAATACGGCGAACTGGAAGCTGTAAAAGGCATATCGTTTGAAGTGCGGGAAGGTGAAATTTTCGGATTACTGGGGCCAAACGGTGCGGGAAAATCCACTACGCTGGAAATTATGGAAACCCTGCGCCCGAAAACATCGGGCAAAGTATTTATAGCGGGTTATGATTTGGACACACAACCTCGGGAAATCAAAAAAATCATCGGGGTGCAGTTGCAAAGCAGCGGATTTTATCCGGGACTGAATTTGCTGCAGTTGATTGAATTGTTTTCGGGTTTGTACAATGAGCCGGTACATGCCAGGGAACTGCTGCGTATGGTAAATCTGGAAGATAAAGCACGGGCTAAGGTTAAAGAACTGAGCGGCGGACAGAAACAACGGTTTTCCATAGCCACCACACTGATAAACAAACCGAAGATTATTTTTTTGGATGAGCCTACAACAGGGTTGGACCCCCAGGCGCGGAGAAGTTTATGGGAGCTGATTAAAGAAATCCGCCAAAAAGGAACCACGGTTATCATAACTACGCATTACATGGATGAAGCCGAATATTTGTGCGACAGGGTAGCTATTATGGATGAGGGAAAAATTATTGCTTTGGATACGCCGGACAAACTGATTGATGACCTGTTGGCTCAGGGTTTTGAAAGGCCAAGGGTAGTAAAAAAAGCAAATCTGGAAGATGTCTTTATCCATCTCACGGGCCATGCCCTGCGGGAGGAGTAAACTTTTTATTTCATGAAATGGAAAACATTATCATCGGAATATCTTTTTCACGACAGGTGGTTTAAGGTAAGGAAAGAGGTGTGTGAAACGCCGCAGGGTAAAATTGTTTATCCGTATTATGTTTATGATTTTCCAGCCTGGGTTGGCGCCTTGCCGGTAACGGAAGACGGGAAATTTGTGCTCATCCGTCAATACAGGCATGCTCTCGGAGAAGTGTGTACGGAAATACCCGGCGGGTGTGCCGATGATACCGATAAAAGCCTTCAGGATGCGATTGCCAGAGAACTGTTGGAAGAAACGGGATATGCGTTTCGTGAATACAGGTATCTGGGGAAAATATCGCCCAACCCGTCCACCAACAGCAACTGGTTTCACATGTTTCTGGCTACCGGTGGCCGAAAGGTGCAAGACCCCACGCCGGACGGCAACGAAGAAATAGAAACCCTTTTGGTAACGGAAAAGGAACTACTGGATATGATTCAAAACCTGCAAATCATACAGGCCATGCATTTATCCTGCATCTTTTACGGGTTAAAGGCGTTGGGTAAAATTGATTTCCGCACTTCATGAAAGAATAAATACATGATTTCTTCACCGGCAGAATTCGCAAAATATCCTGCAACAAGAGTGATTTGTGTTATCTTTGCATCGGTTTAGAATTTTGTCCGGCCTGCCACCGGAGTTACGGCTCGAGTATGAAGCCTGAACGAAAATTCAATCATTATGAGCGCTTTACACAACCGCATTTCAAGAAAACTGCTCAAGGAGCGGATTTTGAATGACCCCACACCCCGTACAACCCTTTCATTTTACCGGTATTTTCCAGTTGCCGATCCGCCGGCATTTCGCAATGCCATGTACCGTTCGCTGAAAGAGCTGGGTGTGCTGGGCAGAATTTATATTGCCACCGAAGGAATTAATGCGCAAATCAGCGTACCTGCTTACCAACTGGAAGCGTTTAAAAGTTATTTGTATTCCATAAAACCCCTTGAGGGGGTTCGGTTAAATATTGCCGTGCAGGATGACGGGAAAAGTTTTTACGTGTTGGATATAAAAGTGCGCCCCAAAATTGTGGCCGACGGAATTACGGACCCCGATTTCAGCATGGAGAAAAAAGGAGCTTATCTGGATGCGCAGGCATTTAACCGGCTGACAGACGACCCGAACACCATTGTGGTGGATATGAGAAATCATTACGAATACGAAGTGGGGCATTTTGAAAATGCCATAGAAATTCCGAGCGATACATTTCGGGAGCAGTTGCCCATGGCCGTGAAAATGCTGGAACCCTATAAAGACCGGAATATCGTGATGTACTGTACCGGCGGGATTCGTTGTGAAAAAGCCTCGGCGTATTTGCTGCACAAAGGGTTTCGGAATGTATATCATCTGGAAGGCGGCATTATTCATTACGTACATCAGGTGCGCAGCCTGGGATTAACCAATAAATTTCATGGTAAGAATTTCGTGTTCGATCAGCGGTTGGGAGAGCGGGTGACCGATGAAATACTGGCCCGATGCCATCAATGCGGCCGGCCGGCCGATACGCATGTGAACTGCGCCAATGATGCATGCCATTTATTATTTATTCAGTGTGATGAGTGCCGCGAAAAAATGAAAGGAACCTGTAGTGAAGCCTGTTATGAATTTATTCATTTGCCGCCGGAAGAACAGAAAAAGAGAAGAGCCGGTATATCAAGAGGTCGGAATATTTTTAATAAATCCAGACAAAGATTAGAGGTCTTTGATAAATAAACGGCTCATTGAATCGTATCATCAAGTTTTTTCAATGATGCCAGAATTTTTTTGTAAAGTTCTTTGTCTGTCAATGTTTGAGGTACGAATGTTTCGCCGGTCAGTTTTTCGTACAGTTCAATATAACGGCGGGTTATGGAGTGTACGATTTCATCGGTCATTTCGGGAACTTTCTGACCTTCTTTGCCCATAAACTGATGTTCCATCAACCATTCGCGGACAAATTCTTTGCTGAGCTGCTTTTGTTTTTCTCCGCGTTGCTGTCTTTCCATATATCCGTCGGCGTAAAAATAACGGGAGCTGTCGGGTGTGTGCACTTCGTCAATGAGCAGAATCTCATCGCCCCGTTTTCCGAATTCATATTTTGTGTCGGCAAGAATCAGGCCTCTGCGGGCAGCCATTTGGCGGCCTCTTTCAAAGAGTGCCAGAGAGTAGCGGCACAAAGTTTCCCATTCTTTTTCGGTGGCAAGCCCTTGTTTCAGGATTTCATCGGGACTGATGTCTTCATCATGTCCTTGCGCTGCTTTGGTAGAAGGGGTAATGATGGGTTGGGGCAGGAAATCGTTTTCCTGAAGTCCGTCAGGCAAAGCGGCGCCGGCCAGTGTTCGTTTTCCGGCTTTATAGGTGCGCCAGGCATGTCCCGTAAGTGTAGCCCTTACGACCATTTCGATTTTGAAAGGAACGCATTGATAACCGATTGAGGCTTGCGGGGCCGGGGTTTCGATGAACCAGTTGGGACAAATATCGGAAGTGGCTTTGAGCATCGAAGCGGCTATTTGGTTTAAGACTTGTCCTTTAAATGGGATGGGGCGGGGTAAAATAACGTCAAATGCCGAGATACGGTCGGATGCAATCAAGACCAACCATTTCTTCCTGATGGAATATACATCTCTTACTTTGCCACGGTAAAATGAAGTTTGGCCGGGAAATAAGAATGTCATTGTTATGTTATAATTTTATAAAGAAAATTTGACATATTTGCATATAGTGTCAGCTTTGCAATATCATAATTTAACCTTAAAAATTAAATTTTTATAAAACACATAGTTTGCTTATTTTTCCACCCGAATCCAAAACTAAAATTCAAGATTATGAGAAAAAGCATTTGCTTTTTGGCTGCCTGGGTGATGAGTTGTGTTTTCGCCACGGCTGTCTTGGCACAATCCGTTACCATTAGCGGTAAGGTTCTGAACAATACTACAAAAGAAAAAGTACCTGCCGTATCCGTTTTGGTAAAAGGAACTAGTCTGGGTACTTATACCGATCCGAACGGAGAATTCAGCATTAAAGTAAAAAGTCTTCCTGTTGTATTGATTTTCAGTTCAATCGGTTATGAAACCAAAGAAGTTACGGTAACCGATGCGTCAAAACCTGTTGAAGTTGATTTTATCATGAAGTCAGATCTTGGACAGGAAGTGGTAGTGGCTGCTACCCGATTGCCGCAGCGAATTATGGAAGCGCCGGTGACCGTGGAAAGGCTGAGCGGAGCGTCTATGAGAAATGCATCAGCTCCCGTGCTTTATGAAGCGCTGGCAAACTTCAAGGGAGTGGACGTTCATACCGCCAGTTTAACATTCAGAACCATAACTACCCGAGGTTTTTTGAGCAGCGGCAACGTGAGATTAAATCAGTTAGTGGACGGAATGGATAACCAGGCGCCGGGACTGAACTTTGCCGTGGGTAGTGTAGTAGGGCCAACCGACCTTGATATAGATAATATTGAAATTCTTTCCGGTGCTTCATCTGCACTTTACGGTTCTGGCGGAATGAGCGGTACCATACTGATAAACAGTAAAAGTCCCTTTAAATATCGCGGTCTGAGTTATAATGTAAAGCAAGGCATCATGCATGTGGACCGGAAACAAAGACCGGCCGCGCCTTATCATAATGTAGCCATGCGATGGGCCGGTGTATTCAGAGATAAATTTGCCATTCGTTTATCCGGAGAGCTGATTAAAGGGAATGACTGGGAAGCTGAGGATTACCGAAATAAACAGCAAATCGGAATTCTTAGCAAAGTGGTAGGCGGGAATCGGTTAAATGATCCTGCTTATAATGGCGTAAATGTTTATGGCGATGAAACAGCCGTCAATTTGTTCCAACTGGCAGCCACTTTAGCTGCCGGTATCAATAGTTCCGTTTTGCAGGCAACCGGCGGATTAGTGAATCTGCAAAATTCGGCCAATGCATATTTTGCCGCAATCGGTAATCCTACTTACCCCACCAATGCTCAGGTGGCCGGTTTTATAGGGTTATTTCCTTCTGCAGTACAGCCGGCAGCGCAATTATTTTTGCCCATGTATCTCGGAGTTACCCGAAATTATTTTGGCACTCAAACTTCGGTTACACGTACGGGTTATAACGAAGAACATCTGGTTGACTATAATACCCTGAATGTTAAATTAAATGCAGGGGCACATTATCGATTTAATGAAAATTTTGAATTGTCTGTCAACTCCTATTTTGGAACCGGTACAACTGTTTATACAGGAGCTAACCGATATGCATTGAAAAACTTTTTAATGGCGCAGCATAAGTTTGAAGTAAAAGCCAAAAACTGGATGTATCGTGCATATACGACACAGGAAAATGCCGGCGATTCCTATATAGGTGATGCCTTAGGTTCTTTTATGAATGAAGCCTGGAAACCCAGCGTGAATACTTCAAGCCTGACGGCTATCAGCCAATCCTGGTTTCCGCAATACATTATTGCTTTTTCTGAAGGAAGGAGAACGACAGCCGGAGCCGCCAGTGATGCACAACTGCATCTTTCGGCAAGAAATACGGCAGAGGCGGGTCGTTTTCTGCCCGGTACTCCTCAGTTTATAGCGGCTGCTAATCAAATTAAAAGTACACCTATAAACAAACCGGGGGGAGCTAAATTCCTTGATAAATCCGATTTGTATGCCATGGAAGCGAATGCCAATGTTTCTGAACTGGCTAAGTTTTCCGACGTAGTGGAAGTTCTGGTAGGTGCCAGCTGGAAACAATGGGCTTTAAAATCGCAAGGCACTTTGTTTGCCGATACATTGGAAACCATATATGTTAATGAGTACGGAACATTCATGCAACTCAAAAAGAAAATGTTCCGCGACTTTCTCACCATTACGGCATCCGGACGTTATGATAAACAAACAAATTTTAAAGGAAGATTTACCCCTCGGGTAACGGCATTATTTAAAGTGGCCAACGAAAACTTTGTCCGATTCTCATATCAGACAGCATACCGTTTCCCTACAAACCAGAACCAATACATCAATCTCCGTATTGGTGGCGGTTCTTCCTATCTTATCGGATGCTTACCACAGTTCCAGTCTTTTTACAAATTAAACAGCACCCGTCCCGGTTATACGGCACAAAGTATCCTGGCTTATCGTGCCGGCACACCGGCCGATTCTAACCGTTTAGTCAGAGCGCCATATCAGGAGTTGCGGCCAGAAGTGGTGACTTCTTATGAAGTAGGTTACAAAGGAATTATAGGTAAAAAATTACTCATAGACGGTTATTTCTATTACAGCCAGTTCAGAGATTTTCTTACCAGCATAGCCGTTGGACAAGCTCAGGTAGATAATGCCGGAAAAATTGCTCTTTACTCACCGTTTACAACCAATAATATATCCTACATTCAAAATTCTGCTGCCCGTGTTAAATCAAGAGGGTGGGGAATCAGTGCAGAATACAGAGCTTTTCAGAACTTTATTTTTATGGGAAATGTGTTTTCGGATGAGCTGGTGGATGTGCCGTCCAACGAAGTGGCCTTTTTTAACGTTCCGAAATATCGTTACAATATCGGCCTGCGAAATGATAATTTGTACAAAGGGCTTGGATTCAGTGTAGTTTTCAGATGGCAGGACAATAACTTTTATGAAGGCACATTCGTTACCGGAACGCTTCCCTATTTCGGATGGGTTGATGGTCAGATATCTTATCGTCCCAAAGGAACCAAAAGTTTATTCCGTATCGGCGGAACGAATCTTGGTAACTTTTATGCCAGAACCGGATACGGAAGTCCCGCTGTAGGCGGATTGTATTATATCAGCTACGGTTATAACATATTCTGATATAAACTGAAATTTTTAGAAAACTCCGGTTCAGCTTACCGGAGTTTTTTATTTTCATTCTGCTCAGTCAAGCGAAAATTTTTCAAAACCTTTGTTGAGATGAATGTGCTGAGCGGCAGCGAACTGATTCAGTTGTTCCACCAAAGTAAAATGCTGAATCAGGGAGGCCACTTTCCGGATATCTTCCGCAAACACACGGTCTTCATTGGCAAAACTTACGAATTGCCTTACGTAATCGTGTACGAATTCCAGCAAAACCGAACTTCGCAAAGGGCGGCGAAACTCAATGGCCTGACAGGCGGCCAGCAGCTCAATGGCAAGAATGTATTCCAGATTGTCCAGCACACGATTCAGTTTACGGCCGCTGATGCTTCCCATGCTCACATGATCTTCCTGCCCTAATGAGGTGGGAATACTGTCTGCGCTGGAAGGAAAACACAGCGTTTTATTTTCAGATACCAGTGCCGCGGTTGTGTATTGCGGAATCATGAAGCCGCTGTTAATGCCCACATTTGTCATAAGCAGCTGGGGCAATCCCCATTTGCCTTCCAGCAGCAAGTAACATCTTCTGTCAGAAATATTTCCGATTTCTGCGGCGGCGAAACAGGCATAATCCATGGGTAAAGCCAACGGTTGGCCGTGAAAATTTCCGCCACTAAGAGTATCACCTTCGGCGAAAATTATCGGATTGTCAGTAACGGAATTCAGCTCTGTATCGGTTATTTCTTTCAGGTGCAGCCAGGCATTTCGGGATGCACCATGCACTTGTGGAATACAACGTAATGAATAAGGATCCTGCACCCTTCCGCAATCCACATGGCTTTGCATAATGGCCGATTGTTCCAGTAAAATACGTAGGCGCTGAGCGACTAACTGAGCCCCTTCGTAGGGCCTCAATGCATGCAGGCGGGCATCGAACGGGGCTTTTGTACCGGTTAACGCTTCCAGGCTCATCGCACCGATGATGTCTGCCGCTTCCAGGCAATTATGCATGCGCTGTACGGCCTTTGCGGCATAACTGACCATAAACTGTGTTCCGTTAATTAATGCCAGGCCTTCCTTGGGTCCCAGCGTAATCGGCTTCATGCCAAATTGATCCAGTAAATCTGCGGAATTAAATATTTTATTCTTATAGTGCACCTGCCCAAGTCCTATTAGCGGCAAAAACAAATGTGCAAGCGGTGCCAGATCACCGCTGGCGCCCACGCTTCCTTTTTCGGGCACCAGGGGAATTACATTGTTATCTATATGCCAAAGAATGCGAAGAAGCGTATCGGGATGCACGCCGCTGTAGCCCAGAGCCAGTGTATGCACTTTGGTAATCAGCATGAGCTTGCTGTATTCAAACGGAATAAATTCGCCTACGCCTACACTGTGACTTTGCAGTAATTTGTATTGCAGTTTTTCCGTGTCGGATGAGGATATTTTTGTATTGGCCAACACGCCAAAACCGGTATTAACGCCATATACGGTTTTTCCAGAGGCAATGATTTGCTGAACAATTTCATAACTTTTCCGAACGGAGTGCAAAGCGTCTTCATCCAGTATTCCTTTGATTTTTCCCGCCGACAAGGCCATGAGTTTACCAACGGTGAGACGGTCTTTTCCGAAATGAAATGTTTCAGCCATGAATCTCTGAAGTTGAGCTTAAAAGTACAAAAGAATGAATTTTAATTTCATGACAGTTTTTGAACGACGGATTATAATCATAAAGCAATTTTTTGCCGAAAATGACAGGATGGGCGTTTGCAAAACGCATTTTTAATTATATTTGCAAAACATTTTAAACCCGGCGTCATATCTCTTAATTTTTACGATCCGGTAGCTCAGCTGAATAGAGCAACTGCCTTCTAAGCAGTAGGTCATTGGTTTGAATCCAATCCGGATCACAGCGCCCTTCCCTGCGAAGGGTTTTTTTATTTTGCCTATATTGAGCAGAAAATTTGGAGCATGGATGTAAAAATTGAAGAAAGTTGGAAAGAACTGCTACAGGAAGAATTTGATAAGCCGTATTTTGCACAGATTGTTCAGCATATCAAAACAGAAAGAGCGCTGGGAAAAACGATATATCCTCCCGGCTCGCTTATATTTAATGCATTTAACACCACGCCGTTTCATCAGGTTAAAGTGGTGATTCTGGGTCAGGATCCGTATCACGGACCGGGACAGGCACACGGCTTATGTTTTTCTGTGCCGGAAGGCATCCCGCAACCTCCCTCGCTGATAAATATTTTTACGGAACTGAAAAATGATCTGGGTATTCAGCCGCCGCGACACGGAAATTTGACCCGCTGGGCCCGGCAGGGCGTTTTTTTGCTGAATGCATCGCTGACGGTCAGGGCCGGCGAGCCGATGAGCCATTCCGGGATCGGATGGGCGCAATTTACCGATCGGGTTATACAACTTATTTCAGAAAAGAAAGAACATGTGGTGTTTTTATTGTGGGGAAAATTTGCCCGGGAAAAACACACACTCATAGACTCTTCAAAACATTTGATGCTCACGGCAGCGCATCCTTCTCCCTTATCGGCTTCGCAGGGATTTTTTGGCTGCCGTCATTTTTCAAAAACCAATCAGTATTTAATCCGGCACAATCTGCAGCCGATAGACTGGAAGTTGTAAATGAAATACCTCACTGCCATATTTGCCCGCCTCATGGCCCTTTGGGCAATGATTTCTTTTGTACTGACTTTCATTTTCTTTTTTATTCTTTCCCTGCCTTGCTGGATCATCAGGGAGCCGAAAGGGCAGGAATTATTCATTGGTATAGCCAGAGTATGGATGCATATCTGGCTTCGGATGGTCGGTTGCCCTCCCGTTATAAAAGGCCGGCATTATTTTCAGAAAGGAAAAACCTATATCGTTACATTTAATCACAATTCGCTGATGGATGTACCGCTTTCTTGCCCGTTTGTACCCGGCGCCAACAAAACAATAGCCAAATCTTCTTTTACCAAAATACCCGTATTCGGGATGTATTATTCCAAAGGTTCAGTTTTGGTTGATCGTAAAAGCGAAGTGAGCCGAAGACAAAGTTTTGAACGAATGATAAGGACCTTGCAAAAGGGAATGCACATGTGTATTTATCCCGAAGGGACCCGCAACCGCACCGGAGAACCGTTGAAAAAATTTTACGACGGGGCATTCCGGTTGGCCGAAGATACGCAAACCGATATTATCCCGGCTTTGATTTTTTTTACCAAAAAGGTTTTACCGCCGGAGAAAGCATTTTGGTTTATGCCGCATCGGCTGGAGTTACATTTTCTGCCGCCCGTTTCGGTATCGGGTAAAAATTATGAAACATTAAGAGAGGAAGTCTATGAAATCATGAAAGCCTACTATGTAGGTTACTCAAAGAAGAGTATTAAAAAATGAACTTGATCAAAGGAAATTTTTATCAAAAATCATTGCTTTACGATCGGTATAAGCTGTATTTATCTTCGTGAAAAAAATTTTTACCTAATTCATTCACTACAAAGTGACACAGATGAATGAATTATTTACTTTCATAGTAAGTCAAATCATTCAATATTCATGAATTGAATTCTAATCCGAATATTTTCAAATTTTTTATTGCAGTTTTTTTCGACCGGTAATTTATCTTTTTCGGAAATCAAAAATTAGGGAACATTCTTGTTCGGTTGATGCGCAGATCCTGCAATACCGACGATTTGGGACTGATAGAAAAACTGAAATACCTGAACAAGCCTATGGGAGTCACATCAATTGTCATTTGCCAGCAGTGCATATCGCGGGTGATGCCCATTGTAAACATCTGCAATTTTTTGGATCTTATATCATAAAATCCGTTTGCCGATAAATTCCATTTGGGCGAAAGATTAAATCCGCCGTTGAATGAAATGTTGGAAGTAAATTCTGTGGTAAAGCGCAATTTATCCGCATTAAACCGGCTGAAAAACGATAAAGAATAATTCAGATTGACACGCCAGGGAATATTAAAGTCAACAAATTCCGAAGGATTCTGACGCATGTAATCCAGCAGTTGTTGCTGCTCCATAATCAATGCAGGATCGGCCAGACGCATTTGTGCCTGTTTTTTTCGCTCTTCTTCTTTCTTGGGGTCTTTAGGCTTGCTTTCAAAGTTTGTACTTACGGAGATGCTTCCGTTGGTAAGCCTTCCTATTCTGAAGCGTCCGCCCTGCCAGGCATATTTGGCAATGTCCTGTCCGATAGCATTGGTTTGATAAGGGCTTAATACGGAATTGGCCGTGATGCTGATTTTTTCAAACAACGTGGTTCTGATGTAGAGATTGAAAACATCCAGCTTCATGGAGTCGCGAAGAAAATTATACCCCGTGGTAAAGCCAAATCCGTCAATGAGTTTTACTTTCTTTATTCCACCCTCTGCAGTGTCTTTACGGGAACGTACTTTCATTTCCAGGTTATTGTCGAATTGTATTCCTATACCTCCGCTTTTGCCTTCGGCAAATCCGGGATACAAGGCGCCGGAAAGCTCGGAAAAGCGGGTAACAAAACCTCTCACCAGTGTGTCGGTATAATAAAATTTTCTGGAAAGGTCAGGACGATAATTGAAGCTGACGGTGGGACGGATAACATGACGGATGGCTACGACCTTTGATTTTCTGAATTCAAATGTGCCGAATATGGCTGTATTGAATCCCAAAGAAAAACTCAACTGATGGTCTGTAAAAAATCCTTTAGTTATGGTGGTGTCAGCTTTTTGCGTGGCAGGGTTCCATTTACGTCTTAACTTTTGCGCTGCCCAGATTTGTGAATAAGATACGCCGGGCGAAATGATGATGGCTCCGCCCAGTACCGGAGGCAACGCCAGCGTTACGGGAAAATTATGCTGTGCTCCCCACTGCAGGGTGTCAATAATTTTTCTGAAGCGGAAAGCAGAATCGTAAAAAGAAAACTGATTCCGGAAAGTGCCGTTATAGGCAATGCCCAGCTTTTCATACCATTTTGTGCCGGTTGCATTTTTTCCCTGAAAGGGGAAAAGCGTATTTACCGTAAATCCGATATCGGGCAAACTGACATTCACCAAACGGGTCAGGTTGTTTTGGTTGTGATTTGCGGCCAGTGTGATATTATAAGGTTTACCCGGCCATGCTTTAGAGTACGTTATGGAAGAATACAGCTGGTTCTGAAAGTTTTGATTGGCATTGTTGGGAATAAACTGGTTGTAACGGGTAGAGCCAGCATTAACGGATGCGGTAAAGTTGGTTCCCGGACGAGCCTTGCCGTCTATGGCATGAGACCACGATATGGAAAAACTTTTGTTTCTGACAAAATCCGGGTCGCCTTTAAAGTTCAGCTTTGTGCTGAGAATACTGAATTTAAAAGAACCGTTGTATTTATATCTTCTGCGATATGTGGGATTCAGATTGAGCGACCATCCGCCGTATGAGTATAAATTGCCAAAAATTTTTGCATCCCAGTAATCATTCAGAACTTTATAGTATCCCATTCCTTCCAATCCTAATCCGAACTGTTCATTCGCGCTGAAACGGGGCGGCAAAAATCCAGAATGTCTTCCTTTGGTTAGCGGGTATAATCCGAAGGGCAACCAAATGGGAACCGGCACACCTTCAAACTCAGGATGAGTGGGACCGGAAACGGCCACCTTGTTATTCACCACTTTCATTTTTCCGGTCAGAAAAGCAAAATGAGGTTCATCCAGATTACAGGTAGTGAAACGGGCACCTTTGATAAATGTCGTGTTTTCGTTCACTTTTTTGGCAGCCTGACCATACATAAAAAATTCACCTTCTTTTGTGGTGGTATTTTTTGTAATGCCTACCTGTGTTTTAAAGTTAAACCGCATGGTGTCGGCCACGAATTCATTTGTTGCATTTTTGAATCGGGCCTGTTCAATCAACCGGCCGGCGCTGTCCACGGCTTTCATGGCCGTGATAATATTTGTTTGCTGATCCAGTTCCACTTTCGGCGCGGTAAGCAGCATGTCTTTGTGTTCTGTTTTTGTTTTTCCGAACAAATAAATTTTTTTTTCCCTGATAAATACCACGGCCGAGTCGGAGGCCCGATAACGAACCGGAGCATCCAGCGAATCTTTCGAAATTTTAAAATAAAAAGTATCGGTTTTGATTTCCGTAATCAATGAATCGGTATGTTGGGAGATACTCGTGTCTTGCGTAACATCTTCTTTTATTTTTTTCTGTAGGGGTTTTGTTGTATCGGTGTAAGTTGTTAAAAAAAATGTTAAAACAGTATTCCTGTGTTTTGTTGAATAAGCACAAATAGAGCTTTTCCACGTTTGTGAATAAATTAATGTAGCCATAAAAAGGCATCCAAACAGGAGAAATGATGTAATTTTGTAAATCTGCTTCATTGAATCAGGCACAAAAGTAAATGATTCCTTAGCCTTGACTAAAACCGAATTCTGAATATTTTGAAAAATATGTTAATTCGTTATTTTGAGAATCTATCTGTTTTAAAATTCAGCTATCACCTGAAAAACCGAAACGCATGAAGTATTTCTTTGCTGTCATTACAGTTGTTTTCCTGATGTCGTCTGATTCTGTAAGAGACATAAGGAAAGAAAAACAGAAGGTACTGAAAACAATCATTATTGATGCGGGTCACGGTATTCGTCCAAACGGAGGATACGATGGTGCGAAAGGTTCATATTCATGGGAAGATGAAATTTGCCTGGCGATTTCAAAAATTCTGGTTGAGGACATCAAAAAAAATTTTCCGGAAATAAAAGTAGTGGAAACCCGGCCAACGGAAAAAAT
The DNA here is from genome assembly GCA_026415715.1 of Chitinophagaceae bacterium. GTDB lineage: Bacteria > Bacteroidota > Bacteroidia > Chitinophagales > Chitinophagaceae > JJ008. The sequence continues at coordinate 21,051 of JAOAGO010000025.1, read as the reverse complement.
AACTTCATTATACCGCAGGGCAGAAATTGCCAATGAAAACAACGGCGATTTGTTTATCAGTATTCATTGCAATGCTGCGCCTCCTGTTCGCCGCTCGGAACTTATAGGGTACAAACAAGTAACTTACTATGTGGGCAAAGGAAAAAACCGAAAGAAAAAAGTGAAAGAAGTGCCTCAGTATCGCTACTGGACAGAGCCCAGCCAGGCAAAAGGAACCGAAACATATATATGGGGTGCTCATAAAACAGAAGACAAGGAACTGGCTATTCGGGAAAACTCCGTAATATTTGCCGAAGAAAACTATAAAGAACGTTACGGTCCCATAGACGTAAATTCGCCGGAATTTGTGGCCATGGCGCTTTTAAAAACCAAGCAATTTTTTAAACGAAGCGCAACATTTGCCGGCATGGTGCAGGATGAATTTGTAAAAATCGGCAGGGTTGACCGCGATGTCAGACAAAGGCAAATCGGAATCTGGGTATTACAGGCCACTGCAATGCCCAGCGTTCTGATTGAAACGGGATTTATTACAAACCCGGAAGAAGAAAATTATCTCAACAGCAAAGAAGGACAGCGTGAAATATCCCGTTGCATTGTTCTGGCATTGAAAAATTATATTTCATGGCTCGAAAAACGTCAAACCAATGAAAACGAGGCAGAGCCCTCTTCAAACAAACCGTCGGTAAAAAATGATGTTTTTCATTTCCTCCGTCATGTACAAGATATTGAAAGCCATAAACACTCTTTCACCTATCCCGTCGAATAAGTAAGAAAAATTTCTATACTATCTGTGTTTTTTGAGAAAAAAAATTATTAATTAATTTGCCTGTTTTTAAAGATTTACCCGAAAAAGCAGTTTAATGAAAGTCAGTAATGAAACCAAGGTGGGCGTATTGACAATTACGGCGCTTACCGTTCTAGTGCTGGGTTTCAACTTTCTGAAAGGAAATACCATTTTCAGGAAAAGTAAAAAAATATATGCTGTCTTCCGGGATCTGGGTTCTCTTTCCAAATCCAATGTAGTTAAAATAAATGGTTACATAATAGGTAATGTATATGACATCACTGCCAAAGACAAAGACCTGAGCGGTATAATTGCCACAATTCATCTTACCCAGGATATAAATATTCCGGTTGATTCCAGAGCTACCATCTCATCCCCTCCGGTTGGCGCCGCTTATATCAATATTATCAAAGGCAACAGCAAGGAAATGCTGAAAGCCGGCGATACATTGAACACCATACCTTCATCCGATTTATTGAATTCCATCAGAGACCAGTTGAGTCCGGTTTCGGAAAAACTGAAAAATTCGCTGGACAGCCTGAGTATGGTATTGAGCAATTTTAACAAAACACTCTCCGAAGAAAACAGAGCTCATCTTCAGCAAATCCTGATTAATCTGAATAAAACATCAAGGGATTTGAATCGCCTGCTGGATGCCGAAAACAGCATTCTTTCCCGTACCCTGCAAAATGCGGAAAGTTTTTCCCAAACCCTTAAAAACAGTTCGGATGATTTGAAGACAACTATTGCTATGGCCCGGAAAACCGTAGAAAAACTTTCTGAAGTGGAGGTAGAGCCAACCCTGAAAAAACTGGACGATGCCATATCCGAATTCAGGGATTTGACGAAAAAAATTCAGAGCAATCAAGGAACCCTGGGGGCGCTGATAAATGACAAAACCTTATATAAAAAACTGAATGACGCAGCTCTCAGTCTTGAAATTCTTTTGGATGATTTGCGTACACAACCCAAACGGTATGTTAATATTTCTATATTCGGACGTAAGGATAAAAAAGGGCCCATAACTTCGCCCCTTCCCAAAGACACTATCCGATAATAAAAAGAATGAATTATTACGCTACAATTCTGCCTCTTTTCCTTTTTTGCAACCTTTTATTAAAAATAACTTTCCTGAACGAAAAACAGGATTTTTCTTCATCGTACACTCAATCCTTTCAGGATACAACGCAGGAAATAGAAATTCTGGAGGGAGTCCGTAAGCTGGAATTCAGAAAAGTAAACGACTCGGTAAAGCTTACCATACTGGCAGGACAAGTGAGGTTAAAACAAGGAAAGTCTCTTTTTTACTGCGACAGTTGTGTAATCAATCATCATACAAATACTTTTGATGCCTGGGGAAATATTCACATCAATGATGGCGATACCGCCCATGTATATTCAAACTATCTCCATTACAAAATTCAAAGCAAAACGGCATTCCTGGAAGGGCAAGTCAGGCTAACCGACGGAAGAGGCACTTTGACTACTTCATCGCTGGAATATGATTTGAATACCAGTATCGGCAATTTCCGGAAAGGAGGGAAAATTATCAGCAATAAAACTGTGCTCACCAGTCAGGAAGGATGGTATTATGCCGACATGCATGATGTGTATTTTAAAAAAAATGTGCTGCTGAAAGACCCGGCTTACACCATACAAACCGATTCGTTGCTGTACAATACACAAAGCCGGGTGACCCGTTTTATTGCAAAAACCCAGATTCGTGACAGCAGCGGCAGGATTATTGAAACAACGGAAGGTTTTTACGATTTAGCTTCCGGAAAAGCAGAGTTTGGCCAGCGCCCCCTGATAAAAGACGGACCAAGAAAATATACAGCCAACAAAATCATCATCAATGACAGCACAGGAATTGTGCAGCTAATCGGCAATGCCGTGGTAAAAGATACGGCAGAAGGCGGCACATTGGTTGCAGGACTTATTGTTCAGGATCGCAAAAAAGAAAAAACACTGGCCACCAACAAACCGCTAATGATTCTGAAACAAGACAATGATTCTGTTTATATTTCAGCCGATACCCTGTTTTCCGGAAGATTATCAGAACTATTCGATCCAAATGATACGACCTCGGTAAAAGGAAAAAACAAAAAAAAATCTGAACAAAAAGCTACAGACAGTACCGATCGCTACCTGGAAGCGTTTCGTAATGTAAAAATTTTTTCGGATTCTTTACAAGCTGTAAGCGACAGTTTGTTTTATTCATTTGAAGATTCTGTTTTTCGACTGTATTACGACCCGGTCGTTTGGTCGAAAGATAATCAAATTTCGGCCGATACCCTTTTACTTTTTACACGAAATAAAAAAGCCGAAAAACTGAAAGCGCTGCGCAACAGTTTCCTGGTAAACCGACTAAATGAAGGCATTTACAATCAGGTAAAATCCGATAACATGACCGGGTGGTTTACGCAAGGAGTAATAGATTCTGTTCATTCCGTTGGCGAGGTTTCATGTATTTATTTTATTCAGGATGAAGACAGCGCTTATATTGGCATAAATGAATCCACGTCAGACATTCTGGATTCCTATTTTTCCGAACGGGAATTATTTAAAGTGGTTTTTCGCTCCGATGTGCAGGGCACCATCTGGCCTATGCGGGAAAAGAAACCCGCCGAAATGCGTTTGCCCGGTTTTCGCTGGCTGGAGCCCAGAAGGCCAAAAACTAAACACGATTTGTATTAATATTTCTGCAGTTTTAGCAAATCATTTAAAATTTCCGGCACCATTTTTTCATTCATTCATTTAGCATTTTTCACACAACATGTTTTTACTTATTTCCCAATCGTTAATTTTTGAATATGCCGAAAGGAAAACTTGTTTGGATTGCATTGTTGCTCATATCTTGTTCACAAATCGCTTATTCCCAAACTTATAAAACAGCGTTGGGAGTACGATTCAGCAGCGCTCATGCGGTTCAGAATAATTCCATTTCATTCAAACAATTTGTAACGGATAAATCAGCTGTGGAGGTCTTATTCAGTTTCGGCGATCCTGTGGCCATAGGCGCTCTTGTGCATAAACACAAATCTCTCTTGCCCGCCGGCTTGTCATGGTATTATGGCGGCGGCGCCTTTATCTGTTTTGTAAAAACTTTCAACCCCCAAACACAAAAAAACCAAACGGAATTTCGGATAGGCGGACAAGGGGTAGTGGGATTAGATTATAAATTTTCACAAATTCCGCTGAATCTTTCATTAGACTGGAAACCGGAGTTACATTTTTTCTCAGATATTTCGTTTGAACCTTCCGTAGTTGGCCTTACCTTACGATTTACTTTCAGGTAAAAATTAGAATTCGTTTTTATATCAATGTTTCAATAATATATTTTATATAATTCGACATTCCGAGATTAACAACCATTTTTGCAAAATTTTTCGGCTTTTTGCGTTTTTTTGCAAGAATTTAATATAACTTTAACAGGCCGAAACTAACTATGCTAAAGAAAGAAAGACACGCTTATATACTGCATCAGGTTCATTTGCACAATAAAGTGCTATCTTCTACGCTGTGTGAAGAAATCAAAGTTTCTGAAGATACCATAAGACGGGATTTACAGGAGCTGGCCGAGGAAGGTAAACTGATAAAAGTTCATGGCGGCGCATTATCACCTTCTTTCAGTCATGTTTTTTCACATACTAACGGTGTTTATTCTCAGAAGCAGAAAATGCGTATTGCCCAAAAGGCAGTACAACTCATCAAAGACGGCATGTTTGTTTTAACCAGCGGCGGAACCACAATAATTGAACTGGCCCGAATGCTGCCCCGTCAATTAAAAGCTACGTTTATTTCGGGAAGTATCCCTGCCGTACTGGAATATATCAATCATCCCAACATAGAGGTTATTGTAATTGGAGATAAAATTTCCAAAAATTCAAAAATCACGGTAGGGCTTCAGGCAATTGCAAAAATCAAAGAGCTGAAAGCCGATTTATGTTTTCTGGGGGTAAATGCCATAGATACAGAAAGAGGAGTAACTGACAATGACTGGGATGTGGTTCAGATTAAAAAAGCCATGCTGGAATCTTCGGCAAAAGTAGTGTGTTTATCCATAGCTGAAAAAATTAACACGGTGCAGCCAATACAGGTATGCGGGTTAGACAAAATTGATATCTTAATCACAGAACTTGAACCGGGTACCCCGTTATTACAACCTTATCAAAAAGCCGGGGTAACGGTTCTTTAATTATAAATTCGAAACACTAAAACAAAATGCTATGAGAAAATTTTTCCGATTCATGCTCATGTTGATGGCTATCGGAGTTTGGATTCCATTAGCTTCAAAAGCACAGGAAACAACCGTAACGGGTACTGTTATTTCTGAAGAAACGAAAGCGCCTCTTTCCGGTGTAACGGTTCGTGTGAAAGGAACCCGACGCATAGTTCAGACTGATGCCAGTGGTAAGTTTTCCATTAAGGTAAATCCCGGAGAGATCTTACAATTTACGTTTGTCGGATACCAGACAGAAGAGGTGAAGCCTTCGGGTGGCAATCTGGGAATAACCCTGAAAATAGCCGATACTTCAATGGATGAAGTGGTGGTTACGGCTATGGATATTAAAAGAAATCCGCGTTCGATGGGTTATGCCGTACAGACCCTGAAAGGCGAAGAAATTCAGGAAACACAGAGAGAAAATTTTGTAAATAGTTTACAGGGACGGGTTGCAGGGTTAACCCTTGATCAAACGTCCGGCCTGGCCGGCGCTTCATCCGCCATCGTTTTGAGAGGATTTAACTCGCTTTCTCTCAGTAACCAGCCTCTGTTTGTGGTGGATGGCATAATACTGGATAACCAAACCATCAATGAAACTTCCAGCGGCGGGCAGGGAATCGGATTGGCTTCAGACAGACCCAACCGTGTAAATGATTATCAAAACCGAATTGCCGACCTGAACCCAAATGATATAGAAACCATCACCGTATTAAAAGGCCCTGAAGCCACCGCATTGTACGGAAGCCAGGCCAGTTCGGGCGCTATTGTGATTACAACCAAAAAACCCAAAACCAACAAATTGAGTATTCAGTATGATAACAGCTTCCGCATTCAGAGAGTGGTTCGCTGGCCCGAAACCATAGATTTGTATAATACCGGAGTAAATGGAATAAATTCCAATACCTTCTCTTATTTTGGTGAACCTTATGCGCCGGGAACTCAGCTGTTTGACAATAAAAACAGCTTTTTCCGTACCGGAAAGGCGCAAACCCATAATCTGGGCGTAGATTTCGGAATCAAAAAATCGGTATTCCGCATTTCTGCAAGCCTCTTTGATCAGCAGGGCGTGGTGCCGAATAACGATTTTAAGCGTTACAACGCAAGGATAACAAATACCACGAAACTGTGGAAAGACAGAATTGAAATTACCCCTTCTTTTGCTTATACGAGATCCTTTAATAATAAAGTGCTGCGCAGCGCCGGCAGTTATTTATTGTCACTGCTGATCTGGCCCAGCACAAACGACATCAGAAATTACGAAGACCTGACAACCGGCGATAAACTGGATTTGTTTGCCAACGTAGCCGCCAATGCAGAATATGACAATCCCTTATTTAATGTGAAAAAAAACCGTTCTTACGATGAAACCGAACGGATGATATACACCCTGGGTATCAATTTCAGTCCTGTGAAGTCGTTAACATTTTCAGGCCGCTTTGGCTATGATACGTACAATACGGAAGGTTACATGTTTTTCCATCCCCAATCCTTCTTTGTATCAGCCGCTACCGGCGGTTCGCTGGATAACTACTGGAGAAAATATTTCGGATATAATCATACCATAACTGCAACATTCAGAAAAAATATTGCCAAAGACCTGAACCTGAAAATTATGGCAGGCACGATGTGGCAGGATTATGAAACCAGAATGTTTGCCGTTTATGGAACAAACATCGTAGATAACATAGATGCAGCAGGAAAAATGATTAAAAACGGACAGGTGATAACTGACAAAGATCTGAAAGCGCTGGTAGGGAATTATATGGATTCTAACGTGACTCGCCCCAACACCCGTTTGCGATTATTACGAAATGCATTCGGGGAATATAATAAAAACATTCTTCGTCAGTTTGCCACCTTCGGCGAAATTGCCTTAAGCTTCAAAAATCTGGCCTTCTTAAGTTATACCCACCGTTTTGAAACTGCTTCTACTTTACCGGCACAAAACAGAAATTATGATTATCCGGGAGGAAGTCTGAGTATCATTATGAGTGATCTGGCGCCGGGACTTAAAAAAGGGGGTAAACTAAATTACTGGAAGTTGCGCACCTCGCTTGCGGGTACTGCCCGCTTAAATACTCCCTATTCTACTCAGTCTGTTTTTGTAAACAATTTTGCCAGTGGAGGAGGCTATTCATATGGCTTTTTCAATAATTCGCCGGATTTACGTCCCGAGCGTCAAAGCACCTATGAGCTGGGAAGCGAAATGCGTTTATTTAAAAATCGTTTAAGTTTTGACGTTACCTACTACAATACACTGAACAAAGATCAAATTGTTCAGAATTTCCGTTTGAGTTATGGAACCGGCTTTGTACTCAATACCCAGAATGTGGCCAGCACCCGAAACCAGGGTATAGAAATTGTTTTTGATTATGAAATGATAAGAAATAAGGCCCTGAACTGGAACATGCGCTTTAACTTCAATAAAATGTACAATAAGGTAGTTAATCTGCCGGATAATGTGGCCGAGTATTACATTGCAGACACCTGGCTTTATGGAAATGCACGAGGCGGACTCGTGAAAGGAGGACCGACTACTTCAATAACAGCTACAGATTATTTGCGAAACAATGCAGGACAAATTATTATTAATCCCTTAAATGGACTGCCCTTAACAACCGGTGGGGTATTCCAGGTAGTTGGCGACCGTAATCCGGATTTTACGCTGGGGTGGTTAAACAATATTCGCTGGAAATCGTTCCGTATTTCCGTTTTGTGGGATTTGAAAGTGGGCGGAGATATATATAACGGAACGAACCGGTTTCTCACCATTGTGGGCCGCAGTAAGCTTACGGCCGACCGTTATACGCCGCGAGTTATACAAGGTGTGTTAAACGATGGCAATCAAAATTCAGCTACGCCGACAATCAATACGATTGCAGTAATTCCGGCTTACAACAACCAATATTATACCACCATGCCTGAAGCCGCTTTTGTGGAGCGGGATGTAAACTGGTTCCGTTTGCGGGACATTACAATCAGTTATTCCTTCCCGAAAAAAATGATCAAATCACTGAAAAATCTGAGTGTATTTATAACGGGCAACGACTTGATTCTGCTGACCAACTACAGTGGAGCCGATCCGGCAGTCAACGGCAACACGGCCGGAACACCCGGAGTAGGAGCATTTGGCTTTGATTATGCCACTTTGCCTTCTCCTTTACAATTAAACTTTGGTTTAAGAGCATCATTTTAAATAATAAAAAAAATAATTATGAAAAAAATATTGAAACCATTTTTAATCATTCTGGCAGGAAGTGTAACATTGGTTTCCTGCAGAAAAAAAATAGACGAAGCTTATCTGAATCCGAATGCATTTACCCGTGTTCCGGTTGAAACGCTTCTGCCCGGAATTATCGGGAATATGGTGGGAAGTTCATCTGCGCAGGGAAGCGCATACGGCACAGCCAATGACGGATTGTACGTTGGCCGCTATGTTCAATTTTGGGCCACCAATGTAACCGGCAACCAGTTTGATATGATGGGAGGCGCTACCGGCGGAAGTGACTTGCTGGGTTCAGTATGGGCAATGCATTATTATGGCATGGGCCATAATTTAGGACGTATGATTGACTGGGCGCTTGAAGAAGGAAAACCGGAATTTGCCGGTGTAGGGTATGCCATCAGAGCCTGGAGTTGGCTTACGTTAACCAACATGTACGGTGAAGTCATCCTTCGTCAGGCATTTGATCCCACCCGCCTCACCTTTGATTATGATTCTCAGGAAGATGTGTACAAAGAAGTACGACGGCTTTGTCATTTGGCTATTCATTATTTGAACAATTCCACTACATCGCCTCAGCTTCAGCAAGGAGATGCATACTTCTATAATGGAGATTTAAATCGCTGGAAAAGATTTTGTTATTCCGTATTAGCTCGTTCATTTAATCACCTTACAAACAAATCCATTTACAATCCGGATTCAGTTATCCATTATGCCAACCTCGGAATTAATCAGGTAGCTGATAATGCAACCGCAAAATTTGCAGGAGGCGGTAGAGTAGGTGAACATAACTTCTACGGACCATTTCGGGCTAATGTTGGCGCTTTACGGCAAAGTCGTTTTATTGCCAACCTGCTAACAGGTTTAAATCCGATGTTTCCGGGAGTTTTTGATCCGCGTACCCCGTACCTGATTCGGGAAAATGCCAACGGTACTTATCGGGGAATTCGTCCCAACAGAGGCTCTGATGGTTTAGCCACGGCTGAGCAACCGCAAAATTTCTGGGGCGGTTCTTTTGCCTCTACTGCTGCTCCGGGAAGCGATTCGGCCTGCCGTTATATTTTCCGTAACACGTCTCCTTTCCCTATCATTACAGCCGCCGAAGTACACTTTATGAAAGCAGAAGCCTTCCTGCGCAAAGGGCCTGCTTTTGCCGCTCAGGCCCGCCAGGCCTATATTGACGGAATTAACGCCAGCTTTGACATGCTGATAAATACGCCGGAATATCATAATTCGGTGCCGGCCTCCATGCGTATCACACCCGCTGCCAGAGCCGCCTATTTGGCAAATCCGGTAGTCGTACCTCCCGTAGGTCAACTCACCTTGTCTCATATCATGCTTCAGAAATACATTGCCATGTATGGCTTTGGTTTGGTAGAAACCTGGGTTGATATGAGAAGATATCACTATACCGACCTGGATCCGGTAACCGGCCAACAGGTTTATGCAGATTTTACACCTCCATCCGGAGCGGATTTGTTTACGGACAATAACGGGAAACTGGTGTACAGAGCCCGGCCGCGATACAACTCGGAGTATCTATACAACATAGCCGCTTTGGATGCCATTGGCGCCAGAGCTCTGGATTATCATACAAAAGAAATGTGGTTTTCAAGACCCTGATTTGTTCACTTTATAAAACAGAAATTATGTTTAGTAAAAATTTTGGGAATTCATTGTTCTTCATCCTCGTTATATTCTTTTTAGCGTCATCATGCACTAAATCATTTGATGAAAAAATTACACAGCAGCGAGACTTTTCAAACAGCAGTCTCATCCAAATCTATATGGCTATTGCCAACGCATCCCGAAATCAGGTGGCCATGGATGGGCGTTTACTAACGGGAAGCCTTTTGGCCTCAGGAGGCGTATTTCCCTCTGCCGGTTACGCTGCCACCGTACCGGGCGGGCCACTGGGGTTTGTCATTCGGGATACGCTGAGCACAACCACACAAGTGCCATTGGCCTTTTCTGCAAACCTGCAGGCTGGTAAGCAATATGTCATATTCATTTATGATACCATTACGGCGCCCAGACAAAGAACTGTAGAAACACCGATTACCATACCGGCTGATTCAACCGCTCGCCTGCGGTTTGCAAACTTCGTATATACCCGCACCGCCATACCGGCTGTTGACATCTTTTCAAAACGCCTGAACCAAAACCTGTTTACCAACGTGAACGTAACCGAAGTGACCAATTTTATTCCTTTTCCTTCGAACTTTACGGATACATTATTTGTCCGTTCCACCGGTACAACCACCAACCTGGCTACCTTAAACGGCATGAATCTTAATCCCAAACGCAGCTATACGGTAGTGTTCAGAGGTAGTTATCTGGCTACCACCGGAGCGGGAGCCAGAGCACTTTCGTTCTTTGCAAACTACTAATCAAGCACAAAGGATGCAGAAGGAACAGCCGCCTGAAATATCAGGCGGTTTTTTTTAATCTTATTCACTATGTAATACCATAAAGTTTTCGCTTGTCGGGAATATACAACGGGCAAAAGAGTTATCTGTATATTTGGCCAAATGGAAAAACAGCTAAAGTTTGCAATTGTAGGCTGTGGAGCCGTAGCCAGTCGACATGCCCGTGAAGCATCCATACACGGAAAGCTGATCGCGGTTAATGATATTGTGCCGGAAAAAGCAGATGCGCTGGCCCGTCAGTACAATGCAAACGCTTATTATACCATTGAGGAGTTGTTATCTTCTTCTCCTTTACCCGATGTGGTTGCTGTCTGTACCCCCAACGCACTACATCCTTTGCATTCCATAAAAGCGCTGCAGGCAGGTTGTCATGTTATTTGCGAAAAGCCGATGAGTATTACATCAAACGATGCAAAACAAATGATAGAGGCTGCTCATAAATCAGGGAAAAAATTATTCGTCGTTAAATCGGCCCGTTTTAATCCTTCTGTTTTGTTTCTTCGCGACCTGCTGGAAAAAAATAGCCTGGGAAAAATTTACAGCTTTCAGCTCAATTGTTTCTGGAACAGGCCGCCGGAGTACTATCTGGGAACATGGCGGGGCACCCAGCTTGACGGCGGTACGTTGTTTACACAATTTTCACATTACATTGATTCCTTATTGTGGCTTTTCGGGAACTGGAATGTGGTTTACGGCATCCGAAAAAATCTGGCGCACCAGCAAATCATACAATCGGAAGATACAGGTATTGTGGTGGTAGAAACCGAAAAAGGAATTCCCGGTGGCATACACTGGTCTGTAAACGCTTATCGGAAAAATATGGAAGTATCGCTCAGCGTATTGGGCGAAAAAGGGACCATACAGCTGGGAGGCGCTTATATGGAAAAAATAAAATACGGCGAAGCCGAAAACATAACGTTTCCGGAAGTGGACAGCGGCTCACCCAATGACTATGGATTATATCAGGGTTCCATGAGCCATCATCACAAGGTATATGAAAACGTGGTTCGTGATTTGAACAATGAAACGCAACAAACTTTGCTGGCCGAAGATGGATTAAAAACGGTAGAGGCCATCGAAAAAATTTACCGCTGTATTTCCTTAACCTGAATGATAAATGAGTAAAATCATTTTTTTTACGGTTACCAACGACCTTACGTATGATCAGCGGATGGAACGCATTTGCACTACACTGTCACTAAACGGATATCAGGTGGTGTTGGTCGGACGACAACTTCGTCATTCTACCGATCTGACAAAAAAAACTTACCGCCAAAAGAGACTGAAATGTTTTTTCGGAAAAGGAAAACTGTTTTATGCCGAATATAACCTTCGGTTATTTTTTTATTTGTTATTTCAAAGGATGGATGCGGTTTGCGCCATCGATCTGGATACAATCCTTCCTGTATATTTTATTTCACGAATAAAAAAAATACCCCGTATTTATGATGCGCATGAACTTTTTTCGGAGTTAAAAGAAGTGGTTACTCGTCCGGTCATTCAAAAAATTTGGCGGGGAATAGAAAAAAGAATGATTCCACTTTTTTCTAAGGGTTACACGGTGTGCGAAAGCCTGGCTGAAGAGTTTCAGAAAAGATACGGAGTACATTATGCCGTGATACGCAACATGCCCTGGCTGGATGAAAAGGAGAATCCCGAAAAGTATGAAAAGGAAAAATTTATTTTATATCAGGGTGCAGTAAATGAGGCCAGAGGATTTGAATGGATTATTCCCGCCATGCGGGAGATTCCTTATCCGCTGGTCATTTGCGGAGACGGAAATTATATGTCTGCGCTGAAAAAACTGATTTTTCGGCACAACGTACAAGACAAGGTGATACTGAAAGGGATGCTTCTTCCGCAGGAATTAAAAAAAATGACCCGTAAGGCCTATATCGGAATTACCCCGGCAGAACCGACCGGCTTAAATCAATGGCTGGCTCTTCCCAACAAATTTTTTGATTACATACATGCCGGAACACCACAAATTGCCATGAATTTTCCCGAATACAGAAAAATCAATGAAAAATATGGCGTAGCTGTACTGATTGACAACCTTTTGCCCGAAACTTTGCTTTCTGCCGTAAACAAATTGTTTGACGACGTTGTTTTATATGAATCGTTAAAAAAGAATTGCCTGAAAGCCCGCAAGGAACTCAACTGGCAAGAGGAACAAAAAAATTTACTTCAATTTTACAGCGAAGTGTTACCCTGTGGATAAATTTCTACATATCGTTTGTCTGGATGTGCCCTGGCCGCCCGATTACGGTGGCGCCATTGATATGATGAACCGGATCAAATCCTTCAGGGAGCTGAAGGTCCGGATTCTTCTTCATTATTTCAGTTACAACGAAAGAGGAAATCCGCCTCAGTTAAAAAATTATTGCGAAGAAGTATTTGCTTATAACCGGTTTACCGGGTGGAAAGGATTTCGGAGCGGGCAACCTTATATTGTTTCATCCAGAATTCATCCGGAATTAATTCAACGGCTGAATCAGGATGATCACCCCGTTCTTCTGGAAGGGGTTCATTGTACCGGTGTGCTTCCGCATATTCATACACAACGAAGAATTGTGGTTCGGATGCACAATGATGAAAGCGTGTATTATAAAGAACTGGCCCGCTCTGAATCCACTATCTGGAAAAAATTATTTTTTCTTCGTGAAAGCCGCCTGTTGGAGTCATATCAGAAAAACCTGCCCAAACACTGCACCTATGCCTGCGTGAATCAAAAGGACTTACAGAAGCTTGTGGAAAATTATCAGCTCAGCCAATCGGTATATATACCAACATTTCCATCTTGGCAAACAGTAATCAGCAGGGAAGGGAAAGGATCGTTTTGCCTGTATCACGGAAACTTATCGGTATCCGAAAACGAAGAAGCAGCGCTTTGGCTTCTTCGAAAAGTATTTAACAAATTAAAAATTCCGCTGGTAATTGCCGGAAAAAATCCTTCTCGAAGATTACATAAAATGGCAGAGCTTTACAGCCATACATGTCTTGTGGCCAATCCCTCAGAACAGGAGTTGGATGATTTAATCCGGAAAGCTCATATTCATATCTTACCGGCATTAAATCAAAACATTACCGGTATCAAGTTAAAACTCGTTCATGCCTTATTTGAAGGCCGCCACTGCATAACCACACCTGAAATGGTTCAGGGAACAGGTCTGGAATCGCTGTGCCATATAGCCCGCTCGGCAGAAGAGCTCACTGATCTGATATCAGATTTATATATGCAACCTTTTAGTCCGCAAGAGGCTGAGATGCGTAAGCAGATTCTGGAAGAACACTTCAGTAATCTGAAAAATACACGTACGTTTATTCAATATTTATGGTAGCATTGTCAATAAGCCTTCCGCCTTCCGTACGTAAGGTGCGTGCCGGATATTTATTGACAACAAGATAATCGTGCGTGGCCATAACAACGGCTGTTTTATAGTCGTCGCAAATCTGAAATAAAAGTTGCATAATCTCGTCAGACGTTTCAGGATCTAAATTTCCGGTGGGTTCATCAGCCAGTATCAATTTGGGTGAATTCAGCAAGGCGCGGGCAATATCCACCCGCTGTTGTTCTCCGCCGCTCAATTCAAAAGGCATTTTAAAGCCTTTGGATTTTAAACCCACCTTGCCCAACACATCGTTGATTTTTTCCTCCATGAGTTTTTCGTCTTTCCAGCCGGTTGCTTTCAGCACGAATTTCAGATTATCGTGTACATTCCGGTCGGTCAGCAACTGAAAGTCCTGAAACACGATTCCCAGATTCCGGCGCAGGTAAGGCATTTTTTTCCAGTTCAGCTCTCTCAGGTTAAACCCGGCCACCTGGCCTTCACCTTCTCTTAGCTCCAGTTCACCGTACAGGGTTTTCAGTAAACTTGATTTTCCGGTGCCCGTTTTCCCTACCAGATAAACAAATTCTCCGCTGTGCACCGTAAGGTTTACATTTTGTAAAATCAGATTATTTCCCTGATAGATGTTCGCATTTCGTAACGTAATGATTGGCTCCGTCATTCAAATCGGTTTGTGCAAAGTAAAGAAAACTGTGGCGGAAATGTTAATTTTTATTTTTGTTTAATTTTAAGTTGAGAAAATCATTGAAAATAAATCATGAGCTCATAAGCTGCAAATGTTATGACCTAAATTTTTTTATTGCATGATAAACAAAGCGCTTTTATCTTTTATGTATTTTTTATGTTTAACCGGATATTCACAGGCGCAAAGTAAAACTGATTCCGCTTCGTTCAGATCTTCTCCCATGGCTTTGCTGCAACCGGCAGACTCCAACGTGTTAATCGTAATTAACGGAAAAATGCTGGGGCCTGCTCACAGCGTTTTGGGAAAAATAGATAATGCTTTTCATCCGGAGTCTCTTCGCCGGGTTCAGTTGCTCAAAGGCGAAAAAGCCATTCAAAAATACGGCGAAGCCGCCCGTCATGGAGTGTTGGAAATTGAATTAAAACCCGTCGCTTTTGACGAGGTAAAAATCCACGAAAAACTAAAAAATCCGCATCTTCCGGTGGCTCTGATGAAAATACAAAATGGGCAGACAGCGAGAAACCCCGTTTTCCCGGCGGGAAAGAAAACTTCATAAAATTTATGGAACAAACCTTGAATCCTTTGGTTCCTTATGAGCATCATGCGCCTCCGGGTACGTACAAAGTAACCGTAAGGTTTTATGTTGATGAAAACGGACAGCTTTCACAATTTCAACCTGTTACTGCTCATGGATATGGAATGGAGGAAGAAGTCATCCGTTTCCTGAAAAAAAGCCCTGCGTGGCTGCCTGCCCGTCAAAACGGAAAAAAGACAGGCGCCTTTGCCGAACAATCGGTAAATTTTGCCGTAGAATACGATTTCAGTCTTTCAACATATCAGCTCAAAGCCGGTCAGAAAAACAGGCTGAGTGTTTCGCTGACGAAAGGCAAACCCGGAGAAATCGAGATTGAACTAACCGACGCTCAAATCACCTTAATATCACCCGGCCATTTTGAGATTATACCTTCCAAAAAAGGAAAAGCCCTGCTAACGGTATATGAGCGTAAAAGCAAAACAATGAAGTATGAACTGGGCAAAGTGTGGATGGACATTCAGTAAATTAACGTTTTTCCGCTGAATGAGGTAATGCTAAGCCTTTTTTCTTTTGAAGCTTCAACCGTTCCGATAATCTGTGCCGGCACCCGGTATGCCGAAGCAATCTGTATTATGGAGGAAGCTGTTTTCTCGTCGGTATAAATTTCCATGCGTATGCCCATATTATATACCTGATACATTTCTTTCTCATCTGCCTGTCCCGTTTCCGATAGCATCCTGAATATTTCAGGCGGTTCCGGAAGATTATTTTTTATAACATGCACCCGGTGGGGAACATATTTCATACATTTGGTTTGCCCCCCGCCGGTGCAATGAATCATCCCGTAAATGGAATCAAAATGCCGGATTAAAATTTCCCGCATCACGGGAGCAAAGGTTCGGGTCGGACTCAAAAGCAGTTTGCCTAACGGCAGTTTCCCTTCCGGCGTATCCACTTCATCTGTTATGTTGTATTTGCCGCAATACACTACTGTTTTATCCAGCGTCGCGTCAAACGTTTCGGGAAATTTTTCGGCATAAATTTTACTTAACAAATCGTGTCGCGCCGAAGTCAGTCCGTTACTTCCGATTCCGCTGTTGTATTCCGTTTCATACACGGCTTTGCCATAACTGCCTAATCCCACAATCACATTTCCGGGCGCAATTTTTTCATTCGTAATGAGTCGCTTTTTTTCCCAACGGGCCGCCAGGGTAGCATTCACCGCTATGGTTTGCACCAGGTCGCCTACATCGGCCGTTTCGCCACCGCAGTACAAAATTTCAATGTCGTATTTTTTCATTTCGTCAAAAAACGCCAGGCTTCCTTCTACTATTGTCTTCAGCACTTCGGCCGGAATGCGGTTTTTATTTCGGTCTATAGACGAGGAAAAAAGAAAACCGTTATAAATGCCGCAGCAAAGCATATCGTCCAGATTCATTACGATGGCATCCTGTGCAATTCCTTTCCACACCGAAAGGTCTCCGGTTTCTTTCCAGTACAAATAAGCCAGAATGCTTTTGGTGCCGGCTCCGTCGGCATGCATCACATTCACATAATCGTTTTTCTGCCCCAGTATATCAGGAAAAATTCTGCAAAA
The DNA here is from genome assembly GCA_026415715.1 of Chitinophagaceae bacterium. Taxonomy (GTDB): domain Bacteria; phylum Bacteroidota; class Bacteroidia; order Chitinophagales; family Chitinophagaceae; genus JJ008. Next base: position 4,223 of record JAOAGO010000025.1, on the reverse strand, counting down.
GGCATTAGCATAAATCCCTTTATCCAGATGTTTTGTGGCTGCGGTTACCTCTTCTTTCTGAGACGAAACGCCGCGGCGGGAATACAGATTCATAGCGGCAAAACTACAATTCCTCTTCCATGTTTGAAAATGGGAATCCATTAGCTTTGCATACTTTTTTATGCAAGTCCATTATCATCCCGATAATCTTCCGGCTTTCCGTAACCCGGTGATTACCATCGGCACTTTTGATGGCGTTCATCTCGGGCACCGTCAGGTGTTAACACAGCTGACGGAAGAAGCACGAAGGGTTAACGGCGAATCGGTCATCATTACTTTTCAGCCTCATCCCCGAAAAATCGTTAGCCCGGCAATGCACGACATCCGGCTTATCAATACCCTGGAAGAAAAAATCAGTCTCTTATCCGCTTTGCACATTGATCATCTGGTGGTGGTTCCGTTTACGGAACGGTTTTCCGGGCTTTCGGCAGAAGAATACCTTTCCGAATTTCTGGTGCGTCTTTTCAAACCACATACTATTATAATCGGATATGACCATCGTTTCGGGAAAAACCGGCAGGGCGATTATCAGCTTATGGAAAAAATGGCCGGAGTATATGGCTACCGTATCAAAGAAATTCCAAAACACATTCTGGATGATATTGCCGTAAGCTCTACAAAAATCCGAGAAGCTATCCTCCATGCCGATATGGATACCGCTAACCGAATGCTGGGGTATGAATACTTTTTTACAGGAAAGGTAGTGAAAGGCGACGGTCTGGGAAAAGAATTTGGCTATCCCACAGCCAATATCCAGATGGAAGATGAAGAAAAAATCATTCCCGGAAACGGAATCTTTGCCGTATATGCAAAAACAGATGATTGGCCTGAAAGAAAAAAAGGAATGATGAGTATCGGCATTCGCCCCACTCTGGGAAAAACCAGCCGGCAAATAGAAGTTCATCTTTTTGAAGTGAACGAAAATCTTTACGGCTCCCGGCTGACGGTATGGGTCAAAAAATTTTTACGGGAAGAAATTCGGTTTGATTCCGTAACCGAACTCATTGAGCAGATGCATAAAGACCGCATTGAATCGCTGAAAATTCTTTAGAACATCATTTCCTGCCGCATTTAAGCTGAGCAGGAACAACTCCTTTTAACTAAAAAATTTGCACAAATGCAAATAACAATTTCTATTGCTGTTTCCTTACAAATGAAAGATTCAAAACAAATAAATATGGCTGAAAAACAGAAAAATTCCTAGGTCATCAGTTTTGATAAATGATTTTTACAACGAGTTCTTTCATTAGCGAAGCATCCTCCGTACTTGCCTGATCAATGCCTATACTTTTCAAATTGTATTGATGCAGCAGCAGCAGTACATTTTCCACGCTTTGCATGGAGTAAATCCGTGCAGCCCGTATATAATCTTCGGCAAAAAAAATGTGCACCCCCAGGGCTTCCGCTACGGACTTCTTTTCGGCCGAAGGCAATCCGTACACGGCATAAACTTTACTGAAAAAATTATAGAGCGAAGGTAAGATGAGCTGTATCGGCGCCGATTTGGGATTGGATTCAAAATACCGGATGATACGCAAACATTGATGAAGATCTTTTGCCGCCAGCGCCTTTTGCAATTCAAACACATTAAATTCCTTGCTCACTCCGATAAACTCTTCAATATCATCTTCCGTAATCACCTTCTTTTTTGAAATATTCAGAGAAAGTTTTTCAATTTCGTTTTCTATGCGGCTCAGATCATTTCCTACATGGTCTATCATCAGTTCCAGTGCTTTGGGGCGAATTTGCAGCCCTTTGGCCTTCACCATGTGCAATGTCCATTCCGGCAGTTCTCGTTCATATAATTTTCTTGTCGTAAACAGTACCCCGTTCTGTTTAATCAGCCGGGCTATTTTTTTCCTTGCGTCTAATTTTTTCTCCTTATATGAAATAACTAATACCGTGGAAGGCATTGGCTGTTCAAAATAAGGTTCCAGCATCTCAAGATCCCGCATTTGCTGCGCCTCTTTTATAATCACAACCTGTCGCTCAGCAAAGGCCGGATACCGGCGGCAGGCCTGCAACACATCCTGCCAGCGGGCATCCTTGCCGTAAAATATCGTTAAATTAAAAGCCGCTTCCGTGTCCGAAAGAATATTTTTTTCGGCATATTCTACCACTTTGTCTATAAAATAGCTTTCCTCACCTTCCAGCCAGTAATAGGGTTTGAATATCCTGTTTTTCCAATCAGTAATGATTTCTTCCGCTTTCATAATCTGCTAAGGTATGCACTTTGTATACTTCAACCATAGGGTTACAAAAGGGAGAAAGAACCTGATGCGGCTTTGACAAACAGATTATCTTACATGGCTTTTTTTATTAAAATGACTTCTTAACCTCAAAGGGAAATAAACCGGAATGCTGCCTTCTGGCACGGTTTTCGTAAATTATTTCAATGGCTATTTAATTTTAAATTTTTTTTACGGAAACTATGAGCAATTTTGTACACTCAAAATCAACATAATATGACCAACGAACAATTCACTAACGAAAATTACGGTGTGAAAAAAAACGGAAATTCCTCACGCAACAAAAATATAGTCATTGGCTTGCTGGCAGCCGCTTTGCTGGGCAGTTGGGCCTACATCCTTCTGGAAAAAAATAAAAAAAAGGAAGTGATCCTTCAGCAGGAAAACCGCTTAAGCACCCTGGATTCCACCAGGGCAGCTCTTCAGCAGGAATTTGATGTGGCGCTGGCCCGTCTGGATTCCCTTACCGGTGCCAATAATGAACTTCAGGGCCAACTTAGCGAACAACAAAAAGAAATTGAACAAAAAAAGGCCGAAATCCGTAAAATCCTCAATGAAAAAAAGGCTTCCGAAACGCAGTTAGCCAAAGCAAAAGCGCTCATCTCCGAACTGAATGATAAAATCAATAATCTGGAAGCCGAAGTCGTTCGGTTAAGACAGGAAAACAAAGAGCTCTCTGAAGCCAATACAAAGCTAACCGGCGAAAAAGAAGAGTTGCAGCAAAGTCTGCAGGCCTCTGCCCGTGAAAAAGAAGAACTCACAAAAGTAATTGACGTGGGCTCTACGTTCATGGCCGGAAATATTGAAATTACACCCGTAAATGAGAAAAAAAGCGGAAAAGAAAAAAGTACCGCTACCGCTAAAAAAGTGGACAAACTTGTTGTTTCCTTCGACATTGAAAACCGTATAGCCCGCTCTGGCCCCGCCGATGTTTATCTTATCGTAACCGGCCCCGACGGCAATGTGATTTCAGACGCTTCCATGGGCTCAGGTACATTATCCACACGGCAGGACGGCGAAAAGCCTTTTACCACCAAAATCAGTTTTGATTATACACAAGGCGAACGGAAAAACATTCAGTTTCCCATCCGGAATCAGGAATTCAGGCCCGGCGATTATAAAATTGAAATTTATCACAACGGTTTCAAAATCGGCGAGGGCATTCGCACTCTCAAAAAGGGCGGCCTGTTTGGATAAAGTCGCCCTTACACTATAGCAAAAACCTTTCGTGCAGATGTGGCGCTCCGGAAAAGGAGCGTATCCTTAAAGAGAAGCTCGGTTGTTTTTGTGTGCTTCAATTTTTTTCACAAATACCGATTTGGGTTGTGCCCCCACTAATTTATCAACTACCTGTCCGTTTTTGATAAACAGGATAGAAGGTATATTGGTAATTCCGTATTGCATCGTCACCTCGGGATTATGGTCCACATTCAGTTTTCCGATGTTTACTACACCTTCATATTCTTTGCTCAGTTCGTCAATAACCGGTGCAATAGCCCGGCAGGGGCCGCACCATTCTGCCCAGAAATCCACTATACAAAGCTTGTCGGATTCCAGCACCTCGGTCTGAAAATTTGCATCCGTAAATTCTTTTGCCATAGAGAAAAATTTGCGTGTGCAAAGATATATTCTCAGGCACTTCGACAAGGATTATATGCAAAATTTTAACATTACCCTCCGGTAAGGCCGGTAATGAGGCCCTAGGCGGTAATAACCTGCACCTCCAGTTCGCTACGCTTTTCCAGAAAACCGATCAGTTCTTCATTTACATCAATTCCGTTTTTGGCGCTGATGAGCTGTGCTTTCCATTTATTTATTTCATCCGAAATGATAAATTTAAACAGCGATTTTCCGGGATTTTTTTTCATATAATCCTCAAAAAAAGAAATCAGCTCGTCAGTGATGAACTGAGGTCCGGTTTGAATAATAAGCTGT
>JAOAGO010000024.1 GCA_026415715.1 Chitinophagaceae bacterium | reverse complement strand
GACTCTATGACGGCTAAATACTTCATCTCACCGGGCACACCATGTTGTTCCAGAATCTGCTCCATCAGTTGCAAATGATGACTCTTCTTTTGTTTTAACTCCAGATAACTTTTTTTATGCTGAGAAATGTATTTTTCTACATAGCTTACGGCGCCAGGGTTTAACCTTACACCCGAAACCTCATCTCCCTTTAAGGCTACATTTAAAAACTTTTTCAGCGCTTCTTTCGGGTCATCTGTTGTGTGTGCGGAAAGCTGAATGAGATTGCTGTCTTTTTTATTATGATTTAAATTAATGGTTGTATCATTAATTTTTAATCCGTAATAATCGGGTTTTTCATGAGTTGCACCTTTTGAAAAACTCAGAAAAGCGAAAAAATTAATGAAATACAATATGTTAAATATATTTTTCAAAATAAATTATTAATAATTAGTAATTGTTTTCCAATAACTGTTTTGAAAACCGGAGCAAAGATAGTTCATTAAACCGATTTGCCATTACCTGAAGACCAAAAGGTATACCTTCACTATGCTGAAACAATGGCAGTGAAATAGCCGGACAGCCTGTCATATTAGCCATAACTGTATATATATCAGCAAGATACATAGTTATCGGGTCTTCCGTTTTTTCGCCGGATTTGAATGCGGGAACCGGTGAATTGGGCATTATAATAAAATCATAATTTTTAAAAACGGAAAGAATTTTATCCGTTACCAGTTTCCTTACTTTTTGAGCTTTCGTGAAATACGCATCGTAATATCCCGCACTGAGCACAAAGGTTCCCAGCATAATCCTTCGCTTTACTTCTTTCCCAAACCCGGTTGTACGGTTTATTTTATAAAATGTTGTAATGTCATCTTCTCCAACATGCCTGCGGTTTCCGTATTTGATGGCATCATATCGGGAAAGATTGGAAGAGGCTTCCGCGGTAGTCAGGATATAATAAGCCGGTGCCACATAATCCATCAGCTCAAAAGGCAATATATCCACCCGGTGTCCCTGTTCTTTCAGTTGCCGGATGAAATGTGAAATCTTTTCTGCCATTTCCCTGTCCAGTCCGGGATGACGGATAGCTTCATGAAAACATGCTATGTTGAATTTTCCGGAACCTTGTAAAAGACGTGAATATTCCGGCACTTGATTATGCGAAGAAGTACTGTCATTCGGGTCTGCGCCGGCCATCACTTCCAGGGTTAATGCCACATCTTCAATATGGTTGGCCAGAATGCCTATCTGATCGAACGAGGAAGCGTAAGCAATCAGTCCGTAACGGGAAATGCGGCCATAGGTAGGTTTTAGCCCGATGATACCGCAGAAATCAGCCGGCTGGCGTACCGAACCGCCGGTATCGCTACCCAGCGATATCATACATAACCCTGCTTTTACGGCCGCTGCACTTCCGCCCGACGAGCCTCCGGGCACTCTGGTCTCATCTATCGGGTGGAGTACTTTTCCGTAAGCTGAGTTTTCATTACTGGACCCCATCCCGAATTCATCGCAATTTACCCTGCCGATGATGATGGCTTCTTCCTTCAATAGGCGTTCTACGGCTGTGGCAGAGTAGGGAGAGGTAAAACCACTTAAAATACGGGAACCGGCAGTTGCCCGATGGTTTTTATAACAGATTACATCTTTGAGTGAAAAAACCACACCGTGAAGTTTTCCGGTAGCGGTTCCTTTTTTTCTTTGCTCATCCAGTTTTCGGGCCTGTTCAAGCGCTTCACTTCCGAACACTTCAAGGTAGGCGTTCAGGTGGCGGGCTTGTTCAATACGGTGTAAAAAATATTCTACCGTCGCTGCACAGGTAATTTCGCCGCGATGCAATGCTTCGTGGTAGCGTGAAACAGGGATACCGGACAAATCCATTGACAAGTATGACGGTTACGGTTGTGCGGCCATTACCCGATATTATTTTCCGGCAGAATTCCGGATATCGTTGGCGCTTTCTTCAATTTCTCGTCTTACATTGTTTTTGGCATCATTGAATTCACGGATGCCTCTTCCCAAACCCCGCATCAGCTCGGGAATTTTCCGCCCCCCGAACAACAGAAGCACCACCACGATGATAATAATCAGTTCGTTGGTGCCAAAAGCTAAAAAATTGGGTTGCATAATAGAATATTATACTGCAAATATAAGAAATTAGGCAGCAGGAGGATTAATTTCAGGCATTATAATATTACTTCTGAAATAATTCGGCGGCGGCGTTTTCCGTTTGCAATCGCTTTTCTTTGATTCTGGCGCTCTTTCCGCTTCTTTTTCTGAGGTAATACAATTTGGCTCTACGTACATCGCCGGATTTGTTCACTTCAATCGAGTCTATATTGGGAGAATAAAAGGGGAAAGTTCTTTCTACTCCTATGCCGTCAGAGATTTTCCGAACGGTAAACGTGGCCGTAAACCCCTTTCCCTGAATTTTAATGACATCCCCTTTGAAAGACTGGATGCGCTCTTTGTTTCCTTCTATGATTTTATAATTAACCGTAATATTATCACCCGGCCGGAAGGCGGGAAATTGTTTTTTTCCGGTTATCTGCTCATGTACAAAGTTTACAGCATCCATGGTCTCAAATTTTGGGACGGCAAAGGTAAAAGAAATCCGCAAAAAAAGTAAAATATTCTTCCTTTTAAACAAAAAAATGAATAAAATCATTGAAATGAATCATTTCCTGCGGCCGGGATGCATTATCGGGCAATGTTCACGGCTCGTTTTTCGCGGATAACGGTTACTTTTATTTGTCCGGGAAACGTCATTTCATTTTGAATTTTCTGTGCTATTTCAAATGAAAGCCTGTCGGCTTCCTGATCGGTAACCTTTTCGGCTTCTACAATTACCCGAAGTTCGCGGCCGGCCTGCATGGCGTAGGCTTTTTCCACTCCGGTATAGCTCATGGCCAGTGTTTCCAGGTCTTTGATGCGCTGCAGATATTGCTGCATGATTTCCCTTCGGGCTCCAGGGCGGGCTCCGCTAATGGCATCGCAGGCCTGCACTATGGGGGCAATAACATACTGCATCTCCACTTCGTCGTGATGGGCGGCAATGGCATTCACTACGGCGGGATTCTCGCCATACTTTTCAGCCAGCTTGGCGCCCAGCAGGGCATGGCTGAGTTCGCTTTCTTCGTCGGGCACTTTACCGATATCGTGTAAAAGTCCGGCCCGTTTGGCCAGTTTGGGATTCAGTCCCAGTTCGGCCGCCATGATGGCGCACAGGTTTGCCGTTTCACGGCTGTGCATCAGCAGGTTCTGGCCGTACGACGAACGGAAACGCATGCGGCCTACCATGCGAATTAATTCCTTGTGCATGCCGTGGATGCCCAGCTCTATTACCGTTCGCTCGCCGATTTCCATAACCTGTTCTTCAATCTGCCGGCGGGTTTTTTCCACCACTTCTTCTATACGGGCCGGATGAATGCGTCCGTCGGCCACGAGGCGCTGCAGACTGAGGCGGGCAATTTCCCTGCGCAAGGGGTCAAAAGAAGAAAGGACGATGGCTTCCGGCGTATCGTCTATAATCAAATCTACTCCGGTAGCCGCTTCTATGGCTCTGATATTTCTTCCTTCCCGGCCGATAATCTGGCCTTTCACTTCGTCGCTTTCCAGGTTAAATACCGTCACGGTGTTTTCAATGGCTTGTTCGGCGGCTACCCGTTGAATGGTTTGTATGATGATTTTCCGGGCTTCTTTTCCGGCTTTTTGCTTGGCTTCTTCAATGATTTCCTGTTGTAATGCCAGCGCTTTGGTTTGCGCTTCGTTTTTCAGGCTTTCCACCAGCTGAGCTTTGGCTTCTTCGGCCGTGAGGTTGGCAATTTTTTCCAACCGCCTGATGTGCTCTTCCTGATGTTTTTCCAGTTCGGTGCGTTTGAGATTAACCAGTTCAATCTGACGCTTCAGGTTTTCTTTGATAGCGTCATTTTCCTTGATTTGTTTTTCCAGATTGGCTTCCTTCTGGTTCAGGGAAATTTCTTTTTGCTTCAGCCGGTTTTCTACCTCGCTGATTTTTTTATTTTTTTCCAGCACTTCTTTCTCATGCGCCGCCTTCATTTGCATGAACTTTTCCTTAGCCTCCAGTTCTTTTTCCTTTTTTATGGTTTCGGCTTTCAGTTCGGCTTCGCGAAGAAGTGTTTGTGCCTGTGCTTCGGCTTCTTCTATTTTTTTACGGGTGTTTTTGGAAAATATCAGCTTTCCCAGAAAAATTCCGATAAGTAATGCAATAACTCCGGAAATTATGATGAGTATGTTGGCATCCATTCATGTAAGTTTTAGTTGTTTTTAAATTTATCATTACGCAAAAATGAACGTTGGGTTAGATTTTTCAGTTAATGGTTTTCGTTACAGGTAAAAGGTTATTTTGCAAAATTACAAAACGCTTTGGTTTTGACATAAAAAATACCGCGGGCCATGCAGTCAAAACGGCTGCTTTTCAGGTAGTTGCGAACCTGTAACGTTGTTTTAGGATATTTTTAATTGATGTTTCCCAAATCTAATTTGAATTCTTTTTTGATGGGTGATGGAGGTGTTTAAGTTTTTTGTCTCCGTCACTGTTCCATCGTTTCATAAAGTTCATAGGCCGGTAAGCCGAAATTTGAGAAGAGCAGAAAAGTGAGCGTAGGAAAAGCCGATAAGAATTCCATTACATGAAAAACTGCCGGGCTGGTTTGCCACCGGCGGAAAAAAGGTTAAATGGGATGGCCTTGCAGCGGGGTGAATGCACAAGACCGGAACCCCGGATGAGCAGCGAACCGAAAGGTGAAGGGCTGCGGTGGCCGAAGGGCCTGCCCGAAGAGGCAGGGTGCGAACGCTGTTCAGCCTTGCGCGGAGGCGTGAGCACCGACAGCCCGAAGGACACCGGACCGGCGTCGAACAGAGTACCTGCCCGCCGCAGGCGGGACGATGACAGCCCCAAATCATAAAAGCAAAAACTCTTACCGTTCATCACCACCTCTTAGCCTATTTTTCTACCTGGTTATGCAGGCATTCGTCTATCATGTTTTCTATTTTTTGCAACTCCGGCACGAGCCAATCGTTGTGCTGCGGCTGAAGGTTTTCCGTATTGCGGCCGGCAGCAAACCATAGCAATGCCATAGCCAGAAAATCCTGCATGTCTTTGCCGGCAAATTGTTTCTGAAATTCTGAAATTTTTTCCTGAATGAGCCTGAGCGTTGAGCGCACCGCTTCCTCATCTTCGGGCTTAATTTTGATGCGGTACGAACGATGCGCTATTTGTGCGGTTATGGTAAGGAGCGGTTCGTTCATGTGCGGCAAATTTCGGATTTTGATTTAAATGAGGCCACAACGCTTACTCGCTGAGCAGCGCAATGCATTTTTCGATTTCTCTGATGTAGCGGTTGATTCGTTTTTCGATTTCTTTTTTGTCTTTTTCGCTCAGGTTCAGCGACTGCAGTCTGAGCACATCAGCCTGCAACTGCAACTCTTCGGTACGCCGGCGCCAGTCTTGCATTTTTTCCTCGGCCCCGGCCAGCGCTTGTTTCAATCTGGCATTTTCCTTTTTCAGCTCTTCAAAGGCCTGAATGAGCTTTCGGGTTTTTTCCCGCAGTCGTTTTATATGTTCTTCGGCCGGATTCATTTTCTGATTTCCGCATTCAGTTCGGTTTGCAGTGCCTTCATCAGGGTTTCCATCCACCCGTCAATTTCTTTATCGGTGAGTGTTTTTTGTTCGTCACGAAACGTAAAGTTAACGGCTACGGATTTTTTTCCCGCTCCGATTTTTTCCCCTTCAAATAAATCAAACAAATGCCAGTGCGTCAGTTTTTGCAGCGCCTGCCGGCGAATTACTTCATCTATTTTTTTCCAGGCAATTTCTTTGGGAACCAAAAACGAAAGGTCTCGCTGCACCGACGGGAAGCGCGGCAGTTCGGCTGCTTTAATGTGCTGACGAACGGCCTGTTGCATCAGCAAAGGCCAGCGCACCCACGCATAATAAACGGGTTGTTTGATGTCGAATTTTTCCAGCACGGTTTTTTTCACTTCGCCCGCTCCGGCCAATACCTGCCCTTGCAGTTGATAACAGATGCAGGAAGCCAGGCGGGAATGTTCGGTTACGGAAGCCTCTTCGGCTTTCACGCCGTTAATGGCAAACAACGACTCAAGAATTCCTTTCAGATAATAGATGTCAGCGGGTTCGCTTTTATGCTTCCATTGCTGCTGGCGGATGAGTCCCGTAACGGCCAGCCCCAGTTGTTCTTCTTCGGCGTATTGCCCCTGAGCGGTTTTATAATAAGCTTTGCCAAACTCATACAGCCGCAAATGGTTGTTTTTATGATTCAGGTTGTGCACGACTACCTGCAGAATGCTTTCCAGTAAACGGTTTCGCAATATGTTCAGCTCGGCGTTCAGGCTGTTGAGCATTTTTACCATGTTTTGCTGCTCTTCTTCATCGTACCAGGCCGACTGCACAATGGAGTTGGTGATGATTTCAAAAAATCCCTGCGCCGAAAGCCAGTTTGCCGTTTTTTCCCGATAGGCATCGCTGTCGGTTTCTTCGGAAACAGCCGGCGTCATCGTTACGGTTTCGGGAATTTCAATATGATCCAGTCCGTCAATTCGTACAATTTCTTCCACAATATCGGCCGGAAGGGTTACATCGGGCTTATGAAATGGTACGGCAACGACGAGGTCATCTACGGTTTCTTTTATGATGTCGTATTCCAGACGTTCAAGAATATTTTTTACCGCGTCGGGATGATAGTTTTTCCCGCTCAGTTTTTTGAGGAAATGCCATTTCAGATACACTTCTTTTTTCGGCACGGGATGCGGATAGACATCAATAGGCTGTGAGGCAATACGGCCGCCGCAGATTTCTTTAATCATAATGGCGGCTCTTTTCAGCACGGGCAGCGTAGCCGATACATCAGCGCCTTTTTCAAAGCGCATGGCCGAGTCGGTGCGCAGGCCATGACGAAAAGAGGTTTTCCGGATGGTGACGGCATCGAAGCAGGCGCTTTCCAGAAAAACCTGCGTGGTAGAAAATGTCACCCCGCTGTCTTTTCCGCCAAATACGCCGGCCATACATAATCCTTCTTTTTCGTCGCAAATCATCAGGTCATCTTCGTGCAGTGTTCTGGGTTTATCATCCAGCGTGGTGAACACCGTGCCGGCGGGAAGATTTTTTACAATAATTTTTTTCCCTGAAATTTTTCCTGCGTCAAACGCATGCAGCGGCTGTCCGGTTTCGTAAAGGATATAATTGGTAATGTCCACCACGTTATTAATCGGCCGCAATCCAACGGCTTTCAGTTTTTTCTGCAGCCAGTCGGGCGAATCCTGTATGGTGACGCCGGTAATCAGTATGCCGCAGTAGCGCAGGCAGGCTTTGGTGTTTTCAATGTGTACGGAAAAAGAAGTATCGTTCCCGTCGGCATGAAAAGGGGCATGCAGCGGGTTTTTCGGGCCCAGTGATTCTTTTTCGTGATGACTCAGGTAGGCGCAGATTTCCCTGGCTATACCCAGATGGCTCATGGCTTCCATGCGGTTTGGCGTAACAGCCACTTCAAAAATGATATCGCTGTACGGTTTAAAATATTCGGACGCCGGCATACCGGCCGGGGCCTCGTCGGGCAACACCATAATCCCGTCATGAGAGGTTCCCATGCCGATTTCGTCTTCGGCGCAAATCATGCCGAAACTTTCCACCCCTCTGATTTTGGCGTTCTTTATGGTCAGCGGTTCGCCTTTTACGGGGTAGATGGTGGTTCCCGGCAGCGCCACAATCACTTTTTGTCCGGCCGCCACATTGGGCGCACCGCAAACAATCTGTCGTGGCGTTTCTTCGCCTGTATTTACATTAGTAATGTACAGTTTGTCGGCATTCGGATGCTTTTCCACCCGCAGCACTTCGCCAATAACAAGCCCTTTCAGCCCGCCGGGGTATTCTTCATAGGCATACATGTTTTCCACTTCCAGTCCCACGGCAGTCAATATGCGGCTTATTTTTTCCGGCTCAACAGTTACAGGCAGGTATTCACAAAGCCATTGATAAGAAATTCTCATTGGGCAAATATACGTTTCGTCCATAAACGGATGTGCCGTCGGGGAAAAGGAAGCCATTACTTCACAAAAGCAAGATGCTTTATTTTTATACTCCGGTTTCCGGACATGAAATCAGCGGAATGGATGATGTTTCTGGCGCTTGCCGGTGTGCTGGTTTTTTTTACTCGTTGTTTGAGCGAATAAAAAAAATCGTGAACCCCGGGCAATCCGGCCTTCGTTTTGCGCTTTGGGTTTTCATAACACTGGCGCTGGTGTTTGTATTTTCGTATGCCGCTACATGGGTCATTAAAATTTTCATTGAACAGGCCATTCATAAAAACTGAGTAACAAACGGAAAAAGAATCAGCAAGGGTAAGATGAAAAATTTTTTTCAGGGGCTGTGGGCTGCAGTGCATCCTTCGGCTTTGGTTCCGGCCGCTGCAGGGTACGCTGTTGCTTCCGTGCGTTGCACCCTCGCTTGCGCCCGGCCTTCCGCGTCCGGCAGCCTTTCGGCGGCAGTATCTCTGTCCGGCACGTGCACTCATTAACAAGACACCAAACCTGGTTCTTTAAGAATTACTATTTTAATAAACTTTTATTAAATCATAATTTCCAAAGTAAGGAAAGTGCACATGATTTGTTGATACAGTCAGATACCAGGAATTTCACTTGTATTTGATAAATACAAAAAGCCAAAAGGAAGAAAAAAAAGACGGGCTTAAATTATTAAAACAATCAAAAAAATTTGGAAAAATGAATTTTTTTTATATTAAATGATTGTTTCATTCAATGTTAAACAATCTATGTATAAAGTAAAAAATTTATTTTTTTCCATATTAATTATTTTTTTGTTTGCGCTAAGTCAAAGCTGCAAACGGTCAATTCATCAAAATCCCTGTGTAGATAAAAAATTGCCACAAGCTAAATTTGTCGTTCTGGAAAGATTAACGGATACAGCTTTTGAATCGGATACCATTTTCAGAGACAATCCGGTAATATTTAAGGCAATAGGAGAGTATGACAGTGTGTTGTGGAAAGTGGGAGATGATCCCCGGGATTTTACATCAAAACAATTCGGTCTTATTTTTTTTGACTTTCTCGGCACTGTGCCGGTGCGGTTTACCGGTTATCTGAAACCGGATTCAGTTTGTTTTCCGAATGCGCCAAAAGAATATAACGCATATCAAAACATTACGCTGGTAGAACAGTCAACCAGCGGTATACTTACAAAAAGCCCTTTAGTAGGCCAATATAAAGGTTGTTATACGCATGATCCTACGGATAGCTTCATCGTGCGTTTCGAATTTTTTGACAGTGCAAAATATAGCGTCAGCTTTCCCGGATATAAAAATTTTTACTGGATTAGTAATTTTCCCAAAGGTTATGTATCTACAGAATCCATAACCGTGGCTTTTCCGGAGTTGAGGCAGGGCCGCTGGCCTGAAATGGGATACAAATGTTTCCATTTTGGTAAGTACTATCAATATTATGGTTATAGTCGGGGTTGGCTTCAAAATCACGATACATTAATAATTTTAAACAGCGGTTATCAAATTCCACTCAGAAAATTTGTAGGCAAAAGAATTTTATAAAATTTCTCAATTATATGAAAGGAAAATTAATTATATGTTTCGTTTTGTTTTTCAGAGGGTATTTATGAGCACAGTTTCCTCAATTTCATGGCATTAGTACAAATCCGGCTAACCCGGTCAACAATCAGTTACCCTCTAAGAAAAACACTTTTTTCAACTGGCAACTTGAAAAATGGCAGGTAAAGCCTTTGAATAATCAGGGCAATTGCTCCAGACCTGACAGTCTTACTTCACCTTTTTTTAGGTTAGATAATTTAGAAGAACTTCGCATAAGTAAGGATATGAAATGGGAAGACGGATGGGAGTTGGTTGCCCGACGGGTAGGTCTCACAGATCAAAATCAACAAATACCCGATAACGATCCAGATATAGCGGTTATACTATAATAAATATACCGGAGTTCTTAGAGTTATATTAAAAACCTGCAGAGGAGCAGATTACAATGCAGCAAAGATTACTTTAAGTTTTCATTCATCAGGTTCATTAAGTACTGATCTGCTGGAATTATCCAGAGGAAATATTACGGCTTTAGACAAATTATTTACTCCTACCGCCTTTTCTTCTGCATTCAGATATTCTATAATACAAAATGGTTTTATGCAGACTTTCCTTTAATTTATGATCCCTGCACGCCTTTATTTAATTCGAAGCTCAACATTATTACGGAATTAATAACTAATTCGCAAATTCAAATTAATGGAAAAATAACAGGTGATTTATACACAAAAAATGTAAATGGAAAGGCAAATGTGGAAAAGCCTGGCTCGTACAGTTTCCCTAAAACTAATTTTTTATTAGCCGCAAGTAAATTTGCCCAATCATTCAGGAGCGACACAGCCGCTTTTTTAGCTGAAATATTGCAATATTTACACAATACGCAAAATAATAATTCAAACTTTATTTCAGCCACCCATCAATTTGTATCAAATATTAATAAAATTTCTTTTTTAAAAGAAGGGTTAAGCCGTATCCCTTGGCTTAAGGGAGCATTGGCATTTTTTGATGTTATGATTAGCGGAGGAAAAAAAAGTGAAACACCGGCTCAGCAAACCGTTCAGGTGATGCCGATGGCTATTAATATGACAGCTAATTTGCAAGGAACCATTTCGGCACAAAACATTTATCATAATATCGTGCTAACGAATCCGGGAAGCTTAAATGCACATTTAGATCCTGATAATTATCCGTACTATAATGAAGTGTTAGGCGTTTTTAATTTTTTAATAACACCTGAAGTGTGGTGGGAAAGACGAGTAGAAAACCTGAACGATCCCTGGAATTATCCATGGCTTAATTGCCCTACACCCCATCAGCCGGTTTACGGTCAATGTTATGCATTACAAGTTAACGTAGATCGTTTCAAGCTGGATACTTCAACCTTTAAATGGGTTTTAAATCCGGCTGCGGGAGTTACTATACAAAATATGCATCTGGAATTAATCGTTGAGGGCGAATATCATCCCAATTATAACATTCCTGCAAATGAAAACCCTTTATTGACAAGGAAAATGCCTGAAGATTTTGTATTTAACGGGAGAGATGGAGTAAGCGGTGATTATAAATTTGGAACAGGTGAATTATTGCCGATAAAAAATTTTGCTAAAAGAACATGGAAAGTCATTTCAAATTTGTCGCCATTCATCCCTAATTCAAGTTCTTATTACGGGTTATGGGGAGTGTGGCGTCCTAAAGGAATTGTTCCAAACGATACCACTGCCTATTTGAAGGTTATTTTAAATCTTAAGAGAAATAATGCTGCTCCTAACACACAAAACATTCTTTATGTTTTGACATATCCTGTAAAATTGAAACCCGGTGGTTATATGCAGTATTGGAAGAATGAC
Organism: Chitinophagaceae bacterium; assembly: GCA_026415715.1. Lineage (GTDB taxonomy): Bacteria > Bacteroidota > Bacteroidia > Chitinophagales > Chitinophagaceae > JJ008. Next base: position 35,509 of record JAOAGO010000024.1, on the reverse strand, counting down.
ATCAGTTACCGGTATGGTGTTCCTCTGGATACCACATTAACCCAACCGCCTTCTCCCGCTGAAGTTAACAGTTTTTGTATGAGTAATATTTATTATCAGCCCGGTAGAATTTTACAAAGGTCCGATCCAGATAATCCATCCGATATGGATTCATTAAACAAAGATGAAATACGAATTATTCCAAATCCCAATTCAGGCAGTTTTGTTCTGAAATTGAGAAAAAATGCTTTCATTAGTCATATTGTCATAACGGATGTAACGGGTCGCAGGGTGTATTTTTCAAAAGAAAATAATGTTTCCTTATCTAACGGTTATGGAAAAGAAATAAATCTTAAGCTACCTAGAGGAACATATTTACTAACTGTCAATACATCCCGCGAGTCATTAAAGACTAAATTTATAGTTGTAAATTAATTTTATCACATTCTGTTTTCAGAATAACAGTCATTGTGTTCCTTATGGGAGAATGTTAAGCTATTTATTTTTCTTCACTAAGGCTGTTGTCCGGAGAGAATGGTATGGGTTGCGATTCGTTCATCGCTTTCTATTACTCCGTCTTTCAGTCGTATTATTCTTCGGGCATGGCGGGCAATATCTTCTTCGTGCGTAACCAGTACAATGGTGTTTCCTTTTTCATAAATTTCCTCAAACAGGCGCATAATTTCTTCCGAGGTTTTGGAGTCCAGATTCCCCGTGGGCTCATCGGCCAGGATAATGGAAGGGTTATTCACCAGCGCACGGGCTATGGCAACCCGCTGGCTTTGCCCGCCCGATAATTCGTTGGGCTTATGATGGCTTCGTTCAGACAAATGCACCAGCTCAAGCATCTTCATGGCCTGCTCTGTTCTTTTTTTGCGCGGTATGCCGGCATACACCAGAGGCAGCGCCACGTTTTCAAGCGCCGTAAGGCGGGGCAGCAAATTAAATTGCTGAAAAACAAAACCAATTTCTTTGTTGCGAACTTCAGCCAGCTGGCTGTCGTCCATTTCACTTACATCTCTGCCGTTTAAAATATATTTTCCCGAAGTCGGCGTATCCAGGCAACCCAGAATATTCATCAGCGTACTTTTTCCCGATCCTGAGGGGCCCATCAGCGCTACATACTCATTTTTATGAATGGAAAGCGAAATGCCTTTCAGCACCGGTATTTCCTGCCGGCCCAGAAAATAACTTTTGTGAATTGCTTCAAGCTGAATGAGAGGATTCATCGGAGCAAGTTAAAGTCATAGAAGTAAAAGCCGTTTCGGTTCATGCCGTGAAAAATCATGGGTTCTCGTTTCGTGAATTGTTTTTAAAACTGCAGGGCGCAAGGAAAAATACGCCGTTATGCGCAGGGGCGTTGGCCAGCGCTTCTTCTCTCGTCATTTCGTTTTGCGGCACATCCTCGCGTAGTACATTCACTTCTTCACAAAGGTGAAGTAACGGTTCAATCTCATCCAACGGCAGTTCGTTGATTTTTTCCACAAAACCAATCATGCGCTCAAGGTCTCTGCGGATTTCCTGTTTTTCGGTTTCGTTAAACTCAAGCCGGGCCAGATGCGCCAGCTTATCTATCAGTTCATGGGTAACTTCCATAGCGTAAAGATACGCCAAATGCAGTGATGCCGAGATGTTATTATTTCCTGCATCCGGAAAGCCTGAAGGAATTGTGCTGCTCAGCCTTTCCTTTTCTTATCTTCGCCGCGCTATGACGGTGGCTAAAAAAGAGATTGTGATGAGCGGTATTCGTCCTACCGGATACCTTCACCTGGGAAATTATTTCGGCGCTATTCGCAATTACGTAAAAATGCAGGATACCTATGAATGCTATTTTATGATTGCCGACCTGCATTCGCTCACCACACATCCCGACACCCGTGAACTGCGAGATCATGTGCACCGCGTACTTGCGGAAAATCTGGCCTGCGGCCTGGATCCTGACAAGGCAGCATTATATTGCCAGAGCCATGTGCCGGAAACCAGCGAGCTTTATTTGTACCTGAATATGCTGGCCTATAAAGGCGAGCTGGAGAAAACAACCACCTTTAAGGAAAAAGCCCGTCTGCAACCCGACAACGTCAATGCCGGACTGCTTACCTATCCGGTACTGCAAACAGCCGACATCATATTGCATCGTGCCCGCTACGTGCCCGTTGGAAAAGATCAGGAACAACACCTGGAAATGGCAAGAAATTTTGTAAAACGCTTCAATCACCGGTACGGAGAAATTTTTCCCGAACCCATCGCTTTTAATTTCGGGGAAGAACTGGTGAAAGTGCCGGCGCTGGACGGTTCGGGAAAAATGAGCAAAAGCGAAAATCAGAACGCTACCATTTATCTGTCGGACGACGACGATACCATCCGAAAAAAAATCATGAAAGCCCAAACCGACAGCGGACCCAAAGAGCCCAACTCACCCAAACCGGCGTATATAGAAAATCTTTTTTTGCTGATGAAGCTGGTATGCGATGAAGCTATGGTTACCAAGTATGAACAAGACTATAATCAGTGCACCATCCGATACGGTGATATGAAAAAACAACTGGCCGAAGATATGGTTCGTTTTCTTCAGCCCATACGCCGGCGCGCCGAAGAAATCAGAAATGATATTCGTTATCTGAAGCAGGTGATGGAACAGGGCGCCGAAAAAGCCAGAGCCAGCGCCCGGGCCACTATGGAACTGGTAAGACAAGCCATGGGGCTAAACTATTTTTAAAAATATGAGCAGAGAAAACCGTTAAATAAAAAAACAAAACTAAGTTTGGCAGCCGTTGGCATAACGATTACTGTAAAGATGCACAATATGGCCAAAGCAAAACCCGAACCGAAACCGAAACCCAAACATATAGCCGTAGCCGGAAATATCGGAGCCGGCAAAACCACACTCACCGAAATGCTCAGCAAGCATTATCGCTGGATTCCCTATTTTGAAGATGTAGATCACAATCCATACCTTATGGATTTTTATGAGGATATGCCCCGCTGGAGTTTTAACCTGCAGATTTATTTTCTGAACAGCCGGTTAAAACAACTGGTAGAAATACAGCAAGGCACCGAAACCGTCATTCAGGACCGTACCATCTACGAAGACGCCTACATTTTTGCTCCCAACCTGCACGAAATGGGGCTGATGAGTAAAAGAGATTTTGATAATTATTTTCAGTTTTTTCAAACACTGAAAGCTCTCATCAAACCGCCGGATTTGCTGATTTACCTTCAGGCCGGCGTACCTACACTGGTAGAACAAATCCAGAAACGGGGCAGAGAATATGAAGAAAACATTCGGCTGGATTATTTAAAACGGCTGAATGAATATTACAACAAATGGATCAGCGAGTACAAAGAGGGCAAGCTGCTTGTTATTAATGTTGACAAAAACAAATTTGCCGTAAACCCCGAAGATTTCGGTGAAATTGTCAGAAAAATAGATGCCGAACTCTATGGGTTATTCTGATTCTTGAATTTATTGCGTTTTCGGTGCGGCCGACAGAATTTCTTCCGACACTCCGGAAGCGTATTTCTCAAAATTTCTGACAAATAAACCGGCAAGGTATTTTGCTTTTTCGTCGTAAGCCTGTTTGTCGCTCCATGTATTCCGGGGGTTCAGTAATTCATCCGGCACACCCAGACAGGCAGTAGGAAATGCCATCCCAAACACAGGATGTATTTCATAAGGCACATGATCCAGTTGTCCTTCCAGTGCAGCCGTAATCATGGCCCGGGTGTACTCCAGTTGAATGCGACGGCCTGTGCCGTAAGGCCCGCCTGTCCAGCCTGTATTAATCATCCATACATTCACATTGTGCTTTTTTAATTTTTCGCCCAGCATGGCAGCATATTTTCCGGGATGCAGAGGGAGAAACGGAGCGCCGAAACAGGCGCTGAATGTAGGTTTGGGTTCGGTTACACCGGTTTCTGTTCCGGCTACTTTGGCCGTATATCCCGAAATGAACTGATACATGGCCTGAGCCGGTGTGAGCTTTGAAACAGGCGGAAATACCCCAAATGCATCGCAGGTCAGAAAGAAAATATTTTTCGGCGGCGGAGCTATGGAAGGCTCCAGCGCATTGCTGATGTAATGCAAGGGATATGATACACGGGTGTTTTCCGTTATGGAAGCATCTTCAAAGTTCAGTTTATGAGTGCCCGGATAAAAGTTCATGTTTTCCACCAGCGCCCCTTCACGGATGGCGTGAAAAATTTCAGGCTCTTTTTCTTCAGACAAGTTAATGGTTTTGGCATAACATCCGCCTTCAAAATTAAAAATATTGTCTTCTGTCCATCCGTGTTCGTCATCGCCAATCAGCTTACGGTTCGGATCGGCGCTCAGTGTGGTTTTGCCGGTGCCGCTGAGGCCGAAAAAAATTGCCGTATCTCCTTTTTCGCCCAGATTTGCACTACAATGCATGCTGAGCACATTTTTTTCCTGTGGCAAAAGGTAATTTAATATCGTAAATATTCCTTTTTTGGTTTCGCCGGTATAACCGGTGCCGGCAATCAGTATTTTTTTATGCGTAAAAGAAACTACAGCCGCATTATGTTGGCGGGTGCCACACTCGGCAGGGTTCAGTTTTAAGCCCGGCGCTGACAATACATGCCATTCGGGCTCAAAATGTTCCAGTTCATCTTCTTTTGGCCTGAGAAACATATTATAGGCAAAAAGATTATTCCAGGGCTTTTCATTCACTACCCTGATGTTGATTCTGTATCGCGGGTCGGCACAGGCATAACAATCCCGTACCCAAAGCTCCGGAAGGGAATTATAATATTCAATGATTCGATTGTATATGATGTCGAAATATTCGGGTTCAATCGGAATATTGAATTCATTCCAATGTACAGTGTCCTTCGTCAGAGCATCTCTAACCGTAAACTTGTCTTTAGGCGAACGCCCCGTAAATTCACCCGTACGAATCACCAGTGCACCACTGTCGCTGAGCACCCCTTCGCCTCTGCGAATGGCATGCCGTACAAGTTCGCGAGGAGGGAGTTGGTAATGTATTCTATAAATGTGTTGTAAGCCTAAATGTTTGAGAGCCTTTTCCGGAATAAAGATAACGGATGAAGACATAATGTTATAAAATGGTGAAGCACAAAGGTAAAAGACAAAATGAATTATAAACAAACATGTGTTAGTTTTACACACTCAGGTACTGAAAAATTACATTCAAAATAAAAATTTTAAGCAATTCTATTATATTGGATCGCAATAAATTACAAATAAAATTATAGATTTGAAATTTTTTGTGATAAACTGTTAAAACGCTGGCATTTAAACTTTACATTTAAAATTTGATACAGCTTTATGAAATACCATCCTTTAAATCCGGAGATATTCATTCGAAACCGCAAGCGGTTTATGGAACGTATGGTGAAAAATTCAATTGCTGTTTTTGTAAGCAATGATGAATTTCCCGCAAACGGTGACGCTCTGCATCGGTTTAAGCAAAACAGCGATTTATTCTGGCTGAGCGGTATTACACAGGAAGACAGCATGGTTATTCTTTTTCCGGATAATCCGGATCCGAAATACCGCGAAGTGCTGGTGCTTACCCGGCCCAACGAACTGAAGGAAAAATGGGACGGAAAAAGGCTCAGAAAAGAAGAAGCCACAGCCATCAGCGGCATCCAAACCATTGTTTGGCTGGACAATCTTGACCCTTTGCTGCAGCAGTGGATTCATCTGGCCGACTCCATTTATTTAGACAGTAACGAAAACGACAGAAAAGCCAGTTTAATCCGTACTAGAGAATACCGTTTTATTGATGAGATGCAACACCGCTATCCGCTGCATCAGTATCTCAGAGCCGCCAAAATCATGAAAGAGCTGAGGGCCATAAAAACGGAATATGAAATAGAGGTTGTAAAAAAAGCCATTGAGATAACGCATCAGACCTTTTTACGATTGCTGAAATTCATCCGTCCCGGCGTGATGGAATATGAAATTGAAGCCGAAATCATTCACAGTTTTCTGACACAGCGGGCTACCGGCGAAGCCTATCACAGCATTATTGCCAGCGGTGACAGAGCCCGTACGCTGCACTATGTTTTTAACAATCAGGAGTGTAAAGACGGCGAACTGGTGCTTATGGATTTCGGCGCCGAATACGGCGGCTACTGTGCCGACCTGACCCGCACCGTGCCGGTAAACGGAAAATTTTCCAAAAGACAAAAACAACTTTATGATGCCTGCCTCCACCTGCACAATTATGCCAAAAGTCTGCTCAAGCCCGGTATTACCATTGTAGATTACACCGAAAAGGTAGGGGAAGAAGCCACCCGTCAGTTTCTGAAACTGGGATTGATTACAAAGTCAGACGTTAAAAACGAAGACCCCGAAAACCGGGCCTACCGAAAATATCTTTATCACGGTATTTCACATCATCTGGGTATAGATGTGCACGATGTGGGTACCCGAACCGATCCCATCCGCCCGGGAATGCTGTTTACCGTAGAACCCGGCATTTATGTAGAAGAGGAGCAGGTGGGTATCCGTATAGAAAACAATGTATGGATAACCCGAAACGGCAACATAGACCTGATGAAGAACATTCCCATCACCACCGAAGAAATTGAACGGTGCATGAAAAAATAAAGCCGTTTGCCGGAAATGTAAAAGGTACGGATTAAAAAAAGTCTTTTTTTTGTGCAATGATTTCCTTTCGCCGGATCCCCGACTTTTTTACTTTACTGAATTTATTTCTGGGCTGTCTTGCCACGGTATTTGTGCTGCAGTCGGGCATTATACTTACCGAAACGGGATACTTTGATATTCCGGAAAAAATCTGGCTCGGGTCTTTGTGTATAGCCCTGGCTGCCGTGGCCGATTTTCTTGACGGAAGGATTGCCCGATGGCTCAATCAAACTTCCGACATGGGCAGGCAGTTAGACTCATTGGCCGATGTGGTTAGTTTCGGCGTAGCGCCGGGCGCTATTTTGTATCAGTTTCTGCGGTTGTCGTTGGCCGAAGGTGAAACGGCGTTAGATACCCGTTTTGCATTTACCCTGCCGGCTTTTGTTTTTTCATGTGCTGCAGCCTGGCGACTGGCAAGATTTAATATATCCGAAACAAAAAAGTATTTTCAAGGCTTGCCTTCACCGGCGGCCGGCTTACTGGTTGCTTCCTTACCGCTGGTGTATCGCCACTCGGGTTCTTCACAAATCGTATCGCTGATACTGAACGAATGGTTTCTTTACGGATTTATTTTTTTATTGTCGTGGCTGATGGTGAGCCGTATTCCGTTTTTATCATTTAAATTTTCAGGAACTTCCCTCTCAAAAAATATGATACCCCTTGCTTTTCTGTTCATTTCCGTTGTATTCATAGTTTTATTTCGATGGCATTCGCCACTTTTTATTTTTCTTTTATACTTCATTGCATCATTAGCATTACAACATAAATTCACTGAAAAAAATGACATACACCATTCACATTAAAGTTATGCCGTTAAAAGAACTACTCGACCCGCAGGGTAAAGCCGTTTTGGGCGGTTTGCGCCAGTTGGGTTTTCATTCCATACAGGATGTGAGGGTAGGGAAAAATATTGCGTTAACTCTTGAGGCGGCTTCAGAGCAGGAAGCCAAAGCCCTGGCTGAGCAGGCGACAGCCCGCTTGTTAGCCAATCCGGTTATGGAATATTATGAGGTTGAACTTTCTTCCAATACCAAAACCTGAACAGTAGAAGCATGGCACAGGCTTCACCACCGGAGCTTACAGGTTTACGAATTTCACCATAATGCTGATATTCCGGTTGCGCCCTTTATCATCAGTACAGGAAATTTTTACCGGTCCTTCCGGCGGAACAAAAAATACTTTCTCGCGGGGATGGGCGCTTTTGTAAAAGCTGTTGTTTACATACCAATATACACGGCTTACATCATTGGCAGTTTGGCAGCTGAGCTGTAATGGCTCAGGTTGCTTTCGTTCAATAAGGTATTCCGTATGATGAGCAGGTGAGGTGATGACCGGCGCCTGTCCCTGAAAAATTTTTACACACTCCGGATTATGAGGGGGTATTTTTTCAAACGCTATATGATGTGTTTCGTACCAGCTCTGCATTTCAGGCTCTATGATGCTGTACCACTTCCTTCGTGTGCCGGCTGCCGGAGTACATTCTTTGCAATACGAAATCGATTCGTCTTCGCTCACCGTAATCTCCTGGCGATTGTTGCAGGTTTGTGTTGATGAAATCAGCGGAATAAAATAATCCGTTGTGGTTTCGCTGCAATGCGAAGAAGGTACCAGGCCGGTTTCAGTGCACACTTTTCGTATATCGCAATCGTCGGGCATGGCATACCAGAATTCATCCGAGTCGTAATCAATGGTATTGAAAATGCGAAATAATAAAGGGGTAGCCGTTTGGGCGCCGCTAAGGTCGGCCACTCCCATGCCTGAAAAATTGCCAACCCAAACACCCACGGTATAGTGTTTATTGTACCCGATGCTCCAGGCATCTCTGCGTCCGTAACTGGTGCCCGTTTTCCAGGCTATTTTGGGCATACGCTCCGTTGCCGACCAGTTTATAGGAAAATCAGGGCGATCAATTCTGGAAAGAATTTCCGTTATCATAAATGCGGAGGCCGGGCTGATAATTCTTCGTTTTGGAAATTGTTCATGTGTAATTTCCAGTCGTGGTTTTATAAAATATCCGTTGTTGGCAAACACCGAAAACAAAGCAGTGAGCTCTTCCAGCGAAGCGCCGCAGCCGCCGAGTACCATGGAAAGACCCAGTTTTTTCCGGTCTTTTTCAATCTGGCGAAAGCGACACTCGATCAGCTTCTGAATCATTTTTTCGTGCCCCAGCATGCGAAGCGCTTTTACGGCCGGGATATTCAGCGATTGCGCCAGCGCATATTCGGTGCTTACGTGCCCGTTAAAGGTTCCGTCATAATTTTCAGGTATAAATCCTTCATAATTAACCTGTACATCCGTCAATACCCGCTTGGGCGTCAGCAATCCTTCATCAAAACACAAGGCATAGAGCAACGGTTTTAATGTGCTTCCGGGCTGGCGAATGGCCTTTATTCCATCCACCTGGCCGCCGTCTGCGGTATCCTGAAAATCGGCCGATCCGATGTATGTGATTACCGAATGCGTTCTGTTGTCAATAATCAGTACCGCGGCATTATGAATGTTTTTCAGTTTCTGTGAGCGAACGTAGTCGTGAACGATTTTTTCAATTTTTAGCTGAACATTTATGTCAATTGTTGTTTGAATGAACGGCTTACCGGTTTTTTTTAGCGCATAGGCCAGATGCGGAATATGCTTCGCAAAGCTTTGTCTTTTGGCATGAAAAGGTTCTGCCAGGGCATCTTCAATTTCTTTTGGACTAAACACCCTTCGTTCCGCAAACCGCCTCAGCCATCGGTTGCGCTCTTTTATGATAAAATCATTATGTCTTCCCGGAATCATCCGTGAAGGTTTGTTGGGAATCAGGCTCAGCGCCGTGAGTTCGGCCAGTGAAAGATGGTCGGGATTTTTATTCAGATATAACAATGAAGCCGCTTTTACGCCTTCAATGTTTCCGCCGTAAGGCAAGAGGTTCAGATACAGTTGCAGAATCTGCCGTTTGCTGTATCTGAATTCCAACTGCAGTGCACGGAAAATTTCTCTGACCTTGTTAAACACATTCCGCTTAGCCGGAGAGAGCATCTTGGCTACCTGCATGGTAATGGTGCTTCCGCCCGACATCCTTCTTCCGTAAGAAAGGTTTGTTACCAAAGCCCTGAAAAGAGAAAAAGAATTGATGCCCGGGTGACGAAAAAAATACCGGTCTTCTTTATTGACAATCACATTCTGGAGCAATGGTGAAATTTCGTGCAATTCGGTCTTTAATCGCCATTTCTGGTCTTGCGTTAAAAAAGCATGAAGAATCTCGCCCTTTTGATTTGTGACGACAGTTGAAAAATCAGGAAGCTTTGGCAACGGAAACAACAACATCAGCAATAAAAGAAAACCAGTACCACCGGCAAAAACCACAACAATTCGTTTTAAGAAAAACCGGTGACGGGGGAATTGCCGGTAAACAACACCGATAAATTTCCAAATCCGAAACATTTGACATTAATACGGTTCTGTTATTCGCTGAATACAAACCGTTATAAAAAAGCCTGGTTCCAATATAAACAGAAAATTCCGAATTTGATACTCTTCTTGCATTGGCAAAAATCCTGTGGTTTAAACTTAACAAATATTTATCATTAACCGCAAACCGATACTTGAGAAAGCCTTATAACTTAGAATGGATTTAAAAATTTTCCCTCGTTCCGTAACAATTATAACGTATGCCCCCCTGAATGTGAAGTTTTATTTTTTAAAAAAAAGTTTTATCCAAATAAAATATTTACCTTAACCATTATTCAAAAAAACAGGTATGAAACATATACATAAATACTTCCTCCTGCTGATGGCAGGATTTTTTTTATTCTCCTCCTGTAAAAGAAAACAGGTATCATTAGTAAAAACCAATGCCCGGGGAGAAGTGCCGTTGCTGGGCAATCTGGTGTTTCGGTTCAGCCATTCGTTGGTCAGCGATTCGCTATTACAGGCCTGGGATTCTACGGAGTATATTTCTTTTGAACCGGCTATCAAAGGAAAATTTCGCTGGCAGGCGCCCGATGAGTTGGTTTTTTCTCCTGCCGAGCCGCTCAGCCCGGCAACCACTTACAGAGCTAAAATCAGAAGCGCTGTATTGCGTTACAGCGGATTTAATAACATCAAAGGCGCCGGAAACATCAGTTTTCATACCCCACTTCTGCAGCTGAATGACTCCCGTGTGATTTGGGTAGGTGAAAGCAGCGCCACTGCCGTACCGCAACTGGATTTGCTGTTCAACTATCGGGTTGACCCCGGAAAATTAAAAAACAAATTAACTGTTGAAACAGAAAACGTACGACCGGCTTTCAACATTATTACGGCGGAAGCCGATAATATAATCTCACTGCGCCTGCAGAATATAAAAACGGAAGATAAGGAATATGACTTGAAATTGATACTGAATAAAGGATTAAAACCCGAAAAAGGAAATACAGAAACGAAAGAAGACATTCGGCAAACCATCACGCTTCCTTCACCTTACACTTTAACCGTTCAATCGCTGGCTTCGGAGCATGACGGCACGGAAGGTATGATAAAAGTTTATACCAGCCAACAACTCAGTGGTGAAAATCCGAAACCTTATATCAAAATAGAACCTGAAATTCCTTTTCAGGCCGAGATTACCGATTACGGTTTTGTGATCCGCAGCGATAAATTCGACACGGAACGATCTTTCAACCTCACCCTTTTAAAGGGACTTCGGGGAAAACTGGGCGGACAACTGCGAGAAGAGTATCATCATCAAATTGCTTTTGGCGAACTGGAACCCTCCATCCGGTTTACCAGCAAAAATGCCATGTATCTCTCCCGCAAAGGAGGCCAAAATCTGGAAGTGAAGGTGATAAACGTTCCTGAAGTGAAAGTGGTCATTTCTAAAATTTATGAAAATAATCTGCTGAATGCCCTACAAAGCGGATATTATCCGCAGGAAAAGGAAACTGACCAGGAAGAAACCTATGAAACCCCTTACATTGAAGAGGGAGAAGGTTACTCTGATTATGTCTATACAACGCCGGGGGATGTGATTTACGAGAAAAAACTGAATACCCGATCGCTTCCCAAAAGCGGCGCCGGACGGTTGCTGAATCTCTCACAGATAGAAGATCAGCTTCCCGAATTTAAAGGGATCTATCACATTATGGTTCGTTCCACCGAAGATTACTGGTTAAGAGACAGTCGTTTTATTTCCGTTTCCGATCTGGGACTTATTGCCCGCCAGGGAAAAGAAAACATCCATGTGTTTGTAAACTCCTTAAAAAATACCGGGCCCGTAGCCGGGGTAAACCTTGCCGTTTATGGCGCAAACAATCAGCTTTTAGCCGTTGGCAAAAGCAATAATGACGGGGTAGCCGTATTAAACCTTAATCCGAATTTACCGAGCGGTTTCAAGCCGGCGATGATTGTAGCCAAAACGACAGATGACTTTAATTTCATGATATTTAACAACAGTCGCGTAAATACCTCACGATTTGATGTGGGTGGAAAACGCCGCAATGCGGCCGGATTAGATGCTTTTGTATATGCCGAAAGAGACGTGTACAGGCCGGGCGAAACCATTTTGTTTTCCGTAATTCTTCGTGACGCCGCCTTTCAGTCGCCGGGAGAACTGCCACTAAAACTTCGATTTCTGTTGCCCAACGGGAAAGAACTGAAAACGCTTCGCAAAACGCTGAATGAGGAAGGTTCTCTGGAAGCCGCTATGCCTCTTTCCCTGTCGGCCATTACAGGCACCTATACACTGGAAGTATTCACTTCAAACGATGTACTGCTCGCTTCCCGTAATTTTTCCGTAGAAGAATTTATGCCCGATCGCATCCGGGTAAATGCTGAAATGGATAAAGCCTTTTTGCGCCCCGGCGATAAGGCAGAATTAAAAATCAACGCCGTAAACTTCTTCGGCCCTCCGGCCTCAGGAAGAAAATATGAAACCGAAATTGTCATCAGGCCACTGGAATTTAAACCCGAAAAATATAAAGATTATGATTTTTCACTTTCCGATCAGAATATGGCTTTTGAAAAGCAAATTAAGGAAGGAATGACCGATGAATCGGGAAATGCATCATTTCTTTTTGAAGTTCCCCCTGTATATAAAAACAACGGTCTTTTGCAGGCCGGCTTCTATACTACAGTTTTTGATGAAACGGGCCGTCCGGTAAACCGCATCATCCGGAAAAATATTTACACTCAGGATGTATTTCTGGGAATTAAAAAAGACGGGAATTATTATTATGCGCTCAACCGCCCAATCCGGTTTCAGCTGATGGCTTTGGATAAAGACGGAAATCCTGTCTCGTCACCGGCTAAAATTAAAATTCTGAAAACGGAATACCGAACCGTACTGGCTAAAAGCGGCAGCTATTACCGATATGAATCACAACGCGAAACCCGGGTAGCCGATGAGCAACAAATCATTGTAGGAGCAAATACGGTTTACAGTTTCACGCCCCGTTCGCCGGGCGATTATGAATTACAGGTGTCTTTGCCGGATGCCAATCCCTATGTCAGAAAAACATTTTACAGCTACGGGGGCTGGAGCAATAATAATGCTTTTGAAGTGAACCGGGAAGGAAATATAGAAATTTCACTGAACAAAGAAGCATATTATACCGGCGAAACCGTGGAAGCCTTATTTAAAACACCCTTCAATGGCAAACTGCTCGTAACGCTGGAGCGGGAAAATGTTATTACTTATAAATATCTGGAAGTAGTGAATCGCACTGCCAAAACGGAGTTTAAACTTTCCGGCGAACATGTACCTAATGTCTATATCACCGCTACGCTCATAAAGCCGCATGAACTTTCGGATATGCCGCTGACCGTAGCCCATGGGTTTATAAATGTAAAAGTGGAAGAAAAAAACAGGCGTATTCCCGTACAAATTTCGGCGCCTAAGATTTCGCGTTCCAAAACCAGGCAAAAGGTAACAGTGCAGGGGGCGCCGGGCAGTCTGATAACCCTGGCTGCCGTGGATAACGGAATCCTGCAGATTTCAGATTTTAAAACACCTGATCCGTATAATTATTTCTATAGCAAAAAAGCTTTGCAGGTTACGCCTTACGATATCTATCCTCTGTTGTTTGAAGAAGTACGTAGCCGGCTCAGCAGTACGGGCGGCGACGGTTACGCCGATATGGAAAAAAGGGTAAACCCCATGCCGGCCAAAAGGGTAAAATTAGTGAGCTACTGGAGCGGCATCCGCAAAGCAAACAGCAGCGGTATGGCAGAGTTTGATCTGGATATTCCTGCATTCAACGGCGAGTTGCGCCTGATGGCTGTATCGTACAAAGGCAACCGGTTTGGCGCTTCAGATGCTACCATCACGGTAGCCGATCCGATTGTTATCAGCACTGCCTTGCCGCGCTTCCTGAGCCCGGGCGATACCGTCACTGTACCGGTTACCTTAACCAACACCACCGCAAATACGGCTTCTGTTTCTACCACTGTTTCTGCAGAAGGTCCGGTAAAGATTATCGGTTCCCAACATTCTTCCTTGCAACTGGCCGCAAAAAAGGAAGGACGTGTTGTTTTTCGTATGGCTGCCAGTCCCGAAATCAATACCGGAAAAATTACCGTCACGGTGAACGGGCTAGGCGAGAAGTTTTCTGAAATAACGGAAATCGCGGTACGCCCCCCTTCCACATTACAACAACTAAGCGGCAGCGGGTCAATCGAGGGCGGATCATCACAAAAAATAAAAATAAACCTGATGGATTTTATTCCCTCAAGCGTAAACTACACCCTGGTGGTAAGCCGTTCGCCGATTGTAGAACTTGGCGAACAAATGAAATACCTGATGGAATATCCCTACGGTTGTACCGAGCAGGTGATTTCCTCGGCCTTCCCGCAACTGTATTACAGTGATATTTCTGAATTAATCCGGAAAAAAAATATTCAGAATGCTGCCATTGCCAATCAGAACGTAGTGGAAGCCATCCGCATCATTAAAATGCGGCAATTGTACAATGGCGCCGTTACACTTTGGGACGGCACCGGAACAGAAGACTGGTGGACTACCGCCTATGCCGCTCATTTTTTACTTGAAGCGCAGAAGGCCGGCTTTGACGTGGAGCAAAGCCTTTTATCTTCCATGCTGAATTATCTGAATCAACGACTAAGAAACCGGGAAACCGTAACTTATTATTACAACAGAAATCAGAATAAAAAAATTGCGCCAAAAGAAGTAGCCTATAGCCTGTACGTGCTGGCGCTTGCCAATCGCTCAAACATTCCCGCCATGAATTATTACAAGGCCAATAATTCCCTTTTGGCTTTGGACAGCCGGTATCTGCTGGCTGCTACTTATGCTTTGGCCGGCGACCGGCGATCGTTTCAGGCCATGCTGCCTGCATCGTTCAGCGGCGAAAAGTCGGTACCCCAAACCGGAGGCAGCTTTTATTCAGACGTGAGAGACGAAGCGCTGGCGCTGAATGTATTGCTCGATACCGACCCCTCCAACCCGCAAATTCCCGTAATGGTGAAACATGTGGCTCAGAAACTGAAGTCAAGGACCTGGCTGAGTACACAGGAGCGTTCCTTTGCCTTTCTGGCTTTGGGAAAACATGCCCGCGCCGTATCACAATCCGATGTTACGGCAGAAATTCGGGTGAACGGAAAAACGATTGGTAAAGCCGATGAAAAAAGTTGGAAAGGAGATAAGAATAGTTTAGGCAGTACAGAAGTGGAAATTCTCACCAAAGGAAAGGGAAAAATCTACTACTTCTGGAATGCGGAGGGCATCAGTTCTTCCGGCGCTTACAAAGAAGAAGACAGTTATCTGAAAGTGCGAAAAATGTTTTTTGACCGCTACGGAAAGGCAATTCAGGGGTATACATTTAAACAAAACGAACTTATCATCGTCGGTATCACACTGGAAAAAAGTTTTAATACACCGGTAGAAAATATTGTAATCACGGATTTGTTGCCCGCCGGATTTGAAATTGAAAATCCCAGAACCAAAGAAATTCCGGGCATGGAATGGATCAAAGATGCCCATACTCCCGAAGCATTGGATGTGAGGGATGACAGAATTCATTTCTTTGTAAATGCCTATACACCGCGGCAAACGTATTACTATGCCGTAAGGGCCGTATCACCCGGTGTGTATAAAATGGGGCCGGTAAGCGCCGATGCCATGTACAACGGCGAATATCATTCCTATCACGGCGCGGGACTGATTCGCATCGTTCAGTAATTTTTTTTCTCCGGTAAGAAAAACGTTCGAAACAGAAAAGCCTGTGACGAACGTTTTTTATTTTTGCAAACCAAGGAGAGTTGCCGGAGTGGTCGAACGGGGCGGTCTCGAAAACCGTTATCTGCCGTAAGGCGGATCCAGGGTTCGAATCCCTGACTCTCCGCAAACAGCTTTCTCTGAAGCTGCGTTTCGCCCCGCGTAGTAAATCAGAGTTAATACTATCTGAATCTTCAACCCAATTAATTCGTTCCAACCCCTATCTTTGCACATGGCATCAAAAAAGATTTTCCGAAATTCATCACCGTCCGGTTCCTTTGAAGAAGGATTAACCTTCGACGACGTGCTTCTTTTGCCGGGCTACAGCAAGGTACATCCTCGTCAGGTTGATATACGCACCAGATTAACAAAGGATATTACGCTAAATATCCCTATGCTGTCGGCCGCCATGGATACGGTTACGGAAGCGGCCCTCGCCATTGCCTTAGCCAGAGAGGGCGGAATCGGCATTTTGCATAAAAACATGACCATTGAAAAGCAGGCCGAACAGGTAAGAAAAGTAAAACGGAGCGAAAGCGGATTAATTATAGATCCCATTACGCTTTATCCCGATGCCACCATCGGCGAAGCCATGCGGCTGATGCGGGAAAATAAAATCGGCGGAATCCCCATTGTGAATCGCCAGGGCAAACTGGTTGGCATCCTGACCAACCGCGATCTCCGCTTTGAAGAAGATATGCAACGCAAGGTGAGCGAAGTGATGACCAAAGAAAATCTTTTTACCGCACCCGAAGGAACCGATCTGAAAAAGGCGGAAGAATTATTCAAAAAAACCAAAGTAGAAAAACTGCCGATAGTAGATAAAGAAGGAAAGTTAAAAGGCCTGTTTACGTACAGTGATATTTTAAAGTTGCGCAGTTATCCCCATGCCGTTAAAGACAACTTCGGACGGCTGCTGGTAGGCGCAGCCGTTGGTATTACGTCTGATTATCTGGACAGAGTGTATGCACTGCAACAGGTAGGCGCCGATATCATTGCGCTGGACTCAGCACACGGACACAGCGAAGGCGTTCTTTCGGCGTTGAAAAAAATCAAAAGAAATTTTCGCAACCTTCGGTTAATGGCCGGGAATGTAGCCACTGCCGAAGGCGCTTTGGCGCTGGCCGAAGCCGGCGCCGATGCCATTAAAGTAGGTATCGGTCCGGGGTCTATTTGTACTACCCGGATTGTGGCAGGAGCCGGGGTGCCCCAGCTGACAGCCATAATGAATGTTAAAAAGGCCTTGCAGAAAAAAAATATTCCGCTCATTGCCGACGGAGGCATCCGATATACCGGCGATATGGTGAAAGCCCTGGCCGCCGGCGCCGATTGCGTCATGATGGGCAGCATTTTTGCAGGCACTGAAGAAAGTCCGGGTGAAACCATCATCTACGAAGGCAGAAAATTTAAGGAATACCGCGGCATGGGTTCGCTCGGCGCTATGGCCAGTGGCAGCAGCGACCGTTATTTTCAACATCAGGAAGACGACTCCAAAAAATATGTACCCGAAGGAATTGAAGGAAGAGTAGCCTATAAAGGCTTTGTGCACGAGGTGGTCTATCAGTTTATCGGGGGACTTCGGGCCGGAATGGGCTACTGCGGGGCCGCAACCATCAGGGAATTGCAAAAAGCCAGATTCATCCGTATCACACAGGCAGGCATGCGGGAAAGCCATGCCCACGATGTGGAAATCACCAAAGAAGCGCCTAATTACAGCAGAATGTAAAAGGGCGGCGATGTTATATGCGCACCCTTTTACCAACGATTTTTTGATACGAATTATTCAGGTATGTTCAATAACCGGCATACCTGAGAATAACTCATCGCCTTTAACTCAGATTCTGTATAAACCCTGCCGTTAATTTCACAGTATTTCTCTGGATGGGTACCGCGGCCACCGGCCACTCCGCCCGGAATTAATACATAACGAAATTCGTTGGGCGAGGTTAATGATGCCCCGGTAGCTACAGTTCCTGAACTTACCCTTCTAAAGATGTAGGTAATTTTTCCCGTTGAAAGATAGGGAATTACTTCTTCCCAGCTGTTTATATTGCTGAAATTTATCGTAACAGGTAACAAATGAATATTTGTTGTAGGGTTACTTGTTTTCCAATAGTTTAAAACCACGCCTTGATTAAATATGGCAGAAGTTAATCCCGGTGCGCTTCGTATGGCCCTGGCGGCAAGTAAACCATAAACTGTCGTGTCTGTCCAATCGGATGCGGCGAATGAGAACCAGGAAGAGTAGATTACATTTGCCGTGCCCGGAGGTCCTTGCGGTCCTTGTGGTCCCTGTGGTCCCTGTGGTCCTTGCGGTCCTTGTGGTCCTTGTGGTCCCTGTGGTCCTTGCGGTCCTTGCGGTCCCTGTGGTCCTTGCGGTCCTACCGGCCCTTGCGGTCCAGGAGGCCCTTGCGGCCCCTCTTTAGTACAAGAAACAAAAGCCAAAACAAGTAAAAATAAAATGGCTAAAAAGGCATTTTTTAGTTTCATCTGTTAAAAGTTTTTATGGTTAAGATGATAACTAGTCGTGCTAAAATAATTTTTTTTTGCAAATAACGAAAATATTACGTGAATAATTTATTGACTTTGTTTTCTATACCTAATCCAAACAAAGCAAAATCATACTTCACAGGGTCCCTGCAATCCAGCTTCCGCAAAAATTCAGTGAGTTCAAGCGCCGCCTGCCAATCTGTTTGCTTGCGACGAATAATTCCCAGTAATCGGGCTGTTCGCGAAACATGAATATCCAAAGGACAAACCAGTTGGGCGGGTTTAATATTTTTCCATATCCCGAAATCCACCCCGCACTCATCTTTTCGAACCATCCACCGCAAAAACATATTCAGCCTTTTGCAAGCCGAACCTTCCGCAGGCGAAGAGATATGTTTTTCCGTTCTTTTTTCATGCGGCAAGGAAAAGAAATATGCCTTGAACCCGTTCAGTGCATTTTCTACCGTGCGGTCATCTTTATTCATCCAACGGGTAAATGCAGTTTCCAAACTGTCATGAAGCCTGTAATGATATTGAAGAAATTCAAGAAAATAAATCACATCGGCGGGCTGAAAGGTACGATGCCTGAAATGAAAAAAACGTTTCCTGTCTTTTTCCTGATGACCGGTCACAAAGGCATAAGGCGCATCATCCATCAGTTGCATCAGCTCTTCTGCCTTTCGGATGATTGTAGTTCGCCGGCCCCAGGCCATAACAGCCGAAAAAAAACCGGCAATTTCTAAATCCTGTTTTTTCGTAAAGCGATGCGGAGTAGCAATCGGGTCATTTTCTATAAATTCGGGCCGGTTGAAAAAGGCAGCCTTCTCATCCAGCAATTTTCTGAGGGAAGAAAATTTCATTTCTGACGAATAAAAATCGAAATCAGCTTTAGCGCCAGCGCATCCGCTTCGGCATTTACATTAAATAAATTGGCAGCCAACACCACTGAAATTTTTTTATCCGGCACAAAGGCGGCAAAAGTGGAAAACCCGAACGTACCACCATTATGCCAGTAAATTTTATAGTCAGGTTCATTCAGTATATGCCATCCGTAGGCAATCTGCATTTTTGAGTTGATATTGGCCAGCGGCTGCAACAAATCCGGTGTCAGCGATAGAAAATCATTTTCCTTTTGCATGTAATGAGCTTCCAGATATGCCAGCATATCGGCCGCCGTGGATTTTAATGCACCGGCGCCGGCCATGCAATCAAATGTCCAGTAAGCCGCCTCACCCGTTCCGAAATACCCTTTTGCTTTTCGTACTCTTTTTTTTTCGTGCTCTATGTAGCTGTTGTCCATCTTCAGCGGCTGAAGAATATACTGATTCAGCAACGACTCCAGCGCATAACCCGTGGCATTTTCCAGTACAGTGCCCAGCAACCCGTATCCGGTATTGGAGTAATTGTATTTTCCGGTTTCCAGTTTTTTCAGACCTGTCAGATATTCATACAACAACGATTTTCCGTAATGCGCATACGGCTGCATCAGCTCAAACCCTTTGGCTCGTTCCGTATTGGAAGGCAACCGGGGCAATCCCGAAGTATGAGATGCCAGATGAAGAAGCTGAACCTGTTGAAATGCCGGCAGCTGCTTTAATGAGTCGGGTAAAAATTCGGTTACCGGCATGGTGGCGCTTAAAAGCTTGCGTTCCTGCAGCCTAATCAGCAAATGACTCACAAAAGTTTTGGTGATGGAACCGGCCTCAAATACCGTATGTTCATCAAAAGGTATGTTGGCCTGTTTGTCCGCAACGCCGTAACTGTAGTACGTTCTTTTCCCTTCCCGGCTGATGCCGATGATCAATCCGGGCGCATGGCTTTTTTCAAAAAAGACTTTCGCGGCTTCATGTACCAGCGTATCGGTTCGGGTGTGCAGCGGATTTTGAAAAGAAATTTTGTCAAACGATTGTGCTTGCAGCATCACGCTGATTTGCGATGCCAGAATTTTGAAAAAGTATTTCAGTTTGTTGCGTATCATTATGATGTGGTTAGCCGATGGCCTGACGTAAGTCTTCAATCAAATCTTCCGCGTCTTCAATCCCTATGCTGAGACGTATCAGCGAGTCGCTCAGTCCGTTTTTCAGTCTTTCTTCGCGGGGTATGGAGGCATGCGTCATACTGGCCGGATGATTGATGAGCGACTCTACACCGCCCAGGCTTTCGGCCAGCGCAAACAGTTTGGTAGCGCACAGCACCCGCCGCGCTTCTTCCACACTGTCGTTTTTCAGTTCAAACGAAAGCATGCCGCCAAAATCTTTCATTTGCTTTTTGGCCACTGCATGCCCGGGGTGGTCTTCAAAACCGGGCCAATACACTTTGGCTACCTTTGGATGACGGCGCAGCCATTCGGCTATCGCTTTACCGTTTTCGCAATGCGCCTTCATGCGAAGTCCCAGAGTTTTGATTCCTCTCAGCACCAGAAAACAATCCATGGGTCCCGGCACGGCGCCGCAGCTTTTCTGAATAAAGTACAGTTTATCCCTCAGCGCTTCGTCGTTCATCACCAACGCCCCCTGAATCACATCGCTGTGCCCGCCCAGATATTTTGTGGAAGAATGCATCACTATATCGGCACCCAGGTCAAGCGGATTTTGCAGTGCAGGCGAAGCAAACGTATTGTCCACCGCCAGCCATAATTTTTTTTCTTTCGCAATATCTGCCATGGCCGAAATATCGGTAATACTCATCAACGGATTGGTTGGCGTTTCAATCCATATCAGTTTTGTTTTTTCCGTAATGGCCGCACGTACCGCTTGCGGATTCGTTGTGTCGGTAAACCGAAACCCGATGCCGAGGCGGGCAAATACCTGCGTAAACAAACGGTATGTTCCGCCATACATATCCTTTCCGCAAATCACTTCATCACCGCTGTTCAGCAGTTTTATAACAGCATCAGTAGCAGCTACCCCGCTGCTGAAAGCCAGTCCGAAACGTCCGTTTTCAATTACGGCCAGCGCTTCTTCCAGCGCTTTACGGGTAGGGTTCTGGCTTCGGGCATATTCAAACCCTTTGTTCACACCCGGCGCTTCCTGCACATAGGTGCTTGTCTGATATACGGGAGTCATTATGGCACCGGTTGCCGGGTCGGGATGTGCGCCGGCATGAACGTATTTCGTTGCTGATTTCATATTTTTTGTGTTTGGGGCTGTGTGCTTCAGAACTCCGCTCTTTTGCAGTTCGCCGCCTTTCGGGGTTCGTTTCACTCCGCCCTCCGCCACAGGCGGAGGGCCGGGCCCTTCAGGCGGCGCAGCCCTTCCTCTGCAGTATCTCTCTTCAACGCAATGAATAAAAAATCACTGACATACGGCTGGTGCAAAAATCGCCGGCTTGTTACAAAAAAATCCTGTATCAATCCCCGGCAAATATACTTACGATGCGTAACTCTGCATTTGCCAATGTATCAATCGTACAGAAAATTGATGAAATTTCGCAGAATAATAAGCGAAACAAAATTTTTTAGTCACACAAACTTAACACCGGGAATTATTTACAAGGAAAAAAACAAGTGAAAATGTTACGTTAACTATCTTATGAAGTTTTTTGGGCTTTCGAACTTAACAAAAGAAAATATTCATCATTTGCCAGGTAATTCATTGAAAAAACGAAAAAAATAATTCAATCCGAAATAAATTTATTACTTACAAACAAAAACGAAGCAGACCAGTACCTCCAGTCGTAATTGGCAGCTTCATGGGCGCTGAGGGGCTTGATGTCTTTATTCAGTACCTCAGGTTTGAGTATTTTTTCCTTCACCAGAATTTTTTTGGCTTCCTGTATCGCTTCCTGCACGGCTTTATCCTGCATCCATACTTTCTGCGGCGGCTCAAAACCCACTTTTTCCTTTCGCCATACAATCTCTTCGGGCAGCAGCGATTGCATACTGTGCCGGAGCAGCCATTTGGTCCAGCCCTTTCTGATTTTGAAGTGACCCGGCAAAGAAAACAAAAACTCAACCAGTTCATGTTGCAGAAAAGGCAACCGCACTTCCCGTCCGTGGGCCATGCTGTTCCGGTCGGCATAACGAAGCAACTCTTCTAGTCCGTACACACACAGGTTAAAGTACAAGGCATCGTTCAGCGTAGCATAGTCCGGCGGTGAGTAGTATGCTTCTCTGCTCTGATGCCGTACAAAATCCCTTGTCAGGTCGGGATGATTCAGCATATGAAACAAATACCTTTTTTCCAATACAATAGTAGCAAAGGCCGGAATGCGTGCCGCTATTTTATTTTTCCAGTTAAAAGGTTCCTTTACGCCAAGCCGGCGCGCCGCTTCCAATTCGCCCGATCTGGATAATTTATATTTTCTGAACAATTCCTGCCAATACCATTTGTAATACTTGTGATAACCGGCAAGCCCTTCATCGGCGCCCTGTCCGTCCAGCATAACTTTCACTCCGCATTGAGCTGCCAGCTCATACAGTTTGAACTGTGCATAAATGCTGGCCGAACCAAAAGGCTCTTCCTGATATCGGCACAAGGTTTCCCATTCTTCTGCCAGCTTTCGTCCGTCGGGTTGTGTGATGAGATGCTCAAAGCCGAACCGCTTTGCCACTTTTCCGGCTATTTCCGTTTCGTCTTTTTCAAATTCCGGAAAAGAAACCGTCAAACAGCGCATGATGTTGTCAGAATCCGAAACAGATTTTACCATTGCGGTAAGGGAAGAGCTGTCAATCCCTCCGCTCAGCGAAACGCTCACTTCCACATCGCTGCGAAGTCTGCGTTTTACAGACAGGCGGAACAGGTGAAGAAATTGTTCGGTAGCTTCTTCATCATCCGGGTTTTGCTGTGTGTGATGCGGCAACAGTTCCCAGTATTTTTTTACAACAGGCAGAAAATACACAAACGAAAACCGCATAAAGCTTGCAGCTGGTAGTCGGTGAATATTTTCAAAAAACGTTTCATCCGGCTTTTCGGGATTTGAGGTGTAGCCGATGGTAATAAAATTAAAAAGCATTTTCAGATTTGGCTTCAGGGAAAGCCCCAAAGCCCGAAAGGCTTTGATTTCGGAGGCAAACAAAAAAATTCCCTCGTCGAAGCTGTAAAAAAAAGGTTTTTCCCCAAAGCGGTCTCTGGCAGCAAACAACTCATTTTCCCGGCTGTCCCAAATGGCAAAGGCAAACATGCCGTCAAACCGTTTCAGGCAATCTTCTTTCCAGCAGTCGTACGCTGCGGCTATCACTTCGGTATCGGTGGCGGAACGGAAAACATATCCCTTTTGCTGCAATTCCTGCTTCAGTTCGGCATAGTTGTAAATTTCACCATTATGGATAATATGGTAGCGGTTCAGGTATGGCATGGGTTGTTGTCCTGCCGGTGTCAGATCAATAATGGACAGCCGGCGATGCCCCAGCAATACACAACCGCTTTCATCCTGCCAGTGCCCCTCGCCGTCAGGCCCGCGATGCGCCAGCGCTTGTGTCATTTTTTGCAGATCGGTAAGATTCCATCGCGGCGCTGACTGTAAAATTCCCGCTATGCCACACATAAAAGAAAAAATTAAAAAAGTAAAGAAACAAAAAACATAACAATTAAAGCAGGTAAGAAATAAGCACCCCTACGGTTGATGCACTTTGAAGAAGAACTTCAGTGTACAAACGATGAATCACAAAAAAACCGGAAAATCATAATTTGCCATAATTTCGGCAACGGAAATCGCAGGTGCTTACTGAAATAAACTTTGAATGAAAACGTTGAGGATGACGAGATGAAATATAAAATTTGCCATTCAGCGTTCTTGCGTCAATATCAGGCGGGGGTTGTGGAGGGCCTCGCCTCCCGAGAGGCCACTGCCCTGAATGAGTATGGCCAAATGAAGGGGTTGCCGAAGTGATGCCCGACACTCCCCCTAGCAAACCATATCGGGGCCACCTCCAATTAGTAGCACTATAAACGTTTTTCATATGTACAAACTGCAACATTTTGTGGCCGGACAATGGGTAAGCGGCGAAGGCGAAGAACAAACGTTATACAATGCCGTCACCGGCGAACCGGTGGCCGTAACCGGCACCCGTGGCATCGACTTTAAGGCTATGATTGACTACGCCAGAAAAAAAGGCAACCCGGCTTTGCGAAAAATGACCTTTCATGAGCGGGGGCGCATGCTGCGTGAACTGGCGCTGCACCTGCGAAAGCATCTGGACAAATTTTACGCCGTCAGCTATCAAACCGGGGCTACCAAAGCCGACAGCTGGCTGGATATAGAAGGAGGTATCGGCAACTTATTTTCATACGCTTCCCTGCGTCGCAAATTTCCCGACGATGTATTGTGCATTGACGGCGAAAGCCATATGCTCGGCAGGCAAAATACCTTTATGGGTTTGCATATTCTTACACCCAAAGAAGGTGTAGCTATCCACATCAATGCGTTCAACTTTCCCGTATGGGGCATGCTGGAAAAAATAGCGGTGAATCTGCTGGCCGGAATGCCAGCCATCGTGAAGCCCGCCACCATCACGTCGTACCTGGCCGAAGCCGTGGCCAGGGAAATCATTTCCTCAGGCATTTTGCCCGACGGAGCTTTGCAACTGATTTGCGGCAGCGCCGGCAACCTGCTGGACTTTGTGGACAGTCAGGATGTGGTTACGTTTACCGGCAGCGCCTCTACCGGACTAAAGCTGAAGCAATCCCCCGCCATTGTACAAAACAATGTGCCGTTCAACATGGAGGCCGACAGCCTGAACTGCATTGTGCTGGGACAACACATTACACCCCAAAAACCCGAATGGGATATTTTCATAAAAGAAATCAGAAAGGAAATGACGCTCAAAGCCGGACAACGCTGTACGGGAGTGCGCCGCATATTTGTGCCGGAAGACAAACTGGATGAAGTGCGCCGTTCGCTTATTGCCTCATTGGCGCAAACAATCATCGGCAACCCCTTGAATGAAAAAGTACGTATGGGCGCCCTTGCCGGAAAAGCTCAGGTTGCCGAAGTTAAAGCCCAGGTGCAGAAACTGCTCGCTTCGTCACAAATCATCTACGGCTCGCTGGACAGTGTAGAAGTGGTAGATGCCGATGCGCACAAAGGCGCTTTTCTTTCACCTATTCTCTTGCTCAACGAAAAACCGCATCATTGCGCCGAACCTCACGAAGTGGAAGCCTTCGGACCCGTAAGTACGTTAATGCCTTATAAAAATATTGACGATGTCATTGAACTGAGCAAAAAAGGAAAAGGAAGCCTGGTGACAACCATCGTAACCGATGATGAAAAAGAAGCCCGTAAATATGTTATCGGTACCGCCTGCTATCACGGAAGAATTCTGGTGCTGAACAATACCTGTGCCAGAGAAAATACCGGACACGGCAGCCCCTTGCCTTTACTGGTGCACGGTGGCCCGGGCCGTGCAGGCGGCGGTGAAGAAATGGGCGGAGTGCGGGGCGTAAAACATTACATGCAGCGAACGGCTCTGCAGGGCTCGCCCGATATGATTACCGAAATAACCAACGTGTATCAGATGCATGCCAAAGGAAAAGACCCCGGCATCCATCCCTTCAGAAAATATTTTGAAGAACTGCAAATCGGCGACCAGATCATCACTGCCAAACGACTTGTCACCTCTGACGAAATAAACCGTTTTGCCGACCTGAGCGGCGACCATTTTTATGCGCATATTGCCGAAACCGATTTCAGCAACACTATGTTTGAGCGGCAGGTAGCGCATGGTTATCTGCTTATCAGCCTGGCTGCCGGACTGTTTGTGGACAGCTACGAAAAAAATGCCGTTTTGCTCAACTACGGCATAGACGAGTTTCGCTTTACCAAACCCGTATATCCCGGCACCGAAATTTTTGTACGCTTCACCTGCAAGGAAAAACTGCCTTCCGATATCCGCACCCTGCAGCCCGGCGAAACACCAAAGCGAGGCGACGATATACCCAAAGGCATCGTAAAATGGCTGGTGGAAATTTTAGACGAAAGCAACGAGCCGCTCATCGGCGTCGGCACCATCCTTACCATGGTTGCCCGAAAAGGTTTATGAGTTTCAGGTTTGGTTTAGGGCTGTCGGCTGTTGTGCATATGGCATCTGTCGTCCCCTGCCGTTCAGGCTTCACTCGTGTTTCGGTGCTGCGCACCCGCACTACGTGCGGCCTTACCGGCAGGGCAGCCCATCTGCTGCAGAATCTCTGCCCGCCCACACCTTACAATAGAAGTAACGTTCTTGCCTTACATGTAAATGCATCACTGGATATTGATTTTTTCATACGTATTTATTTATTACAGATGTATGAAATTGACATTGATAGACGGAAAAATCCCAAATACGGTAACAGAAGTAATTCACACCTGTGGATTGAATAATTTTTATTTGCCTGTGATTGTAAAATTTGATTATTCAAAATATTAAAATAAGTTTTACAGATAAAATAAAAATCAGAGCCAAATACGATGCGGCAGCAAATAAAACTGGCTATTGCCGATGATCATCAAATATTCCGCGACGGCATTCGCATGGCGTTTTGAAAGATAAAGAAAATCTGAAAATCATCTGGGAGGCTGATGACGGAAAAGATCTGATGCACATACTGAAGCTGAAACTGCCCGACGTCATCCTCATGGATATCCGCATGCCCGAGATAGACAGCATCAATGCCATCAGGTTAATCCGTCAGGAGTTTGAAGATATTAAAATCATCATCCTCACCATGTACGACGACCAGGAAATGATTACAAAAATGATGGAAATGGGAGCTAATGCCTATCTCACCAAAACCACCGACGCGGAAGAAATTTAACAGGCCATCCTTACCTGTATGAATGATGATTTTTATTTTAACGATCTGGTGAATCATGCCGTACTGCTGAAACTTCAACACAAAAAAAATCCGGCAATTCTATCCCAATCCGGTAAAATTTTCGGAAAAAGAACTGAAAATTCTGAAACTGATTGCCGAAGACAAAACCACCGAAGAAATTTCAAAAGAAATCTTCCTGAGCCCGCGAACCATTGAAACCATTCGCCAGCAAATGAAACAAAAAGCCGGCGTAAAAACCATTGCCGGTTTGATTATGTACGGCATGAGAAATAAACTGATTGAATGATGACTGATTCAACTGATACAAATTTTATTAGTAACTGAATCTGTCCCAACGTGACCAATGTAAACGACACTTTTTTCGACGGCTCCTATAAATACATCTGGAAAAACATTATTCCCGGTATCCTCACCGAACGGGAAACCGAATTCATGATTTCTTACTTCGGATTACGGCCCGGAAGTCGGGTGCTGGATCTGATGTGTGGCTATGGCCGCCATGCCATAGCCCTGGCCCGGAAAGGCATGGAAGTAACCGGAGTGGACAATCTGCCTGATTAGATCCGTGAAATTTCCGATACGGCACAAAAAGAAAATCTTCCGGTAACCGCTCATTGTTTACCCGTTCTGGAATTCACGCCGGGCATGGAATATGATCTGGCGATCTGTATGGGCAACAGCATTAATTTTTTCCCGCCCGATGACCTGCAACTTCTTTTTTCAAAGGTGGCACAGGCGCTGAAAGAAAACGGAAGCTTTCTGATTAACAGCTGGACAATTGCTGAAATCGCCTACCGTACTTTTGAAAAATACAGCGAATCAAAAATCGGCGACATTTTATTTTCCAATGAAATTTTTTTCCAACTCCATCCCGCCCGCTACCGGGTAGAATGCACCATGACGCTTCCCGACGGAACAAAAGAATATAAAACGGGAATTGATTATATTTATTCGCTGAACGAACTGGAACGGATGCTGAATCATTCAGGATTAATTCTTGAAAAAGTATATAGTATTCCCGGCAAAAAAGAATTTACTCTTGAAGATCCCAGGGCCTATATAATTGTACGGAATAAAAGGAAAGACAAATAAAAAAAGAAAGTTGATTGACTTCCGGGATTCTCATTTTCATAGGATTTGGAAATAACTTTGTGGACGGTTATGGACATTGGATGGGTAAGATTAAAAATCCTCTTTGTCAATCAACTTTCTGTAACAAATGTAAATGCCGTGTTCTAACCATACAATAGCATTACTACCCGATTTTTAGGCTGCATTTTTTACTGTGTGTGACGTAAAACTTCGCAGGTGAAAATTTGTAAATTTTACGAAAAAACACGTTTTTCCATAGTGTTTTCCACGATGCAAAAATCAGGTGATTTTGCTATAGCATTTTTTGAAAGAATTGTACATCTTGCACAAACAATTACGTCATGAGTAATTAGTTTTAACGTTCCAAAAAACCTTATTCTATGAAAAATCTTGAATCTAACACTGTCATCAAAGTAGCAATCGCCGACGATCATACCCTGTTCAGAACAGGCGTAAAAATTTCCCTTCAGTCACGTAAAGACATTCAAATGGTGGCCGAAGCCGAAAACGGAATGCAACTTCTGAATCTCCTGAAACACATTCGTCCCGATTTTGTACTGTTAGACATATCCATGCCGGTAATGGATGGCCTGACTACACTTCCGGAAATTAAAAACTGTATCCGGACATTAAAGTCATCATGCTTTCCATGTATAACGATCATACCATGATTACCAAAATGATGGAACTCGGCGCCAACTCATATCTTACGAAAGAATCCGGCTCGGATATGATTTATGAAGCCATAAAAACCGTGTACGCCAACGATTACTTTTTCAACGACATTACCAATAAAGCTTTACTCAACGGATTGAAAACCAAACGAACGGATGAAGCCTACAAACCTTAGGATGTACAGCTTACCGGGAAAGAAATTACCATCTTGCGCCAGATGTGCGAAGAAAAAAGTACAAAAGAAATTGCCGTTATTGTGGATCTCAGCCCCCGTACCATTGAAGCTATACGCGTTAAACTCAAAACCAAAACCGGAACAAAATCCATGGCCGGGTTGGTGATGTATGCCGTAAGAGCCGGCATTGTACAACATGCGTAATTTTTATTCTTCATAAAGTAGAAACAAATCCCCGCTTTGGGAATTTTTTTATTTTTTCTCATTATCCTAAACTTCATGTTTTACAATTTATCTGCGGATAAATATCCTTAAAACGGCAAAACCTAATTTTGGCAAACTTGTTTATCATGTATGCGTCCCAAAGTTTCTGTATTTTGGTTTCGCCGCGACCTGCGCCTGCATGATAATGCCGGCCTGTTTCATGCGCTGAAAAGCGGAAATCCGGTTGTTCCCGTTTTTATATTTGATACCCACATCCTGAATGATCTGAAAGAAAAAAAAGACCGAAGGGTAGAATTCATCCACCAGGCGCTTCAGGAAATGCAACAACAGCTAATGGGTATGGGATCTACTTTGGACGTTCGCTACGGAACGCCGGAACAGGTGTGGGATGAACTTCTTCGCGATTATGACGTTGTTCAGGCATTTACCAATCACGACTATGAACCTTATGCCAGAAAAAGAGACGCCCTGATTCACGAAAAACTCAAAGCCCGGGGCATTCCTTTCTTTACCTGTAAAGACCAGGTGATCTTTGAAAAAAACGAAGTGGTTAAAGAAGACGGTAGGCCCTATACCGTATTTACCCCCTACTCGCTGAAATGGAAATCAACGCTTACCCCTTTTTATCTGAAGCCTTATCCTACTGAAAAATATTTCCGTCATTTCTATAAGCAACCACCTAAACCGATTATTTCACTTGAGCAGATGGGATTTCAGCCTGCCGGGCTCCCTTTTCCGGACAAAGAATGGAAATATGAAATAATTAAAAACTATAAACAACAACGCGATTTCCCCGCCATACCCGGCACCAGCCGGCTGAGCGTTCATCTTCGCTTCGGCACCATCAGTGTCAGAGAGCTGGCCGCGGCAACCGGCCCGGTCAGCGAATCCTTTCTCAACGAACTGATCTGGCGGGATTTTTATCACATGATCCTATGGCATTTTCCTCATGTGGTGTCAAAAGCATTTAAACCCGAATACGACCGGATTAAATGGCGGAATGACGAAAAAGAATTTGAAGCATGGTGTAAGGGACAAACCGGTTATCCGATTGTGGATGCCGGCATGAGAGAGCTCAACGCTACCGGATATATGCACAACCGGGTGCGTATGATTGTGGCCTCTTTTTTAACCAAACATCTTTTGATTGACTGGCGATGGGGTGAAGCATACTTTGCCGAAAAACTCCTTGACTTTGACCTTGCCGCCAACAACGGCGGCTGGCAGTGGGCAGCCGGCAGCGGATGTGATGCAGCGCCGTATTTCCGGATTTTTAATCCGACCTTGCAAGCAAAAAAATTTGATCCCGAAATGAAATACATCCGGAAATGGGTGCCCGAACTCGATGAATTACATTACCCAAAACCTATCGTGGATCATGTATTTGCTCGACAACGCTGTCTGAAAGTGTACGGAGAAGCTTTAAAGAAATAATGATATTTCTCTTCGCGGTTGCCCCTCGGTACCACAGAATATTTCATATAATTTTTGAACCGCTTTTTCCCCCTCCGAACCCATCCGAACCGTAAAATCATTAACATATAAATCTATATGCTTTCGCATCACGTCTTCGTCCAAAGCCTGTGCATGTTTTTTCACGAAATCAGGCAACAGAGGAAGCCTGTCCAGAGCATAGCAAACACTTTCGTAAATCAAATGATTGATGCGCCGGCATACCCTTTCTTCAATATCTCTTCGTATGGCAATACCACCGAGGGGTACAGGACTGCCGGTTTTTTCTTCCCAGTATTTTCCTAAATCCGCAACCGGATATAATCCTTTTTGCTGATAGGTAAAACGGCTTTCATGAATAATTACGCCCAACAGATTTTCAGATTTTCCGTTTTCGATTAAGTAATCTTCAATTTGATCAAATCGAAGAAATATTTTTTGATTTGCGGCAGGATATGCAAAATGAAAAAGAAAATCGGCCGTGGTATGGCGGCCCGGCAGCACAATGGTGTGTGCACAAACTTCTTCGGCGGATAGTTTTTTCTGATGAGCGCTGATCAGAAACGGGCCGGTTCCGTATCCGATCGCGCCGCCTGAGCCAAGCAAAATATAAGCGGGTAAAGAGCGAAAAAATGCCGGAAAGCTGATTTTGGTAATGTCCAGCTTCCGGCTGATGGCCCACTGATTCAGTGTTTCCACATCTTCCATGTACACTTCAAAAGAAAACGGAGACGTGTCTATTTTGCCGCTCACCAGGGCGTCAAAAATAAAAGTGTCATTCGGGCAAGGCGAAAATCCCAACGTAAGTTTCATAACTGTCGTATAATGCGAATGAGCTGCGCATTCAGGTTCGTAATGGCTTCTTTCATGTTCCACTTTTCTTTATTTCTTTCGCCGATATAGTTGGAAAGGCTGCGAAGCTGCAAAAAAGGAATGTGTTCCATCATTCCAACATAATGCAAAGCTGCTCCTTCCATGGATTCGGTAACGGGAGAAAACCTTTCTCTGTAAAATTGTATGATTTTTCGGTTTGTGGTAATCTGATTTACGCTGACACCAGGCACAACCTGTAACCCGCAACCTTTTAGTAAGGTTTTATCCGGATTTATTAACCAACCTTTTTTAAAAGGAAATTTATTGTGCGGCGTTAATTTAAGGTCAAAAAGGGTTTTGAGATTTTCCACTTCCAATACGCTTTCATCCGCAATCGTATCTCTTTCTATAGCAAAAACGGAAGCCAGCGGTATTTTTCTGTCAAAGCATCCGGCTACACCGGCCTGAATGATGAGCCCTGGGCGAGACATGAAAAGATAACGCATCAGATGATAAGTGGTTGACGTCAGCCCTACGCCGCTGATAAGCACATCGGCTTTATGCGGATGAAGTATTTCGGGATTTTTCCGGTACAGTTGCAAAAAGGGTTTGATTTCTTTTGCCGTGGCCGCAGTAATCAGAATTTTCATACTGCAATTTACAAAACCGCATACGCCGTTAGTTGAAACGGTACCATAATTTTGGTCATTTCAAAAAAAAATCACTTATTTTGGTTTCTTTATCCTTTTTTTAAATTATGCTACTATGGATCTTGGATTAATATTACTTATTGGCGGGTGGGTTTTTGTTATTCTTTGGGTTCCTTTAGTTGTTTTGTCTCAACACAAAATTCATCCCCGCCCTTTGTTTACTTTGTTTTTTGCCGAATTGTGGGAGCGATTCAGTTTTTATGGTATGCGGGCTTTTTTGGTGTTGTACATGACATCCGAATTATTCAATAAAATGAGTCAGGGCGAAGCCGATGCCCGTGCCTACGGCGTTTATGGCGCTTTCAATGCCTTGCTGTACGCAGCGCCCATCGTGGGGGGAATGATTGCAGACCGGATTTTTGGTTTCAAAAGAGCTATTCTCACCGGCGGAATCATGATGGCATCCGCACAGTTTTTACTGGCGCTGAATGCCTGGAAGATTAAAAACGAAACCTTATTCTTTCTGGCGCTGGGTTTACTGGCTATAGGTAACGGATTTTTCAAACCGAATATTTCCAGCTTTCTGGGTACATTTTATGACAGGAATGACAAACGCAAAGACAGCGCTTTCACCATATTTTACATGGGTATCAATATTGGCGCTTTGCTGGCGCCGCTTACCTGCGGAT
This sequence comes from Chitinophagaceae bacterium, assembly GCA_026415715.1. GTDB lineage: Bacteria > Bacteroidota > Bacteroidia > Chitinophagales > Chitinophagaceae > JJ008. The sequence goes on along the minus strand of JAOAGO010000024.1, from coordinate 2,692 downwards.
ATCTGGCGCGAAAGGTGGACTGGTCATTGGGATTCTTTCTGGCCGGTGTGGGTATGTTAGCCGGATTAATAGTATTTTACGGTAACCGCTCCATTTTTGGTCAGAAAGGCAATGCACCCGACCCGCATTATTTACATCAACCGAAATTTATGGGGCTTTCGCCAAACTGGTTGATATTGTTGGGCTCGCTTCTCTGTATCCCGCTATTCAGTTTGCTGATTAATAATGAAGGGATAACAAATTACATCATGATTATTGCAGGAATTATTTGTATCGGGTACCTTTTATATACCTCATTTCAATCGGAAGATAAAATTGAGGGTCAACGTTTACTTGTTTTTATCTTTCTGTTTTTCTTCCATATGTTATTCTGGGTGTTGTTTGAACAGGCAGGAGGCTCCATAAATATTCTGACCGATCGTTACGTGAATAAACTTGGCATTGAAACCAGCCAGTTTCAGGCCGTGAATCCTCTCTTTATCATTTTGCTGGCTCCGGTATTTACCTGGATATGGACAACCCTTTCCAGGAGAAACAAAGAGCCCCGCACCCCGATAAAATTTACGTTGGCGCTGTTGCAGATTGCGTTGGGATATTTTATCATTGTGGTTGCCACCCGAAATGCGGCATCCAGCGGGCAAATGATATCTCTTGTGTTTTTAATTTTAATGTATCTGTTTCATACCACCGGCGAGCTGAGTCTGTCACCGGTGGGATTGTCTGTAGTTACCAAATTGTCGCCGGCAAAAGTGGTTGGTTTTGTAATGGGGTGCTGGTTTCTCAGTATCGCCTTTGCTCATAAAATAGCAGGTTATTTGGGACAATTGATTGCTGCGCCCAAAGAAAATGCCAGCCGGGAACAAGCGCTTTACGGCTTTGCCAATATCTACATGACCTGGGGGGTATGGATTGTACTGGGCGCCGCCGCTTTACTTTTCATACTCTCACCCATGTTAAAAAAATGGATGCACGGCGTGAATTAAAGATGAAGTCCGTTAGAATATCAGTTTGTATGTATTTTACGGGTGATAAAAAATGGAAGAACCCGGCCCGATGGGTAAGCCCAGCAGATACCAGATGATAAACATTACCGACCAGCCCAGCAGAAATACTATACTGTAAGGAAGCATGAGGGCTACCACAGTGCCGAGGCCGCTGTTTTTGTCATAACGCTGTACAAATGCAATGATAAGCGCAAAGTAGGACATCATCGGCGAAATGATATTCGTGCAGCTGTCGCCGATGCGATAGGCAAGCTGAACAAATTCGGGCGAAAGCGGTTTGGGCAGCATCATAAACATCGGAATAAAAACCGGTGCCATAATTGCCCATTTGGCCGAAGCGCTTCCCATAATCAGATTAATTAATGAGGTAATGAAAATAAACAACAGCATTAAAGGCAGTACGCCCAACTTAAGCTGAGTAAGAAAATAAGCGCCTTTCACCGCCGTCACCAGTCCCAGATTACTCCAGTTGAAAAACGCTACAAACTGCGCGGCAAAAAATACCAGCACGATGTAATGTCCAAGCGTTTGCATGGATTTTGACATGCCGCGGATAACATCCCTGTCGTTTATTATGGTTCCGGCTCCTATACCATATGCAATACCGGTAAGCGCAGCCGTTATGAAAATTACAGCCACTATACCCGTAATAAATGGAGAATGAAGAATATCGCCGGTTTTGGCTTCCCGTAAAAAACCATTTGAAGGAATTAACCCCCACAGAAAGATGCCCGTAAGAATCAACGCAGCTGTCAAAGCATAACGCAAACCTTTTTTTTCCTGAGGAGAAAGTCCCGTGATTTCTTCGGCTTTTTCCTCGCCGGTATAGAGCCCCAGTCGGGGTATAATAAATTTTTCAGTTAAAAAGGTTCCTAAAAAAGTAATCAGAAATGTAGATACGGCCATAAAATAATAATTGCAAAGCGGGCTGACCACGTAATTTTTATCCACGATCCTTGCCGCTTCCTGCGAAAGCCCTGAAAGTAGCGGGTCAATGGTGCCTAAAAAAAGATTTGCCGAATAACCGCCGGAAACTCCGGCAAAAGCAGCCGCCAGTCCGGCCAGAGGGTGACGACCTGCAGCCAGAAAAATAACAGCCGAAAGCGGAACCAGTAATACATAACCTATTTCGCTGGCCATGTTCGACATGACGCCGGCAAAGACAATTACGCCGGTGAGTAATTTTTTAGGCGAACGGGTAATCAGCCACTTCATAGCTGCCGAAATCAGTCCGGTACCCTCAGCTACGCCAATGCCAAGCAGGGCAACCAAAACGGTGCCCAGCGGGGCAAATCCAGTAAAATTTTTTACCATACCGGTAAGTATAAAATCAAGTCCTTCTTTGGAAAGAAGGCTTTTTACCGCAATGTTTTCTTTAGTGCCCGGATGTAAAACCGAAACGCCTGAAAGGCTGATCAGCCATGATAAAAAAACAATAAGAATACAGAAAATAAAAAATAAAGTAGCCGGGTCGGGAAGTTTGTTCCCGATTTTTTCAATGAGATTCAGGAAACGATCCACCGTTGATTTACGGACTGCAGTTGTCATGAAAATTCATTTGGTTTTAAAAAAATGAAAATAATTCATTTGAATCATTTATCATAAAATGATTAGTAAGTTCAAGTCATAAGTGCAATTTTTTTAAGTAGCACTTGATTAGGAGTTAAGTAATTAAATTTTCTTACGGG
>JAOAGO010000023.1 GCA_026415715.1 Chitinophagaceae bacterium | reverse complement strand
GTAGATAACGATGAAATGCAAGGCCCGACCGGCGCTTCAGATAATGACAGAAGAGATATTGCCCGCTATCAGGCCACGCCGGGTAATGCGCAGTTAACAGCTCCCTTCAATCAGCTTTTTCAAGGCATAGAATTTGCTAACCACTGTATTGCAAATATTCCGAAGATGGAAATGTATGAAAACGGAAGCGAGCAGCAGAAAAAACAACTTCGCAGAATGTACGGCGAGGCTTTGGCGCTGAGAGCTCAGTTTTATTTTGAAGCCATAAGAAACTGGGGCGACCTTCCGGCTCACTTCAGGCCAGCGGCAGAGTTGGCATTGACAAATCCTTTTCCTTCACGAACAAACCGGGATTCTTTGTACGACAAAATTCTGGACGATTTGGCCGTAGCCGCTGAATTAGTTCCCTGGAGAAATGAAGTTACTTCTATTGGTGATCAGTTGGACGAAAGACTCACCAAAGGCGCCATTAAAGGATTGAGGGCAAGGATTGCCTTATTTCGCGGCGGTTATTCTCTCAGACAAACCGGCGGTATGCAGCGCAGTCCGGATTATCTCAAGTATTATGAAATAGCACGAAAAGAATGTCTGGATATCATCAACTCCGGCCAGCATTCCCTGAATCCCAGCTTCAGAGCTTTGTGGAAAGACCAGGTGTGTGCACATGCCGTAACCGACCCTCACGGCGAATTGATGTTTCAGGCCAGCGGCATCGGACTGAATGCCGTGGCAGATACCAAACTGGGTTATTATAACGGCCCCAGGGTTAATGGCTTCGGTAACAGCAGCATCAATCCGTTGCCTACCTATTTGTATTTGTTTGACTCTACGGACCAGCGAAGAGACGTAACGGTATGTACTTATTTCACGAACCTGAATGGTACTAGAGCCGGCCAGCCCCTCACCAATCTTACCGACGGTAAATTCCGTCGGGACTGGATTACAAATCCCAGTTTTGCACCCACCGATGCCATTCAGTATTTTGGCTTGAAATGGCAGATTCTTCGTTATTCCGACGTGCTTCTGATGTATGCCGAAGCGGAAAATGAATTGAACGGGCCTACCGCCTCTGCGTATAATGCCATTAACATGGTAAGGCGCAGAGGTTTCGGAAAACCTATCAATACACCAGACCCAACCGTTGACATTCCGGCCGGCTTAAGCAAAGCGGATTTCTTCAAATATATCGTAAGAGAAAGAGCGCTGGAATTGGGAGGTGAGGGAGTCAGAAAATATGATTTGATTCGATGGAATCTGCTGGCTACCGCACTGGCCGAAAGTAGGGCCAACATGATTCGTATGTCAACCAATACACCTATGGTACAGCCTTCCTATATGGCCCCGTATCCTTCGTATTGTATCAGCAGCAGCCTGCCAAACAGAATGTTTGTGATTAATGGTACAACCTCAGACAATAATAATATAGGAGGGATATATGTGAATTCATTGTATCGTCCGGCTCCCGCTACCACACCTGCGGGAACAACGGCTGTCAACTGGGTTACCACGGCTATCAATGCTTCGGGTACAGGATCACCTGTGGGCAGATATGCAACCGGATTCGTAACCGGAAAAGGTGAGTTGTTGCCGATACCGCAACCGGCAAGAGATGCCAATAAAAATCTGACGCAAAATCCGGGTTATTGATACAGGAAGAAGAATCATGGTTACATCAACCTAAAAAGCGCCTATAAAAATTCATGAAATCCGGGTTTTGGATAGCCATCGTTTTTGTTTTTTCTCTGAAAGGTTTCAGCTCATGCGCACAAACGCAAACCATAACAAACGTTGAAACCGAAGCTATTGCTTTTCCGGGAGCCGAAGGATTCGGGAAGTACGCTACCGGCGGCAGAGGCGGGAAAGTATATCTGGTTACTAACCTGAATGATGACGGTGAAGGAAGCCTCAGAAAGGGAGTTACAATGAAAGAACCGGCTATAATTGTATTCACCGTTTCCGGTACCATCCATTTACAATCACCGCTTGTCATCCGCGGAAATAAAACCATTGCGGGACAAAGCGCCCCGGGTGACGGAATCTGTATTGCCGACTATCCGGTAAGTCTGGGTGGCGATAATATCATCATTCGCTTTCTGCGCTTCCGTATGGGTGATCGCTATCAGAACAAAGGTAAGGTGGCCGGTAGCGGCCACGATGATGCGTTCAGCTCTTCACGACGCAAACACATTATCATCGATCATTGCAGCATGAGCTGGAGCACCGATGAAGTATGTTCGGTATATGGTGGCGACAGTACCACCTTGCAATGGAATATTATTGCCGAACCGCTGAATCAGTCCTATCATTTTGAAAAAAACGATACCGCATTTCAGAAGCACGGTTTCGGGGGTATCTGGGGCGGACGACATCTTACTGCACACCATAATGTTTTTGCTCATTGCTACAACCGTAATCCGCGATTTAACGGCATTCGTCTGGGTACCGATGAAGAACTGGTAGATTTCCGCAATAATGTTATTTACAACTGGGGTATCAACAGCATTTACGGAGGTGAAGGCGGGAAATACAACGTGGTGAATAATTATTTCAAATACGGACCTTCCACTTCGTCAAAGGTTCAGTTCCGATTACTCAATCCTTCTCGTACTGATTCCATAGGGTATGGTCAGTTTTATGTGAAAGGTAATTATATGGATGGTTCCGAAGAGGTGACCCAAAACAACGAAAAGGGTGTAGAGATGGGCAACAACGGAAGTAAAAAAGATAAAAAAACGGCTTTGGTCAATACGCCGTTTCCGGTTTTGGCTATACCCGAACAATCGGCTAAAGATGCTTTTATGCAAATCCTCATTCAGGGAGGGTGTAGCTTGCCGGCCAGAGATACGCTCGATCAACGCATACTGAGAAATATATTTGAACGCAGCGGAAGGATTATAGATGTACAGGGAGGTTTCCCGCCCGGCACACCTTACGAAGTCAGTAAAATAGCATGGCCGTCGCTCAAAAGCTTGCCGCCACCTCCCGATCAGGACAAAGACGGAATGCCGGATGAATGGGAGAAAAAAAATAACCTAAACCCGGCTGACCCGGCAGATGCTTCAAAAAAGACGCTTCATAAACACTATACCAATATTGAAGTGTATTTGAACAACCTGGTAAAATGGGGAAACTAAAATTATTGCCATTATTGATTCTGCCGGCATTTGCCGTTCAGAAAAAGAAAATTACGATTTATCTGGCCGGCGACTCAACGATGTCCGTTAAAGAAGTCAAAGCTTATCCCGAAACCGGGTGGGGAATGCCTTTTGCTTATTTCTGGGATTCGTCCGTAACGGTAGTCAACAAAGCCCGAAACGGCAGAAGCACCAAAACATTTATTTCGGAAGGTCATTGGCAGGCTATACTGGCTTCGCTCAGAGAAGGGGATTATGTATTTATTCAGTTTGGGCATAATGATGAGTCCGTAGAAAAAAAAGATCGTTATACACCGCCCGATTCTTTTCAGATTAATCTCAATCGCTTTGTGGATGATGTACGGGCCAGAAAAGCTACGCCCGTTCTGCTTACGCCGGTTTCCAGACGACGCTTTGATAAAACCGGAAAGGTTCAGGAAACGCACAAAGAATATACACCGCTAGTAAAAAAAGTTGCCGGGGCCCGAGGTGTGGTTTGTATTGATTTGGATTCGCTGAGCCGGAATCTCTACCAGCAATTCGGCGAAGAACAATCAACGTTGCTGTTTCTTCATCTTTCCCCGGGCGAACATCCCAATTATCCCGAAGGCAAAACCGATAATACCCATTTTAATGAATTGGGCGCCCGGTTAATTGCCCAACTGGTGCTAAGGGAAATAAGACAAAAAATTCCTGAACTGGCTCAACGTATAGTAAAAAGACCTTGATGAAAACCGTGATGTACTTCGTACAATTTTGTTGTGTACTCTGTTCCTTGCCGGTAAGCGGGCAAAAACAGATTATTGTGGCAAAAGACGGCAGCGGACATTACCGAAGTGTGCAGGCGGCCCTTGATGCCGTTCCGCCGGGTAATACAAAGCCGGTTACCATTTATGTTAAAAAAGGCATTTACAAAGAAGTGGTGATTGTTGATGCAAGAAAAAATTTCATTACGCTGAAAGGCGAAGATAAATTTGAAACCATCCTGACATTTGATAATCATGCCGGCAAAAAACTGCCAAACGGCGATACGCTCAATACCTGGACATGCGCTTCTTTTTTTGTTTACGGAAATGATTTCAGAGCCGAAAATATCACTTTTGAAAATAATGCCGGCTTCACGGCCGGCCAGGCGGTGGCGTTAAGGGTAGAAGGAAACAGAGCTGCTTTTATCAACTGCCGGATGATCGGATTTCAGGACGTGCTGTTTCTGAGCGGCAGCGGAGTGAAGCACTATTTTCGTGATTGCTATATTGAAGGAACAACGGATTTTATTTTCGGGGCAGCAACGGCTGTATTTAAAAACTGTCATATTCACAGTAAAAAAAACAGTCACGTTACGGCCGCTTCTACCAACTCGATCATACCCTTCGGATTTGTGTTTTTTGACTGCAGGCTGACAGCCGACAGTACCATCAAAAAAGTATCGTTGGGTAGGCCTTGGTCGCCCACGGCAAGCGTAACCTATATCAACTGCTGGATGGATAAACATATCATTCCCGAGGGGTGGGACAACTGGAGAAATCCGGCCAATGAAGCCACAGCCCGTTTTGCCGAATATAACAGTTCAGGTCCCGGCGCCAATCCGCAGGCAAGAGTAAAATGGGCAAAACAGCTTACGGAAGAAGCAGTAAACAGCAAATACACAATAAAAAACATTTTGGGGGCATGGAATCCGGAAGAACGGAAATAAAATCAGTCCAAACAACATTTCGTTTGTTTCATTCGCAAAACAAAAGGTTGTATTGTCTTTTGTTATGTGTTTGCGGAGCCATTTATGTCAAAGCGCAACAACCCCTACGCAGATCAATTCCCCTGACCTCTCAGGCTTACTATACCAATCCTGTTATACATGCTGATTACAGCGATCCGGACGCCATTCGGGTAGGAGATGATTATTATATGGTGGCTTCCAGTTTTAATCATGTGCCCGGACTGCCGTTGCTGCATTCCCGCAACCTGGTGAACTGGAAACTGGTAGGTTATGCACTTACGCGGTTGGTTCCGTATGAACATTATCAGAAAGTACAACATGGCGGAGGCGTATGGGCGCCAAGTATCCGATATCACAAAGGCGAATTTTACATTTATTATCCTGATCCGGACTTTGGAATTTATCTCATCAAATCAAAATCAATAAAAGGTCCATGGACAATGCCCATTCTCGTGGAATCAGGAAAAGGACTGATTGACCCTTGTCCGCTCTGGGATGATGATGGCAGAGCCTATCTGGTACATGCCTATGCGGGCAGCCGCGCCGGTTTGAAATCCATTTTGGTAGTGAAAGAAATGAGTGCTGACGGAACTCGCATCATTGGCAACCCTGTATTGGTATATGATGGCCACGAAACGGATCCAACGGTTGAAGGCCCGAAATTTTACAAGCGCAACGGCTACTATTACATTTTTGCACCGGCCGGCGGAGTAACTAACGGGTGGCAGATCGTTTTACGTAGCAAACATGTTTTTGGTCCTTATGAACGCAAAAAGGTAATGCATGAAGGTAAAAGCGGAATTAACGGTCCGCATCAGGGCGCCTGGGTAGATACCCGAAGCGGCGAACATTGGTTTTTGCATTTTCAGGATAAGCACGCTTACGGCAGAGTAGTACATCTGAATCCCATGGTATGGAAAAATGATTGGCCCGTTATCGGAGAAGATAAAGACGGAGACGGAACCGGAGAGCCCGTATTGACGTATAAAGTGCCTTACACCGGCGAACCGGTACAGCCAAAATCAACCCGGGAAGATGAAGACTGGAACCGACCGGTAATGCCTTTAACCTGGCAGTGGCAGGCCAATCCGTCGGAAGGATGGGCTTTCCCTACATCTTATGGTTTTTTGAAAATGTTTACGGTAAAAGTGCAGGAGGATCAAAAGAATCTTTGGCAAGCGCCGAATATTCTTACCTTGAAGTTCCCCGCAGAAGAATTTACGGCAACCGTAAAGCTGAAATTTACTCCTTTGCACGAGGGAGAGGTTTTTGGTTTTCTTGTTCTGGGAACTGATTATGCCTATGTGGGTCTGGAAAAACACAAGGAAGGTGTAATGCTGATTAAAGCTGAGTGTAGAGGTGCAGATAAGGGGAATAGTGAGAAAAAAGAGATTGTACAACTTGTCGAAACTTCGGTGGTGTACCTGCGGGTCAGTGTTAGCGCGGGGGCCAGATGCCGTTTTTACTGGAGCAGCGACGGAACACTTTTTCAAGAAGTACCACTTGCTTTCACGGCCAAACCGGGGTATTGGGTAGGCGCAGTTATCGGAATGTTTTGTGTACGGCAAAATAACACCAATAATGCGGGATATGCAGATATTGACCACTTTTCAATAACTGTAGCTAAATGAAAATTACATGATGCGACGTGTTATTTTTTGGCTGTGTTGTTTGAAATTGCTTGTAATTCCGGTGTTGGCACAAGTAAAGAAGGAAAAACAGATAGCAGCTGCTGTGGAGCGGTATCACCGGGCCTTGATTGACGCCGATGAGAAGGCATTACGGACATTAACATCAGATAAGTTAAGTTATGGCCATAGTAACGGTAACGTGGAAGACAAAGAAACATTTATCAAAAACATCATCAGCGGCAATTCCGATTTTGTACGAATTGAAATGTTTGACTTAACCATCACTTTACAGGATAAAACGGCATTGGTTAGATACAACATGAAAGCGGAAACCAACGATAAAGGAAAACCCGGAAGTATTCATTTGAAAGTTTTGCTGGTTTGGGTTATAAATCAAAGGCAATGGAAGCTTTTGGCAAGGCAGTCGGTACGATTGTCGTAAGCGCTTGTAAAAAAGTGTTGATTTGGAAACGATTGCGTAAATATTCTACATCACGTATGCAGGATAATCGCTTTGATTCAAGTAAAATTGTGAGCATACTTTTTATGAAAGAAAAAATGATTCGTAAGGGAATTTTGGCCATTATCTCCGCAGCGGGATGTATTTCGTTGCAGGCGCAGTTAACCTTCAACACGTTAAAGCATATTAAGGTAACTGAACCCCGATTCAGAAAAGATACCTTTGTCATCACCTCATTCGGAGCGGTAGGAGATGGGAAAACGTTAAACACTTCAGCTATTCAATCTGCAATAGATGCCGTTCACCGAAAAGGCGGAGGGGTGGTTTTCATTCCTTCAGGATTGTGGCTGAGCGGGCCGCTGATTTTAAAAAGTAATGTAAATCTTCATTTGGCACATCAGGCAACACTGTTGTTTACCAAAGACTTTAATCAATACCCCTTGGTAGCCGGCAATTGGGAAGGCTTGCCGCAGATGCGATGTCAGTCGCCACTTTCGGCAACCGATGCGGTAAATGTTGCTATTACCGGAAAAGGCATCATTGACGGAAACGGTGATGCCTGGCGGATGGTAAAAAAAGATAAACTCACCGAATCGCAGTGGAAAAAATTAGTGGCTTCGGGCGGCGTGCTGAGCGAGGATAAAAAAACATGGTATCCTTCTCAAAAGTCACTGGCAGGGTCCGGATTTACTCATCCTGGTTACATCACGCCGGAAAAGGATATGTCATTTTATGAACAAGTGAAAGATTTTCTGCGGCCGAACCTGCTGGTGTTAACCCGCTGTAAATACATCCTGCTGGAAGGCGTTACTTTTCAGAATTCGCCGGCCTGGTGTCTGCATCCGCTGATGAGTGAACACATAACCGTGCGCAACATTTTTGTAAAAAATCCATGGTATGCGCAAAACGGCGACGGAATTGATGTGGAAAGCTGTAAAAATGTGCTTATTGAACACTCGGTGTTTGATGTAGGCGATGATGCGCTTTGCATGAAAAGCGGAAGAGATGCAGAGGGAAGAAAACGGGGGATTCCAACCGAAAATGTGGTGATACGAAACTGTACGGTGTATGCGTCTCACGGCGGATTTGTTATCGGAAGCGAAATGAGCGGCGGAGTCAGGAATATCTATGTCAGGCAATGTACTTTCATCGGCGCCGATATAGGCCTTCGGTTTAAAACGGCAAGGGGACGAGGCGGCGTGGTAGAAAATATTTTTATAGAAAACATTTTTATGAAAGACATTCCGGGCGAAGCCATCTTGTTCGATATGTACTATGCGGCCCGGGATCCGATTCCGCTGGCGGGCGAAAAGCGGGAACTTCCGAAAGTAGAAATGAAACCCGTGGATGAAACTACCCCGTCATTTCGGAATTTTTACATCCGTAACGTGTATTGCAACGGTGCGGATAAAGCAATTTTTATCCGCGGGCTTCCCGAAATGCATGTGAAAAACGTTGTACTCGAAAATATGGTGTTGCAGGCTGATAAAGGTATTGATATACAGGAGGCCGGTAATATCACATTCCGAAACATCACACTGCACACACAGCATGCTGACCCTTTGGTTGACATAACTCAGAGTGAGGAGCTGCTGTTCGAAAATCTGAGATTTGACAAGAATATCCCGTTGCTGTTCAGGATAAATGGTGATCGGTGCGGAAGGATTCGGGTAAAGCATACCCATACTTCTCTTGCCAAAGAACCTTACCGCTTCGAACTGGGTGCAAGGCCGGATATGCTTTTAGAACAGAAATGAACGAATGATAATACAAAGTCGAAAATCCGTATATGAAGAAACCGGAATTTACCGCCGCCGCGGCCGGCGTGTCAGATAAAAGAATTCTGCAAGTGAAAAAATTTTTTTTCATACTGTCATTCGGACTGACTCAGGCAGCATTCACACAGTCGCGAATGAGCACGGCCATGGCGGAAACAGTGATGAAACTTTGGCCCGACTCGTTTCTGCTGGCCAACGATAAAACGGCAAAATGGCGATACGACCAGGGCGTAATGCTTAAAGGTATGGAAGGAGTGTGGTACGCCACAGGCGAAGGCAAATGGTTTGCCTACATACAAAAGTGTTTGGATTTTTATGTTCAGCCCGATGGCAACATTAAAGGATATAAATCGGAAGAATACAACTTAGATCATCTGAATAACGGTAAACTGCTGCTTTTGCTATACAGGGTTACCCAAAAGGAAAAATATAAAAAAGCCGCCGACCTTTTGCGTAAACAATTGCAAACACATCCCCGCACATCAGAAGGAGGGTTCTGGCATAAAAAAATTTATCCGAACCAAATGTGGCTGGATGGCCTGTATATGGCGCAGCCCTTTTATGCGGAGTATGCTATGTTATTCCATGAAGACACTGTATTCAATGATGTAGCCCGTCAGTTTATCTTAATGGAAAAACACGCAAGAGACGAAAAAACCGGCCTGCTTTATCACGGATGGGATGAATCGAAACAGGAACGCTGGGCCGATAAACAAACCGGACGTTCTTCGAATTTCTGGGGAAGAAGTCTGGGCTGGTTTGGTATGGCTTTGGTTGATGTGCTGGATTATTTTCCGCAACACCACCCGCAGCGAAATACACTGACAGAAATGTTGCAAAGACTGGCTGCAGCAATTGTAAAGGTGCAGGATAAACATACCGGAATTTGGTACAACATCCCGAATTATCCTGATCGTAAAGGTAACTATCCGGAATCGTCCGCATCCTGTATGTTTACCTATTTTCTGGCTAAAGGTGTACGTAAAGGATATTTGCCCGACCACTACATGATGGCGGCCCGTAAAGCCTATGAAGGAATTCTGAAAACATTTGTAGAAAAAGATGCTTCGGGGCAACTGAATTTAAAAAATACGGTTGCTGTTTCAGGTCTGGGGGGTCATCCATATCGAGACGGCAGTTTTGAGTACTATATCAGCGAACCGGTAGTTACCAACGACCCGAAGGGCTTAGGCGCTTTCATAAAATGTGCAGTTGAAATGGAAATGAGTAGCCTTCCCAAACCGGGACGGGGAAAACAAGTGGTATTGGATTATTATTTTAATTATGAATGGAAGCCTGACATAACGGGTAAACCCGTACAGTGGCACTACACCTGGGAAGATAAAACCAACAGCGGATTTTCCTTACTGAAGCACTTGTTTGAGCAATACGGAGCCCGAACCGCATCTATGCACAAAGAGCCTGATGCGCAAAAACTGAGAAATGTTTCAGTATATATCATCGTTGATCCGGATACACCAAAAGAAACCGATACCCTTCATGTTATCCAAAAGCAGCACATACAGACAATTGCCCGATGGGTAAAACAAGGCGGTGTGCTGGTTTTGCTCGGCAATGACGCCGGTAACGCCGAATTAAAGAATTTAAGTGAACTGTCAGGCGTATTTGGCATTCGTTTCAATGAAGACAATAAAAATTTGGTTAAAAATGATGCTTTTCATGAAGGAGAGGTCATAACAGAACCCGGAAATCCTGTTTTCGGAGAAGCTTACAGGCTATTTATAAAAGAGTTTTCAAGCTTATCGGTTAAAGCGCCGGCCAAACCGCTGGTACGCTGGAAAGGTGATGTGGTAATGGCTTTTGCCCGTTACGGAAAAGGATGGGTATTTGCCTTGGGCGATCCATGGATATACAATGAATATCTCGACGGACGAAAGCTGCCTGATTCGTTTCAAAACTATCCGGCCGCCTGCCGATGGGTACAGTGGCTGCTGCAAAATGCCGCAAAAAGATGATGCGCTTCATGACGATATTACTCTTGATAAGCCAACCGGCTTGCACAGGGGCCCAGGGCATAACAGGTAATGCCGGTAAAAAGCAGGAACACACACGTATCGTAGTTGCTGCAGACGGCACCGGCGATCATAAGACCATTCAGGGAGCGCTGAACAGCTTGCCCGAAAAAAGTGATGTATTTCGGGTGGTGTTTATCAAAAAAGGGATATATCGTGAAAAATTGTACATAGAGAAAGAAAAGGTAATTCTGGAAGGAGAAGACAGAGAATCCACGATTATTACCGCCTCGGTTTCCAGAGATATCTGGAGGTGCACCCATGCCGATGACTGGGGTGTGGCTACGTTGAATGTTCGTGCCAATGACATCACTTTAAAAAATCTTACCATAACCAACAGCTTTGGGTTTGAGCGTAACCGGGATACGTTGGTAGCCTGCCCTTCAGACACCTTAAACGGGGGTAAAAAAATCATAAGAAAAGACGGTCATCAGATGGCGCTGCGTACTATGGCCTGTTCCAGGCTGAAAGCCGTTAACTGTCGTTTTCGGTCGTACGGCGGCGATACGGTAAGTCCCTGGAATGTAGAGGAAGGTATGTGGTATTTCAAAAACTGCATCATGGAAGGCGGCGTGGATTTGTATTGTCCGCGGGGATGGGCATGGGCTGAGCAATGCGAATTTATCGCTCATTCCGGATCAGCCGTAATCTGGCATGACGGCTCACGGAACCCCGATGCCAAATCGGTTTTCATTAACTGCCGGTTTCGGGGCTTTGAAGGATTTGCTTTGGGGCGTTATCATCGCGATGCACAGTTTTTTCTGATACGATGTGTTTTTGCGGCAAACATGGCAGACAAACCGGTTTATCGGGTGCCCACGGAAAACAAGATACAATGGGGAGAACGGGTGTATTATCACGATTGCAGAAAAGAAAACGGCAAAGACTATTCATGGTATCAAAACAATTTTCCGCCGGGATTATCGCCCGAAGATATCTCAGTGAGCCGCGTTTTTAATAATAAATGGTCACCGGATAAAACAGATTGAATATGCAGTTGAACAAAAACATACTGAATTCACTCTCACCTGAATCAGGGCTAAGTGTACCGGAGCCCTCGATATTTGAGCTTCCGGAAAAAGTGTTGCAGTTTGGCACCGGCGTGCTGCTTCGGGCCTTGCCGGACTATTTTATTGATAAAGCCAACAAGCAAGGCCTTTTCAACGGCAGAGTAGTGGTTGTAAAATCCACACCGGGAACAGCTGATGCTTTTGCAAAACAAGACAACCTGTACACGATTTGTGTGAGAGGACTGGAACAGGGAGATGTAACCAAAGAAGACATTATCAATGCTTCAATCAGTCGGGTACTTCACGCCGATACGGAATGGTCAAAGGTGCTGGAATGTGCCGGTAACCCCAATATGCAGGTTGTTATATCAAATACCACCGAAGTCGGAATACAGTTTTCTGAAGATAAAGTTCATGACTTGCCTCCGGCTTCCTTTCCGGGCAAGTTGTTGTCGTTTTTATACAAACGCTTTAAGTATTTCGAGGGAAACGGCCATGGAATGATCATAATTCCCACCGAATTGATTTCCGATAACGGTGATATGCTGAAAGAAATTGTTGCACGCATGGCCCGTGAAAACGCATTAGAAAAAGAATTTCTTAGTTGGCTGGAAGAGGAAAATGTTTTTTGTAATTCACTGGTTGACCGTATTGTTCCCGGTAAACCGCATCCTGCGGAATGGCAGCAGTTATGCAGCGAACTGGGATATACGGATGAGCTGTTGACGATGAGTGAAGTATTCAGACTCTGGGCAATACAAGGAGATGATCGGGTGAAGAAGGTATTGTCGTTTCATGAAACAGACGATGCGGTAAAGATTGAGCCGGATATCACGTTATTTAAGGAATTAAAACTTCGGCTGCTGAACGGAACGCATACCTTTAATTGCGGCACGGCCTTTTTATGCGGTTTTGATATCTCACGGGAGGCGATAACCCATCCGGTGTATGGAAAATTTACCAAAGGCCTGATGCATGCCGAAATCGCCCCTTCTATCCCTTATGCCATTGACGAACAAACCAAACGACAGTTTGCAGACAATACTTTCGAGAGATTCTGCAATCCGTTTATCAATCATCAATGGCAAAGCGTAGCAACGCAGTACACATCGAAAATGAAAATGCGGAATGTTCCGCTTTTGGTTCGCTATGTCGAGTTACATGCTGCTGTTCCGGAGCGGATGGCTACGGCATTTGCAGCCTACCTTTTATACATGCGTTCGGTAAAAGTGGAGAACGGAAAATATTACGGTTTACGAAACGGCACCGAATATGAAATTTCCGACAACCACGCCGATTATTTTCATCACTTATGGAAGCAACAGATGCCTGAACAGGTGGTTGAACAGGTTACATCCAATGTAGCTTTATGGGGTGTAGATTTACATCAGCTGCCTGATTTTACAAAAACCGTTGTTGAGAAACTGAGTGACATGTTAGAGCGCAGCGTGATGGAAGTTGTTACGGATACGGTCAATGCGAATGTGAGTATATTATGAAAGCAAAGGTTTTAAAAATACATCCATCGGATAATATCGTAGTGGCGCTTACGGATTTAAGCGCAGGCGAAACCATTACATACAACGGAACGGACCTCATACTTGCTGAAGATATACCGGCTAAACACAAATTTTTTCTTTCTGACATGAATTCGGGCGATGAAGTGGTGATGTATGGCGTGCTTGTAGGGAAGGTACAGCAGCCGGTAAAAAAAGGCAGCCGCGTAAGTACGGAAAACACATTGCATGCAGCGCAATCCTATGCGTGGAGAGCAACGAATTATCAATGGCAACCGCCGGATGTAACCCGTTTTGCCGGGGCAACGTTTAATGGTTATCATCGAAATGACGGAAGAGTGGGAACTGCAAATTACTGGCTGTTTGTTCCGCTGGTATTTTGTGAAAACAGAAATCTGGATGTGATACGGGATGCCATGATACAGGAATTGGGCTATGGTATTTCCGAAAAATACAGGCGTTATACCCGAATGCTGGTAGATGCATATCGGGAAGGCGTAGCCCTGCCGGAATGGAGGGTGTTTCCGAAAAATGAATCACCAACCGCGCAGCGCCTTTTTCCCAACGTAGACGGAATTAAATTTTTGAATCACCACGGCGGCTGCGGTGGTACCCGACAGGATGCAGCTATACTGGGTAAATTACTGGCAGCCTATGCCGACCATCCGAATGTTGGCGGAGTAACGGTTCTGAGTCTGGGATGCCAGAACTTGCAGTTACATGAATTTTTAGAAGAACTGAAAAGCCGCAATCCGAATTTTGATAAACCGTTGTATATTTTTGAGCAACAACAAACAGAAAGCGAAGAGCAGCTCGTAGCCGACGCCATTCGAAAAACGTTTCAGGGTTTGGTTGAAATAAACCGCATTCAGCGGCGCCCAGCCACATTAGACAAATTAACCGTGGGTGTGAAATGCGGAGGAAGCGACGGTTTCAGCGGTATTTCCGCAAATCCGGCCGTTGGGTATTGTGCAGACCTCATCGTTGCATTGGGCGGCAAAATATTGCTGGCTGAATTTCCCGAACTCTGCGGCGTTGAACAGGAAATAATTGACCGTTGTGTCAATCAAAAAGTTGCCGGCAAATTTATTCATCTGATGCGGCGTTACGAAGAGCTGGTTACCCGTGCAGGAAGCAGTTTTTCCATGAACCCTTCGCCTGGAAACATCAGAGACGGAATTATAACCGATGCCATGAAAAGCGCCGGTGCAGCCAGAAAAGGAGGAACCTCTCCGGTGCAGGATGTATTGGATTATACCGAACCGGCAGTTCGTCCCGGATTAAATCTGGTATGCACGCCGGGTAACGATGTGGAAGCCACTACCGGTAAAGTAGCCGGCGGAGCAACCGTTCTTCTGTTTACCACAGGCCTGGGCACGCCCACCGGAAATCCGATTTGTCCAACCATTAAAATTGCTTCAAACTCTGTAACAGCGCAGCGCATGGCCGATATTATTGATATTGACTGCGGCCCTATTATTACCGGAGAAAAAAGTATTGAACAAACGGGAGAAGAAATACTGAAATTCGTTATTCAAACCGCATCGGGCGAAGTGATTCCCAAAGCCGTTCAACTGCAGCAGGATGATTTCATACCCTGGAAAAGAGATATTTCATTATAAAACACCGATACATGAAAACATTTCTTGACGAAAATTTTTTACTACACAACCGCACCGCACAGGTGTTGTATCACGAGTATGCCAAATCCATGCCGGTAATTGACTACCATAATCATCTTTCGCCGCAACAAATAGCGGAAGATGTAAACTTTGAAAATATTACCCGGGTATGGCTGAACGGAGACCACTACAAATGGAGAGCCATGCGTACCAACGGTGTGGATGAAGCATACATCACCGGCTCAAAGCCCGATAAAGAAAAATTTCTGGCCTGGGCAGCTACAGTACCTTATACGCTTCGTAATCCTTTATATCACTGGACACACCTTGAGCTTCAGCGCTATTTCAATATTTATGATTTGCTTTCGCCGGCAACCGCGGAAAAAATTTACGAAGAAACTTCCCGCATGCTGCAACAGCCTGATTTTTCGGTAAGAGGACTGATAGAAAAAATGAATGTGAAGCTGATTTGCACCACAGACGATCCCATTGACTCCTTGGAATATCATGCCCGAATAAAAGCTGACGGATGGAAAGTAAAAGTGTTGCCGGCTTTCAGGCCCGACAAAGCCATGCAGCCCGAACATCCGCCGGCATTTAACGAATACTTGGAAAAACTGGAAAGTGTTACGGATGTTTCTATCAGCACCTTCAACGATTACCTTACCGCATTGAAAAAAAGGCATGATTTCTTTGCCTCGCAGGGCTGCAGTGTCAGCGATCACGGACTGGAGGAAATTTATGCCGAAAATTATTCAACAACCGAAATTGCCGGCATCTTTGCCAAAGTAAGAAACGGCGGACAACTGACGGAAGAAGAAGTGCGCAAATTCAAGTCGGCCATGCTAATCACTTTTGCCGAATGGGATTGGGAAAAAGGATTTGTACAGCAGTTTCATCTGGGCGCCCTGCGCAACAATAATTCGCGGATGATGAAACAACTGGGACCCGATACAGGCTGGGACAGTATCGGCGATTTTCAGCAGGCGAAAAGCCTGGCCCGTTTCCTTGACCGGCTTGACAGCAATAACACGCTGGCCAAAACCATTATCTACAATCTCAATCCGGCAGATAACGAGTTGTTTGCTACCATGATCGGAAATTTTAATGACGGCTCTTTTCCCGGTAAAATTCAGTGGGGCGCATCATGGTGGTTTTTGGATCAGAAAGACGGTATCATCAGACAGCTCAATGCACTGAGTAATATGGGACTGTTAAGCCGCTTTGTAGGTATGCTCACCGACAGCCGATCTTTTCTTTCATTTCCCCGTCATGAATACTTCAGAAGAATATTATGCAATCTGCTGGGAGAAGAAATGGAGAACGGAGAGCTTCCGGACGATACAGAGTGGATCGGAAAAATGGTGCAAAATATCTGTTATTATAACACAAAGCATTATTTTGGGTGGCAATTTATTGATGAACCTTTACACTCTACAGTAATCAGGTGATGGAAATACGATTTCAGCAAAACCCCGAATCTGCTGTGGCCCTGAATACCGAACAGTTGCGGCGTCATTTTCTGGTGCAGGAATTATTCAGGCCTGACGCCGTTCATTGCGTATATACGCATTATGACCGGGTGATTATCGGCGGAGTTATGCCCGTTACAGCATCTGTTCCACTGCCGAATCCCGATGAATTAAAAGCAGATTATTTTCTTCAGCGGCGGGAAATGGGAATTTTCAACGTGGGCGGAGAAGGAAGGATTAAAGCCGACGGACAACAATTTTCTTTACAAAAAGGCGATTGTTTGTATCTGGGAAAAGAAACCCGTGAGGTTGTTTTTGAAAGCCAACATTCCGAACGGCCGGCTTTGTTTTATTTTCTGTCAGCGCCAGCTCATAAGCAGTATGAAACTCAGTATTTGTCCAGAGATCGGGCTACTGCGCTAAAGCTGGGAGAGGCGGCAACGTCTAACAAGCGAACGCTGTATAAATTCATTCATGAAGACGGCATCAGGAGTTGTCAGTTGGTGATGGGTTATACTGAGCTTGAGCCCGGTTGTGTCTGGAATTCCGTGCCGCCGCACACCCATTCCCGACGTATGGAAGTGTATTTTTATTACGATGTTTCGGAAAATCACAGGGTATTTCATTTCATGGGCGAGCCCATGCAAAGCCGGCACCTTGTAGTAGCCAATCATGAAGCGGTTATTTCGCCGCCCTGGAGCTTACATTTCGGATGTGGTACTTCGAATTACGGATTTATTTGGGGAATGGCCGGCGAAAACCAGCAATTTACCGATATGGACCCTGTAGCTATAGCTGATATTGAATAAAGACATGAAGAAGATATTTTGTTTTGGAGAACTCTTACTTCGTTACTCGCCCCAACCCAACCGGCATTGGATCAGGCAGGCGCAAATGGCTGTTTATCCGGGTGGAGCAGAATTAAATGTTGCGGCGGCGCTGGCTTCATGGAAAGTTCCCGTTAAATATTTTACTGCAATTCCCAAAAACTATTTGTCTGCAGATATCGTCGGGGAACTGGCAGAAAAAGGAGTGGATGTATCATCCATACTTTACTCGGGAAAAAGAATCGGAATCTATTACCTGCTCCAGGGAAGCGAACTGAAAGGGGATGCCGTGATTTACGATCGGGAGGATTCTTCCTTTGCTTCATTAAAAACCGGCGAAGTGAACTGGGAAAAACACATGCATGATTGTGAGGTAATCCACTGGAGCGCCATTACACCGGCTCTGAATGCTGATAGCGCCGCACTGTGCCGGGAAGCCGTATGCACAGCTTCACAACTCAACAAAACCCTTACCGTGGATCTGAATTACAGAGCCCGGCTTTGGCAATATGGTGTTAATCCGCCGGCAATTATGGATGAACTGGTGAGCCATTGTCACATCATTATGGGAAATATTTGGTCGGCAGAAAAGCTATTGGGTATTAAAGCGGTAATATCCGCCAGCGAGGGCTATAGTATTGATGACCTGACCAAGGCGGCAAAAGAAACCATTCTGCGCATCAGGGAAAAATACCCGAAAGTACATACGGTAGCGCTTACTTTTCGTCTGGAAAAAACATATTTTGCCGTTATGCAACGGCAGGATCATTTTGAAGTATCGGAAACTTTTTCGCTGGATCACATTATTGACAGAGCCGGAAGCGGCGATTGTTTTATGGCAGGTATTTTATACGGTTATGTGAATAATCTTTCTGCACAGGAAACACTAAACCTGGCTGCGGCTGCGGCAGTAGGTAAAATGCATGAAAAAGGCGACTGTACCAAACAAACCATCCAGGATGTGAGGCAAAACATTTTACAGTATGGAAAAAAATGAATTGATATTAGACGCAATAAAAAATCAAAAACTGCTTCCGCTGTTTTATCACGAGGATAAGGAAGTTTGTATCGGTGTGTTACGTGCCCTTTATGCTGCCGGCATTCGGGTGGCTGAATATACGGCAAGAGGTCCGAACGCGTTGGAAAACTTTTACGCCATGGCTGCGGTGCGAAAGGAGAGTATGCCCGGATTGATTTTGGGTGCGGGCACAATCCGGCATGCAGCGCAGGTAAATGACTTTTCTGAGGCTGGAGCAGATTTTCTGGTAAGCCCGATGTTCGATGCATCTCTTAATGATGCCGCTTATTTGCTCAAGCTGCCATGGATACCCGGATGTATGACGCCGACGGAAATTCACGAAGCTGAGTCTGCGGGCCGTACGCTGGTAAAACTATTTCCGGGAAATGTGCTCGGACCGGGATTTGTCACTGCGATAAAAGAATTGTTTCCCGGTATGGCTTTCATGCCCACCGGCGGCGTAACCGCAGATAAAGAGAATCTCCGGTCCTGGTTCACGGCCGGTGTATGTGCGGTAGGCATCGGCGGACATCTGATAACCAAAGAAATTCTTCGAAATAAAGATTTTCAGTTACTCGAACAAAAAACTAAAGAACTGCTGGAATGGATAACCGAAACCGGAACGTTATGAATCAAAACCCCATAGGTAAATATCGCTGGACTATTTGTGCCTTGTTGTTTTTTGCTACCACGGTAAACTATCTTGACAGGCAGGTTTTAAGCTTGTTAAAACCGGTACTGGAAGAAAAATTCGGATGGAGCAACAGCCAGTATGCGGATATTACGGCAGCATTTCAGTTTACTTACGCCATAGCCATGTTATTTGCCGGAAGAATTATTGACAAACTGGGAACAAAAAGCGGCTATGCATGGGCTATTGTATTATGGAGTATTGCGGCTATGTTGCATGCACTGGCTATTCCGATAGGTCAGGGTCTGGCCACGGCTTTGGGCTGGGTTGGCCTTGCGGCAGTACCGGCTTCCGTGATAGGGTTTGTTTTTGCCCGCGCCTTTCTTGCCGTTGGTGAAGCCGGAAATTTTCCTGCAGCCATAAAAGCTACGGCGGAATATTTTCCCAAAAAAGAAAGAGCGCTGGCAACCGGCATTTTTAATTCAGGTGCAAATGTGGGAGCTATTCTGGCCCCGCTGTCGGTACCCTGGATTGAAAAACACTGGGGCTGGCAAGCTGCTTTCCTTATTATCGGCGCCGTAGGTTTTTTGTGGCTGGTATTTTGGTTCATTTATTATGAAAAGCCGGAAAAACAAACCCGCTTATCCGAACCTGAGCGGCAATACATAAAAAGTGATACACAGGATACGGATGTAGTGGAGGGAAATGAAAAAGTGTCGTGGGTGAAATTGTTGTATTACAGACAAACCTGGGCTTTTGCTTTCGGAAAGTTTATGACCGACGGGGTGTGGTGGTTTTTTCTGTTTTGGTTGCCGGCCTATCTGAAAGATCAGCATGGCATGACAACGACGCAGATGATGATTCCTTTAGCATTGCTTTACACCTTAACGGTAGCCGGAAGCATCGGCGGCGGATGGTTTCCGATGTATTTTATCAACAAAGGGTATCAGGCATACGACGGACGCATGCGGGCTATGCTTCTGATTGCGGTCATTCCGTTGGTGGTGCTGGCTGCTCAGCCGTTGAGCGGCATCAGTTACTGGATTCCGGTACTGCTGATTGGAATCGGCGCTTCGGCGCATCAGGCATGGAGCGCCAATATTTTTACAACCGTTTCGGATATGTTTCCGCGTAAAGCGGTGGCCTCGGTGGTGGGCATAGGCGGTATGGCCGGTGGAATTGGCGGAGTGTTGATAACCAAAATAGGCGGCGCCTTATTTGATTACTACAAAAAGCAGGGACATATAGAAACCGGTTATGCCATCATGTTTGGCTTTTGCGCCGTGGCCTATCTGATAGCCTGGACAGTGATGAAAACCTTAGTGCCAGGATATAAGCCGATTCAGGATTTGTGAGGAGGTGCGAAAAAGATTTTAACTTCAGGATTCTTTTCAGTTTTCTGTTAGTCTTTTGCTAATAAAATCCGGTAAACTTTTTGTTGCTTTTATCAACCTGTTGTTATTTTCTTTCTTTAAAACGTTGTCTTTTAAATAATGGTTGTAGTTCAGAAAAAGGAAGTAAATAAAAGTCTGTTAAAGAGATCCAATTCTTTGTCGGAGATGATGGACAACATAGCCTCTTCAATTTCACTTCGGTTTTTGGTTTCTGATAAAGCACGACCAAGTCGTCCGATGCTGTCATAATAATGATTTTTTGCGGGATTTTCCATGCGGAAGGTTATGCCGAAAATAAGGTCCGGAACATTTATGTTGAGCTCTTCAAGTTCTTTGATATAAGTATTCCTTTCTTCCCAGGCATAACTGCCATCGGATAGTCTTTCGAAGCGGTCGTTCATGATGTCCAGATGTGATTTCAGGAAAACCGACCAGTTATAGGTTTCCGCCGAAAGCAAGGCAATATTCTTGGCGTGCTCTCTTGGACGGGTATCCCTACTGCACGTACCAATTACTCTCGTGCTTCTCATTGTGTCAAGAAGTTTGATTTTCTCATTTAACGATAACGAAGTCCAGTTTTCAGGAAGGTAAATTGTGCCGTCTTTTAGATTTTCTTTAAATTTTGTAGTTGTTGTATCAATTAAGCAATTTGAATATCCTATCATTAGAGCATATTTTTTCGGAATGGGAACGAAACTGAAATTCGCCGGGAAATAGAAAGCGTACAGATACTCATCATCGTATTTTGTTTTATTATCGTATTCAAAAAGCCACTTTTGGGAAAAATCTTTTTGATAAAGGGTCATATCTTCCGATCTAATGCTGAATCCAAAATCGCTTTTCAGGTCGAAGTGTTCAAATTCAACAATGTACCGGTTTTTGTAGTTTTTATATTTAAGCTTTATGATTAAAACATTTCTTTCAATAGTTGCTGTTGGATATTTTTTAAGAAATTCGTCCAAGGAAATTTGATTTTCCATATCTATTTTCGCTTGTTTAATATTTCCTTTTTTCATTTTTATTATGTGACCGACGGTTTGGCTTTTGGAATAAAAAACGGTATTGAAGTTGCAAGTTTTGAATTTCAGGTTTAATGAGTCCACGACGCGCCTTAGCTTAGCCATTGCCTGCTCACTGTAAATCAAGTTGTTCGGATAAATTTTAAATTCTTCTTTCTGGCCGTAAGCACAGATGAAGCAAAACCATCCAACGATCAGCAATGTGATGTTTTTCATTGTTGTTGTTATTTAAATTTGTATGTAAACAATGCTCGTTATTTAAGTTATGATGATGAATGCGGATTTTTCCATAAAACATAACGAAGTTTTGAATAAGTCAATAACAATTTTTCCGGTACCGATATTGCATTAAAGTTAGGAAAAGATATCTGTTTCTTTGGCCGGATTGCTAAGTATTTTAATAGTTTATTTTACATCCGTGTTTTATTTCTGCCTTTCTGCTTAGATAGGTATAATTATGACATTGAAAAAAATATTTTTTGTTAACGTATCATACGAACTCTTTTAAAGATATATTTTTTTCTCTTCAACCGAAACAGTCCGACAGAAAAATAAAAAATTCCTTGCTGACAGTGATTTCATCGCTCAAGGGCTGCGCCGGCCGGAGGGCGAACGAAGTGAGGTGCGCCGCGGCGGCGCCCGGCGTTGGCATGGGTGATGCGGTGTGGCAGTTTTATTTGAACGGGGCTATGGCATGCGCCGCCGCCAGCACGGCTACCCCGAAGGACGGCGGACTGCAGCCGATGAGCGGCCTTGCCCGCCGCAGGCGGCACGATGACAGCCCCAAAATAAAAAACTCCTTGTTCAGCACATTCAAAAAAGTAATGAGAGGAACGACGGCGGAATTTATTTTTTCATTTTCAGTCGCTGATTGACCAGCGTGCCTACTTTGCGACCGTGCTCAGTACTGATGATGCAGGAATTGTGGTAATGAATGCCGCCGTAAAAACGTGCCCAATTGTTTTCTTCGGCAGCGTGGCGAAAGGATTTGAAGCTTCTGTTGGGGATGCCGAATTCCAGTTCGGAGGTATCGGTGTAGGCAAAGTTGTCGCCAAACACATCGGTGAGTGCTTCGGCGGCAGCAGCGGAAATGGTACTGTGCCCGCAGGTATATTCGGGAAATGCCGGCGTTTGCAGATAAGGACGCCAGTTTGGGTCAATGTATTTATTAATTACCGTTTCGGGCCGGGCATAGTTGCTTCGGTATTTTTCGTCCCAGCATTGAATGAATGCATCAAACACGGCGATAGCGGTTTTGGCATACGCATACACGGTAGTTTCAAAATCGGCTTTGGCCTGTTTGGCTGCAATACCCACAATATTCATCCAATGGCCGGGGGGCGAAAATTTTTTACTGACAAACATGACATGGCCGGAGACGTTCATACGCACCCCAAGGTCATCCCAGAAGTCGGCAATATGTTTTTGCTCGTCGGTGAGATTTTCCACAGCATTTTTTACGGCCATCATTTCTTTATAAAATTTGCTGTTTTTGTTTTTGATATCAAAGGGCGGCGGCGGGGGAGGAACAAACATGTTGGCGCTATCCATGACAGCCGGCCGGATTTTATTCCAATGCGGTTCTATGGCGTCAAGATACATGGGCGGGGTGGGCACCCAACGTCCCGGCGAATCTATAATAGCATATTTTGGCATGGTACGTGTTTGTGCATAATTGTCTTTTTTGCTCCAGTCCATGATGATTTCTGATACTTTATCGGCAAACTCCCGGGTGGCTTTGAGTACTTTTTTGGGCATTCCTTTTTTACGCATCAGCGAGGTGAGGCTGTCCACATAGTAACTCATGCTGCCTTCGGGAAAGGTTACGGCTTCGCCCAGTTTGCAAAAGGCCAGTATGGCAGCAAAGTGATAATTCACGTCTTTTCCGGGGGCGGGTGGTTTGGTTTGAAGCCCGTTTAGCTGGCCGGCCAGCGAATTATATTTGTCGGGGCGTGCTGCCGCAATCACTTCGTAAGCGGCTACATTGGCGTACAAATAATTCCTGGAGGCGACTATGGGAGTGAAATTATTTCCCATTACGATGTTATTCAGTTCTTTTACGGTTTTGCAGTACAGCAGCGGGTCGGCGGCCAGGGTTTTGTATTCTTCACTTTGGTTGCAGGATGCCCATAGAAAAGCTAACAATAAAACAACCAGTCCTTTTTTCATTTTCTGATTTCGTTTTTTGGTGTTGAACTGACGTATAATTAAAAACCGTAAGCGCAAAATTAAGAATAACGTTTTGATGTCATTCATTTTGATGAATAGGCAAAGCGGACAAAGAAAGAAAAAGAAATCCTGAAAACCGGCTCCGTATTTTCGAAAATTTTATAAGTGAAAATTCATTCCATACAGATGAAACGCTACGGTATTTCTTTTCACAGACTTTTAATTAGTCATTTGAATAAAAAAACCGCCCCCGAAAGGAGGCGGCGCTGTGTAATAGCCCTGACGTAAACGAGCCGTTTATTGTTTTATGAATACTGCCGAAGCAAACTGGTTGGGAGAAACGACCACAAGGGTATAAACTCCCGGCGCCAGACTGCTTACGTCAAAATTCCAGATGTTTGTTCCGGTTATGGCATTCCTTACATAATCCCGTACGACGATGCCGTTGTTATTAAGAATTTTTAGCTGAACCGTTTCCGTATGGGTGGACTGGAAGACCACTTGCATAAAATTGGTCACCGGGTTAGGGGTAATGGCAAGCTGAGGTTGTCCCTGTCCCTGAACCCGCAGGGGTTTACAAATTTTTACGTCACAGTTTTTCTGTGTTTTGATAAAGAGACAAACTTCATAATTACCGGTTTGCTGATAGGTATGCGTCACGGTTTGTCCCGTAGCGGTTGTGCCGTCGCCGAAAGTCCAGAAGTAGCGAATGACGGCATCATCCGGCCGGTGAATACCAAAGCCTTTGAAACGGAATGTACGCGGCCCGATAACGGAGTCAGTCATGTAGCCGCCGCACAAATTGGTGTTTGAACCAATGTTGACGTCTTTGCAGTTTACCGCAATACAGCCGTTGTTGTAAATCATTTTTACACAGGCGCGATATGAGCCCGGCGCCGGATAAGTATGCGTAATTGTGTAAACCGGCGAAGGTTGCGGCTGAGTAATCATAATGCAGGTATCCGTACCATCTCCGAAGTACCAGCAAATTCCGACAGGGGAGGCCTGGCTTACCGAATCTCTGATGGCAATGAATGTTCTTTGTAAATTATTCGGGTTTGTAGCAATAACCCACAGGTTAACGCCGCATTGATTCGGAGGATTGGGAACGGAAACCGGTTTGCATTTTTGGGCCACGCAACCGCCGACATACCAGATTTTCACGCATACGTTGTAGTTGCCGGGTTGGGCATAAGTATGGGTAACGGTATAGTTTCCTGTATAGTTTACGGGATAGAGAATGCAGGTATCTCGTCCGTCGCCGAACTGCCAGCAGATTTTTTCGGGCCGTTTGTTATTGTTGTGCCAGGGTAAAGCTTTCAGCGAAACGCTGAGCGGAGTGGGCACCGGCACGTTCAGACGTTCAAAATCGGCGCGGCAACTGTCGGGACGAATGACAACGATCGGTTTACATTTTTGGGCTTCACAGTTATCAAAGTAGCGGATTGAAATGCATACCTGATAATTTCCGGGTTGGGAATACGTATGCGTCACCGTATAATTTCCGGTATAAGCATTTGTGTAATAAATACAGGTATCTCGTCCGTCGCCGAATTGCCAACAGATTCTTGACGGTTTAAAATTACCGTTATGCCACGGAAGGGCTTTAAACACAACCGTTAAAGGACTTGGCGCCCCTGGTATTCGTTCAAAATCGGCTCGACAAATTGTGTTGATGACTACGGTTTTACATTTAATGGAAGTAAGTGTTGTGTCGGGGTTTGGCAGATTTCTAATCCGAAAAATTCTAAGGCATACGGTATATGTTCCCGGCATCTGGTAGGTATGTTCGGTGCCCTGAAGCGGCCCGGTAACTGCTGTTTGTCCGTTACCGAAGCTCCAAAGGGCGAAACGAATACCGTGGCCGTTACCCAGCCGGGATGTATTGGTGAAAACCACATGTTTGGTTTCATGATTCACCGTAAAGGTAAAATCTGCGGTATCGGGAGTGACATTTTGTGACCGTAAAGGTTGTGTAGTCAGCCAAAAGATTACCGCTGTCATCAAAGCATACAGATTTCTCATAAAAAAAATTTTTGAGGTTAAGCGAATGGGTTTACGCAGAGGCTGAGGTACACAGATGTGTGTATGTGACTTTGGTTACATCTTAAAGTTTAAATAAGGCGGAAAATAATTTCAGGAAAATGATTAGCAAACCGTTTTTTGACGGGAGATGATAAAATCAATAAGTTCATCCAGTGAGACAGACAGACGGGAAACCGCATCGTAAATATCCTCACGGTTTACACCGGCGGCAAAAGATTTTTCTTTAAGACGTTTTTTTACGCCTTTGATTTCCATTCCTTCATAACCTTCGGGACGCATCAGGCTGTAGGCATGAATGAGTCCGCTCAATTCATCAAAAGCATAAATCATTTTTTCCATGGGGGTAACAGGCTCAACGCCGAAAATACGAGGCCCGTGGCATGCAATACAACGGATGACTTCAGGGTCAATATTTCTTCGTTCCAACTCTTCAATAATGATCCGGCAATGATCATCCGGAAATTTTTCCCAGTCGGCATCGTGCAGCAAACCGGCCAGTTCCCATTTTGCTGCGGTTTGTGCATCTGCGTTTTCTTTTTCCAAGGCCCATGCTTTCATCAGGGCGGCTACCTGCTTCATGTGAAGGCGAAGCCTTTCGTTGGGCACCCATTCGTTCAGCAAGGCGAGGGCTTCGTCGGTTGTCATTAATCGTCCGGCATTTTTCGGGTCGCCAAAAGAATTCCGATTCAGTTTACGGTTTGCCATGATGGGATATTTCAACCAAAAATAAAGAAAGACTTAAAAATCAAGTCAAAATTTTTATTGATTTTCAATTTTTTATAAAGGTGCAAGAAAAAAATAAGCTTCAAAAATAGGTTCAGATAGCGTTTGAAATTATCTTTGCACCCCGTTTAAAAAAAGGAAACCAGGGTTTAAAATCAGAAAAGTAAAGCTCATGAGCAAGTTACATTTTACGACCAAACACGCCAAGGCCTCTACGGTGAAACATGAATGGTTTGTGGTAGATGCCACAAATCAGACGGTTGGCCGTTTATGCTCCCGTATAGCGGCCGTGCTGAAAGGTAAACATAAGCCATACTATACGCCTCATGTCGATACCGGAGACTACGTTATTGTAATCAATGCAGAAAAAGTGGTTTTTACCGGCGATAAGTTAAAAGACAAATTATATAAACACTTTACCGGATATCCCGGCGGGTTGAAAGAAGAGACGGCGGCCAGTTTGCTGAAGAGGCGACCGGTTGCTATAATTGAGCGGGCCGTAAAAGGGATGTTGCCGAAGAACAGGCTTGGACGAAAAATGTTTAAAAAACTGTTTGTGTATGAAGGAACGGCACATCCCCATGGTGCACAGAAACCCAAAGAATTAAAATTTTAAAATTCCTTAATAATAAAATTTTTTTCTGAAACATGGAAAAACTGAAGCATGCCGTCGGGCGACGTAAAGAAGCGGTAACCCGTGTATTCATCACAAAAGGTGAAGGAAACATCACGATTAACGGGAAAGACTATAAGACATACTTTCCGCTGGTTTATCTCCGGCATCAGGTAGAAAAACCGCTTCGTGCGGTAGATGCCCTGAACAAATTTGATGTAAAAATTACTGCTTCAGGAGGCGGAGTTAAAGGGCAGGCTGAGGCAGCCATGCTCGGTATTGCCAGGGCATTAACCGAGGTGAATCCCGACCTTCGTCCGGTGTTGAAAGCGGCCGGACTGCTGAAGCGCGATCCCCGCTCGGTAGAGCGCAAGAAATTCGGTTATAAAAAGGCCAGACGAAGCTTCCAGTTCTCCAAGCGTTAATATTCGTTTATCAATATTTGCATTTCAGTTCAGATTCATAAAGATTAATAAGAAAAAGAATAAACCCAGATGGAAAATAATATTTCACTTCAGCAGCAATTATTGGAAGCCGGCGTACACTTCGGGCATTTGAGAAAAAAATGGAACCCGAAAATGCTGCCTTACATTTTTGCGGAAAAAAAAGGCATACATATTATTGACCTTAACAAAACCGTAGAGTGTCTTCAGGAAGCAGCGGCAGCATTGAAGCAAATTGCCAAAAGTGGTAAAAAAATATTGTTTGTCGGCACAAAGAAACAAGCCAAGGATATTGTTGAAGAATGTGCCAGGCGGGTAAATATGCCCTACGTTACCGAACGATGGCTGGGAGGAATGCTTACCAACTTTAACACGGTACGCAAGAGCGTTAAGAAGATGCAGAGCATTGAAAAAATGCTATCTGACGGTTCTTTAGATAATATCACCAAAAAAGAAAAACTTCGCCTCAATCGTGAAAAAGAGAAAATGGAAAGAGTGCTGGGAGGAATAGCACAGATGGGGCGGTTACCGGCTGCTTTGTTTCTGGTTGATATAGGCCATGAGCACATAGCGCTGGCAGAGGCCCGCAAGCTGGTTATAACCACATTCGGAGTGGTAGATACCAATTGTGATCCCAACAAAGTGGATTTTCCGATTCCGGCAAATGACGATGCCACCAAATCTATCGCCATCATTGTAAATTATATTACGGCAGCAATTGCAGAAGGTTTGGCAGAGCGTCAGGCAGCCAAAGAAGAAGAAATGGAAGAAGTTACCGATGATGAAAAAGAAAAAAAAGCAGCCAAATTGCTGGCCGAGGCAGAAGCCGAAGGCGGTTCAAGGCCTTCAAAAGGCCGGGGCGGCACACGACGCCGGATTCCTTCTGCCGGACGGGGAAATGCCAAACGGTAAAATACAATTAATCCTGAATGGTATAAAATAAAATATTTCAGGCAGGAGTGTTTCTTTGTTTTTTCCTGAAACATTCTGAATTTCTTCATTTAAATCATTACTACTTATGAGTTCAGTGACTATCACAGCGGCAGATATCAATAAGTTGCGCCAGATGACGGGCGCCGGAATGATGGATTGCCGAAAAGCTTTAACGGAAACCAACGGAGATTTTGAAGCGGCCATAGACTGGCTGAGGAAACAAGGACAAAAAGTAGCCGCCAAGCGCAGCGATCGGGAAGCCAAAGAAGGCGTAGTTATTGCCAAAACCACAGCAGATCATAAAAAAGGTATTATTGTTTGCGTTAGTTGCGAAACGGATTTTGTGGCCCGGAATCAGGATTTTGTGGCATTTGCACAAAAAATTGCCGATGCCGCTCTTTCCTCTTCCGTGCAAACGCTGGACGATCTGTTACAACTGAAAACAGACCAGCTCACCGTGGCTGAAATGGTAAACGAAAAACTGGCTACAATTGGTGAAAAAATAGGAGTAACGCGATTTGAGATTATACAAGCACCTTATGTGACATCCTATATTCACGGTGCATACCGAATAGGGGTGCTGGTAGGGCTGGACAAAGAAGCGCCGGAAGCCGGGAAGGATGTAGCCATGCAGATAGCCGCACTGAATCCGGTAGCCGTAGATGCTTCGTCCGTTCCGGCTGATATTCTGGCTCGTGAAAAAGACATTATCATGGAGCAAATGAAACAGGACCCGAAGATGGCCGGAAAGCCGCAGGAAATGTTGTCAAAGATTGCCGAAGGAAAACTGAGCGCATTCTATAAAGAACAAACACTGCTGGCCCAGCCCTTTGTAAAAGACGGCAGCAAGACGGTAGAACAATATCTGAAAGAAAACGGAAATCCGAGGGTGATCGGATTTAAAAGGGTAGCATTGGGATAAGCAAAAAAAAATTCAAAAAGAAACGGGAGGTTATTTCACTCCCGTTTCTTTTTTTAAAAAAAAAATTTTAACATTTCAAGTTTCCTTTTTAAAAAAACAATCTTCTGCGTTTCACACTCTGTACGGCATTCTTTTGCTCGCTCTGCGAAGCAAATCATCTACCAGCCGTGCCGGCGAGCTGTCAAACGTACCTGAGAATTTGTGATCATAATTCCATATCAGTTTTTTATTTTTTTTATCATGAATACTGATAGAAGCTCTGACTTCGTTTGTATTGCCGAATAAACCCAGGGTTAAACCTAATGCCAGGGCAGCAGCCTCTGACATGGGTTAGCTTAGTGAAAAATTTGAAGAAATAATACCATCCACACCCAGCACTTCAGCCAGCTCGGCGGGAGACATAGGTTTATCAGGATAGCCTGCTTTTTGCAATTTTGAGTTTGTAGTTTCCACATCCAGTACTTCTACATCCATTTTACCCTGATCTTTTCTTCTGAGCAGCCAGGCATACATTTCCCTTTGAAAATTCAGAGACTCGGTTTTTTGTTGTTCTTTAATCGCTTCTGCATCTACATTTTTTTAGCAGCAATTGAAACTGTGGGCGGAACAATTGCAATAACCTTGTGTGATTGAGCTAGGTTTTTAGCATCAGGACTACTGAAAATTTTGGCACAGGAACTAAATAAAATAAGGGTAATGCCGGTTAATAAGTTGAACTTTACAGTTTTCATAACTATATGGTTTTAGTTTTAAAGGAATGAATTTTAAAACAGAAATTTAAAAAGACAGTTTGTCCATTGCGGTTAATTGTTGTTAAAAAAATATTTACCGGAATGTTAATTAGTGAAATTTTGAATTTTGTTAATAAAATTTTATATCGTAATGGTTTAAAGAGAGGCCCATTCCGAGAAATATTTCAAACTCCTCCGAATATTGAGCAACAGATTTTTGCTCAATACATACTGTTACTTTTATTTCTTCAAGAAAAGAGAAAAACTACATACCTGATAAAGGAGGCAACGACAGAAGAATAGCGCCTGAACTTTTTGAAATGTATTAAACTTTATTTTATGCCGATGGCTTTCAGGTATCGCTGAAGCTCTTCTTTTACTTTCGGGAATAAGATAAACAGCCCTATCATGTTGGGAAATACCATAGCCAGGATCATCGCATCGGAAAAAGCCAGAACGGAATTGATAGATGCCGAAGATCCGATAATCACAAAGGCAAGAAAGAGAATTTTATAACTCAGGTCTGCTGTGCGGCTTCGGCCGAAAAGATATTTCCACGACTGCAGACCATAATAAGACCATGAAATCATGGTAGAAAATGCAAAGAGCACAACCGCAACGGTCAATACGTATGAAAAGTGCGGGATTACGGCATTATAGGCCTGTGACGTAAGCGCTACGCCGTAGTCGGTGCTGGTATCCGAAATTTGACCATACGTAAAGACGCCATCCATATTGTAAATCACAATAACCAGGGCCGTCATGGTGCAAATCACCACAGTATCAATGAAGGGTTCGAGAAGCGCCACAATGCCTTCTGAAGCAGGATATTTGGTACGTACGGCAGAGTGAGCGATGGCAGCTGAGCCTGCACCTGCTTCATTGGAGAAAACAGCGCGACGGAAACCCATTATCAAAACACCCACCACACCGCCAAGTCCGGCCTGTGGCGTAAATGCCCCCCGAATAATTTGGGCAATGGCATCATCTATAAGACTGAAATGGCTGAAAATGATGAAAAGCGAAGCGGCGATGTATAATAAAGCCATGAAGGGAACAATTTTTTCGGTAACCCTGGCGATGCGTTTAATGCCGCCTATTATTACAATGCCTACTAAAAATGCAAGGATAAGACCGGTGATGAATCCTTCCGAACCGCTTTGGAAGCCGAGCATATTATTGATTTGTTTGGCTGCCTGATTGGCCTGAAACGCATTGCCGCCTCCAAAAGAGCCGCCGATGCACAGTACGGCAAATAAGGCCGCCAATACTTTCCCCAGTCCCTTCAAATTTACCTGTGCAAGGCCTCTGCTGAGATAATACATCGGCCCGCCGTAAACCACTCCGTTCTCATCTATGTCTCTGTATTTAACGCCTAACGTACATTCTACAAATTTGCTGGTCATGCCAAGCAGTCCGGCAACAATCATCCAAAACGTGGCGCCGGGTCCGCCAAGGCCTACCGCAATGGCAACGCCGGCGATATTGCCCAGTCCAACCGTGCCGGATACGGCAGTGGCCAGCGCCTGAAAATGATTTACTTCTCCGTGATGTGATTCATCTCTGATGGTACGGGCTATATCGCCCTCGGTAATGTTGAGTTCGGACTTTACGGGTTCTTCAGAAAGTTCTATATGGTCGTATTTTCCGCGGGTAACCCTTATGGCCAGCGGAAAACGACGAATATTGACAAAAGAAAAATACAAGGTAAAAAAAAGCGCTCCGAGTGAAAGCAGAATCACTACAAAGGGTACACCGATTTCGGGGGTAAACTGTACTCTAAAAAAAACTACTTTTTCAAACCAATCAGCTACCGGCTTAAAAGCTTCGTCTATCCGTTTATCCAATCCTTTTTTTCCGGCTGTATCCTGAGCATGAGATAAAAACGGTGTTATCAATAAAACAGTTAAAGCAATGTTCCGGATGATCGCTTTCATATATTGGTTTTGGTTTTGAAATCGGGCTAAAAGATATTGACTTATTTCTGAATTTGCCAAAAAAATTTTATTCGTCTGTACAGCGGCTGCAACCCGTTCCGTATGGGTATGTTTTTAAAATTGTTTATCTGAAAAGTTTTATTTTGCCGGTTTAAGCGTTTTTCAGTTATGAAAAAAATTCCTTTATATGTTAAAATACTGGCGGGCATGCTGCTGGGTGTGTTGTTTGCGATGATAGCCCTTCAGTTTACGGGAGGTGTGGCATTTACCAAAAACTGGATTAAACCCTTCGGCACCATATTTATCAATTTGCTTAAAATGATTGCCATCCCGCTCATCCTGGCATCGCTGATTAAGGGTGTTTCTGATTTAAAAGATGTGTCCAGGCTCTCATCCATGGGGATACGTACGGTAGTGTTTTATTTGTTCACTACAGTGTTTGCCGTATCTATGGGACTTATCATCGTAAACATTATTAAACCGGGTTATGCCATAAAAGAAGAAACCCGCACACAGATGCTGGCCAGCTATGGTGTGGATGCGGTAAAAAAACAACAGGAAGCTGAGCTGCAGAAAAAAGCCGGCCCGCTGAAGTTTTTAGAAGATATTGTGCCCGACAACGTCGTTAAAGCCGCTTCAAGTAATACCACCATGTTGCAGGTTATCTTTTTTGCCTTACTGCTCGGAGTGGCTCTGATTTTAATCCCCGAAGAAAGGGCAAGGCCGATGAAATCTTTTTTCGACAGCATGAATGACGTGATACTGAAAGTGATTGACCTGATAATGAAAACCGCGCCTTTCGGCGTTTTTGCGCTTATGGCAGCGCTGATTGCCGAATCGCCGGGTTGGGATATTTTCAAAGCGTTGGGAAAATATGCCGTTTCGGTAGTTAGCGGCATTGCCGTGCTGTTGTTTGTGTTTTATCCGGGCTTGATTTTATTGTTTACCCGAAGAAATCCGTTTCAGTTTATCAGACAGATATCGCCGGCTCAGTTGCTGGCTTTTTCCACAAGTTCCAGCGCCGCCACATTGCCCGTTACGATGGAGTGCATTGAAAAAAATGTTGGCGTGGATAATGAAGTCAGCAGTTTTGTATTGCCGATAGGCGCTACGGTAAATATGGACGGAACCAGTTTGTATCAGGCGGTAGCGGCAGTGTTTATAGCACAGGCCTTCGGCATGCATTTAGATTTGCAAACACAACTGGGAATTATATTGACTGCCACGTTGGCTTCCATCGGTTCGGCAGCAGTGCCGGGTGCAGGCATGGTTATGCTAGTGATTGTGCTGGCTCAGGCAGGTATTCCTGAAGCCGGTCTTGCGCTTATTTTTGCAGTGGATCGTCCGCTGGATATGTGCCGTACAGTGGCCAACGTAACCAGCGACTGTACGGTAGCCACCATAATCGCCCACGGCATGGGCAAGCTGGAACATCCTTCAATTACGGAACGCTCTTAAAATATCAATTCGCTATGGATTTGTTTTTCCTGGACGGCTTTCACTGGAGCCAGTTGTTACAGCCGCAGTGGTATGTGGAAAACGGAGGCTTATGGCTTTTATTATTTATCGTTTTTGCGGAAACGGGTTTGTTTTTCGGCTTTTTTCTTCCCGGCGATTCATTGTTATTTGTGGCCGGTATTTATGCTCACGAGATTACTTCAAAAACAGGCGAAACATTTCCCGGTCTGGGATATCAGTTTCTGAAATTATTTGGCTTTCAATATCCCTACTCTTATTGGTTTGACCTGATAGCCCTGATAGCACTCATTGCTGTTTGCGGCATTGCCGGTAATATGGTGGGATACTGGACGGGCAGAAAAGTAGGGCCTGCCATGTATCAGTGGCGAGACCGGTTTTTGTTTAAAAAAAGGTACTTGTATCAGGCTAAAGAATTTTATGATAAACACGGAGGTGTAGCTATTATAGCAGCCCGGTTTCTGCCTTTCATTCGCACCTTTGCACCTATTGTAGCAGGCATCGTGCAGATGAACCGGCAAAAATTTCATTTTTTTAATGTGGTAGGCTGTATAGCCTGGGTCATTTCCATGGTATTTGCCGGATATTTTTTGCAGAAATGGATTTTGGACAAATTCGGTTTCGATCTGAAAGAGCATTTAGAACTGATTGTACTGGGGATAGTTATTGTGACCACGGCGCCGGTGCTCATCAAAATGTTTTCACTTTCGGTAAAAAGAAAAGAAAAAAATCTGAATTCAGAGAATAAGAATTAAAAATTCTGTTTCATGAACGATTCGCGAACCTACGGCTTGCTGTCCATCCCGGTCATAGTGGCCGCTCTCGGCTATTTTGTGGATATTTATGATTTGTTGCTTTTCAGCATTACCAGAGTACCGAGCCTTCGTTCATTAGGCCTGAGTGAAGAGGAAGTGTTAAAACAAGGCGAAGCCATACTGATGTGGCAAATGGCCGGACTGCTTCTCGGCGGTATTATCTGGGGTGTGATGGGCGATAAAAAAGGGCGTTTAAGCGTATTGTTCGGTTCCATCTTGCTCTACTCACTGGGAAATATTGCTAATGGGTTTGTTGACAATGTAACGCAGTTTAAAATCATTCGTTTTATTGCCGGTATCGGGCTGGCCGGAGAGCTGGGAGCCGGTATTACTTTGGTTTCGGAACTAATTCCAAAAGAAAAACGCGGAGTTGCCACTTCTATGGTAGCCGGCATCGGTTTGCTGGGCGCCGTGCTGGCTTATTTTTTGAAAGAAGCTTTTCACTGGCGTACCTGTTATTTTATAGGAGGAGGGATGGGATTGCTGTTGCTGATTTTACGCATTTCGGTATTTGAATCAGGAATGTTTCACAAAGTAAAACAACTGGATGTAGCCAAAGGGAAATTCATCATGCTGTTCAATAACGGCGAGCGGTTTCGGCGGTATCTGCTCAGTATTCTCATTGGATTGCCCACCTGGTATGTGATTGGCGTACTGGTTACTTTTTCCAAAGAATTCGGAGAGTATTTCGGGATTGCGGAAAAAATAGATTCCGGACGAGCCATTATGTTTGCCTATGCGGCCATATCAGCGGGTGATATCCTGATCGGATTGGTTAGCCAATGGCTGCGCAGCCGTAAAAAGGCATTATATATTTTTTATGCCATTACGGCCTTTTTTATTGTATTATTTTTTACGTCGCTGTGGGGAGGTACCTCTCAACAAATGTACTGGATATGCGCAGGTTTAGGGTTCGGTACAGGCTTTTGGGCCATTTTTGTAACCATGGGAGCCGAGCAGTTTGGCACAAACTTAAGAGCCACGGCCGCCACCACCATTCCCAATATGGTTCGGGGTATGTTGACGGTGTTTATTTTGCCTTTGTTTCAGTTGTTGCGGATTATTACAGACTATGTAACGGCAGGCTGGCTTACCGGACTTATCATCATGATCATCACCGTAACGGCCGCCTTTTATACGAAAGAAACATTTAACAAAGACCTCGATTATCTTGAAATGGAAGAAATGATGCCCTGAAAACAGTGCCTAAATTTCTCATTATACGTTTTTCATCCATAGGGGATATTGTGCTGACTACGCCGGTTATCCGCTGCCTGAAAAAGCAGGTGCCGGATGCAGAGGTTCATATTCTGGTGAAGGAACAATTTCTGCCCGTTGTTAAACATAATCCTTACCTCGATGCCGTGCACACCCTGGCTCACAGCTGGGAATTGATGATAGAAACCCTTAGGACAGAGCATTATGATTATATCATTGACCTGCATCATAACCTTCGAACGCTGCGGGTAAAACGGGCGCTGCGCAAAAAATCATTTTCTTACTACAAGCTGAATATTGAAAAGTATTTCTACACCGCATTTAAAATTAATGTATTGCCGAAAGTTCATCTTGTGGACAGATATCTGAAAACCTTAGCCTCTTTCGGTGTAAGGAATGACGGGGAGGGGCTTGATTATTTTATTTCGTCAGAAGAAGAAGTGCCGTATTCGGATATTCCGACATCGCATCGGGCCGGATTTATTGCCTGTGTCATCGGGGCGGCCCACCATACGAAGAAATGGCCTGTTGAAAAGTGGAAGACTTTTTGCCGGATGATTCAGCATCCCGTCATTTTACTGGGCGGACCGGAAGATGCCGAAAACGGAAAGGCTATTGCTTCGGTTGACGATATTAAAGTTTATAATGCCTGTGGTAAATTCAGCCTCAATGAAAGCGCCGATTTAATCCGAAAATCCAGATTAGTCATCACTCACGATACGGGACTGATGCACATTGCTGCCGCTTTCCGCAAGCCAATCATTTCGTTATGGGGTAATACGGTGCCTGCATTCGGAATGACGCCTTATTACGGAAACAGGCCTGTTCCTTATGAAATTGTAGAAGTGAAAAAACTCTGGTGCCGCCCCTGTTCCAAAATCGGATATCGTCGTTGCCCGTTGGGGCATTTTCATTGTATGAACCGTATTGAAGCGGAAGAAGTTATTCAGAAAACGAGTCAGTTGCTGAAAAGGATTTAAGAAATTCAACTGATACAAACATTTTGCCTTGGTCATGAAAAAACGGCTTATCCTTTGTAGTCCTCTGATGAAATGTAAAAGTTAACCTAATTTATTTTTTCTATTCATCACAACGGTGTGCAAACTGACTCTTTGGAATCCATCGAGCTGAATAAAAAATGCGGGTTTTTGAAAGAAACTATCAAAGTCAAAAACCCGCATTATCGGGCAGAAATGATTATCGTTGAATTTCTGCAAATCGCAACACTTCAAATTCGCAATTATTGTTATTTCTGAAAACCATTCTTATGGTGAAACGTAATCTTTCGGTACAAGTACCTGTTTTTGCAGGTAAAGCAGCAAAAGGTATATTGAAATAGATGGTATTTGATGCATTGAGCGGGGGATTATAATTTACCGATATGGAATTCGGAACCGGCAAATTAGCCTGTACAGCTCCGGGAATGCCGGAAATATTTATATAAGGTTGATTATTTGATAAAATAGATGTCCATTCAGTAGGAGGAGTGTTCGGACATTCAGAACGCCTTTCCACATTTACCAATGAAACATTAATCATCATCAGATTTGCCCCCGAAGCGGGTTGTATGGAAAAAGCCGTTTGTAAAATGTTCCCCTGTGGTATTAAAGCCGATGAAATAAAATTCGGAGTTAAGTTGTCACAAATCCGCTCTTGTTTCACACACAAACTGGTATGAGGTGCAATCATGATATTACCGGCACATAAAACATTTCCGTTAGGCGCTATGATTTCAGCAAATATTACCGGAGTACTGCCCGAAGTGGTCTGAGCTGTATAACTGAATACGCCGGAGGTTGAATTCAAGGCAGATACACTGTATTGAAGAACGGAGTTATTAGCGCTTAATGTTCCGCCAGCGCCGGGTGATGAAAATGTTCCGTTGTATAGAGTGAGTTTAACTGTAGCGCTGGCAAAATTTCCCATCAAGGTTTCCAGTCGATGCGTATAACGCAGGCGCCCGTTTGACTGGCATTGGATGGATGAAGTTTGCAGATAATGGCATTCGCTGACTACATGTGGAGGAAAATTGACCGTAACGGTAGTGCTGCATATTCTGGCCAAAATGAAATTTAATTGAATCGGAGTATTTGCCGGAATCCTGGTATTTCCTGAGTTAATTTTTCCGGAAAGTTGGATGGTGGTGCCAGTGTTAGTTTGTACCTGGATGGGGTTAGACATAAGATTTCCGCCGTTGGGCATTGAGCCCGCAATCAATAGCTGTGCATTTACAGGCTGAGAAACGGTCAGGCTGAAACTGATGTCGTATTCTAAAGGTTTGTTGGGAACCGGAGTAAGCGAAATATTGCTTACGCTGCATGTAACCTGCGAGAGCATTTTTGAATGCATAAAAAGAAAAAGTAACAAAAAAGGAATTTGATTTTTCATAAAATTTCATTTTAAGGTTAATAATTTAAATAAGGAATTTTAATTATTAAATATATAATATGAAAATTAAAAAATCAATAATAATAATGCTTCACTTTCATTCATACTATCTGAGCTATTTTAAAGCTGATTCGTGTAATATTATCAAACTATTAAATATTTTATTAACCGATTTGACCCTTGACGAAATTTTGTTTCTGTTTTTGATTGATAAACCAAAACAATCGAAAAATATTTTATAAAAAATTAATTTCATTTAAGAAGCATATTAAATACAATTAATTAAAATCAGGATGTTGAGATACAGCCTATAGAAAAACTAATTGTACGGAGGATTGAAAACGGGTGAAAAAATTGCCTGAAAATTATTTAGAGGTAAATTTTACAAAGAAAAAATCCAGATAAAAATACATATCAGCAACGTGAGAAAAAACAAAATCCATGGCAACATTTTTTCGCGGAGGGTATTGCTTTTATTTTCCCGGGCAAATTTTTCAACGGATTTGGTCAGGGTTTCATTTCCCTGTGCTAAGTGTTTTAAAAGATCTATCAAATCGGCATTAAAAGGATAGGGCAGTGGCCGTAATATTCTCATCAGCGAAAAACAGATGGCCTCCGACAGGCGTTGTTCTTCAGGGTTTCGCAGAGAATTCAACGTATTTTCATTCAATATAGCAAGAATATAATTTTTCATGCCGGCGGTATCGAAACGGTAAACATCCGTACCGGAAACATATTTTTCCAGCAGGAGTATTCTTTTCAGCGCTTCATCGCAGGTGAGGATTTCGGTTTTATGTCGGCTTTCCGATTGAAAGTGCTGCCACCATTGCCGGAGATATTTTTGTCTTTTTGACGAATTGGTCAACACTTCGTAGGCTTCTTTGATTTCGGCAAATTGCTGAGCTGTTTCCATGTTTTTGTCAGGATGAAACTGATGGGCCAGTTTTCGGTAGGCTTTTTTAATTTCTGTAATGTCGGCCTCGGGCTCAATACCTAAAACGGAAAAATAATTTTTTATGCTCATGTCATCCCTTTTTCAGATGCCCGGAAAAAAATTCCAGTGTGCGCTGCCAGGCCAGCTTTGCGGCTTTTTCATTATAACGGGTGGGGGCGGTATCGTTGTGAAAAGCATGCTGAGCCCCTTCGTACATATACAATTCGTAGGTGATATTGTTTTTTTTGAGCGCCTCTTCATAGGCCGGGATACCGGCATTGATGCGTTCGTCCATTTCGGCATAGTGAAGCTGAATTGCGGCCTTTATTTTGGGAACGTCTTCTGCGGCGGGCTGACGGCCGTAAAAAGAAACGGCGGCTTTCAGTTCGGGTACATGTACGGC
Source organism: Chitinophagaceae bacterium (assembly GCA_026415715.1). Classification (GTDB taxonomy): domain Bacteria; phylum Bacteroidota; class Bacteroidia; order Chitinophagales; family Chitinophagaceae; genus JJ008. The sequence continues at coordinate 9,112 of JAOAGO010000023.1, read as the reverse complement.
CAGGTTGTTGGCCATAGCGCCACCCCAGCAAAAGCCCACACATCCGAAAATACCGTTGCAGTCTTTCCGTGTTTTCAGATAGCGGAATACACCGATGAAGTTTTGCAGGGTTTCTTCCGGATTCAGTTTCTGAAATTTTTCTCTGGCTTCGTCTGCATTATCGGGGGTGCCGCCCAGCGGCGCCAGGGCATTGGGCGCTATGCCCAGATAGCCGGCCTTGGCCACCCGACGGGTTACATCTTCAATATGCGCATTTAATCCCCGGTTTTCATGAATCACCACCACGGCTGCATATTTTTTCTTTTTTTTCGGCCGGGCCACATAGGCTTTCATTTCGGCCGGTGTGCCGGGATAGGAAATATATTCCGTAAATAAATCATCCGCATCAGTAATGGCAGCGTTGGCGTAATTTACTTCCAGCAGAGGCAGCAGCGCCATTGCTGCCGTGGTGCCGCCCGCCAACACACTGAGACGTTGCAGAAACTCCTGCCGGCTGAGGGGCTTATGGGTGTACTCGTCGTATAAATTAATGATACGCTGGTCCATAATTTTTTATAAAGTTACGGAAAAACAGAGGAACCAGTTGCCGGAATCGGGTATGCTGTTTTGGAAAGTAAATGTGAATATTGTTCTGTGCCAATTCTCAACTATCTGTAATCTCACTTTAAACACTTTTCAACCATGTAAGCAACAGGTCAGATAAAGTTTATCTACTCTGAGAATATTCAAAAACAGCACTACATGATAAATTCTTCAAAATTTTCACGGTGGACGAGTCGGGTTTTATGATTTGGATAAGATTGAAAATCTAAAAAATACGCCGAATTTTTTTATTATAATATAAATTTTCGGCCTGAAACGAATATCTTCAAATCGGTCTATCAGCATAAAAAATGTAATTCAACATTTTATTAAACTTTGAGTATATGCTTACGGATAGTTTTACTTAAATTATTGAAATAATCATCAAATATTAAATTTCTTCGGGGTTGAAGTGATCCATAACAAAAATCGTCAGTGGCTGAATTTATACTTTCAGCGTTCGATTTGTAATCCGGTATGAATAATAGCCGAATAGAAACCCGGTTGCTGAAGGGCTGCGCTGCCTGAAGGGTTTAGCCGTACGTCCGGGGCGTACGGCCGAGGCGATAGCCGAGCCCGGAAGGCAGCGAACCGAAGCTGACAGCAGCACTGTAGCCGACAGCCCCAAGCCTTCCTCTATAATATATCCCCGATTTCGACTTATCTTTATAGTGAAAGTGAAAACAGTATGGCTGAAAATTTTACACATAGAAGAACCTTTCTGAAAACCTCTGCCATAGCCGCAACGGGGTGGATGGTTTTTCCTTCTTTGTCGTGCTCTGTTTCGGCAAAAACGAGTGCAGCCGGGCGGGCAGAAGATATACCTTTTGAACAGCGCCCCTTGCCGTACAGCTATCAGCATCTGGAACCGACGATTGATGCGCTGACTATGGAAATTCATTACACCAGGCATGCGGCCGGTTATGCAAAAAATCTGGCAGATGCTCTTAAAGACGAGGGTGTGAATACGCAATCCGTTAGCCTGAAAGAACTGCTGACGCAGATTTCAAAATATTCTTCAAAAATGAGGAATAACGGCGGCGGCCATTACAATCATGAATTTTTCTGGGCATCGCTGAAAAAACCTTCGGACAACAACCTGCCTCCGGCCGAATTGAATGATGTACTGCAAAAGCATTTCGGGTCGTTTGACAACTTCCGCAACCAATTCAGTGAAGCGGCCCGTAACCGTTTCGGTAGCGGATGGGCCTGGTTGGTGAAAACCCCCGACGGCAAACTGAAAATCGGCTCCACGCCCAATCAGGATAACCCGCTGATGGATGTCAGTGAACTGAAGGGCACTCCGCTTCTTGGCCTGGATGTATGGGAGCATGCCTATTATCTGAAATATCAAAACCGCCGCAACGATTATATTACGGCATGGTGGACCGTGGTGAATTGGGATGTTGTACTTGAGCGGTTAAAAAAATCCTGAAGGTTTGCATAATATTTTTCTGATTTCCTTTAACGGGATGCCAGGGTGTTTTTCATAGCATTTGCCTGATCTTCGTAATAGTGTTTACGGGCAAACCAGGCGGTTATGACTATGGAAAGTAAAAAATAGATTCCTAAGATTTGCGAAATGGGAGGGAACCATGCTGACGCCCCGAACCAATTGTTCTGGCTGATCAGAAAATACATTCCGATGCCGCTACGAAGCAGCTCCCACATAAAAGCATACCGGTTTCTGTCCATTAATTCGGTAAGCGCATATACGCTCAGAAAAACAAAAAGGCCGTAACCGTAAATATAGTACGGGTGGAGGCTGTTAATATAGGCCAGCTTTCCGAACAGATAGGATATAAAAAGAAGTAACACCAGCAGTTGAAACCATAACCATACTTTAAAGGATAGCGAGGCCGGCGTGTCGTATTTTTCAAAATGATAAACGTTGTCAATTTTATAAACCGGATATTTCTGCGCTACATCGGGGGGGCGATAGCCTGTGGGTTTAAACCAGAGGGTAAATTTTTCTTTAATGCTTTTGGTGCGCCAGGCATCCTGCATCATAAGCCAGAGATGCTGAAAGTTGATTTTAATGGGATTCCAGGTTCGGGCCGGGCGGGTAATTCCGTAAACCGGCGGAACGTCGGGGCGTTCTTCCTGAAACGTACCGAATAGTTTATCCCATATGATAAAAATCTGAGAAAGATTTTTGTCAATATATTCGGGATTAATGGCATGGTGCACCCGGTGATGGCTGGGGGTGACAATAATTTTTTCCAGAAAGCCCATTTTTCCGATATGCCGGGTATGATACCAGAACTGCGCAAACAAATGCAAAGGCCCCACGGTGTTAATTACATTTTCCGGAATACCCAGGATGGCCGCAGGAAATAGCAGTATGGTAAAAAAATTAAAGAAAGAAGAAATGCTTTGGCGCAGTGCACAGGCTAAATTAAACTCTTCGCTGCTGTGATGGATAATGTGCAGATTCCAGAACAGGTTGATTTTATGGCTTAAACGGTGTACCCAGTACCCGTTAAAGTCCATAATGATAAAAGTTAACACATATACAATGGCTGTATTTTGTATGTGAAAAAGGGCAAAATGTTCCAGCATAAAGGGGTAAATGCTGATGGAAATGGCGAGGCCCAGCACATCTTTCGTGACGTTGGTAATACCGCTGCTCAGCGAGGAGATCATATCTATAGTGCGGACGGTGTCGAATCCTTTTCGCCAGCCATACCATTTTTCGAATAATACCAGAAAAAGAAATACCGGCATGGCCACCAGCAATATCTTACCATAGGTTTCCATGGAAGAAAGTGTGTACAAATTTAAAAAACAAACGGATAAGAAGAGTTATCGGAAAAAGAGATTTGGATAATTTCGCCGGAGTTTATGAAATATGTTTTTGAATGTGTTGACGGGCATACCTGCGGAAATCCCGTGCGCCTTGTGCGCAGCGGCGCTCCCGAACTCTTAGGCGCCGACATGCGGGAAAAGAGATTATATTTCATAAAACATTATGACTGGATACGCACCGGTTTGATGTTTGAACCCCGCGGGCATGACCTGATGAGCGGAAGCATTTTATACCCTCCGCACGACCCTCTGAATGATGCCGCTGTATTATTTATTGAAACTACCGGTTGCCTGCCCATGTGCGGGCATGGTTTAATCGGAACCGTAACGATAGCCATTCAGGAAAAAATTATAACACCCCGGAAGGAAGGAGTGCTCAGGCTGGAAACACCCGCCGGATTGGTTATGGCCGAATATACCTTGAATTCCGAATTATCCTCAGTAGAAAAACCTGTTGTTCAGAGCGTGAAAATTCTGAATGTGCCTTCTTTTCTTTTTCTGGAGAATCTGTCGGTGGAGTGTTCAGGGCCCGGAGCGTTGCGGATTGATGTAGCCTATGGTGGAAACTTCTACGCCATTGTGGATGTTCAGGAAAATTTTAAAGGACTGGAACATTATCCGGCCGAAAATCTGATTTTGTGGGCAAGGGAGTTGAAAAGAAAGTTAAACGAACAGTGCGAGTTTGTGCACCCGGAAGATGCCTCCATACGGGGTTGCCATCATATTTTGTGGACAGGCGCCGTGCTGAATCCGAACTCTACGGCCCGAAACGCGGTTGTATATGGCGAGAAGGCTATAGACCGGAGTCCTTGCGGAACGGGCACTTCGGCACGTATGGCACAATGGTATGCCAAAGGCAAACTGAAAAAAGGCGAATTGTTCATTCATGAAAGCATCATTGGCAGCACATTTACGGGAAGAATAGAAGAAGAACTTTCGGTGTGCGATTATCCTGCCATACGGCCCTCTATCGAAGGGTGGGCCAAAGTAACCGGATACAATACCATCATTATTGACACAGATGACGATCCGTTTGCACATGGTTTTCAGGTTCTCTGAATTTTTCGGATTTCGAGAATTTATTTGTTATACGCTGAATTAACGTATTATGAAAGTGGTTATCATTGGAGGAGGAATTATCGGACTCAGCAGTGCGCTTTACCTTCGGCGTACGGGATGGGATGTGGTTGTAGCGGATAAACATGATTTGGAGGATAACTGTTCGTATGGTAATGCCGGATATATCTGTCCCAGTCATTTTATTCCTTTAGCCACACCGGGTATTGTTATAAAAGCATTGAAGTGGATGTGGAACAGCAAAAGCCCTTTTTATGTTCAGCCTCGTTTGGACTGGCAGTTTTTCCGATGGGGTTGGCATTTTTTACAAAGCGCCAATGCCCGAAAAGTAAATGAAGCCATGATTCCGCTTCGGGATATTGCATTGCTGAGCCAGAGAGAATTTGAAAACTGGCTTCATGACTTTGATTTTGCTTATGAAAAAAAAGGGATACTGGAATATTTTCATACTGAAAAAGGAAAAGAACATGCTTTGCAGATTGTGGAAAAGGCGCATGCCATTGGTCTGACCGAAACAAAACTTTTACAAGTGGATGAGCTAAGGCAAAAGGAGCCTCATGTTCAGATCCATGCGCAGGGCGCCGTTTATTTTCCTTTTGATGCGCATTGTTATCCCAATAAACTGATGGCGCAACTCAAAACGTTTTTAAAGCAACAAGGCGTACAACTACTGCCGCATACGGAGGTTACCGGGTTTTGTACGGAGAACGGGAAAATTAAAAAGGCGGAAACAAACCGGGGTAATCTTGATGCCGATGAATTTATTCTGGCCGGCGGGGCACATACCGGACTGTTAGCGCAGAAATTAAAACTTTCCATTCCTCTGGTGCCCGGGCGGGGTTATTCGCTTACGATTGAGAATGGTGAATTCCGGTTAAATTATCCTGCTATTTTGTATGAAAAAAGAGTAGCCATTACACCCATGAACGGAAATAAGATGCGATTTGGCGGTACGATGGAGATTACCTCGCTGAATACTCCGCCGCGGATGAAACGGATGCAGGGCATTCTGGAAAGTGTAACCGCTTATTTTCCCGATTTTAAAAGAAAGCTTTCGGAAAATGATCAGGTGTGGTATGGATTTCGGCCTTTGTCGGCAGACGGGCTGCCTTATCTCGGTCGGGTGAAAAAATATAAAAATCTGACGGTGGCTTCCGGGCATTCCATGCTGGGATTAAGTTTGGGAGCCGGTACCGGATTACTGGTCAGTGAAATTCTCAACGGAAAAACATTAAGCATGGATATCCGTCCTTTTGACCCGGACAGGTTTTCCTGAAATCATGTGTTACCCCGGGTTTCGTTCGGGCTGACATGTTCTGAAATGATTTAGCGGATTATTGGAACAGGTAAATATCCAAGTTGTTGAACAAAAGAATGTATGCCTGTGAAAAATTTTTGAAAAATTTGATTATTGCTCACTGAACGTTTCAACCAGGTTTAGTATGTCCACAAAATTGCCGGGGTGAGAAGGGCCCGCTTCGAGCATTTGCCTTCTCCAGTTTTCCAGTTGTGTTTTACATTTATCATCCTGAATTTCTCCGGCCAGACAAAGCATTACCGGGCCGAGTTTTTTTGACAACCGGATGATTTTTCCTTCCGGAGTCAGCATAATCACATATCTTTCGGAAATGTTGAGAGGCTGTCCGGGTTCAGTTTTGTAGTTACTCTCTTTTATGACGTTTTCTTCCGTTAAATCCAAACCACGGGTATTTACAGTTACGGGATTGTTATCGTATGCTTCGGGTTTTGTTTTGAGCTTGTGTATGGCAAGATGCGCATCTGCAGGTTTTTGATCCCTTTCATCGGATAAGGAGTTATCTTTTGTTGCCGACTCATTCGTTATTTTTTCCAGTTGAGTATTATCCGAATCAGAAGCTTTCGGTTTAGTTTCAGGAAAGGTAGGTTTTGGAATCGGGTTGTTTTGTGCCGTATTTTCCGGTATAGGATTTTCGGAAGAATTCCATAAACGAATTCCGCCCCATATCAAAAGGCCGATGATTGCGGCAGCAACGGCCAGGCGACGAAAAAGGAAAAATTGTCTTACTGATTTTTCGGGTTCATGGGAAATATTTCCAGTTAAAACCGGTGAAAATGCAGGAGGTGTGGGTTCAAATGCATTTAGTTTTTGCTGAATGTTTTCTTCTTCTACGGCAAAGGGAATCTGTATGGAAATTTTTTCCCAAACCCTGTCGGGCGGCGTTATGCTCAGGTTATACAGAGATTGAGATATGGCATGATAGCCGGCCATTTCATCCAACCCGGCCGAAATGTTTTTCCATGCGGATTCAGGCGGGTTTATTTCTGCCTCAAGTATTTTATGTATCGTTTCCGGCTTCATGAGTTCGGATGCGATTCTTGTTTGGATTCCGTCAGTGAACGCACCATTTTCTGCAAAATTACCTTGGCGCGGGATAGCTGCGATTTACTGGTGCCTTCGCTGATACCCAGCATGTCGGCAATTTCTTTGTGCGTAAATCCTTCCACCACATACATATTAAAAACGGTTCGGTAACCCGGCGAAAGTTTTTGTATCAAATCCATAATTTCTTTTGTGCTCAGCTGGTCCAGCCCCGTCAGGTAATCGCTTTCCATGGTATTTTCTTCTTTTTCGGTAACGGGCATCAGATAGCGTTTTTTCCGAAAATGCTCTATGGCCGTGTTGACAAAGATTCTTCTCATCCACCCTTCAAAAGAGCCTTCACCGCGAAAACTGTTCAGCTTTTTATAAACTTTAATAAATCCTTCCTGAAGCAAATCCTGCGCTTCTTCGGTATTGCCCGCATACCGCAGGCAAACGGCATACATGCGGGCTGAAAACCGCCGGTACAATTCTTCCTGCATTCTGCGGTCTCCGGCCAGGCACCCGTTTATTAAGTCGGTTTCCGTTATCATTTGGTTGCTTTGAAACAATTGATTTTATGCACAATATACGCTCTTCAGAAATTCGATGAGCTTTAGAATGGCTTTTTTTCGGTGACTGCATTGGTTTTTTTCTTCCAGATTCATTTCGGCAAAGGTTTTCCCGGCGCCATCCGGAATAAAAACAGGGTCATAACCAAATCCTTCGGTCCCCCTTTTTTCAAAGGCGATTTGTCCGTCGCAAACTCCTTCAAAAAAATATTCTTTTCCTTCCAGGATGAGTGAAATAACGGTTCGGAAACGGGCTTTCCGGTTTGTTTGTCCCTGAAGCTTAGTCAGCAGTTTATGCATATTTTCATCGGCAGTAGCCTGTTCGCCGGCATAATGTGCCGTATGAACACCGGGTTCACCACCCAGCGCTTCCACTTCCAGTCCGGTATCTTCACTGAAACAGTTTTTTCCCGTTTTTTCAAAAATGGTTCTCGATTTTGCAGAGGCATTTTCTTTCAGTGTATGAAAAGGTTCGGGTATTGAAATTTCAATACCGGCATCCTTTAAGGAAAGGATTTCGAAAGGTTCGGGAATCAGAGATTTCACTTCCTTTACTTTTCCGGGATTATGGGTGGCAAAAATGAGTGTTATGCTCATGTTACTATAAATTAAATATCTGTTTCAGGCACTGCCAGAGTTTTCTTTTTTCTTCACGGTTTTGGTAGATGATGTATAAAGGCGATGCAGATAAAATGATTTTATCCTCTTTTCGAAAGAGCTGGTAAGGAGTGACAGATGAGCCGGACAAGGTTAAATCTTTATTTTCACAAAACAGTATGATGAGGTTTGCGTTTTGCGTTAGCAGGAAGTCCGGTAAAGAAGGAATGGTTTCTGATGCCAGATTGATCAATTGCACATCCTGAAGTGTAAGTTTACAGGCTTTCAGGATTTCAGTCAGAAAAGTTAGTTCCGGGCCCTGCATTTCGTTATTTTCCGGATCATGAAAGAGAATTAAAATATTTTTAATATCCGGATTTTTCGTTTCTTTCACATCCTTAGCGGAACCCGTTGTTTTTGAAGGCAACTCCCTGTTCATTAAATTTTCCTGCTTTGCTGAAAAATCAGGGTCAATCAGGTGATTTTTGTAAAGTTGTTGTAACAACAAAGGATTCAGTTTTATATTGTTGAGTTGGCTCATGACGGAAAACTTAATAAAAAAAATTCTGTTTTTTTTTCGTTTCTTTGAGTCTCAAATTTCAGCTTTTATGGTAGTAGCGCCGGAAATAAAAATTACTTTGGCCGAACAAAGTAAATTACAGAACCTTGAATTGGAAAATCTTCCGTTCGGAAAATATTTTACCGACCATATGCTGGAGGCTGATTTTGAGGGGGATGAGTTTCTGAACGGAGAATGGAAAAATGTGGAAATAAAGCCTTACCAGCCCTTACTCATTACGCCGGCTCTGGCCGCTTTACATTACGGACAAGCCATTTTTGAAGGAATGAAGGCTTATAAAGACATTCACGGTAATGCCCTTTTATTCCGGCCGTACGACAATGTCAGAAGATTCAACATTTCGGCCGAAAGGATGCAAATGCCTTCGGTTCCTGAAGAACTGTTTATGGAAGGATTGAAGCAGTTGGTGCGTATAGACCAAAACTGGATTCCGTTTAAGGAAGACCATTCATTGTATATCCGCCCTTTCATGTTTGCTGCCGATGATGTTATAGGAGTAAAGCCTTCCTCTACGTATAAATTTCTGATCATTCTCAGTCCGAGCGGCCCTTATTACAG
>JAOAGO010000022.1 GCA_026415715.1 Chitinophagaceae bacterium | reverse complement strand
GTGTTACACTGAATAAAGATCTTATTGTTTTCAATTCGCTTGTCTCCTGTATTTTGGAAAACAACCGAGATGACCGGTGCAGAAGGGCGCTGAGTTGAGCCAGCCGCAACGTGGGAAATGCCGAAGGCCTCATGCGTAAAAAATGTACGCTCTGGCGAATCGGTTGAAGTTGATATTTTTTTCTCAGAAAATGATATTCCTTTTGCAACATGATGTAGTATTCGTCATCCAGTTCTTCGTTCAACAAGCCGGCCTGGCCCATCAGCATTGCCTCTATCTGAAAATAGTTGGATTTATGGCGGGCAATAATTTTCAGGGGTAACCGCCTGGCCAATTCTTCAAAAGCATCGGCATTTTGCCTTATACCGAAATTTCTGGCTATAAGCTGCCAGAATGTTTCTTCCCAGTGCATTCCGTTTTCTTTCAGCAGCGCCAGAATGCGTTCCGATTTTTTTTGTAATCTTTCTGCCAGCAACCGGTCTTTCCAGCTTCGCCACGTTAAGGGTTTTACATCCGCAATCATTTTTCCGCAGGGAATGAATGAACGGCTTTTCATCAGATGTTCGTAGCGCTTCAGCAATAATGACGAAACCCTGCTCTCCAGGGAAACTACCGGCACATGTTGCATTTTATCCGGAAGTTCATCATCCGCCATATCATGCTGCCACACCACATGTAAAATCACATTGTCATAATTCCGGTCTTTCTGGTGCCCATGCCGGATCCAGTCAGAAGTTTTAACATGCATTTCAACATGACCGGCCCATGTTACGTTATTGATTTTAAGTCTTGCATTCAGAAAATCCGGACCCTGATGCGCATTAAACTGTCCGGCTTGAAGCACCTGAACCGATTCTCCACCCACCGTGGTTAACCCTCTGGCATCGTAATACTGATGCTGCCATATAAAATGAAGTAACTTTTCATTCATAAAGCGGCGTTAATACAATAAAAATTTACGGGGTGTAGGAAGGAATAAACCTTTCCAGGGCATGAATCACTTTACTCACGGGAAGTCCCATCACATTATAAAAATCACCGTCAATTCGTTTAATGCCGATCACGCCAATCCATTCCTGTATGGCATAAGCGCCGGCTTTGTCATAGGGCCGGTATTTTTCTATATAATATTCTATTTGCTCTACCGAAAGAGGGTAAAATTCAACAATAGTGGTATCGCTGAATGCCAGTTCTTTTTCGCCCTGCAACAACACAACCCCCGTAATGACTTTGTGAACGGCGCCCGAAAGCGCCAGTAACATACTTACGGCATCCTCCCGATGAACCGGTTTGCCGATAATATGATCATCCAGCACAACCATGGTATCGGCGGCTAATATTACCGGTGATTCGGTTAGTCGCTCTTTCACATTGAGCGCTTTGTTGCGGGCTATAAAAATGGCCGCCTCCTCCGGTGAATACCCCGGCGGAAAATATTCATCGGTAGATGGCACAACCACTTCGTATGAAATTTCAGCCCATTCCAGCAACTGTTTTCTTCTGGGCGATTGTGAAGCAAGAATAATTTTCTGATTGATCATTCTGTCACAAATAAATGCAAAAAAACAACATAGATAAAATGCCAGCTAACATGATCCATTTTGCAAGCCGGCTGAGTTTGCGAAAATCTTCAGTACTGCGGCTTTGCTTCAGTTTCCACAAGGCAACGCCGGCCGGAACAACCAACATCGGAATACAGTAGGCAATAGCCAGCCACCATCGAAACTGCAACACATAAATCTGAAGAAGTAAGAGCAACGACAACATCACCGTAAGCCAGATGGCCACATACACTTTAGTGGTTTGCACACCCCACATCACCGGCATTGTTTTGCACCCGTAGCGGGCATCGCCTGCCATATCTTCCATATCTTTTACAGCCTCACGAATGAGCGAGATGATAAATGCAAATCCGGCATATAAAAAGGCAATCCGGAAAAACCGGCTGTGATCCGCTTCAAAAGCATCTCTGAAACTCAGCTTTGAAAAAAAAAGCACCAGTATTGTCCAGGAGGTCAGTAGCGAAATAACCACATTTCCTATCAATAACATTTTTTTAAACCTGGCCGAATAAAACCAGAGCAACACCACGCACAGGATATTGGCTAAAATCAAATACCATTTTTCAGGAAAGGGAAAGGCAAAAACCGATAAAAGAATTCCGGCACCGCTCAACATGAAATGCCAGGCTATGGCCCAACGGCGATGAATAACCCTATCCACTACCAGGCGGGCGGGCCGGTTCACTTCATCAATATTAATATCAAAATAATCGTTTATGATATATCCTCCGGCCGCAATGAATAATGAGGCAAACAAAATCAATATAAAATGCCGGAAATCGTCTGCCGGAATTTCGGATTTATAAAGAGGCTGAAAAATGCAAAACTGAAACAAAATCTGCGTAAGTGCGATGAACAACAGATTGGGAAAACGTACTAATTTCAGAAAAGCCAGTACCAGCCTCATGCAACAATTTTAGCAAAAAAAAAGATATGAGTGGTTTTTCGCAGAAACTCTTAACAAAGGAATAAAAATAAGTCTTCAATGATGTCAGGTTCAGAGAACCCACCGGCGTTGTACCCGCAATGTTTTTTCAATCACATCTCTTACACAGGCATTCCCTCCGCAAAAAGGCGAAATGTATCTGGCCACATCCCGAACTTCAGGGGCCGCATCAAAGGGACAACACGGCAAGCCGGCTAACTGCATCGCCTGAATATCCGGCAAATCATCACCCATATACAACAATTCTTCCTGCGAGAGATTCTTCTGTTTCAGATAGTTTCTGACTAACCCGGCTTTGTCAGACACTGACATCGTCACATCGCGGATACCCAGCTTTTCCAAACGATACAACACTTCAGCCGATTCATTGCCCGAAATAATTTTAACACAGTAACCTTTTTTAACCGCCATCTGCAGGGCAAACCCGTCGCGTATATGCATGCGCCTTGCCTCCACGCCATCAGGTAAAATCAGTATTGTACCGTCCGTCAATACCCCATCCACATCAAAAATAAATGCACGAATTGGCTGAAAGCAGGAAAGAAGATTCATGAAAACGGTTTACCGGAAAAAATAAAAATGTACGGCGAAAAAAAGGAATATCCCTGATTATTTATTATTATCCCTCCACTCATATACCCAGGCGCTTTGTATCATTTCCAGATGCCCTTCATTGCATTCTTCACGTTTTCCGGCAAATCCCGGAATCTGCAAAACCCACTCCAGCAAATCGGTAAAACGGATTCGGTAAATTTTCTTTTCATCGAATTCATCTCCGAAACGTTCATAAAGTTTTTGGGCTATATCTTCATAATCGCTCCAGTATATGGGGGGTTCAAATTGAGACATAATAAAGAATTTTTTATGATGGTATAAATAAATTATTCACCTAAAAACTGTGTTTGATCGGGAATGGTCACTTCCAGCTCACCGTCGCCGTCCAGCAAAACCGACTGACAACCGAGTCGGGAATTCAATCGCGGATTTACGGCACGGTCAACAAAATCTTCCTCCCGCTCCGACATTTCTTCCAGATACTCCATTCCTTTTTCAATATAAACATGACAGGTGGTACAGGCGCATACGCCTCCGCAATTGTGATGCAATTCAATATCATTCTTCAGGGCCACCTCGAGCAAACTTTGGCCGGGTTCCACATTGTCCAACGTTACGGGTTTCAAATCTTTCTGTTCAAAATTGAATTTTATTCTGTACATTGAATTTTTTACTTTTTTTCCATTGCAAAGGTACATGTTAAACAAATTCTTTTCGATATGGTTTGATTACCCCTTTTGAAACAGTCCTTTTAAAATTTAAGTTTATTTCATTAAACAAGAATAAATTTTTTTCAGGTCCGGATAATTTTCCAAAATAGGAATTAAGGTTTGATGATCCAGGCCTTCGGGCCATAAGGACATTGCTTTCAGTTTTCGCCCCGAAATCATTTGATGATATGCATCGGCAGTCTCTTTTAGAGACGGAAGGATATGTTCGGGATTTATCTTTTCCAGTTCGCAAAACTCCTGTACCTTCCGCAAAAGGTATTTCGGCACTTCACCCCCCAGCAAAGCGGCAAGGAAAATTTTCATCCTTTCATCAGCATCGGTTTTAAACATTTTGTTTCCTGAAACCGATGAGGCGAACTGTTCCAATTGTTTCAACGCTTTTTCCGTAGCTGCCTGATAAAATACACAGAATGAAAACTCGGAATGGTTCTCTTGCTCTTCATTGATTATAGGATAAAAAACGCCGTAATGTTCCGATACCGGTTTCAGTATTTCAGCAGATAATACCGGGGAGGTATGGGCTACTACTTTTCCGGGAAGATGAAGGTCTTGAATCATTTCACGTATTTGATCATCCGCAGCAGCCACCAGATACAAATCGGCATCTTTCGAAATAAGACTTTTATAGTTGGTCGATTCCGTATCCCATTCATAAGCCAAAGCAGACGCCGTCATGGTATCCGTGGCATAAATCTGTACTATACGATGCCCTGCAGCCTTAGAGCGCCGCCCCAACAGGGCTGCCGTGCGACCGCATCCTAACAAGACTAAATTCATGTTTTTTTTAGTAGTAGCCTGCAAATTAATTTTTTCTGTCATACCGATAAATTTTGCCATCATGGTTTAAAACCATCGGCATCATTTTTAAAATAAAAAAGAGATAAAAATTTTCAGGTAATTTATCTGTGTTTTAATTTACTTTCCAGTCTGATACATCCCGCATTATGAATACACCGAAATTCAATGGCTCGCTGAGGCTTTTAGCGCTTGGAGATTCTTATACTGTTGGAGAAGGCGTTGCTCCCGAAGATAATTTCCCCTCACAACTCGCAACCTTGCTGAAAGAAAAAAAAATTCATTTAATCCTAACCCGGATTGCCAAAACCGGATGGACGACCGACGAATTGGCACAAGCCATACAGGAAGCAGAAGAACGGCATGAACTCTCAGACATATATGATTTCGTGACGCTTCTGATCGGCGTAAATAATCAGTACAGAAACCGTAGCCTTGAACATTACCGGCAAGAGTTTGAAAAGCTTTTACAAAAAGCCTTGTCGTATGTTCAGGAAATACCGGAGCGGATAACGGTACTTTCCATACCCGATTGGAGCGTAACCCCTTTTGCCGAAGGAAAAAACCGCCTTCAGATAGCCAAAGAGATTGATGAATTCAATGCTGTAAATTATTCCCTTGCTTTAAAATATAAAACAAACTATCTGGATATTACTTCCTGGAGTCGCGAAGCAGCCCAAAAACCCGAATTGCTCACAACGGACGGACTTCATCCATCAGCCATCGAATACAAACGCTGGGCTGAAAAACTGGCCGGATGGATTTTAGGTTATTATAATAAACATAAATAAAATACTGCTCTATTTTAATTCTACCGAAAAAGACAAACAAATAAAACTGAAACAGTAATGAGCAGGTCATTGAAATGTATTAACCAACATAAGTTTGTGATAAAATTCAGGTTGACACTTAATTTACCCTTCACTCACCGATAAATTTGATATGTAAACCAAAGTTGAAAAAAATATCCTGCCGTTCAAAATCATTTACATTTTTTCAATTCCTTCCGTTATCTTTAATAAAATCCATTTAAAAATAAAAAAAATAATTATCGTTTATCTTTTTCGTATTCATACTTAAAAAAATATTCAAGTTTAGTTTTCTTGCTCTAACTTGCAGCCCGTATTTTATATTGGATTAGCCGATTATCTAATGCATTTGAAAATGAGCGGAAACAAGTCATCCCGAAATCTTTTGATTGTGGAAAGTCCCGCAAAAGCAAAGACTATTGAAAAATTTCTGGGAAAAGATTTTCAGGTTAAAAGTTGCTACGGACATATTCGTGATTTGGATAAAGCAGAGATGGGAATTGACATAGAAAACAATTTTGAACCCACATACATTATACCTCCCGAAAAGCAAAAAGTAGTCAGCGAATTAAAAAAGATTGCGGCCGACAGTAAGGAAGTGTGGTTGGCCACAGATGAAGACCGCGAGGGTGAAGCCATTAGCTGGCATTTGTGTGAAGTGTTGGGTTTAGACCCGAAAAAAACGAAACGCATTGTTTTTCACGAAATCACCCGTCCGGCCATACAAGAGGCCATTAAAAATCCCCGCACGGTAGATATGAATCTGGTGATGGCTCAGCAGGCCCGCCGCGTTCTGGATCGCATTGTCGGATTTGAACTGAGTCCCGTACTGTGGCGTAAAGTCAGTTTACGTAACAATTTAAGTGCCGGACGAGTACAAAGCGTAGCCGTTCGGCTAATAGTGGAACGGGAAAGAGAAATCAATGCCTTCACTCCGGTAAGTTCTTACAAAATAGAAGCATCCTTTACCGCAAAAGATATCAACGGTAAACAGGTGCTCTTTACAGCCGAGGGAAAAAAACTGAACACGCAGGAAGAAGCACAGGCATTTCTTTCACGATGTATCGGAGCCGAATTTCGGGTGAAAGATGTTCAGGTTAAGCCCGCCAAGCGATCGCCTGCCCCCCCGTTTACTACTTCCACTTTACAACAGGAAGCCTCGCGCAAATTAGGATATGGAGTTGCCCGCACCATGATGATTGCGCAAAAGCTGTACGAAAACGGTTACATCACGTACATGCGTACGGACAGTGTCAATTTGAGCGAAACGGCCCTGGCCGACATACAGGAAGCCGTAGAAAAACATTACGGGAAAAAATTTCACCAACACAGAAAATTTGTCAACAAAAATGAATCGGCACAGGAAGCGCATGAAGCCATAAGACCCACTTACATGAGTAATACTACCGTACCGGATGCTGATTGCAAAAAACTATACGAACTGATATGGAAAAGAACCATGGCGTGTCAGATGGCTGATGCCGAACTGGAAAAAACAACAGTAAAAATAGAAATAATCCCGGCGGAAAAACAAAACGCTTCTGAAAACGACGAACTGACCGCATCGGGCGAAGTCTTGAAATTCGAAGGTTTTCTCAAAGTATATCGTGAAGATAAAGATGATGATGATGCAGAAGAAGAGGAAAAGGAAAACCGACTGCCTCCGCTTACGACAGGCCAGTTGTTGCCGCTTGAACAAATGAAAGCAATAGAACGCTTTTCCCGGCCACCGGCCCGCTACACGGAAGCCTCACTGGTTAAAAAACTGGAAGAACTGGGTATCGGACGTCCCTCTACATATGCGCCTACTATTTCTACCATATTAAAAAGAGGATACGTTGAAAAGAGAGATAAAGAAGGTGTGCTGCGATATTACAATGTACTGCTGCTGAAAAACGGGAAAATCAGCACAAAACTGGAATCGGAATTAACCGGCGCAGAAAAATCAAAACTTTTTCCTACCGATCTGGGTATCGTAGTTACCGATTTTCTGAATAAATATTTTGACGACATCATGGACTATGGCTTCACCGCAAGGATTGAAGAAGAATTTGATGAAGTGGCCAAAGGGAAGCTGAAATGGAATGCCATGATTAATGACTTTTACAAACCGTTTAAAAAAGATGTGAACAAAACCATAGAACATGCCGAACGGGTAACCGGCGAGCGGGAACTTGGTATTGATCCCGAGAGCGGAAAACCGGTTGTGGCCAAAATGGGTCGCTACGGACCCATGATTCAGATAGGCGACGCCAGTGATGAAGAGAAACCAAAATTTGCCACCATACCGGCGGGAATGAGCATTGAAACAATAACGTTGGAACAGGCTTTAAAACTTTTTGGACGTACGGGTTCGTTGGGTGAATATGAGGGCAAAGAAGTAACGGTAGGCAGCGGCCGTTATGGCCCCTACGTGAAATGGGGCGATGCGTTTTATTCTCTTCCCAGGGGAACGGATCTGGGAAGTATAGATCTGGAAAAAGCCATAGAACATATCCGAGCCAGGTTGGCAGCCGATGCACCTGTAGGTTATTATCAGGATTTACCTATAGTGAAAGGAAAAGGGCGGTTTGGCCCTTACCTGAAGTGGAACAATCTGTTCATAAATGTTCCTGCCAAATACAATTTTGAAGAGCTGACACAGGAACAAATGGAGTTGCTGATTGAAGAAAAACTTAAAAAAGAAGCACAACGATATATTCAGCAATGGCCTCAAGAAAATATTTCTCTGGAAAAAGGAAGATGGGGGCCGGTAATCCGCTGGGGCAAAAAACTGATTCAACTGCCTAAAAAAGAAGACGGTTCCCGATATACAGCCGAAGAAGCAGCTTCGTTTACCCTGAATCAGGTAAAAGAGTTTATTGAAAAAGAAATTCCGGACGCCTTTTCCGGAAAAACAAAAAAAACGGAATCGGCTTCTTCCCGGCCGGCTGCAAAAAAATCAGCATCCGCAACTTCAAAAAACAAAAAGAAATCCAAATAATTACTTACAGGTATCATCAGCAAAGTTTACATCTGCCATGATGCCGGAATAATCTTCTCCATGACGCATTCACCAAAGCCCATAAACAGGTTTAAAAAAGTTTTGAAATAAGACGTTGTAAATGCCATTACATCGTAAAGGAAATTAATCCCCATTTGTGGAAAATTCCTTTTCATTTTTTTCAAGAATATATCAGATATTGCCTCGTAAAGAATGAAAAACAAAAAAGAAATCTCTGCCTTGCTTTCACTCGTAGACGATCCGGACGAGGAAGTATTTGAAATCGTTTCGGAAAAAATTCTTCATTACGGCTCTTCGGTATTACCTGAACTGGAATATCTGTTAGATATTACCCCCGATCCTAAAATTCATCATCGTCTGGAACGCCTGATTCACCGGTTGAATTACCGTGAATTACGTAAAGATTTTATTGAATGGAATAATTCAGGACACCATGATCTTATGCTGGGTTCGCTTTTGGTTTCTAAATATTACGCTCACGATTTGGAAGCCGGGCCGACAATACAGGAAATAGAAAAGCTGAGAAAAAATATTTGGCTTGAACTAAACAGTTATCTCACTCCACTGGAACAGATTCATATTGTATCCGGAATGCTCTACAACTATTACGGATTAAAAGGCACGGAATTAAATTATGATGACCCCGATTCCTTTCTGCTGAATAAACTTTTAGAGAAACAGACAGGAAATCAGCTCAGCCTCGGTATTTTGTACTTAATTTTATGCGAACTGCTGGATATTCCCGTAAAAGCCATTCCGATTCCGCATCAATTTGTTCTGGCTTACATAAAAAAAACCACTGAAACTAAAAAACAAAAGAGTCAGATTCTTTTTTTCATAGACCCTGTATCCGGACTGGCATTTTCATTTAAAGAACTGGAAGAATACTTCAACCAAAAAAGCATCTCTTTTCAGGAAAAATATTTCATTCCGCTAAAAAATAAACAAATCATTCGGCGGCTGCTGGTTGAATTGAAAAAATGCTTCAAATACCATGAAAAAAATTTTTACCGAGACGGCCTTGACGAGCTAATTTCAATTATGAACATCTGATATTTTTTTAAAAACAGCTATCATTCTCCGCTTCTTAAAAGAGCAATAAATCTTATCCATTTTTTTTCATTTTTTATCTTTAGGTAAAAAAAACATGAACATAACATGGGATGACTTTATGAAAATAGACATCCGCACCGGAACAATCCTTGAAGTGTCCGATTTTCCTGAAGCCCGGAAACCGGCCTATCGCCTGAAAATAGACTTCGGCCCCGAAATAGGCGTTCGCACATCTTCGGCACAGATTACTCATCATTATTCACCCCAAGATTTGATAAACCGTCAGATTGTAGCTGTTGTCAACTTTCCCCCAAAGAATATAGCAGGGTTTATGAGTGAATGTCTGGTTTTAGGCGTTTATGATGCACAAAATCATGTAATTTTACTACAACCGGAAAGAAAAACCGAAAACGGCCGAAAAGTTGGATGAATTGTTATTTACATATTACCAATCTCCGCTGGGACAAATACGCATCGGCGGCACTCCGGATTATATTTCCGAAGTAACCTTTCATGACAAAATACAGAAATCACCGGCTAATGCAAGAAATCTTCCTGCTTTATTTATTCAATGCCTCGAACAGTTGATTCAATACTTTAACGGCGAACTAAAGACTTTTCATTTGCCGCTGCATCAGAAAGGAACGCCTTTTCAGAAAGAGGTATGGAACGAACTGATGCAAATTCCTTACGGAAAAACAATTACCTACCAGGAACTGGCGAAACGCCTGGGTGATGCCAAAGCCACAAGAGCCGTAGCCAATGTAATTGCAAAAAATCAGCTGATGATTATTGTACCTTGTCACAGAGTTGTCGGATCGCATGGAGAACTTACCGGATACGGCGGAGAATTGTGGAGAAAAAAATGGCTGCTGGAATTTGAAGCGAAAAAAACTTATGGCATCCGTACTTTATTTTAAATCCTTTGCTTCAAACGCAAGAGGCAGTAAAAGACTACACGAATCCAACACAAAAATCTTTCCTTTCCTTCCGCCGAGTATCAGGCGAATGGGTTTAGAAAAGCGCTGTTCATATTCCAGCAAAGCCTGACGACACATACCGCAGGGTGTAATCGGGTAGTTGCTTTCTTTCAGCTCATTGAAATACGTTATGGCTATTGCGGTAAGCGCCTTGCCCGGATGTAAAACGGCTGCATTGACCAGCAATGCCCTTTCGGCGCAGATTCCTACAGGGAAGGATGCATTTTCCTGATTCGCTCCGGTCAGTATATCGCCGTTTTCAGTGAATGCCGCTGCCCCTACCTGAAAACGGGAATAGGGAGCATAAGCATACCGAAGCGCAAGTCGGGCTTCATCTAATAATTTTGAATCATCACGATCTAATTGTCCGGCCTCATCATAAACCCTGAACGTAAATTCATATCGGGAAAGCTCCATGAAGTAACATTTTTTAAAATCAATTTCCGGAAAGCATATAAAGATTTCAGCGGACTATTTTAAAAAATCTTTTCCATCGCGGCCCTTTATTCCAACTAAACCAAATCATCCAGGCTTTACCCACTATCCGGTCTTCGGGTACAAAACCCCAGAAACGGCTGTCCTGCGATTCATGCCGGTTATCTCCCATCATCCAGTAATAATTCATTTTAAACGTATATTGCGTTACTTCCTTTCCATTCAGATAAAAACGTCCGTCTTTCATATAAAAATCATTCTTTTCATAAACCCGGATTACTCTTTCATAAATGTAATAATTTTTTTCGTTCAGGGTAATGGTGGCCCCTTTGACCGGAATCCAGATTTCACCATAGTTGTCTATACTCCAGCCGTTTCGCCAAACAAATTCCTCAAACTGAATTCTGTTTACTATCGTATCCAATAACATGGTTATGTTTTTCACCAGGCCGGATTGTTTTAATTTATCGGCTGACTTTTTGGTTAATTTCATTACATAACTGTTTGCACCGAGTATATTCACTTCAGTAGGATCAAAAAGATTAATATCAAATTCATTTTTTACAAAATCCGGATCAAGGGTTTGTTGGGTTTCTACCTTGTATTCCATTTGGGCATAAGGAGGCATTTCCTGTTTTACTCCGTTAATATAAACTTCACCGTTCAGGATTTGTAGCGTATCGCCGGCAACGGCTACGCAGCGTTTTATATAATTATCGGTTTTATCTACCGGATGAATGGCTAAGGGATATAACTCAGGATTTGATAATACAATTTGTCTTCCTTTATTTATATCTCCCTCCCCCAGTTCTCTGCACACCTGATAATACGGCCTTTTGGATTGATATTCGGGCAGATTAATGACGGTATCTCCGGCCGGAAAATTAAATACAACACAATCATTTCGCTTGACCGGCGATGAAAACCAGCGTATATAAGGAAGTTTAATCGATTCCAGATAAGATTTTCTGCTGCTGCCAAAGGGAAGATAGTTGTGAACAAAAGGAAACGAAAGCGGAGTGTTGGGCACTCTGGGTCCGTAACTGAGTTTACTTACAAATAAAAAATCCCTCACCAGCAGGGTTTTTTCCATTGAAGAAGAAGGTATGGTATAAGCTTCAAAAATAAAAGTACGGATAAGTGTTGCGGCAACCACGGCAAAAATGGCCGCATCCAGCCATTCCCGCCACGAAGGTTTTTTATGCTTCTTTACGCCTTCATATCCTGTAAATACAGGTTTTTCCGCAAAAGCCAGATAGGGAAAATAAAGCGGCGCCAGCAGTGCCGCCAGGGTATGACTGCCAAAAGAAAACTTACCGAACCCTTTTACAAATTCTATAAAAATGCCCGGCGTTATAAACCAACCCACTACAGGAATAAATTGCCAGAAAACCCAATGTACGGGACGTCGAACCGCATTCTGCATCAGCCATGTATTGTAAAAAGGTATCCAGGCTTTCCATGAGGGGATACCGGCTTTTACAAATAACCCCATCAGGCCCGGAGCAGGCAAAATCACCAGCATAAGGCTGATGAAATAAATAATCAGCAAGTGTTCTAATGGCATGAACTTTTTTTAAGCCAGCAAAAATATCATAAATATTTTCCTCTCAAAGCAGAAAAACAGAAAGTTTTGCTAAAAGCAAAATTGAATGAGGTACATGAAAAGAGGCAAAAAAACTATCGGGGCAAAACGTAATGTTTTACATCTTCTGCCGTAATATTCTTTCCGGATAAAATAATTAAACGCTCAACCACATTCCGCAACTCCCGGATGTTGCCGGTCCAGTGATATTCCTGTAATAATTCTACGGCCGATGCATCAATCGATTTTACTGCAATTCCGTATTCATTGCAGATTTGCCGCAGAAAATAATCAGTCAGCAACGGAATATCTTCTTTTCTTTCATTTAGTGAAGGTACATGAATAATGATGACGCTGAGCCTGTGATATAAATCTATTCGGAAGTTTTTATTTTCTATTTCTTTCAGCAGGTCTTTATTGGTTGCCGAAATAACCCTTACATCCACACTGATATCTTTATCGCTTCCCACACGGCTGATTTTTCCTTCCTGCAGCGCACGAAGTACTTTAGCCTGAGCGCTCAGGCTCATATCGCCTACTTCATCCAGAAAAAGCGTGCCTCCGTGAGCCGCTTCAAACTTTCCGATACGTTGCTTCACTGCAGAAGTGAATGAACCTTTTTCATGTCCAAACAACTCACTTTCGATAAGCTCGGTAGGTATGGCAGCACAGTTTACCTCAATCAGCGGCTGGTTTCTGCGTAAACTTTTTTCATGGATCCACCGGGCTACCAGTTCTTTTCCCACACCGTTGTCGCCGGTAATTAATACCCGGGCATCTGTTGGTGCTACTTTTTCTATGGTTTCTCTAATCTTTTGCATCGCCAAAGACTCGCCAATCATTTCCTGCACTTTGCTTACTTTTCGTTTTAATGATTTTGTTTCCGTCATCAAACGGCTTTTATCCATAGCATTTCGTATCGTTATCAGCAGACGATTTAAGTCGGGAGGCTTGGCAATGTAATCGAAAGCGCCTTTTTTTACGGCTTCAACAGCGGTTTCAATATTCCCATGGCCCGAAATCATTACAACCGGTACATCCGGATTTTGCAATCCGGCTTTTTGTAAAAACTCCATTCCATCTATTTTGGGCATTTTAATATCGCACAAGACCAGATCGAATGTTTTCTCGGAAAATTTTCTGAGCCCTTCTTCCCCGTCCAGGGCTTCTTCCACAGTATATCCTTCGTAAGTTAAAATTTCAGTAAGCGTTTTGCGTATTGCTTTTTCATCATCTATTATCAGAATATCAGGCATCGGGCTTCAAAATTTTTATGTAAAAATAAGCAATCAACCGTTGGGGAGCAGGAAAAAAGAAACCGGGTAGAAACCCGGCTTCGACTTTTAAAATCCAATATCCTATGAAAAACCTAAGCAAATTCGCATGAATAAATTGGAAAAATTTATTAAAATATTAATTTTTTTTCAACATCGTAAATCTAGTAATCCTGATAATGTTTTACATGACATATTATTGAATTCTAATAACGACAGCTATCATTACTTCTGTAAATACATCACTTCTTTAACCAGTTTCACCGTACGAGCCACATCCGGAAGGGCTGCCTGCACTAAATTCGGAGCATAATGTAGCGGTGCGTCGGCTGATGTAATGCGCCTTATGGGAGCATCAAGATAGTCAAAACCTTCTTTTTGAATTCTGTAAGCAATTTCTGAAGAAACCGAACCAAAAGGCCATTGCTCTTCTACAATGACCAGGCGATTTGTTTTTTTAACACTTTCCAGAATGGTTTTCCAATCCAGCGGACGAATCGTTCGCAGGTCTATCACTTCTGCACTGATGCCTTCTTTTTCCAGTTCGGCGGCAGCGCCCAGAGCCACTTTCATCATTTTATTAAAAGAAACCAGCGTAACATCATTTCCTTTACGTTTAATGTCTGCCTTACCCAGTTCAATATAATATTCCTCTTCGGGCACTTCGCATTTATCGCCGTACATCACTTCGCTTTCCATAAACACAACCGGGTCTTCTTCGAAGCGGATGGCTTGCTTCAGTAATCCTTTGGCATCATAACCGTTACTGGGCGATACTACTTTAATACCGGGAATATTTGCATAAATGCTTTCAAAAGCCGTGGAGTGTTGCGCCCCTAACTGTCCGGCAGAACCGTTTGGCCCGCGAAAGACAATCGGACAATTGATTTGACCGCCACTCATGGCCAGCATTTTTGAGGCTGTGTTCAGGATTTGGTCCAGCGCCAGTACGGCAAAGTTCCATGTCATAAATTCTACAATCGGACGAAGCCCGTTCTGTGCTGCCCCTACACCTATGGCGGCAAAGCCAAGCTCGGAAATGGGGGTGTCAATAACCCGTTTGGGACCAAATTCAGCTAACATACCCTGACTTACTTTATAAGCCCCGTTATATTCAGCCACTTCTTCACCCATTAAAAATACCCTCTCATCTCTTCGCATTTCTTCGCTCATGGCTTCGCGTAAGGCTTCACGAAAGGCTATCATTCTGGCCATATTGTTATTCGTTTAATTAGCCGACAAATTTAACCGGGAAAATTTTCAGAACCTAAAAATTTCCAATCTCTACATAAAATTTAGTGAATTGGGGATGATATCAGCTTCTTAGCCTTAAGCTTTTTACTTTTTTGAGTGAACGCCAACAGAAGCACTGCCAGCATCACCAAACTGAAGGGTATCATGATATTTTGCGTTAACCAATCCTTTGGCAAAAGAAAAATAAATGCCCCGGCAAGTATAGCCGTTCCGAATGTATGAGCCACTGCCGCTTCTTTATGGCAATTTGTGGAGCGATAAAGTAATACTGTTGTAGCCGGAACCCCCGATTGCAGCAAAGCTATTCCTATGCTCATGGCTACCAAATCATGTTTCAGGAAACTGAGCAAAGGAGCAGAACTTAACAAAGTAAAGTAAATGTAAAACCTCAGACCCACCTTATCGGCAAGCCAGCCTCCGATTAATTTTCCGGCAGCAGCAGATAAAGCGATTGCGATCAGTGCGGTATAGTTTTCCTGAAAAATAAACTGAAAAATATTCCATACGGCAGAGCGTAGTGCCACTACTGAAAGTAAAGCTATCATCAGCCAGTCATGCATATCGGGAGTAACCGGGGTATGCGTTTTCCGCTTTAAAGAGGGCTTATTTTTCAAAGGAACTTTTAAAAAAAGCATTAAAAAAATGAAACAGACAACAACCAAAAATATGATCAGGTTATATCCCTGCCAGGCAAGATAACCGCCGGCAATGAGTCCTAAAACCCCGGGCGCTGCAAAAAAACCAACCGAAGACGATTCTCTATCACTTATGCTGAATGAACAGCCTGCAACATGGTAAATTGCCGAACCCATTCCGGAAAAAATAAATGCAGTTGGCGGATAAACCTCAAAAAGAAATAAAGCAAGTACATGAAAACACCAGGCCAGGCGTACAAAAAAAGAGTGTTTTCCCGTTCTGCTGAGGAGCAATGAAACAAAATATTGTCCGCCAAAAGCCAGAAGATTATAAATCATCAGCGAGACAAAAGTCATCTTAACATCACCTCGAAATGCCAGGTTTCCCAGCATGTATCCCGCCAGTAAATCATTGATTCCATGGCCTGCGCCCAAAAGAATAATATATTTTTTCATTTGTCAGTTAAAAAAGTTGATATATAAAATGAGCAAAAGATAACTTACTACATTTATAATCAAACAAGCCAGGGCAGTTTTACTTACAGGTTTCATTTTATTTAACAGATAAAGAATCGGAAATTCAATGATAAGAGTAAGCAAAAACAACTTCAACAAATAAAAATCACCTTCTAAAAAAAGAAATGGCGTGAAAAGCCGGATCACTATACCCAATGCAGTGGAAAGAGCATTTATTACCAATGACTGCCACAGAGAATGACGCAAGGGTTGATATTTTATGGCGGTCAACAACAAAGCCTCAACAAGGGTGACGGCCAGAGTTAATGCAATGAGTCGAATAATATCGTTTTGTGCTGTTGGCACAACAGCCACATCTAAAAAATTACAGTAAAACATAAGAAACATTTATTAAGAAAATAAATGTATGTATTTTATTTTGTCTTAAAATACCGCAAACAGGGTATATTTCAGTGATAAAATGTCTTTACCGGCTCAATCAAAAGTATCCATTACAGAAGACCTGTTTACACTATCTTTGACGTAAATACATTTTTATGAATCCGGATTTCAAAAAAAACGAAGAACAGATGAAACAAAGGCTGGAAGAGCTTCAGAATAAATTACAAAAAATCTATCTCGGTGGCGGCCGGAAAGCCATAGAAAAGCAAAGAGAAAAAAATAAACTTACAGCAAGAGAACGAATTGAATACCTCTGCGACAAAGAGAAACCATTTGTTGAAATCGGTGCCCTGGCAGGCGATGATATGTATAATGAATACGGAGGCTGTCCTGCCGGAGGAACCGTGGGGGGTGTGGGATATATCAGCGGAAAGCAGTGTGTGATTGTAGCCAATGACCAAACCGTAAAAGCCGGAGCCTGGTTTCCTATAACAGGAAAAAAAAATCTGAGGCTGCAGGAAATTGCCATGGAAAATCATCTTCCCGTCGTTTATATTGTTGATAGTGCCGGTGTGTTTCTTCCTTTACAGGATGAAATTTTTCCGGATAAAGAACACTTTGGGCGAATATTCCGTAATAATGCACGTATGAGCGCTATGGGCATAACCCAAATTGCGGTGGTGACTGGCCCCTGTGTAGCCGGCGGCGCCTATTTACCCATAATGAGTGACGAAACCTTGATGGTGGAAGGCAACGGCTCTATTTATCTGGCCGGGCCATATCTGGTAAAAGCAGCCATAGGTGAAGAAGTGGATCATGAAACGCTTGGTGGGGCCGTAACTCATACCCAAATCAGCGGAATTGCCGATTACAAATTCAGTACAGAACAGGAGTGTTTCGATCAGGTAAAAAAAATCATTTCCAGACTGGGCGAAAAACCCAAAGCAGGGTTTAACAGAATCACGCCTCAGCCTCCTTTAAAAAATCCGGAAGAGATATATGGTCTGTTTCCGGTTGACGGAAAACCCTATGATGTAACAGAAATACTTGAACGCATTGTAGATAACTCGGCATTAGAACAGTTTAAAGCAGATTACGGTAAAACGATTGTATGCGCCTACGCCCGTATTGACGGTTGGGCAGTAGGCATCGTAGCCAATCAGCGAAAAATTGTAAAAAATGCCCGCGGCGAAATGCAGATGGGTGGGGTTATTTATAACGACAGCGCCGATAAAGCGGCCCGTTTTGTGCTAAACTGCAACCAGAAAAATATTCCCCTGGTATTCTTTCAGGATGTTACCGGTTTTATGGTGGGTAGCCGTAGCGAACATGCCGGGATTATCAAAGATGGCGCCAAGCTGGTCAATGCGGTTGCAAACTCCGTGGTGCCTAAAATTACGATCATCACCGGAAACAGTTTTGGCGCCGGAAATTATGCAATGTGCGGAAAAGCCTACGACCCCCGTTTTATTTTTGCATGGCCTACGGCAAAAATTGCCGTGATGAGCGGAGACTCTGCCGCCAAAACATTACTTCAGATAGAAGTGGCCTCACAAAAAGCACAAGGCAAAACGTTAAGTAAAGAAGAAGAAGACCATCTGTTGCAAAGCATAAAAAGTCGCTATGACAAACAAACATCACCCTATTATGCGGCGGCGCGGCTATGGATAGATGCCATTATTGACCCTTTGGATACCCGAAACATCATCAGCGAAGCCTTGCATGCGGCAAATCATAATGCACAAATAAACGATTTAAAAACAGGTGTGTTCCAGGTCTGATATTTTTTATGCCTTCTCAAAAAAATAAATATTATGTAGTATGGAATGGCATAAAGCCCGGCATTTATTCGTCCTGGGAAGAATGCAGGAAACAGGTAGAAAGATTTTCGAAGGCCAGATACAAAGGCTTCCCGGATAAAGAGTCGGCCGAAAAAGCCTTCAGAGAAAAAAATGAAAAATCGTTTAATGAATTAAAAACAAACAAACTCATTACGCAAAAAAAATCAAATCACGCATCATCGCCGATTCCTGAAAGCATTGTTGTAGATGCCGCATGCAACAGCAAAACCGGTCAAATGGAGTATCAGGGCATATATCTGAAAACCGGTAAAAAAATTTTTCACCAGGGCCCATTTGAATACGCCACCAACAACGTGGGTGAGTTTCTGGCTATTGTTCATGCACTGGCTTATCTGAAAAAAATAAAATCTTCTATCCCGGTTTATTCAGACAGTAACGTAGCCATTTTATGGGTCAAAAACAAAAAACCAAAAACCCAACTTGTACCAACACCTTCAAATAAAAAAATTTTTGAACTACTAAACCGGGCCGTAAAATGGCTTGAGCAAAATAACTATGAGAATCCCATATTAAAATGGGAAACCAAAAGCTGGGGCGAAAACCCTGCCGATTTTGGAAGGAAATAAATTTTACTTCAACGATTTGAAGTTCTGATTTCAAGTAATAAATGCAAAAAGCCGTAATATAAATAGTAAAACATTAATGCGGCAGTTTTGGCCTTAATTTACCGTAAACCCAGGTGCCTGCAATGGCACTCAAAAGCGTTACAATTATCACGGTTGCCCCGTAACCGATTTGCGCAAACAACGGGCCCGGACATGCGCCGGTAAGCGCCCAGCCAAAACCAAATAAAAGCCCCCCAAATATTTGTCCTTTATTAAACTTTTTAGGTTCCAGTTTTATAGGCTCTCCTTCAATTGATTTTAAGTTGAATTTTTTAATCAACCAAACGCTGAGCATTCCTACCGCTACTGCCGAACCGATGAGACCATACATATGAAAACTTTGTAACCGGAACATTTCCTGAATACGATACCATGAAATCACTTCTGCTTTCACCAGAACAATCCCAAATACCATGCCGGCTACGGCATATTTTAAAAGCGAAGTAATGGGTTTGTCCAGTTTGGAATAGTTTACACACATGGCATTTTCCGAACGCACTTCAAAATCCGTATCATGCTCAAGAACAACAGGTGATGTTGCAGAAGAAGTGTTTAGTGTTTCCATTTTAGAAATTATTTTAAATGATGTTTAAAGTTTTAAAATCAGTGGTAATATCAGATTAGCCATTAAAAAACCGCCGGCCATAAAACAGCAGGTCGCCACAAGCGAAGGCCATTGCAAATTGCTTAATCCCATTATGGCATGCCCGGAAGTACAGCCTCCGGCGTATCGGGTGCCGAATCCTACTAAAAATCCGCCGAGAACCATCATGATTAGTCCCCGGGGAGTTAATAATTGGCTCCACGAAAAAATCTGGGATGGTACCAAACCCTCATATTGAGTTATACCATAACCGGCTAATTCTTCGGTAAGCCTGGGATTTAGCTGAATCGGGCCGGAATGATGGAAAAACAATCCAGCAATCACACCGCCGATAAAAATTCCCCCGACAAAAAACAAATTCCACGCCTCCTTTTTCCAATCATACTTAAAAAAAGGAATGTTCGAAGGCATGCAAGCAGCGCATACATGTCGTAAAGATGACGAAATGCCGAAAGATTTATTTCCAAGCAATAATAAAACCGGCACGGTTAAACCAATCAGAGGGCCGGCAATATACCAAGGCCAGGGTTTTTGTAAAAATTCCATATTGTTGGTTTTTAATTTCTGTTACAAAATTGTATCAATGAAGTAATTTAAAAACGTGATTCCTGTCACATTGCTTTGTTACCCGCTTTAGCCATTGCTTCCCTTTTTTCTATGATGGGTTTGAAAGGTCCGTATTTGTGTTGTTTTTCAGTAAAACCGTCGGTATAAGGCCCGTAAGGATGATCAAAAGGTTTTTTGGAAATGTCGGGCCAGTCTTTGCTCAAATCTTTTTTGGGGCGAGGCTGGCTGTTCACATAAGCGGCAACATCCCATGCCTCTTCGGTGGTTAGCACCGGATTTTCGTGGGTTGCCTGATTTTGGGGCATGTTGCTTTTTACATAACCGGCAAAAAAACTTAGCCTGAATAGTCCGGCACCGTCATTATAACTATTCGGACCCCACAATGGCGGATAAACATATCCTATTCCGTTGCCGTCGGGCACTCCTTCTCCGTTAGCTCCATGACAAGACTGACAATATTTTTCGTAAACTACTTTTCCCTTTGCGGGGTCTGCTGCTCTGTCAAGAAAAGGTATTTTGGGAATTCCGCTTCCGTGAGGTTTTTCTCCTTTTTTTACATCTTTCCCAAGCCATTTTATATAGGCATAAATTGCCTGATATTCACGGCTGTTGCTGTCCGGCGCCTTGCCGTTCAGGCTTCTTTCAAAACAATCGCTAACTCTTTTATAGATACTTTCAATTGTACCGCTTCGGTCTCTGTATTTCGGATAAGTTGAATAAACCGCACTGTAGTTGTTTCCCCAGTTTTTTTTCCCGGCGTTCAGATGACAGTTTTGGCAGTTCATACCATTTGAAATCTGAGCTACCGAGCCCTTAGGCCCTAAATATTTAGCCGTATTGGCAATAAGATCTTCTCCATAAATGACTAGTTCCCTTTCTTCCCCTTTTAATTCTGTATCTGTGAATAAGCTGGGTGGGTTCCATAAATTTACCGAATCCTTTGAAATCTCTTCCTTAGGGCTGTCTTTCTTTACTGCACCAACTATTTCACTACCTAGCATTAATGCGGTAGCTCCTGAAATCAAAACCAGGGGCCAGTTTGATTTCACAGTGTACAAAAAATTAAATTTTTTATCTGAATTCATAGGTTGTGCCTTGAAGTTGGGTTAATAAAGTCATTGGTTGATCAGTGGCTATAGCTCTTTGTTCCTGACGAGGAGAAACGGGAGAGTGTACGGCCAGATATTCCTCAATTACATCATGCATCAGCATTCCTAATTTTTGCGGATATTTTATTTTTTCCATACGGCATAATGTATCATCAGGATCGCCTTCCCGTTCACAGGCTACAATAGTATATTCTTTTTTCAAATCCAGGGGTTCTCCATTCACTTTCACCCAGTTCACCCGTTTGCCAAATTCATTTCCAATTGTAAAATTTACCTGCATCCCGGAGTATCTCACAAACCAGCCGCCCAGTCGTTTGGAAGGGTCTTTGGCGAAGGCATTTTGAAGCTCTTTCTCAAGCCAGTCCCAAAGCTGGGCGCCGGTAACGACTCCTCTTTTTACTTCGCTGTCCACCGGCAACATATTCCACAAAAATTCTTTTGTAATTTCTGCTTTGGATTTTCCGGGTGGAATGGCTAATGGCTGACAAAAACGAAACCCGTTGCTTAAGGCAATATCCGGTTTAAATTTCCATTTTATGGCATCCGTAATTAAATTGTCCATGGGAGTTTCCAAAACAAAATAACGTACCAGCGGCGTAGTAGTAGTGCCAATAACCCGCGAAAGTTGCTTTTTGAAAGGTGTCTGTATGTTATCAATGAGCGCCTGTATGGTTTTATCCGGAGGATATCGCTTTGGATCTACATCCAGCAATTCATAGCGATAATGCTTTATCCTTCCGTTTTGCATATAAATATCCAGCTTTCCTAAAAAGGACCCGAAAGCTCCGCATTCAATCACTTTGGCATACTTGCATTCTATAGGGGTTCTTACCCTTTCATGTGTATCAGCCCCCAGAATAAAATCTACCCCTTGTACTTCCGGACTGTTACCCAGGGCTACCTGCTGGGCTAAACCCATATGGGTTACCAAGCATACTAAATGACAACCTTCTACTTCGCGCAAAAAACGAATGTATTTTGCCACATTGTAGGTAGCATGTTCAAAACGTATCCCCTCACTGTATGCCGGCGATTGCCTTTTGGGAATCAAATGGTCAGTATAACCGATAAACCCGGCTTTAATTCCGGCAATATATTTTACCCAGTAAGGAGGAAAAATCAACTCGCCGTTATTTTCATCATTACTTTTATGCCACATGTTGGCGCAGATTTTGGCGGCTGTTGTATGCCCCATATCATGCAGCATTTTTTTCTTTTTGTAAACCACCTCCCAGTTTCCCGGAAGAATCAGGTCATATTCAAAGGCGTTCATCACTGGTATAAGGGCTTCGCCTTCCGTAAGCGAGGCCACTGCGCTTCCGTGAAAAAAATCACCTCCATCTATTAATAATGTCCCTTTGGGGTTTTGTTTCCGGTAAAAATCAATCATGGTTTTCAATACTGCCAATCCCCCTCTTTTTTTATAAACCGGCTTTCCGTTTTCCCAAAAAAATTCATCATGCGTATTCAATTGTGCATGAATATCGGCTGTGTAAAGAATAGTAATATGACCTGAACCGGATACTTCTTCGGTACGACCTTCTTCTTTTGTGTCCGATTGTGTCAAAGCTGTGTTTTTTCCGAGAGTTATGGCCACTCCGGCCAATGATACTTTTTTCAGAAAATTTCTTCGTGTGGGTTGTTTACTGTTTAATACCGCGTTTTGCATCATTCTCTTTAGTTTCCGGAAATAAAATTTAAAACTCAGGAAACATCCAAAACCGAAATGTGACTGAAATCACATTGCCGGTTAAAACCGG
The DNA here is from genome assembly GCA_026415715.1 of Chitinophagaceae bacterium. Taxonomy (GTDB): domain Bacteria; phylum Bacteroidota; class Bacteroidia; order Chitinophagales; family Chitinophagaceae; genus JJ008. The sequence goes on along the minus strand of JAOAGO010000022.1, from coordinate 26,034 downwards.
TAATTAAACACCACATTCCATAAGCTCATATCGGCCTTATTGAACAAATATTTTTCAGCGACATTTTTTTCGGTATTTCTTTTATAAACATAAAGAAACTGTGCCTCCAATCCTTTTAAAAATCCTTTGAATTTATGTTGCAGATCAATATTCAACTGATGGTAGGAGGGCATACCGTATTTGTTTTTCCTGAAATCGGCAGCCTGCGGCAGGTCAAATCCCCCATAAGCCAGAGAAGCGGTGAATCCGGATTTTAAAAATTTTCGTTTGCCTGCCACAACCACTGCATGTACATCGGCTAAGCCTTCATTACGTTCTCTTGGCATAAAGGTAAAGAAAGGGTCTCTTCCCCACTCTCTGGGCATCAGATAGCGGCCGGCTTTTGTGATTCGGTTGTAACTGAATGAATATTCCGACTTGTTTTGAAGCAGTCCGGTTTTAAAACCAAATGTGAAGGCCTTTCCATTTTTTTCAAAATAAGTTTTGGAAGCATCCTTATTGCCTCCGTCTTTCACTGCATCCTGCCGTATAGCTTGCGCTTCAAACCTGAACTTAGTTTGCTTAGCTAAATTTTTATCAAACTGTAATCCCAGAAATGCACTGTTAAAAATATTTTCGGTAAACTGATTCCAAAACTGAATCCGCCAGTTTTTTGAAACCGGAAAGGAGAAATTGGCCAGAAAAATTCCTTTGCTGTTCAGATTACCCGGATATCCGGAACGAGTGCCATCCGGATTTACGCCGGAAGGATAAATACCGATTGATTCGGCCACGCTGAACCACTTTACAGTACTTCGGGGAGAGATTCTATATATATAACCGGCATGAGCACTTATTTTTTGAGAATCTGTGTACTCTATCCACAATCCTTCTACTTCTGTTGGCCTCATTCTACCGTCCTGAAGATTTATAAAAGGTGTATTTATGAGTTGTTTTCCGAAAGTAATATTTACATTACGATGAATGTAGCGTAAGTAAAACTCTTCCAGCCGGTCTATATCATTTTTATTCAGAGGATCCTGGATATCAAAAAGTCCGATTTCGTAACGATTCATTTGTTGTGTATGTGGGTCCGGTCGGTGCAACGGGGAAGAGCCAATATTGTAAATAAAAAAACCGCTTACCCCCAGTTGAAAATGTTTGAAGGGTGCTGTTTCATATTTGATTCCCCCGCCAAAGGCGTTGGCATAATAATCGGAAAGGCCGGATGTATTGTCTGTGGCCATGAAAAAGTAACGGAAATGTCCGCTGACAACCCCTTTTTTAAAAGCAGATAAGAGGGAGTTGCTGTCTGCTTCGTGATCTTTGGATTTCCAAATGGCCGGTTTTTCATTCAACTCCTGATGCTGCGAAAAAACGAACGTAAAAGAGATGAATGTATAAAGTATAGTAATCAGTATTTTGTTCATACAATAAGTACTGTTCTCTAATTTTTAAATGGCTATGTAAGTGCAAAGAAGATGATACCGGTTAAAATCCGGCTTTTATATATGTCCACCCGTTTTCCTGACGTCGTACAATTTCGGCAATACCCATTTTTACGAAAGAGGCTTCGGGCATAATTTTTTCTTTCGGAATATTTCGCTCAGTCATCGTATTCTCACAGGCTATAAATTCTACCCCCTGATTTTTAAAAAAAACAATTCGTTCGTACTGAGTGGTTTTGTCTTTTACGAGAAAATCCAGGCCCGGGCCGTGAGCCACAACTGCCATCATAACGCTGTCGCCCCATCCGGCTTTCAGATTTTTCAAATTATTTATTAATCCTTTCCATGCCAGAGTATCAGGAGAGTTCAGTTGAAAAATAATTTTATATGTTTTTTTTCTGTTTGTTGGTTTCTGGGCCTGCCCACCCAGAACAACCGTTAACGTCAATAAAAGAAGAATTATCTTTTTCATGATGTTTCTATTTTACCAATTCGCCCGGCCAGGATTTAATACCTCCTTTCAGTTCATAAACATTTTTAAAACCTGATTGTATCATTTCCTGCATCGCCTGTTTACTTCGGTTTCCGCTGCGGCAATACAACAGATACGTTTTGTTTTTGTCCAAACGGTTTAACTCTTTACGGAATGTTTCCGTTTGGAGATAGTCAATCATACGGGCTCCGGGAATATGACCCTGTGAAAATTCCTCTGGTGTACGTACGTCAATCAGTACAACGTTATTCTTTTTCAACATCTCTTTGAACTGTGCAGCATCGATACTGCCGGGCAATTGTTTGGTTTGCCCGCAACACCACAGTAGCATTAACAGTAAAGAAAAATGCATAACCATGAACCTCCTACCGGCTCGTGAAAATAAATTGGAGGAATCGAGTGAGTTAACTTTCCTCATTTATCCATTTAGTTTTGCCAGTAATGATTGCCAACCGCCTCCGTTGTATGCCTCTATTCCGGCTGATTTCAAAATACTTTTTGCCACCGCGCTTCGGTTTCCGCTTCGACAAACCGTAATCACAGGCTTGTTTTTGCTTTTTATTTCTTGAACTTTACTGCGAATCGTATCTAAAGGAATATTGATTGATTCTTTTATATGTCCTTCCCTGTACTCTGCCGGCGTACGTACATCTATAATTATTGCTCCTTGACGGAGGAGCTGCCGGTAATTTACGGATGTTTTACCCAGCAGTTTTTCCAGAAATTTAAACATGAAATGATCTGTTGTTTTAATTTAATAAATATCGCATATCTTCAATTCCTCCGCCATTGTAAACCTCAGTCAAACCATTCTGCCTGAGAATACTCATGGCCATGCCACTGCGATTTCCGCTACGACAATACAAAACCACCGGTTTTTTCATTTGCCTGAACTCGGCCAGACGATAACTGATTTCCTCCAGCGGAATATTAAGGGCCCCGGGAATATGATCTGAGGCATATTCCCAGGTGCTTCTTACATCCACTATAGTAGCCGAAGCATCTTTTACTATTTCTTTAAGAGTTTTCATAATTAAAAAGTTTTAATAAGTCATTAAAATGTTTAGAGAATCAGGATTCAAGTGAATATCCCTGACTTATCCACTCATTGATACCCCCGGAAAAATTGTAAATGTTGGAAAAACCATTTTTTGCCAGTATGGAATATCCAATGGCGGCCCTGTCGCCTCCCTGACAATGAACAACTACTTTTTTATCCTTATTGATTTTTGAAAGATTTTCCGGGAGAGTACCTACAAAAATATGATCGGCGCCTTTCAGGTGACCGCTTTTGTATTCCACTTCACCACGCAAATCCACAACCTGAATGTTATTTTTATCGTGCAACGATTTGAATTCTTCTATGGTCAGAAGATTTACTTTTTCCAGTTTTCCGCCTTTAGTTTCCCATTCCGTAAGGGAAGAAACCGGGAAATATCCGTAAATATTATCCAATCCGATGCGCATCAGTTTTCGGGTCAGATCTTCAAGTTGCGACTCATCGGCTATAAGTACAAAGGGTGTTTGATAGTCCAGAAACCAACCGCACCATGTGGCAAATGAGTTATTACCCTGAATGTTGAGTGTTCCGGGAATATATCCTTTTGAATACTCTGCTTTATTTCTTGTATCAACTACTGGATAATTTTTTTGCAAAGCTTCCTTGAGCTCGGCCAGTGATATTTTTTTTAATTTAGGAACTTCAGTAAGAAGCGGACGATTTACTTTGTTCAGCTTCTTCATCATGGCAAAATACTTAGGCGGTTCGGGTTGGTCGGTCAGGAGATATTTTACAAATCCTTCTTCATCATTCAGGTATTTAAATGCCCAGTTTCTCTTTTTTTCATACCCTACGGTAGAGCTGGGCACAGCTCCCAAAGCTTTCCCGCAGGCTGAACCGGCGCCATGTCCCGGCCATACCTGAATATGATCCGGTAATTGGGCAAATCGCTGTATGGATTTAAACATTTGTCTTGCTCCGGCATCTTGGGTTCCTTTAAAACCGGCGGCCTTTTCCAGCAAATCGGGACGTCCGATGTCTCCGACAAAAACGAAATCGCCGGTAAAAATCATAACCGGTTCTTCACTCGCCGGAAGATCGGTAAGTAAAAAACTAATACTTTCCGGAGTATGACCCGGGGTATGCATGACTTCAATCTTGAGGTTCCCTACTTTTACAATATCACCATCTTTGAGTCCATGGTGTGGAAATTCATATTGCCAGTCCGGCCCTCCTTCATCGGAGAGGTACAATTCGGCGCCTGTTAAAGCAGCCAGTTCTCTTGAACCGGTCAGAAAATCGGCATGAATATGTGTTTCAAATATGTGTGTAATTTTCATTTTGTTTTGCCGGGCAATTTCCAGGTAAATATCCACGTCTCTTTGCGGATCAATAACGGCGGCTACGCCGGCTGCCTGACAACCAATAAAATAACTTGCCTGTGCTAATGTTTTGTCGTAAATGTGCTGAAAATACATAGTTATTTATTTTTAAATGATGAAATATTTAGATATTCAAAGTTCACAAGAATTTGCTTCCGTTACGGTGACGTTCATCACAAAAATTAATGATTTAAGTTTCCTGAAAAAAAGATTTCCTTTATTAAAATATAAATCCCCATTACCAATACAAACCAACCAAAAACCTTTTTCAGTCTTCCGGAGGATATTTTTTTACTAAGATGATTTCCCAAAAATATGCCTGCAATAGCAAGTGCCGTGATAGAAAGTAATAATGGCCAATCCATTTTTTGCGATGAAAGGTCGCCAATAAAACCTATCAGCGATTTGGCTGCAATAATTAACAACGAAGTTCCGACTGCCTGCTTCATTGGCAGCTTACTTAACAATACCAATGCCGGAATGATGAGAAACCCCCCGCCGGCGCCTACCAAACCTGTTAACACCCCTACCACAATGCCTTCCAGAAATATCAAAGGGTAATTAAATCTTCGTTCTGGGGTTTCCTCATCGCCGGATAAGCCATTATTCTTTATCATAGAGTAGGATGCCGATATCATGAGCACGGCAAACAAAATCATCAGAAAGAGAGGCTTGGTAAGTGTAAATCCGCCAATTGTTAATAACTTTTGCGGCAGAGCCGGTATAATAAACTTTCTGGTAGCAAAAACCGCTGCAATTGAGGGAATACCAAAAATGACGGCCGTTCTGATATCCAGTTCGCCCGACTTGTATTTGGGATAAGCGCCTACCAGACTGGTAGCACCTACGATAAATAACGAATATGCCGTAGCTAAAACAGGATCAACACGGAAAAGATAAACCAATACGGGAACTGTAAGAATGGAACCTCCGCCGCCAATCAAGCCTAAAGAAATACCAATCAGCAATGATGCTGCATAGCCCAGGATTTCCATGTTGGAAAATTTTCTGCAAGATTAGGCTGCTTGCAGCGGGTTTACAGTGACTCAAATCACAGGGTTACGCTTCGGTCCATTCTATCATGTTACGATGCAATTTCACTTTATTTTGTTGTTCCATTTTTTTGAGCAATCGGGATATCACTTCACGGGAACTGTTTAAATCATCCGCTATCTGCTGATGTGAAACCTGTATAGTTTTTTTTCCGGATACTGAAACGTGACGTTTCAGATAAAACTCAAGCCGCTCATCCATATTGTGAAACGCAATATTATCTATAACAGACAATAATTCGTCAAATCGGCTTCTGTAGGTTTGAATGACAAACTGATGCCAGCTTTTATATTCCTTCATCAGATCGTCCATCAGATGCACAGGAATCATCAGCACTTCCGTTTCTTCTTCTGCCTTGGCCATAACCTCGCTGGTGGCCGATTGTATGGCGCAAATCATAGAAACGGCACAAGCCTGACCCGGGCCCAGATAATACATCAGAAATTCTCCCCCGTCGGGATTTTCCCTGTAAATTTTTATCCGTCCTTCCAGCACCAGTACGGTAGACTTGATATACTGGCCTGTCCGCATGATGATATCTCCTGCTCTGAATGTTTTAAATACCCCTTCTCTTTCTATAAGTTCCGTCAATTCGGGTTCAAAGTGCGGAAATTTTTCTTTCCAGTTCATAATTGCGGCTTTTATTCTTCCGTAAGTACAGTTTCCATCGCAGCGGTACGACTTCCTTTTAACAAAATAAAAGCATTTTCCGGTTTTTTTTCATTGAGCCATTTTCTGGCTTCCTGTGCTGTATCAAAGTATAAAAAAGGATGTGTGGTTTTGGAAAAATCGCCCCCCACCAATACTACCGCATCCCATGTATATTGCTGCAATAAATTCACAATTTGCTGATGTTCTGCTATGCTGTAATCGCCGAGTTCGGCCATAGCGCCCAGCATAACCACTTTTCTGGAAGCTTTCATACGGGCAAAACTTTCAATGGCCTCTTTCATACTGGAAGGATTTGCATTGTAGGCATCCAGAATGAAAGTGTTGGACCCCCGTATTACCAGTTGCGAGCGGTTGTTGGCAGGTGTATATCCTTCAATAGCATTTTTTATGTTTTCATCAGTTATCCGAAAATATTTGCCCACGGCCACAGCAGCCAACACATTCGGCAAATTAAATTCTCCGATGAGTCTGGTCTGAATTTTTTTTATTTCACCCCCTTTTTCTATTTCCACATGTAAAAACAAGTCGCTTTCCGAAACTTTGCCAACAATATCAGCTTCTTTCGTGCCATAAGAAAACACCGATTCAATTCCCCGGCTCATCTGAACAAGATAATCATAATCGTTCATCACAAAGGCAACACCCTGGTGAGTCTTTAAATAATCAAACAATTCTCCGTTAGCTTTTTTTACGCCTTCTTCGCTGCCAAATCCTTCCAGATGATCTTTGCCGCAGTTCGTGATCAGGCCGTGAGTAGGCTGCGCCATGCTGCAATAAAATGTAATCTCATTCAGATGATTGGCTCCCATTTCTACAACTGCCATTTCGGCGTCGTCTCGGATTCGGAGCAGCGTGAGCGGAATGCCAATATGATTGTTCAAATTTCCCGGTGTTGTGTAGGTTTTGAATTGAGTGGAAAGCACGGCATGAATTAATTCTTTTGTCGTGGTTTTACCATTGCTTCCCCCTATGGCCAGAAAAGGAATGGAAAATTGTTTTCTGTGACAGGTTGCTAAATCCTGAAGCGCCTTCAGCGTATTTTCAACTAATATGGTTTTTCCCGGAATGTGATAATCCGGATGATCAATCACTGCAGCGGCGGCGCCGGCTTCCAGGGCCTGCCCGGCAAATGTATTTCCATCTGCCCGTTCGCCGCGTAAAGCAAAAAAAAGGTCGCCGGGCTGTACCTTTCTGGAATCAATACATACCGAAGGGTGTTCTTTGTAGAGCAAATAAAGCTGCTCTGTGTTCATGTCTCTTTTCTGAAAATACAGAATATAAAATTTACCAGCCGGCCTGACCTGAATGCATCATGCATTATTTACGAAAACAGGCCGGAAATTTTCTGTAACATTTTAAAAAACGGTACATTAATATCCCCGAAAGCAGGCTGTTTCTACAAAGTATATCTCCTATGCCTCAAATTCAGAAAGGCAGATCGTCAGCAAATTCCTGAATATCACTTTTGTCTGAAACGGGGGAAGACACGGATGCTGCAACCGGTTCCTGCGCAGGGCTTTCACTTAAAGGTTGATCCCCTCTTCCTCCCAGTAATCTGATATCCCGCACCCTGAGCGTCAGGGATACTCCGGTTGTACCGTCGTTTTTCTGATAAGTTCTCACATCGGGTATTCCTTCTACATATACCTGTTTCCCTTTTGTTAGATATTGTGAAATACCCGTTTTGTCAACCCAGTAAGAACACTCCACCCACGTAGTTTTTTCCTGCATATTTCCCTGATGGTCTTTGTATTTTTCAGTATGGGCTACCGAAAAATTAATTACATTTTTACCGCCTACTGGATTTACGACACAATCCCGGCCAAGATTGCCGATTACCTGCATTTTAATCATAGTAGTTTAATTTTAAGTTTTACAAACATGGCAAGTTAAGTTGAAATTCTGAATCACACTTGCCGGATGGTTTTCTTTCAGATAAATCATTCCTCTGTTCTGGCGCTGGCCGCTTCAATGACACGGCTCAGCAAAACCGCATTCATAAATAATTTGGTTCCCCCGAGCCAAAACCCTCTGAAGTTAGGATTATCTGAAATATGGATAACACGGCCCGATCCTACAGCGCTAACAATTACTGCAGCAGTGTTTCGGATGGCTTCCAGATTTTCCTTGCTTACCCATCCGCTTTGCAGGGGCTTTACCCCGTAACGGAAGGGATTGGCGTAAGGATTTTTGCTTTTTTCAGGAAATATTTTATTCGCTTTAAACAAACTAACGGTTTTTTTGTGATATCCGAAAGCCAGCGGATGAGTTAAATCGGTTTCTGCTTCCAGTATGGCACCGTTCATTTGCTGTGCACCTTCTATGTTTTCCCGTTCTGCATAAGATAAAACCGTAGTACTATCTACCGCCGGTTTTGGTTTTTTGAATTTTATGTCGCTGATTCCATTCTGTGCAACCCAGTTTACCGCTTCTTCCAATGCAATCAGTGTACCGCCGTTTTGAATCCATGTTTTCAGTTTGTCTTTGTTGAGCTCATTGTAGTTTCCTCCCGGTAAAATCAATGTATTGTATTTGCTGATATCGGTCCGGTTAAACACCGAAGGCTCAAGAAGGGTGCAGGGAATTTGCATATGCTGATCTAACAAAAACCATATCTCACCCGCATCGGTTGGGTTTATGCCGGCACCTGCTAACAAGGCCACTGTGGGTCGGGTAACCGTAACAAAACGACTGCTCCCTAAATCGGTTCCCGATACGGCCGACCCGCCGCTCAAACTGTAAATTTTAACTCCAAAAAGTTTTACGGCATTATTCAATAACCGGTAAATTTCATCAGAACCGGTAGTTTGCATAGTTACGGGAATCAACAAAGTACCCGGGTTGAATTGTAAAATTCCTTCCGTAGTTTGTGTTTCAAATGGCCGGGTAGAAACTTTTACCAACAAACCTTGATTGAGTAAATAATACAAGGCGGCCGGTGCATAATAATCGTTCCAGCTAATTAAATAACCGTATTCCGACTGAGCGCCATAAAACTTTCCTTCCTTTTCAGCCATTTCACTCACTGTTCGCGCTGTAGCGGGAATACGGGAAGCTACAACCGGTTTATATGAAAGGCCGTATGCTAAAGGTAAATTCCATGCCGTGATGTCATAAAACAAACTATCCCTGTATTCCGGAACGTTTTCAAAAATAGCCTGAATCAGTACACGCTGTGGTTGCTGAAGGGAAACAAAATAGGCTTTTCCTTTAGGCCAGTCCGGATCCGTTCGGTTTTCAGGAAGTTCCTTCACCTCAATTTGGTGGCGAAGTAGTAAATTCACAAACATTCTGGTCTTTGTCTCATCGTTTGGATCACCAAATACATAACCGGCCGGTGCGGATGGCTGTGTTTGAACTGATTTTTTATAGAACGTTCTCTGCCATTCGAGAAGCTCTTTTCTCAACGCTCTTGCTCCTTCCAGCGTAGATAAAGAAGTGACAAACTGATTTCGTATGGTGTAGGGAAAACTCAACAATCCGTTAGTGGTTTGTTGCACATGTCCTCTCGAACTGGCCTGTTCAAACAAAATGCCGACACCCCCGTTGATATCGGGATACGTTGATCCTTTGCCGTAGTAAAAATCATCATAATTTTCTTTGGTAAAATAATAGGTGCCGATACTGTCAAGATAGCGGGCATGAAAACGGGCTAAACGTGCCGTGAGCTCCTGGTTTTTTTCAGAGGTGAGCGGATGCACACGGGATGGAACTCCCGGCTGGAAAAAAAATGTGGCATTGGAAGATTGTTCATGATGATCTGTAAGCACATTGGGCTTCCATCGGTGATACCAGATCAGGCGATTCCGGGTTTCTGTATGAACGGCAGGTAACCAGTCACGGTTCAGGTCAAACCAGTAATGATTAAATCGGCCGCCGGGCCATACTTCCTGAAATTCCCGGTGATTCGGATCGCTGACCGGCGTTTTGCTTTTATGTTGATTCACCCATGTGGAAAATCGCTGTAAACCATCAGGATTAAAGCAAGGATCCAAAATTATAACGGTTTTCTGAAGCAAATCTTCTATATCCGGCCCCTGGGCAGCGGCAAGATGATACGCGGTAAGCAAGGCCGCATTTGAACCGCTTGATTCATTGCCATGAATGGAATTGCCAATCCAAACCACTACAGGCATATTTTCAATATTTAAGGCAGAAGAACGTTCCGGGTCACAAAGCTGTAAATGCTCCTGCCTGATTTCCTCAAGCCGGCTATGATTTGACGGGGATGTGATGATTAACAGAATTTGCGGCCTCCCTTCATACGTGAAACCAATATTCTCCAATTTTATCCGTGAGGGAACGGCGGCGGCAAGCGCCTTCATATATTGAACCAGCCGGTCATGCGTCACATGCCATTCACCTACCTCATGAAATATCACATCTTTGGGCCGGGGAACTGACGGATTGTAATTGACCTGCCTGGGAAGATAATATTCCGGATGCTGAGCATTCGAAATATGACAAATTATAAATAGTACTGAAAAGAATAAATAAACCTTACGCATAAGAAAATTTTTCTTCGTTAAAAGGCAAGGTAAAATAAAAAACAAAAGCCTGAATGTGATATTCAGGCCTGTTAAAATAACCCGTTTAAAAGATTTTTACATTATGCCGTTAGCCGCTTTAACCTTCCTGGCCAGCTTTGATTTGAGGTTGGATGCTTTATTTTTATGAATTACCCCGCGTTTACACAACTTATCTATCATAGATACTACCTCAGGAAGTTTTTCTGCCATTTCCTTACCGCTCATATTTTTCAGGTCTCTGATGGCATTCCGGGTTGTTTTGGCATAATACCGGTTGCGCTCCCTCCTTCGGGCAGACTGTCGGGTATCTTTTTTGGTTGCTTTATGATTAGCCATTCTAAATTTTTGAGTTTGCAAAGGTAAGCCATTCTGACTGAATTGTCAAAAAATTTAAAAAAAGAAACGTTTAATATCAGGGTAAAAAAAGTAAAATCAAATCTATTGGCCCAACTATGGGGCGATTTTTACGTTTTTTAATAAAGATTTTATTCAATTTGAACGATATTTGCACACGGCTTACCATCTCCCTGATAATTGATTTTCATGAAGGATTTTTCGTATATAACCGGTTCATCCCCTGCGTATATTGAAAGTTTGTACAAAGATTATCTGCAAAATCCCGACAGCGTTGATCCTGACCTGAAGAAATTTTTTGAAGGTTTTGATTTTGCCATAAACTATGCCTTACAAAACGGAAAGCCCGCCGGCACTGCCGAAGTGCCAAAAGTCACGGAACACCTGAGTGAAAGGACAAGCGATGAACTGACGTTTGACCAGTTAAAAAAAGAACTGAATGTATATCGCTTAATTCTGGGATATCGCAATAAAGGACATCTCATTGCCAAAACAAATCCCATACGAAAACGAAAAGATCGGGGTGCAAATCTGGAATTATCTTTTTTCGGTTTTTCCGAAAATGACCTGGACTCTGAATTTCTGACCGGACACATGATCGGTCTTGGCAAAACCACGCTGCGAAATATTCTGACCTTTCTGGAAAAATGCTACGCTCATCACGTAGGCATTGAATTCAAATACATCAGCGACCAGAAAAAAATTGATTGGCTTACCCATGCCATAGAACAAACCATGCAGGAGCCCTTGCCCCTGGAAAAAAGGCGAAGAATTCTTGAAAAATTGAATCAGGGAGTCATCTTTGAGAAATTTCTGCATACAAAATACGTAGGCCAGAAACGATTTTCGCTGGAAGGAGGCGAAACCACCATACCGGCTTTGGACGCCATCATTAACACGGCTGCGCAAAATGATGTACATGAGGTGGTTATCGGCATGGCGCACCGGGGACGATTGAATGTTCTGGCTAACATTCTCGGCAAAACATATGAACAAATCTTCAGCGAATTTGAAGGCGTCAGCAAGATGGATCAAACCATGGGCAGCGGCGATGTGAAATATCACTTGGGTTTCGGCAGTGAAATTGTTACCCCGGAAAACAAAAAAATTCATCTAAAGCTCATGCCCAACCCTTCTCATCTGGAAGCCGTAAATCCCGTTGTTGCCGGATTTGCGCGGGCTAAAGCCGATGTAATGTATCAAAGCGAGTTTGATAAAATTCTTCCGATACTGATTCATGGAGACGCTTCCATTGCCGGGCAGGGAATTGTTTATGAACTGATTCAGATGAGCTATCTGAAAGGATATTATACAGGCGGTACCATCCATTTTGTAATCAACAACCAAATCGGTTTCACCACAGATTTTGATGATGCCCGAAGTTCTGACTACTGTACTTCGCTGGCTGCCGCCATTCAGGCGCCGGTATTTCATGTGAACGGCGATGACCCCGAAGCTGTAGTAAAATGCGTAGAAATCGCTACCCGTTACCGACAGGAGTTTCACTCGGATGTATTTATTGACATGGTGTGTTACCGACGTCATGGCCACAACGAAGGCGATGATCCGAAATTTACCCAACCGCACCTTTACGCCCTGATAGATAAACATCCTAATCCCCGGGAAGTATATGTCAGGTATCTGCTTGAAAACGGAGATGATGAGGCCCAGAGCCTGGCAAAAGAAATGGAAAAAAAATTCTGGGAAGACTTACAGGAACGATTAAACGAAGTAAAACAAAATCCGCTCCCTTATCACTATCAACCACCCGAACTGGAATGGAAAAAACTGCGTAAAGCCACACCCGAAGATTTTGAAAAATCTCCCGTAACGGCAATAACTAAAGAACAGTTTTTGACGGTATTTGACGCCATCATGAAGTGGCCGGCAGACTTTAAGCCTCTTCGTAAAGTAGAAAAAATTTTGCAGGATAAAGTTCGTCTGTTTCAAACGGAAAATAAAGTAGATTGGGCTACTGCCGAGCTGTTGGCTTTCGGTTCTTTATTACTGGAAGGAAAAGACGTCAGGATGAGTGGTCAGGATGTGCGCAGAGGCACATTTTCGCATCGTCACGCAGAGCTAAGAGATGAAGAAACCAACAAGCCCTATAACCGGCTGAATCATATTCCCGGCGCCAAAGCCAAATTCAGAATTTATAATTCACTGCTCAGTGAATATGCTGTTTTGGGATTTGAATATGGTTATGCTTTGGCCAATCCCAATGCACTGGTCATCTGGGAAGCGCAGTTTGGCGATTTTGCCAACGGGGCTCAGATTATCATTGATCAGTTCATTTCGGCCGGCGAGCAGAAATGGAACCGCATGAACGGGGTAACTCTTTTACTGCCTCACGGCTACGAAGGGCAAGGGCCGGAACACAGCAGCGCCCGCATAGAACGTTTTTTGCAACTCTGTGCAGAACTCAACATGGTGGTAACCAACATCACCACCGCGGCCAACTACTTTCATGCACTGCGCCGGCAGGTGGCGTGGCCCTTCAGAAAACCCCTTTTAAATTTTTCTCCCAAAGCCTATCTTCGTCATCCCGATACATATTCTGCTTTAAATGAATTCACCGAAGGCAGCTTCCGGGAAGTTCTGGATGATGAACTGGCGGTGCCTGAAAAAATTTCAAAAGTGTTGTTTTGCTCCGGAAAAATATTTTTTGAATTGCATGAAAAACGAATTAAAGACAAACGGGATGATATTGCCATCATCCGGCTGGAGCAGTTGTATCCGCTTCCGGTGAAACAACTGGAATCCGTGTATGAAAAATATAAAAAAGCAACCTGGTTCTGGGTGCAGGAAGAGCCCTTAAACATGGGTGCTGCCTGCTATCTGCAAATGAATCTCAAAGATTTCCATTTCGGAATCGTAAGCCGGCAGGCTTCAGCCTCACCGGCCACCGGTCATTACAAAATTCATTTGCAGGAACAGGCCGAACTGATTGAAACCGCATTAAGCATTTAAAAAAATATTTATGATTGAAGTGAAAGTGCCCGGTGTAGGCGAATCCATAAATGAAGTAACGCTGCTTCGCTGGAATAAAAAAGACGGAGACTACGTACATCAGGATGAAGTGATAGCCGAACTGGAAAGTGAAAAAGCCACGTTTGAAGTCAACGCCGAAAAATCAGGAATTATCAAACTAGCCGATATTCGGGAAGGTGATATGCTGAAAATCGGTGATTTACTGGCAACCATAGATGATACGGCTTCTGCCCCTTCAGAAAACGGAAATCCCGTTCAAACCGATTCTGAAGAGGTGGTCGAAAAAAAAGAAAAAACAAAAAAACAAACTAAAAAAGCGACCGCTGAACTCAACACGGAAACTGAAAAAAAAGACATTTCCGTAAAAGCCAGTCCGCTTGCCGCTGCCATTCTTGCCGATAAAAAAATTGACCCGAATACGGTGGTTCCTTCCGGACCTTCCGGCAAAATTCTGAAAACGGATGTTTTAGCTGCTCTGGAACATCCCGGGCGAAAACCTTTCAACGATCAGCCGTTATTCAGCCGGGAAGTGCGAAGAGAAAAGATGAGCAACCTGCGTAAAACCATTTCCCGAAGGCTGGTAGAAGCAAAAAACACAACGGCCATGCTCACAACATTTAATGAAGTGGACATGAGCCGCATACTTCAGATCAGAAATACCTACAAAGAAAAATTTTCTGAAAAACACGGTATCGGCCTTGGCTTTATGAGTTTTTTTGCCAAAGCCTGTGCCATTGCATTATCTGAATGGCCGGCCGTAAATGCTATCATTGACGGCGATGAAATCGTGTATCATGACTATGCAGATATCAGTATTGCCGTGAGTACTCCCAGGGGACTCACCGTGCCCGTCATCCGGAATGTGGAAAGCCTCTCCATGGCCGAAATTGAAAAAAAGGTGGCCGAGCTGGCTGCCAAAGCCAGAGAGAGTAAACTTACGGCCGAAGAACTCACCGGCGGAACCTTCACCATCACCAACGGCGGTGTGTTTGGGTCGCTGATGAGCACACCGATACTGAATATTCCGCAAAGCGCTATCCTGGGCATGCACAAAATTCAGGAAAGGCCCGTAGCCCTCAACGGCCAGGTAGTCATCAGGCCGATGATGTACGTGGCCTTAAGTTATGATCACAGAATAATTGACGGCCGCGAATCGGTAAGTTTTCTGGTGAGGGTAAAAGAATTACTGGAAAATCCGGAACAACTTTTGATAGCTAAAGATCCGATCAGAATATTGCTGGAACTTTAAATTTTAAGGTATGAATGTTAGAATTCTTTTTGTTCTGATATGCCTTACCGTGATATTTCAGTACGGATGTCAGAAAGAAATTGACTGGGGCTGGAATGCTGCCGGTTCCCGTCTTATGATGATTAAATCATTCTCCGCGAATGATACAACCCTAACCGAATTCACCTATGATGCCGGCGGGCGGCTGATCAGAGAAAAAACAACCGGCCCCGGCATTTCTTCGGAACTCATTATTCGCCGAAACAATTCAGGGATTATTACCGAAACCGTAGTCAAATCGCCAAACCTGAATTTTCCGGGTGTTGACAGCCTGCTGATAAAACACAATTATAACAATGCCTTATCCCGATATACTTCATCCGTTTTTTCCATTGTTATTCCATTCGGAAACCTCACAATAAAAGACAGCGCCGTTTATGCATACAACAGTTCCGGAAGAATTATTAGCGAAGAACATCATATCGCGATAACGGGTATGCCCATACCCATACCTCCCATGGTTGCACAAAGGGTAAATTACGTTTACAATGAAACAGGCAAAAACATCATTTCAGTGCAACGAAAAATTGAAAATATTCCCGGCCTCTTTGCTGCCGCCAACATAAATCAAACCTTCAGCTTCGACAATAAGACAAATCCTCTCATACTGCAAAACGAAGCCATAATTACCGGAAGAGTAGAATGGTTTAATGCCAATAACATCATTCGCACGGAAATAACGAATTCCTTAAACCCGGGCCAGAATTTAATTACCGAAAGAACATACATTTACAATATGGCCAATAAACCGGACACGGTACGAACAACTCAAACCGGGATGACCCTGACCACTACCGCGAAATACATTTATCGCTGATTATCCTTTTAATAACCCATACCAATGCTTCACCCGGCTCATCCGGCCATAGCCCGGCAAATTATTCAGCAGTATGACGGCAAGGAACCTTTTTCTGCACACCTGAAACGTTTTTTCAGCCAATATAAAAAAGCCGGTTCAACAGATAGAAAAACATTAGCCGCCATGTGCTATTCCTACTTCCGGGCTTCCGGCATTTTTCCGAACGACGGTTTGGAGGAAAAAATAATCAAAAGTTTTTTGCTTTGCCACTCCTTTCCGGTTGATGCACTTCCGGAGCCGTTTCAAAAATTTCAACTTCAGTTACAAAAACACAAAGTTGCCTGGCGGGATATTTTTCCGAATTACAACTTACTGAGCGCTGAAATAAACAGACAATACTTTACTGCGTCGTTACTGAAACAACCGGCTCTTTTTTTACGTATCCGGCCCGGTAAGAATATACAGGTTTTGCAAAAACTGAAAAAACACCATATCCCTTTTGAAGAGCCGTTGCCCAACTGTCTGAAATTGCCAAACAGTATTCCTGTGCACAGCATCCTCGCATTAAATCGGGAGGCCGTTATTCAGGATATCAGCTCTCAACAGACAGGCGAATTCATTTCCTATATCAAAAAGTTTTCCGGCTTATCCCGATTTACGCTTTGGGATTGCTGTGCAGGAAGCGGTGGAAAATCTATACTGGCTTATGATCTTCTGCCTTCGGTTTCTTTGTTCGCTTCAGATGTAAGGGCTTCCATACTTTTGCAACTGAAAAAAAGATTTCGCGAAGCCGGCATCGGCCGGTACACATGTATTATTGCCGACCTGTCGAAAGAAAATTCACTTCCCGATTTGCCGCAGTTTGATGTGATTGTGGCTGACGTGCCTTGTACGGGAAGCGGCACCTGGGCCCGCACTCCCGAAAACATACACTACTTCACAACCGAAAAATTAACTCATTACACTACCCTTCAGAAAAAAATCATTTCAAACGCTGTACCTTTTTTAAGGCCGGGCGGGTATTTATTGTATATAACCTGCTCGGTATTTAAAGAGGAAAATGAATTTCAGATTCGTTACCTCAGCAAAGAATGCCATCTCATTCCCGTTCAAAGCAAATATTTTACCGGATATGATAAAGAAGGCGACACTCTTTTTGCCTCACTCTTCCGCAGGCCGTCACAACCTGATGAATGATGTGCTTCCCAGCCTCCGGTTTCCGTCAAACGCCTGCAACAGGTAACTGCCGGATGATAATTGATTTACCGGAATCCGGATAATTTTTCTGCCTGCGGGTTTTGAAGCAGCAACGGTAATCATTTTTCTTCCCGATGCATCCAGAACAACAAGTTGTAAATTGGCTACGGCAAATACCGATTCCGTTAAAACTTCAGCCATACCGCTATTTACCGGGGTTGATAATACTTTAATCAGCAATTCTTCCCGGTTTGTATTTTGAGAGCGGCAGGGTTGGGTGAGGAGTAAAATAGCGGTATCTATGTACGCCTCGGTGTATGCCGTCGTAGAAGTATCCAGAATCTGTTTAATCCTGTACAAATAATTTCCGAAAGATCCTCCTGACAAATCCTGTGTCCATTCATAATCTTTAATTGACAAATTCTGGCCTGCAGTAGCCGAAAGTGAAGCAATTCGTATAAATCCCGTATCGCCCGGCGCTTTTCGTTCTATTTCATATCTCATGCTGCTCACATCTTTGGTTCGCCAGCGAAGGGCTACCTTACATTGAGAAATGGATACAGACGATGTGGCGTATTCAGTAAGCAGGGAGGAAAATGCTTTTTTCATATCCGGAATACCGTAACCTACCCTGTCATCGGGTTGATTTGCTTTATGGCCGGATTCCCGCAAGGCTCTGGCTATACGCATGGGTTGAAATTCCGGAAAAGCCTGCCAAAGGCAGGTAGCCAAGCCGGCCATTTTGGGGCAAGAAAATGAGGTTCCGTTACCATACCCGACTGTATTTGCCGTAGTTTGAATGATAGCCATAGCCCCTACTGAGACGACATCAGGCTTAATCTGTCCGTCGGATGACGGACCATAACTGGAAAATCCCGCCACCGTACCGGCTGCATTTACGGCCCCTACAGCAATCACGCTATCGCCGTCGGAGGGGGCAATGATATATCTCCATGAAGAAAAGCCCTCATTGCCGGCCGAGTTAAAAACCAGCATTCCTTTTCGTGCCGCCAGGTCGGCTCCGATTGTTGATAGTGCCACGTTTCCGTTCATCTGAGAATATGTGTAATTGAACACGGGGTTATCGAATATATTATACCCCAGAGATGAGGAAATCACATCACATCCCAGGCTGTCAGCCCGTTCGGCGGCACATACCCAGTTGTGTTCTTCAATGGGGTATTCTGTAGCTGCATCCTCCGTGCGGAATAAATGAACTCTTGCCTGCGGAGCCATTCCGATAAACTGCCCCGGAATATTAGCTAAAATGGTGGACAAACATTGCATGCCATGCGGGTGATCTTCCGTTACGCTTTCGTGGCGTGATACAAAATCCCATGTGCTTAAGATCTGCCCGTTGGCTCTGGCGCTGTCAAAAGCCCTCAGGTTTGTAAAATTAAAATAGCCGGCATCCAGCATGGCAATGGTCATTCCCTGCCCCCGCAAACCGATGTTGTGTAAAAATTGGCCATTATGCAGTTGAATTTCATTGAAAGACGGGGCCCCATAGTTGTAGTAGTTGTTGGTGACCTGACTGACCCGGTTTTGTTCAGGAAGAAAAAATTCTTCTTTCTCAAAATTTTTCTTTGAGGGATAACTGTTTGAAAGCGGACGGGCGGCAATTCCGGAAACATTTAATACAAAGGGAAAATTGCGGATTGTATTTATTGCATTTAAATCGTTTGTCTGAACCGTTAGCGAATTCAGCCATTTAGACACATTCAGTATGGTGATGTTGGGTACATTACGGATTTGACTCAGATAGGCCGGTGTTACCGGCAAATCGGTGCTGTCTAACGCAATCCCGTACCGCGCCCTTCGCTCTATGGCTTTTGCGGAAAGAAAAGCAGAAGGATTACTGAATGAAAAGGGCGTACTGTTTTTATCTTTCAGCGTTACAATATATCTTGAAAATTGCGCCTGAGCAGAGTAATAATACAGTTGTAATATGAAAGAAATAAAAATGAATCTATGAAAACAGCGAAGTTTCATGAAAAATGAATAACTTCAGTTTTTATCAATCATCCACATGGTGATGCCGAATCCGGTTTTGTAAGGCCCGGCAGTACCTCCGGGGTTGGGCTGATACTCCCAGATTTCAAAATGGCGAAACACAAGACCCGTTCCTTTAGCATACCGATCCACACAGCGGGTAAGCGCTGCATAAGCATTCGGATTGGTGATGGGCACGTTGAGCACTTCATTAGCCTGTTCTACGGTAATAACGTTGTTGTAGTTTACTCCCCGGTAACTAAAAGATGACGGATTGCCATCATAATAAAAATCCCAATCGGCCATATTATCATCATTACTGAAATTATAAAGGGGGCCGTAAGGATTGTCGGGCAGATAACGGTTTCCTTTCCAGGTAAATTTATCCTTTATGGGCAACTGTAACTTTATAACCCTCAGGTTATCTTCTGTCATTTCTGCTTTGTCGTTCAGAAGCATCATCAGATATGTTCCGTTCGCCTGCCAGGGTTGTGTACCGGCCGAGTCGCGGATGAAACGGAAGATGCGGTAGGCCGGCCGCCCCAGATTATCCGTTATCAGTGCATCTACAAGATGCCTGACCTGATATTTTCGGATTTCAGTGCTCCTACCGAAATTGGTAAATACCATGGAATCCACCCGATAGGTTATATATTTCCCGGGAGCAAGGGGTAAATAATCTGTGATTTTATCGGTTAAAAATGTTTCTTTTTTATTACAGGAAATAAAAACGCTGAAGCTCAAGGCAGGCAACACCATAAAAAGAAAAAGCCTGTATGTATGTAATGTTTTCACGGATTCAAGATTTTTCAGGTTGGGTTTATAATCTTTGTAAAAATACAAATAAAAAACGGGGAATAAAATCTCCCCGGGGTTAAAAACGTAAAAAGCTCATTGTTATTGTTTTAAACCTGCAAATGTCCTTTGCGGATAATACCCCCGCCAATCACATCATCTCCTTCGTAAAAAACAGCGCTTTGTCCGGGAGCTATGCTTTTAACCCTTTCGGCAAAATGAACATTTACGATTTGTTCGTTTTCGGGATACAGGCGGGAAAGAGCGCCTTTATCTCTGTATCGGATTTTGGTAACGGCTTCGATGCCTTCGGGTATCGTTTCGTATTTTATCAGATTGACTCCCGAAACCTGCATCACATTTTGTTCCAGATCTTCTTCGGTGCCGAGCGTAACGGTGTTATTTACCGGATCAATGGCGGTAACATACATTGGCTTTCCCAGGGCAATTTCCAGTCCCTTTCGCTGGCCTATGGTGTAAAAAGGATATCCTTTGTGTTTTCCTAAAATATTTCCCTGTTTGTCAATAAAAAATCCTCCCGCTACTTTTTGTTCCAGTCCTGGCACCTTTCTTTTTAAAAATCCCCTGTAATCATTATCAGGAACAAAACAAATCTCATAGCTTTCGCTTTTGGTTGCCAGCTCAGGATAGCCATAAGCTCTGGCCATTTCCCTGATTTCTTTTTTTCTGTACGTACCCAAAGGAAGCAACGTACGGCTCAGCAAATCCTGCTGCAGCCCCCACAGCACATAGCTCTGATCTTTTGTTTCGTCTGTTCCTTTACTGATGACGTAACGTCCGTTCTCATGAAGCCGGATCCTGGCATAATGGCCCGTAGCGATGTAATCGCAGCTCAATGCATCTGCCCTTTTGAGCAAGGCTCTCCATTTTATATGCGTGTTGCAGAGTATGCAGGGGTTGGGCGTTCTTCCGGCCAGATATTCTTCCACAAAGTTGTGAATTACAAAATCACCGAATTCTTCCCGTATATCTAAAATATAGTGAGGAAAGCCGTGCTCAACGGCTGCTTTTCTGGCGTCATTGAATGAATCCAGATTACAACAACCGGTTTCTTTTTTACTTCCGCCACTGTGCGCATAATCCCAGGTTTTCATGGTAATGCCTACAACTTCATAGCCTTCATCATGCAAAAGAAGCGCCGTGACGGTACTGTCAATACCACCGCTCATGGCTACCAGCACTTTTCCTTTTTTACTCATTCGGTATTCTTGTAAACGTTTTACATTTACAAAGATACGAAACCCATGGCCGACAGCCTCTGAATGTATTGCCAAACTTTAAACAACATTGTATGAAAAGAAAAGGTTGCAGGTATCTTTTTCTGATTTTTATGTTTAAAACACTCTGGCTACAACTTCCGGCACAGTCCGGCATGCAAACTCGTTTTGAAAAATCCGGTGGCACGCAAACGGCTACATATTCAGAAATTATTGACTGGTGGAAAACGGCCGACCGGGCAAGCAAAAACGTAAAACTTTTTACCATGGGGCAAACCGATGCCGGATATCCTTTGCATCTGGCCCTGTTAGCCCGTCAGATTCCCGAAAATCTGAATTTTGAAAACATCAGAAAACAGAAAAGTATTATTTTGTTTAATAACGGAATTCATCCCGGCGAGCCGGACGGAATTGACGCCAGCATGCTCTTTGCCAAAGAATTTGTAAAAGGACAGTATCGGTTGCCGGAAGATGTGATGGTTTGCATCATTCCGGTCTATAACATCGGGGGCTGCTTAAACCGAAGCCGGTTTTTCCGCGTAAATCAGAACGGACCGGAAGAAATCGGATTTCGCGGAAATTCAAGAAACCTGGATCTGAACCGCGACATGATCAAGTGTGATTCACGGGAAGCCCGTTCGCTGATTCAAATCTTTCACCTGCTCGATCCCGATGTCTTCGTTGATCATCATGTAAGCAACGGGGCAGACTATCAGCATGTGATGACACTCATCAGCACCCAAAGCCAAAAACTTGGCGGAGATATGGGAAAATTTCTGAGAGATGAATTTGAACCTTCCCTTTTCAGACGAATGAAAGATAAGGGCTGGGATATGGCACCTTATGTGAATGTATTCAACACCAGCCCGGAAAACGGATGGACGGAATTTTGGGATAGTCCGCGGTACACCAGTGGTTTTGCGGCGCTGTGGCATACGTTTGCTTTTGTACCCGAAACGCACATGCTGAAACCGTATGCCCAACGGGTAAGCGCCACACTGGCCCTGATGAAATGCTTTGTGGAATACACATCGGAAAACCGGCAAAGAATAAAACAACTCCGACAAAACACAAAACAAAAAGTTTGCACGCAGGCTTCTTTTCCTATTCGTTGGAAACCGGATAAAAAAATATTTAAAACTTTTCTCTTTAAAGGATACGAGGCCGGATATAAAATCAGCGGGCTTACCGGACAAAAAATGTTGTACTACGATCGCTCAAAGCCCTTTGAAAAAAATATAACTGTTTATGACGGGTTTGAACCTGTACATTACGTAACAAAGCCAGGGGCATACATCATTCCGCAGGGCTGGTGGCCGGTGGTGGAACTGTTGCAACTGAACAACGTGAAGATGTACCGGCTTGCCCGCGATACGGTGATAAAGGTGGAAGTGTATAAGATTGAAGATTATAAAACCCTACCCCGCCCCTACGAAATGCATCATCTGAACAGTGATGTAAGGGTAAGCAAAAGCATAATGAATATTGCTTTCCGGAAAAACGACTGGTATATTCCGATGAATCAAGTGGCAAACCGTTTTCTGACAGAAACGCTGGAGCCGGAAGCCGAGGATTCTTTTTTTGCCTGGAATTTTTTTGACGCCATACTGGGGCAAAAGGAAGGTTTTTCGGCTTATGTTTTTGAAGACAGCGCTGCCGCTTTTCTCAGGCGCCATCCCGAGATACAAAGGCTTTTTGAGCAGAAAAAGAATTCAGACACGGCCTTTGCGGCAAACGGATATGCCCAGCTGAATTTTATTTATCAGCTATCGCCCTGGATGGAGCCTACCTTTATGCGTTATCCGGTATTTCGGGTGTTGGATGATGAAGGAGTTGTGCGCAAGGAGGATATTATGGAAACGGCAAAATGAGATTATTGAAAAAATCAGTTTGAATTCAGGAGAAAAAAAGTATGTTTTGGTTTTATTTGATTTTGCGGTATCAGGGAAATCGCATACCTGATTTGCAATTTTCAATTTCAAGTTGAAATCATGTGAGGGAGTAGCTAAAAAATGAAGTTGTTTTTTTATCATAATAATTCTCTGCCGATAGATAAGTGAAAGCCAAGAGGCTGCCGGACGCGGAAGGCCGAGCGGAGCGAGGGTGCGAAGCACGGAAGCGAAGCGTACCCTGAAGCGGCCGGAACCGGTGCTGAGGTATGTATTGCAGCCGACAGCCCCTGAAATCTTTTTTCGGTTTTGATAACAGGTAACGGGGGTGAGTGCGGAAGAGAAATAAAAAACCCTCCGCAGGAAACGGAGGGTTAAAAGAATATGGCAGCTACCTACTCTCCCGCTTTCGCAGTACCATCGGCCATGAGGGGCTTAACTTCTCTGTTCGGAATGGGAAGAGGTGAACTCCCTCGGCATACCCACCATAAGACGTTTTGATGTCGGGCTGGTTCAGGTTGCTGACATCAATAAGGTGAACATATCGGGAAGTAAGACGAGTGAAAAAAAAGATTTAAAGCATACGGGCAATTAGTACTACTCGGCTTTGCTGTTACCAGCTTTACACCTGTAGCCTATCAACGTAGTCGTCTTCTACGGCCCTTAAAAGGAGACTCATCTTGAGGAAGGTTTCACGCTCAGATGCTTTCAGCGTTTATCCTGACCGTACATAGCTACTCAGCGCTGCACCTGGCGGCACAACTGATACACCAGAGGTACGTACGACCCGGTCCTCTCGTACTAAGGTCATGTCCTCTCAATCTCCTTGCGCCCACCACAGATAGGGACCGAACTGTCTTGCGACGTTCTGAACCCAGTTCACGTGCCACTTTAATGGGCGAACAGCCCAACCCTTGGGACCTTCTCCAGCCCCAGGATGTGACGAACCGACATCGAGGTGCCAAACCTCCCCGTCGATATGAGCTCTTGGGGGAGATCAGCCTGTTATCCCCGGAGTACCTTTTATCCTTTGAGCGATGGCCCTTCCATGCAGAACCACCGGATCACTTTAGCCTGCTTTCGCACCTGCTCGGCTTGTGTGCCTCACAGTCAAGCACCCTTATACTAATGCGCTCTACGTACGATTACCAACCGTACTGAGGGTACCTTTGCGAGCCTCCGTTACTTTTTAGGAGGCGACCACCCCAGTCAAACTACCCACCATGCACTGTTTCCGCCGCAGGCGGATTAGACTCTAAATTAAAGAAGGTTGGTATTTCACCGACCGCTCCACCCTACCTGGCGGCAGGGCTTCATAGCGTCCCAACTATTCTACACATCTGTAATTCAAAGTCAATGCAAAGTTGTAGTGAAGGTTCACGGGGTCTTTCCGTCCCGTGGCGGGTAACCGGCATCTTCACCGATACTACAATTTCACCGGGCTCGTGGAGGAGACAGTGTCCAACTCATTAAACCATTCGTGCAGGTCGGAACTTACCCGACAAGGAATTTCGCTACCTTAGGACCGTTATAGTTACGGCCGCCGTTTACCGGGGCTTCAGTCGGGAGCTTTGTTCGCCGAGGCGAACGAACACCCTTCCTTAACCTTCCGGCACCGGGCAGGTATCAGGCCCTATACGTCATCTTTCGATTTTGCAGAGCCCTGTGTTTTTGTTAAACAGTTGGTTGGACCATTTCACTGAGTCCGCCGAAGGCGGAACGCTTTATCCCGAAGTTACAGCGTCAATTTGCCTAGTTCCTTCTCCACGGCTCACCCGAGCGCCTTAGAATATTCATCCCGTCTACCTGTGTCGGTTTGCGGTACCGGCTGCTATACTCGCTTTTCTTGGAAGAACGTTCACCGCTGCGCTTTGCCCGAAGGCTCGGCTCAGCTATTCCGTCAGCTTAGGCGGCTAGTATTCTTCGTCACTTTTGGTGTATAGCAGGCGCAGGAATATTAACCTGCTTTCCATCACCTACCCCTTTCGGGTTTGGCTAAGGACCGGGCTAACCCTGATCCGATTAACGTTGATCAGGAACCCTTAGACTTTCGGCGTTCCGGTTTTTTACCGGAATTATCGTTACTTATGCCTACATTTTCTTTTGAAACCGCTCCAGCATGCGTCGCCGCACACCTTCGGCGCAGGTTTCAATGCTCCCCTACCCTTCGGCAAAGCCGAAGATAGAGCTTCGGTTCATAGCTTGATGCCCGATTATTTTCCGTGCGGGACCTCTCGACCAGTGAGCTGTTACGCACTCTTTAAATGAATGGCTGCTTCCAAGCAAACATCCTGGCTGTTATAGAAGTCCTACCTCGTTTGATCAACTTAGCTATGGATTGGGGACCTTAGCTGCTATTCTGGGTTATTTCCCTCTCGGCCATGGACCTTAGCGCCCACGGCCTCACTCCCGGAGATA
This sequence comes from Chitinophagaceae bacterium, assembly GCA_026415715.1. Classification (GTDB taxonomy): domain Bacteria; phylum Bacteroidota; class Bacteroidia; order Chitinophagales; family Chitinophagaceae; genus JJ008. The sequence continues at coordinate 517 of JAOAGO010000022.1, read as the reverse complement.
TCTGTCAGCATTCGGAGTTTGTCAGGGTTTGGTAGGCGGTGAAGCCCCCTAGCCCAATCAGTAGCTCTACCTCTGACAGACGTCTGATATCCGAGGCTGTTCCTATAAACATTTCGGGGAGAACGAGCTATCTCTCAGTTTGATTGGCCTTTCACCCCTATCCACAGGTCATCCGATAACTTTTCAACGTTAACCGGTTCGGTCCTCCATCCCGTGTTACCGGGACTTCAACCTGCCCATGGATAGATCACAAAGTTTCGCGTCTGCCCCCACTGACTATGCGCCCTGTTTGGACTCGCTTTCGCTACGGCTTCTCCGCTGCAGCGGATTAACCTCGCCAGTGAGGAGCAACTCGTAGGCTCATTATGCAAAAGGCACGCCGTCATCCGCCGTACGGCGGACTCCGACCGCTTGTAGGCACACGGTTTCAGGTTCTCTTTGACTCCCTTGTTCAGGGTTCTTTTCACCTTTCCCTTACGGTACTGGTTCACTATCGGTGTCTGAGGAGTATTTAGCC
>JAOAGO010000021.1 GCA_026415715.1 Chitinophagaceae bacterium | reverse complement strand
TAAGAAAACAAACCTTAATTTTGTAACCGATGAGATGGTGAAAGAAATTGAAAATAAAATTAACAACAGACCCGTAAAAAAATTTAATTACTTAACTCCTAATCAAGTGCTACTTAAAAAAATTGCACTTATGACTTGAACTTACTCGTTAATTTATTATAACTTACAGTGGTTTTTTCAACAAAGCAATTATATTTAGATTCTAAAACTAATGTATTTCATTATGGACTCCCTCCCCCCGCAATTTTTTTCATGAATTCGAATCGGTTGTTTTATTCTTTCACTTTTCAAATTTTGGTATATGGGATTAGCAGATAATGAAATCATCAAAATAGCCATAGCCGAAGATCATACTTTGTTCAGGCAAGCTATAAGCATACAAATCAATACCTGGGATTCGTATAAAGTGATTCTTGAGGCGGCCAACGGCAGGGAGTTACTGGATAACATCCGGCCCCGGCGTCAGCCGGATATTGTGTTGCTGGATCTGAATATGCCGGTAATGGACGGCTATGAAACGCTGAAAGCGTTGAAAAATGATTTTCCCGATATCAAAGTCATTGTGCTGACCGGCTACCACAGCGAAGAGCTGATTTTACAGATTATTCGTTTGGGCGCCAGAGGCTATCTCAATAAAAATGAAGAAACTCCAAGTATTAAAAAAAGCCATCGAAGAAACGCAGCGTACCGGTTATTATTTCAGCGACCATACGGCTGCACGGCTTATGAAAAAAGCGCTGCAAAACAAATTGCATGAAATAGAAAACGGCCTTACCGATGAAGAACTTGAATTTATTAAACATATCTGCACTGACAAACCTTATAAGGAAATTGCAAAAACAACTTGCATGTATACTAGGCATGTGGAATATCTGAGGGAAAAACTCTTTAAACATTTCAGCGTAAAGTGCCGCTCGGCCTTAGCCGTAAAGGCAATGAAAGAAGGCTTGACATTTTAATTTTTTTCTTTTTCAATTTTGCCCCTGTTTTTCTGAATCCGGAAACAGCAAAAGAAATTTTTCATTTTACCACTTGTTCATATATTTTTTTCTGTTTAAAAAAATTATCCCTGGTTACTGCCTGATATTTATCAGGCTGAAGCTTTTTCAGAGCGCCTTATATTTCAAAACATTATCCTACATTTATAAAAAAAACGCTTATGAATATCCGGATAAAGTTGTTGATAATACTGATTTGTCCTTTGGCCGCATTTTCTCAAATCAAATTCATCACGCTGGAAGACATTTACAAAAAAGGAACTTTTCGGGGCGATCCGGTTCGGGTTGTATTTGAAGACGAAAAGGCAGCGCCTGAAATTTCACTCAAAGAACTGAAAGATGAACACGGAAACCCTTTCGGCGAGGCCGATCAGATCATTTATCATCCTTCAGATTCCGGAACCGTAATGCTGCTGAAGGAAACGGAGCCCATCTATCGCCGGTCTTCCAAATCGTATGTATATCTCTATCATCGGAAGAATAACACCTTACAAAAACTTTCCCGCAGAAAGGTTTTGCATCCTTCGTTTTCTCCCGACGGAAAAAAAATCGCCTTTGTGGAAAACAATAATCTGATCTTGTATGATATAGCTTCGGGCAGGCATACTCCCGTAACCACCGACGGGCAATGGAATCATATCATCAACGGAAACTGCGACTGGGTGTATGAAGAAGAATTTGAGTTTACCAAAGCCTACGAGTGGAGCCCCAAAGGAAGCTATCTGGCTTATTATCGTTTTGACGAAAGCCGGGTGAAAGAATACAATCTGATTTATTACGACAACGGATACAACAAAGAGTACCGCTACAAATATCCGAAAGCCGGCGAGGATAACTCGGTAGTTGAAATTCATATTTACGACGTAACCGCCGGTAAAACCGTAAAAGCGCAGTATGAGCCCGGAGATATTTACATTCCCCGCATCAAATGGACGCAGGACGACGGCAAGCTGGTTGTGTTCTGGATGAATCGCCATCAAAACGAGCTCAGGCTGCTTTTGACCGACGCCGCTACCGGGGCAAGCCGCCTGCTATACCGTGAAACCAATAAATATTACATTGAAATCCACGATGACTGGTACTGGCTGAAAGACGGAAAACATTTTTTATTTACCAGCGAAATGAACGGGTTCCGTCATATTTATCTGTACGGTATGGACGGAAAAACAAAACTGCAGATTAGTGGCGGAAATTACGAAGTAACTGAAATCAACGGCATTGATGAAAAAAACGGCCTGGTGTATTATACCATGGCATATCCCCGCCCGATGGACCGTAATCTTTTTGTATCCGATCTGAAAGGGAGAAATACGCGGCAGCTTACGCAAGGCGAATACTGGCATCGGATTGAGATGAACAAGAACTTTACCCGTTTTTACAGTTTCCGGTCAGATATCAACACGCCGCAAACCGTTACCGTATATGCCATTTCATGGGATAAACGGAAACAGCCGTCGGTACAGCTTATCAAAACCGTTACCGATAATGCTAAACTGAAAGCAAAAATGGCGGAATACGGTTTCGGCAGGGCGGTTTTTCTGCGCATTCCCAACCGCAGGGGCGATACACTGAATGCCTGGATGCTGAAACCTTACGGTTTTGATTCTTTAAAAAAATATCCGGTATTGTTTTGTAATTACGGCGGGCCGGGCTCTCAAACGGTAGCCAATCGTTACGGCGCCGTGAGCGCCTGGCACCAGATGATGGCGCAGAAAGGCTTTATTGTGGTTAGTGTGGACAATACGGGCACCGGCTATCGAGGCGAGGAGTTTAAAAAGAAAACCTACCTGCAACTGGGAAAGTATGAAATAGAAGATCAGATAGATGCCGCCCGCTGGCTGCACCGTTTTGCCTATGTTGATAAAGAAAAAACAGGACATTGGGGTTGGAGTTACGGAGGTTTTATGAGTTCGCTGGCCATTACCAAAGGGCATGACGTATTCTCGGCGGCGGTGGCCGTAGCGCCCGTCACCAGCTGGCGGTTCTATGATAATATTTATACCGAGCGCTACATGCGTACGCCAAAAGAAAATCCGAAAGGGTATGATGAAAATTCGCCCATTTATTTTACCGACAGCATCCGCGGAAAATATCTCATTATTCACGGTACGGCCGATGACAATGTGCATTTTCAGAATGCCACGCAAATGATATCGGCGCTGGTTAAAAGCAATATTGATTTTGACGTTGCGGTGTATCCGAATAAAAATCACGGCATCAGCGGACAGGCCGATAATACAACAATGCATTTATGGAGACTCATGACGCAATGGATATTAAAACACCTGGGAAATGAAAATACCGCAAAGCCGTAGCGAAGCTGTAAAATAAAAAAACCCCCGGCAGAAGTCGGGGGTCTAATCAAAAACCATTAACCATTAAACCTTATCTTGGGTGCAAATGTAATTCGCATACATTATATTTCAAACAATTTTTAAAAAAAATTTGTCAATTTGTTTATATTTTAAAAAAAGTTGCTGAACTTATTAAAAAATAATTCGTTTCATGTTGTTGCAAACGTTTGAACTTCCATTTAAGCAAATAATAAAAAATGAGAAAAATTGTTATAGGCATTACCGGTGCCAGCGGCACCATTTATGCTGCCCGGTTGCTGGAAAAACTGGAACAGATAAAAGCTCAATATGAAGATGCAGCCGTTGTGTTCAGCCGGAATGCACAGGATGTTTGGAAAACGGAGTTAGGAAATGAGGATTGGAAAAAGTTGCGTTTCAAAATTTATGATATTCAGGATTTTTCGGCGCCCTTTGCTTCGGGTTCCGGAAAATATGATTTGATGATAATTGTTCCCTGTTCTATGGGCATGCTGGCCCGTATTGCGCAGGGCATTTCCAACGATCTGATTTCAAGGGCTGCTGATGTGGTATTAAAGGAAAGACGAAAGCTGATTTGCGTGGTTCGCGAAACGCCTTACAACCTGATGCACATCCGTAACATGGAAGCCCTGACGCTGGCCGGAGGAATTGTTTGTGCGGCCAATCCTTCCTTTTACAGTCGCCCCGATACCATAGAAAAGCTGGTCGATACGGTTGTTGATCGTATTCTTGATTTGGCAGGTTTTCAAATTTCCACATACCGCTGGGGCAACGAGGTATAAACTTCACTAGACATTTCGTTCGTTTTGCGGTGGCGCATTGAAGTACGTTTTACGAAAATGGCTGAGTAGAATTCCCGGACGTACAAGTGTGCGACTCAACCAAAAATGATAGTAGCACAGGCGCCGGCTACATAATAAAAAATCAGAACCCGGTATGACGAAATTCCCCTTCTGAAAAGTGTTTTTTTGTTGTGAAGTATAATTCATGCTGACTTATGAAAGGCGCCGGCGAGGCAAGGAAAAGAGTCGGGCAGACTGGATTCGAACCAGCGACCCCTACGTCCCGAACGTAGTGCGCTACCGGGCTGCGCTACTGCCCGAAAAAAAAGGGGGACCCGGCGTTCCCCCGAAGGTCGGGTGGACTGGATTCGAACCAGCGACCACTTGCACCCCATGCAAGTGCGCTACCGGGCTGCGCCACCACCCGAATATTTTTAAGAACCTGATAGTGATTTGGTTTTAATACCGGAAAGGACCTGCTTGTCCTCTGCGGAAGGGCAAAAATACGTTTTTATTTTTCAACTTGAAAAACATTTAGCCTTTATCTTCGCCCTTTAATGAACCTTCTGATTAAACAGGCCGTCATTATAGACCCCCGGTCGCCTTTTCACGGAAAGCCTGTTGACATTTTCATTGAAAACGGAATCATAAAAAAAATTGATGCCGAAATCCGCAGCACGGCCGATGAAGAAGTGTTTTATGAGGGACTTCATGTATCGCCGGGATGGGTAGATGTGTTTTCACATTTCAACGATCCGGGTTTTGAAAATAAGGAAACACTGGAAAGCGGAGCAGCCGCCGCGGCGGCAGGAGGGTTTACGGATGTTTTTGTATTGCCAAACACAAAGCCGGCCATTGATGATAAAGCCGGTGTGGAATATATCCTGAAAAAATCGTCTTCTTTTGCGACCGCATTGCATCCGCTGGGCGCCGTTACCAAAAATATTGCCGGAAAAGAACTGGCGGAAATGTACGACATGAAAGCTTCCGGCGCCGTTGCTTTCAGCGACGGCATTCAACCCGTGCAATCATCGGGCCTGATGCTGAAAGCGCTTCAGTACATCAGGGCTTTTGACGGAATTTTGATGCAGGTTCCGGACGACCGGTCGCTTCAGCCTCAGGGATTGATGCACGAAGGCATCGTATCTACCCGCATGGGGCTTCCCGGCAAACCCGCTCTGTCGGAAGAACTGATGATTTATCGTGATGTAAAGCTGACCGGATATGCGGAATCCAAACTTCACATTTCCGGAGTGACCCTCGGAAAATCGGTGCAGATTATTGAAGAAGCACGGGCTAACGGCTGCGATATTACCTGTTCCGTTACGCCGTTTCATCTTTTTTTCTGCGATGAAGATCTGGCCGGTTACGATACCTGCCTCAAGGTATTTCCGCCGTTGCGCAACAGAGAGGAGAGGGAAGCGCTGAAGAAAGCGGTTGCAGAGGGGCAGGTTGATTGCTTTGCCTCTCATCATTTGCCACAGGATTACGACAGTAAAACCATGGAGTTTGAACATGCCGAACCCGGTATGATAGGCCTGCAAACTGTATTTTCCGCCATAAGAACGGCAATGCCCGGGCTGGCGCTTGACAAAATTGTGCAGATGCTTTCATTGAATCCGAGAAAAATTTTCGGGCTGTCGGAAGCGCTCATTGCAGAAGATCAGCCCGCCATACTTACGCTTTTCCTTCCGTTTGAGCGCTGGCAATTGCGGCGGGAAGATATTCGCTCGCTATCTGCGAATTCGCCGTTTATCGGAAAAGAACTTACCGGAAAGCCGGCAGGCATTATTCATCATCAACGGTATGTATTGCTGTAAATCTTTTTGTCATGAAAAGTTATCCGTTATCGCCCGCACGGAAAGGGCTGATTACCTCAGCCGTAATGATTGCGTATTTTCTGGCCTTATCGCGGTTTTTTCCTTCGGGCCATCAAAGCCTGAAATATGTGGTATTTGGCATTTACGGAGCCGGTATATTATGGACGCTGCTGTCTTCCCTGCGGCATGATCCTTCACCGGCCGGTTTCGGCGAGTTGTTTCAACGGGGGTTTCGCTGCTTTATAGTGGTTACCCTGGTGATGACCGTATTTCATTTTGTGTTTATAAAACTGAATTCGGGATTATTGGATGAAGCCGCCAGAATTTACAAGGAAGAACTCATAAAAAACAAGGTATTGCCGCAGGAGGCCGAAGCGCAGGCTTTGCGGTTTAAAAATCGCTATCCCGTTCAACTGATTTCAGGAACGATTTTCGGATATTTGATTCTGGGCGCTGCGGTAACGGGTGTTTTCGCCTTATTTTTATCGCGAAAAAAATAAATATGGATGTATCGGTTGTTATACCCTTATACAACGAAGCCGAGTCGTTGCCCGAACTGGCGGAATGGCTTGAGCGGGTGATGCGGGACAATCAGCTTCGGTATGAAATTATTTTTGTTGACGACGGCAGTTCGGATCATTCGTGGAGCGTGATTGAGGCATTGCATCAGAAAAATCCAAACATCAAGGGCATAAAATTTCAACGCAACTACGGAAAATCGGCAGCCCTGCACGAAGGTTTCCGGGCCGCTTCCGGCGAGGTGGTGATTACGATGGACGCCGATTTACAGGACAGTCCGGACGAAATACCGGCTTTGCGGAAAATGATTCTGGAAGAAGGTTACGATTTGGTGAGCGGATGGAAAAAGAAACGGTACGATAATAAACTCACCAAAAATATCCCTTCCCGTTTTTTCAATGCCGTTACCCGCCGGGTGTCGGGTATTCACCTGCATGACTTTAACTGCGGGTTGAAGGCCTACAAAAACCGCACGGTGAAAAGCATTGAAGTATATGGCGAAATGCATCGCTACATCCCGGTGCTGGCCAAGTGGGCAGGGTTTCGGAAAATAGGAGAGAAGGTTGTAGAGCATCGTCCCCGCAAATACGGAAAATCCAAATTCGGATGGCAGCGTTTTATCAACGGATTTCTGGATTTGCTTTCCATCATGTTTGTAGGAAAATTTTCCAAGCGCCCCATGCATTTTTTCGGGTTGTGGGGAACGGTTTTTTTTCTGCTGGGGTTGGGTATGGCCGTGTATCTTATTGTGTTAAAGTTTACACTCAAAGAATTTTCGCTTACCAACAAACCGGCATTTTATCTGGCGCTCACCGCAACCATTATCGGTATGCAGATGTTTCTGGCCGGATTTCTGGGCGAATTGATTTCCCGAAATTCGCCCCAGCGGAATGCCTATCATATAGAAAAGAAAACAGGTTTCTGAAATGGCAAAAGTGTATATTGTAGGGCCGGGGCATCCTCTGCGGGGCGGGTTGGCGTCATTTAATCACCGGCTGGCTTTGCAGTTTTTACAGGAGGGGCATGACTGCCACATCATTTCTTACTCTTTGCAATATCCTTCCTTTTTATTTCCCGGCGCTTCGCAGTACACCTCTGCGCCGCCGCCGGAAAAAATCAAAATCCGTCCGCTTATTCATTCCGTAAATCCGCTGAACTGGTTCAGCGTGGGCAGGCGATTGAAAAATGAAAAGCCCGATATCGTGCTGGTGCGTTACTGGCTTCCTTTTTTCGGGCCTGCCTTAGGAACCATCCTTCGCCGTATTCGTAAAAACAGGCACACCGCAATTCTGGCGTTAACGGATAATGTGATTCCGCATGAAAAAAGGCCGGGCGATACCTTATTTACCCGTTATTTCCTCAACAGCTGCGACGGTTTTATTACCATGAGCCAAAAGGTGACGAATGATTTACGCCGCTTTGAAAAACAAAAGCCCGCCGTTATGGTTCCGCATCCGCTGTACGACAATTTCGGCGCAACAATACCTCAGTCGGAGGCCCGAAAATACCTCGGCTTGAATGATAAGGAAACCGTTTTTCTTTTTTTCGGATTTATCCGGAACTATAAAGGGCTTGACCTGTTGCTGGATGCCGTTGCTTTACTCAAAAAAAAGAATCTGATTCACGGAATGAAATTTCTGATTGCCGGCGAGTTTTATGAAAATCCTCAACCTTATCTTGAACAAATACAAAGTAACGGATTGCAGGATGATGTAGTGCTGAAAAATCAGTTCATTCCGGATGAAGAAGTAAAATATTATTTCAGCGCTGCCGATGGCGTGGTGCAACCTTACCGAAGGGCTACGCAAAGCGGCGTCACCCCGCTGGCCTATCATTTTGAAGCGCCGATGATTGTAACCGACGTGGGCGGGCTGCCCGACAGGGTGCCTCACGGCAAGGCCGGACTGGTATGCAAACCCGAAGCCGAATCCATTGCCGATAGCCTTTTGAAATTTAAAGAACTCGGTAAACATTATTTTTTAGATTCGCTGCGCGAAGAGAAACAAAAATACAGCTGGTCGCATTTGGTTCAGGCCGTTTTAAATTTAGCACATGATGTACAGAAGTAAAGCCCCTTTGCGAATCGGACTGGCAGGAGGAGGAACCGACGTGAGCCCCTATAGTGATATTTTCGGCGGCGCCATTCTCAACGCCACCATTTCCCTGTTTGCCAGAGCCACTATTGAACTGTTGCCCGATAAAAAAATTGTGCTCGTGGCGCAGGACAGGCAGGAAACGGAGCAGTACGACTGGATGCCGGAATTACCTCTCAACGGCAAACTTGATTTACTGAAAGGTATATTTAATGCCATTCGCAGAGATTATGATTTGCAGCCTCAGGGATTACGCCTCACCACCTTTGTGGATGTTCCGGCCGGCTCAGGATTAGGCACTTCTTCCACACTGGTGGTAGCCATACTGGGCGCTTTTGCCGAAATGCTCAAACTTCCTCTCGGCGAATACGACCTGGCGCACTACGCTTACCACATTGAACGCATTGAACTCAAGCTGGCCGGCGGAAAGCAGGACCAGTACGCCGCCACTTTCGGCGGAATCAATTTCATGGAGTTTTATGCCGATGATAAAGTGATTGTGAATCCGTTGCGTGTAAAACATCAATATCTGCATGAACTCGAGAATAACCTGCTGCTGTATTATACTTCCGTCAGTCGCGATTCGGCCGAATTTATCATCCGGCAAAGCAATAACGTAAAAGAAAACAAGGAACCGTCCATTCAGGCCATGCATCAACTCAAAGAGCAGTCGGTTATGATGAAAGAAGCCCTTCTTAGGGGACAAATTGATAAAATCGGCGAGATTCTGAATTACGGATACGAACAAAAACGAAAAATGGCCGAAGGTATTACCAATGAATTCCTGGATGAGATTTATGAAGCAGCCCGAAAAGCCGGCGCTACGGGCGGAAAAATTTCGGGAGCCGGCGGCGGCGGATTCATGATTTTTTACTGTCCCGGCAATACAAAATTCAACGTCATTGAAGCGCTGCAACCTTATGGCGGCAAGGTTTATCCCTACCAGTTTACCAAATACGGCCTCACCACCTGGACGACGACGGAGCACGGGTGAGGTTGATTGTGAAATGTAAATAGACTTTTTAAATCATTGTATCATTGAAATTTTAGTTGGGGCTCTCATCGTCCCGCCTTCGGCGGGCAGGTTCGCTGTTCATCGCCTGTCCGGTGTCCTTCGGGCTGTCGGTGCTCACACCAAAGCGCATAGCCCCGCAACGTTCGCACCCTGCCGGATTTCCGGCAGGCCCTCCGGCCACCGCAGCCCTTCACCTGCCGTAACGCTAATCACCCTTTTTATTACATTGCCGAATGGCAGGAATTCAATTCAGATTTTTCGGTTCAAAGCAAGAATTTTAAGGATGTAAGGATGTTATTTCATTTTTTTCAGATGTATCCGTAGCAGGCATTAATACCGAAATAGCATTAGCTCCTTCACATCTGAAATTCAACTGAAAATTCCGGGTTTGAGGAAGATTCAAGGTGTGTTTTTTGGGAAAAGTTTCTTTCCAAACCGGATTCATGAAATTTTGCCTCACCCCCCTAAGCAATGTTTTTTTATAACAAAGGAAATTCCGTTTACCCCCTCTCCATTTGCGGGCAAATGGAGAGGGGGGCAGGGGGTGAGGTGAAAATTTTAAATCCAGATTTCCCGGTTCAAAGCAAAAATTTTAAGGATGTAAGGATGTGATTTCATTTTTATGGATGTAACCACAGCAGGCATTAAAATCAAAATAGCTTATGAGACTTCACTTCTGCAATTCAACTGAAAATTTCGGGGTAAAATACAGACCTTCAAAAACAGCAGAAATCCACCGGCAGCACACATTTCATTTTCCATAATAATTTGTCTCTGCGTTTTCATTTATCACTTTTTAAACCATTCGGCAAATAAACAGCAACATAAAAAAAGCAACGACTTGACGATAAGAATTTAAAATTAAGAAGTTCAGAAGAGATGTATGTAATGGAAAGAAATGAATCACTTCCCGGAAAATCTTTTTTCCCTCAAAAAAAAAAAAAAATAATGTTTACAATTCCTGATTCAACGCTTAAATTTACAGCCAACTCATTCGGTTATGTCCAAACAAAAATTAGTTGTTCTTTCCGGCGCCGGCATCAGCGCCGAAAGCGGATTAAAAACCTTTCGCGACAGCGACGGGCTCTGGGAAGGGTATGATATATCCGAAGTGGCAACCCCCACGGCCTGGAAAAGAAATCCGGCCCTGGTACTACAGTTTTACAATGAAAGAAGAAGAAACGTGGCCGAAGCCCGCCCCAACACAGCCCATTACGGCCTGGCAGAACTGGAACAATATTTTGACGTCACCATCATAACACAAAACATTGACGATCTTCATGAACGGGCGGGCTCTTCAAACGTCTTGCATCTGCACGGTGAAATTTTCAAAATGCGCAGTGAAAAAAACGAACACCTCATAAAAGAAATACGGGGCGACATACATCTGGGCGATCTGGCCGAAGACGGACATCAGTATCGTCCGCATGTGGTATGGTTTGAAGAACCGGTACCCATGATGGAAAAAGCCATTCCCATTGTAAAGCAGGCCGATATTTTTGTGGTTATCGGTACCTCATTGGTTGTATATCCTGCTGCCGGACTGATTTATTATGTACGGCCCGGGGTTCCTGTTTTTGTGATTGATAAAAAAATTCCTTACGTCTCACTTCCTGACCCGATTACCCCTATTGAAAAAAGCGCAACGGAAGGAGTGGCCGAACTGAAAAAAATACTCATGGAGAAATATCTTTCTCTTTAAAAAGAATGTTGTGTTCGGCCAGCCCGGCCAGTACCGGTTCATAAATTTCCGGCAACACCGGAATCTGTACTCCCTTACATCGAATGTGTCCGTTTAGTATCAAACGGGCAGAAATGCCCATAGGAAGCCCGACGGTTTTTGCCATAGCCGTGCGCAACGCATTTTCGCCTTTTACTATCAGGTAACTGATAAGACGTTTGGCAGTGTTATTGATGTCAAATTCCACTTCGTGCGCCATGACAATCATGTCTTTGTCATCCGGCTTCAGGGTTAGTTTTTTTTCCAGAGCAAACTGAAGGATATCGGCGGCGGAGCACTGGCCTTTGTTTACCTTGGTAACTTTATCATAAAAACCCAGAAATTCCAGTTGTTTTCGTAAAATTTCTTTGATTTCCACCGATTCATTTTTAGATGGTTGAGTTTCTTCGGGAATGTATTCATCCCGTTTGTCAAAATATATTTCAGCAATGCCTTGTCGTTTCAAATGTTCCTGAAAAAGTTCGTGCAGGGTTTTATTATCTGTTTCATAAGTTGCCGTTTCATCGGTGAGTTTCCATTTCACAATATGTTTCCAGCCATACATGAAATGCGGATGGCGGAGCGTGGTACGCACAAAGGTGTCAATCGGTTCTAATCCGTACAGGGAAACATACGGCAGCGAATCGCGGTTAGGATACCAGCTTAACACACTGGTTTCGGGAAGGTTCAAACTGTTCTGCGCATAATTTTCAAATAATTCTTCATAGCGCAGTGTTTTGATTTGTTGATTTTCAAGATATCGGGCGCCGTGTATTCCGGCCAATACGATATTTCTGGGATTCCAGCTGATTTTATAGTGCCATGGATTGTCATCACTTTCAGGTGCAACCAGTCCGCCGCAATGAGATTTGAAGGAGGTTATTTGTCCGCCTTCTGCCCGGATTCGGTGAATCAGTTGCATGGCGCTCATATGGTCAATACCGGGGTCAAGTCCGGCTTCACATAAAAAGAGTAGCCCGAGCCGTTTTGCCTCGGTATCCATTTTTTTCATTTCTTCATCCACATACGAAGCGGTAATCAGATGTTTGGCGTGATGCAGACAATCTTTTGCAATCAGCGGGTGAAGCGAGGGCGGAAGCAAAGAAATGACCAAATCAGACCGGCGGATGAAATCGTTGCGGGTTTCATGAGATAATATATTAAAGGATGCGGCCCGGCCATGTGGAAAATCCTTTAATTTGGATTTCACCAGGTTTTCGTTTTCATCGGCTACGGTTACAGTAAAGTTTTCTTTTTCGGCCAAAGTAAGAAGGTACTGAATCAGTACGGTTGAGGATTTTCCGGCTCCGAAAATTAAAATGTTGCGCATATCCGACTTTCATTCATTCGGGAAAATGAAAAAAAACAAAAAGTTCCTTTTTCCGTTTTACTAGTTTACAGGCGGCAATTTAGTTTTTATTATTCAGATACAAATCATTTGCTTTTCAGCCTCTATTAATTTTTTTTGAGACAGTAATCATCGGTTTGTTTATCTTATTCCGGAAATGAAATAAAGATTTCGTTTCAGCTCTAAAAACCCGGTATGAGCAAATACAAAAGGGATATGATGAGTTTTTTGTTTGGCGGAAAGCTGCCGGTTATTACACTTTTTTTTCCATAACATAATCGTTCATAAAAAATCCGTTACCGATATCAATATCTTCTTCCTTTACGATTATGAAACCTGATTTTTTGTAAAAGAAAACAGCCGGATTGTTGCGGTTTACGTTCAGTTGCAAGGCTGTACCACGCTTTTGTTTGATGGCTTTCAGAATGGTTTCTATCACAAAACGTCCTGCTCCTGCTCCTTGATACTTAGGATGAATATAAAGTTTCTGCAGCTTGTACACGCCGGCTGCCACGGGGCTTACCGAGGCAAATCCCGCCGGCCGGTTGTTATGTAAAACTATTAAAAACTCATGCTGTTGTTTCATCTGGTTCATCAGCGACTCGTGGCTGTACATCAGGTGAAGCATATAGTTGATCTGGTCTTCGGAAAGAATGGTGGCATATGCGGCCGGCCATATTTCAAGCGCCAGTGTATGAATCAGGGGAATGTCCCGTTCGTCTGCAAGGCGCAGTGTAAAAAAGGAATCAGCTGAATGGATTGTTGAAGAAAATAAATGTGGCTCGCTGAAAAGTCTCAGTTCCATAAGTAAAGATACACAATTGTTCAGGGATTAGAGGGTTTTGTTGATAAGCATGAAAAAAACGTAAACATTACCAAAGAAGAGTGTAGAAACGGAACACTATTGTCAAACAAGGCAGGTATATTGTAATATATTTTCAAAAAAACGCTATCAGAATTTCTGTCATAGCGGAATTTTTTTAGCCCATCCGTTTTTGGTGGTTGTGTTCAGTATGGCAAGCGGCATGTAATCGTTTTGTGTGGTGTCTTTTTCTTTTTGGGATTTTTGTTCGGGATCTTCAAAGGGTTTTGATTCCGGTCCAATGCTGTCTATGGGAATATAATCGTTGTAATTTTCCTTTTCTTCGTATTCTTCATGATCGCCTCTTATGTCGGATGGGATAGGATCGTAGTCGCTAACGATGATATCGGCGCTGAATACTTCGTTCTCCATTTCGGCGGGTTTCACAAATCTTGCATTTTTATCAAGCCCCAGTGTTTTATCATTCAATGCTTTTTTGAAAAAGATTTCAACAATAGGCCGGGCAATTCGGTTTCCGTCGCTGGTATTACGCATGAAATTGTATTCAAATCCAACCCAGGCACCAGCAAGCAGTTGCGGTGTGTAGCCGATAAACCAGGCGTCAGCATTGTCGTCTGTGGTACCAGTTTTTCCTCCCATTTCTGCAGCGCCTACACGGGCACGCATTCCGCGGGCCGTTCCTTTATCTACAGTGCCCTGCATCATCCGGCACATGGTATAAGCAGTTAATTCGCTGATGACTTCCTTTCTGTAAGCGGTATTATCATAGTTTACGATGATATTTCCATTTCGGTCTTCAATGCGTGTAATGGCATAAGGCTTTGTAGAAAAGCCTCTGCCGGCAAAGATGGTGTAAGTCCACAACATCTCGTATAAAGAAAGATCACAGGTGCCCAGACAGATAGAAGGATAAGCGGGTACTTTTGTGGGTATGTTCAGCCGGCTCAGGAAATCGGCAAACTGACGGGTGCCCACTTGTTTCATAATATAAGCCGTTGCACAGTTTTTTGAATAGGCCAAAGCGTTTGCCATGGTGAGGCTTCCCCCTCCGCAAAGTCGGCTGTTAGGCACCCACCCATAGCTCGGAAAAAACTGGGCTGTATTTAAACAATCCGTTTCAGGCGTAAATCCTCTTTCTTCTATTGCCTGGGTATAAAGCAGAGGTTTTATAGTAGAACCTACCTGTCTTTTGGTCTTCAGGTTAACATGGTCGTTTTTGAAAGTGTTGTAATGAATACCGCCCACCCAGGCTTTAATTTCACCGGTTACAGGGTCTATCACCAAAAGTCCGGATTGTTCCATCTGCAAGTGATATTTGATGGAATCCAACGGGGTCATTACGGTATCTTTCTCACGCTTTGAATTCCAGGCAAAAACTTTCATGGGCGTTTTTACATAAAATGAAGCTTTTATTTCTTTATCGGTCATTCCGTCTTCTGTCATATTTTTCCAGCGTTCTGATTCCCGCATGGCTTTCTCCAGAATATGCTCCCTTCCTCTCCAGATGGAACCTGATCTCATATCGGCCCTGCTGCTTACAATACTTTGCAGATAGGACATTTGCTGTGCCACAGCTTCTTCGGCGTATTGCTGCATTTTAAGGTTGAGGGTTGTATATATTTTCAGCCCGTCGTTATAAATATCGTAGGGTTTGCCGTTTGGCTTTTTCTTATCTTTGAGCAGCTCCTTGATGTCGCTTTTCAGCGACTCTCTGAAATACGGCGCATAACCGGTGTTTTCATCCAGTTTTTTATAATTCAGTTTGATGGGTTCTTTTTTTAATTTTTCTGCTTTTGACTTGCTAAGTCTTCCGTTTTTAACCATGAGAGACAAAACCACATTGCGCCGATCCATTGCCGCTTTCGGATTTCGGCGAGGGTTATAGGTGTAATTTGCTTTCAGCATTCCGATTAAAACGGCTGCCTCTTCAATATTCAGCCTGTCGGGTTCTTTCTGAAAAAATGTACGGGCAGCATTCCGGATGCCGTAAACATTGTCGCCAAAGGGAACGGCATTGAGGTAAAGAGTTATAATCTCTTCTTTGGTAAAATTTTTTTCCAGTTTAATGGCTACAATCCATTCCTTTAATTTTTCAATAATTCGCCAGGCTTTATTTTTGCTCCCCTGGTCTAACAGTACTTTTGCCAACTGTTGTGTTATGGTGCTTCCGCCTCCTTCTCGTCCCAATGTAATGATGGCTCTGATGGTTGACTTAAAATCAATGCCGCTATGATTATAAAACCGTTCATCTTCGGTTGATATCAGTGCGTCAATTACATGTTTTGAAATATCTCTGTATCGTACAAAACTGCGGTTTCCTCTTTCGGTATAGTATTTACCCATCAGGGTACCGTCTTCAGCATATACTTCAGAAGCCTGCATCAGGGAGGGATTTTCTAATTCTTCCAGTGAGGGCATCTTACCAAAAACGCCGAAATTAGCCATTGCCAGAAGTAAAACAACGAATCCGAAAAATACAAAGAATAAGCGCCAGAAAAGCCGAACCGATTTTTTCATAATATGCAATGGAACTTTCTGTTCTGAATTCCGTAACGAAATTACGGAAAAATGAAATTCAAGGAATAGTTATCAGAGCGCCAAGAAGTTATTTTTAAAAAATTTTAAAATTTGCCCGGCCAGTATTGATTCAAAAAGTTTTTGTATTCGTCAATATTTCTTTTTTCTTTCAAAAGATTGAAATTCATGTCGGTTAATATCACAAAACTGTATTTCCCGCCTTTCAGCCATGGCATGATTTCGGTTTGAATTTTCGAGCGGGTGGTTTCCATATAACGTATTGCATCATCGGCGTTGGCAAAGGGTGCAATTAGAATTAAACGGTTCTCGTTATCTAACTGAAAAATATCGGCTGAATAGTTTTTGCTGTAAAACGCATTCCGGTTGTATTGGTTAAATGCATTTTTTGCTTCATTAACAAATACAGGATCCACTTTATGTAAAATCATCACAACATAATGCGCTTCGTTCGGGTTATGGGCGTAGCCGGATGATGATGTTGTTTTTGGTTTTGTGACCGTAGAATCGCTGTTTTTCCCGCTCACCTGAGGTTGGGGTACGGGAGGCACCGTTCTGTAGGCAGAACTGTCTGTTTTTCGGTACGGGGGCACAAATACTGAGACAGATGCAGTAGTGTCCGTCATTCGGGTTACGTTCAGGTTTTTAAGTTCTTCTTCAATTTCTTTTCTTCTGCGCAACACATCTATCAGGGTTTCGGCTTTTTTGGCCATGGGCGTGCCGGAAAACTGGCTGATAATTTCATTCAGACTTTCCATGGCCGTAATGTCCTGTCGCTGCCGGATATGATATACGGACTGGATGTAAAGAAGTTGGGGTGTCCAGTAATGTTTGCCGTATTTTTCATCGGCTGTCTTCTTTAAGTTGAGAGCTTCCTGAAATTTTCCCTCAATGAACAGGTCATAGATTTTTTCGTAGATTTTTGTGGCTTCCTGTTTTTCTGAGATCCGGGGATCTTTTCCGGTAAGTGCAATAGCAGTAAATGAACTGGTGGGATATTTTTCCTTCAGAAATTTTTTCAAATCTTCTGCCCGGTCTTTTTCGCCGGTTTTCTGATAACAGTAGTATAATTGAAAAATTAATTCGTCCATAGGTTGAAAATCCGGAAATCTGGTTTTCAGTTCGTTGAGTTTTTCCGTTCCCAATGAACAATCTTCCAGTTCCTGAATGTAGGTTTTACCCAGGGTAAACAAGGCTTTTTTTAAGGAATCCAGCGCTACTGTTTTTTGTTCATCGGTGAGGGGTAGTTTTTCATACAAAGCATCAAAGGTTATTTCATCTGAACCTGTTTTTGAATCCGGTTTCTGCCCCGAACCTCCTGTCATCAGGGGCGTAGAATTATATATGGAGGAGAGCGCAGCGCTTCGTCTCCAGTTATCCACGTTGGGTCTGTTGCCCCATTTTGTTTTAAACTCATTGTATCCCCTCGCTTTTGCGGTAGCATTATAAAAATACCATTCTCCACGCGGTGTGGTTTGCGGAAAGAGCGAGGCGACGGATGAAGCAGAAGGAGGGGGTTGGGCTTTTTGTTCATCCTGAAGCCCTTGTAGTTTTCGAAGTTGTTTTACCAGTTGTTTAACAAATTCTTTTCGTTGCTCTTCCGGAAGGGCTGCTATGCGCAACAGGCTGTCCTGCCGTTGGATAACAGCAAGCTGATCAACAACGGCTTTTAATGCTTTTTTACGTATGCGAATGGACTCAGGATCTTTCAGAGACGCATCATTCAGATTTACGCTATCGTAGTAATTATATGCTTCCGGATATTTTTTTTGCGTATATGCAATTTCTGCCAGTTGAAGAAAGGCTTTGTTTTTAACAGAGACGTCATTGCCGCCCGATCCGGCACTTTTCGCCAGTACCTGAACGGCTTCATCCGTTCTTCCGGCATCGAGCAGCATTTTGGCTGCCATATAATAAATGATATCACGGTATTCTTCATATTTTTCTTTTTTCGCCATGCGCAATAATTCGTCCACATTTTTATCTATGTTTTTCGGCCCGCCGTCTTTGTTAGTCCGGATGCTGCCAAAACGGGCATAAATTTCCATGATCAGGTCTGTGGTATGACTGATAACTTTGTTATAATAAGAGGTCGCACTTTTATAATCTCCGCTCATTTCAAAAAGTTGAGCGGCCAGGTATTCCCAACGGGCTTTTTCCTGAAGAGTAGGGGCATTACTTAACGCTTTTACGAGATGATGAGCGGCGCTGTCCCAACTGTTCAGTTTATAAAACCAAAGCGCCTGAACCTCATGCAAATCATTATGGAGCCGCTTCGGAAATGCAGGATCGCTGCGTAAGGTAACAATAAGGCTGGCCGCCTCGGCCATCAGATCTTGTGCCAGAAAGTTCCGGATTTGCCAAAGTAAAGCATCATTTCGGCTGGGGGGTACGGAAAAAATTTTTTTATGCAATGACTTTTTTTCCTTTGTAGAAATGCTCATAGCAGAGTTGCCGTCAATACGGCTTCCGATGGTAAGGTAATAACCGCCTTTTTCTTTAGGGGCAAAGGCATAGTTGATAAATTGAAACATGAGATAAGCGGAGTCAAATTTTTTTTGCAGGTAATATGAGATGCCCCAGAGTAAATAAAGATTATCAATCCAGTCGTTGCGAAGATCATGAAGGGCAATTCCGGCAGAGGTCTTGTAAATGATGGAATCTAACTGGACCGAATCCGATGCCGTGTGCTCTAAAGAATAGTTATAAAATGAAAGTAGTGTGGAGTAATCGTCTTTGTGCATTTCCTTGGCCCTTTGCAACACTTCGTTGAGTTTAAGATTGGCATTGTAAAAATAGTTGAAGTGAGTGGCGGTATTTTGAATAAACCGTTTGGGCAATCCGAATTTTCCTTTGTCAGATTTTTCTGAACGAAGTACCCGTTCTTCATATTCAGCCGGTTTTTTAATATTAAAAGAAAAACCCAACTGTCCGAAACTCCGGAAATCTGCACAGAGAAATAAAAGATAAAAGGTTATAAAAAAAAATTTATTTGTCATTCGTAACGAGACTGATCAGTGATTTGTGTTATAAACTGAAAATCAGAAATTTTAGTATAAAATTATGCCATTTTTTTTATATGAAATTAAAATAAACGCTAAGTCAGATTTCCTATCTTTATCCTGATTTTCATAAATATTATTTATGCCTCCGTTGAATACAAGTTCAGCCATCAGGCGATTCCGGAACCGGTATCGTCTTGTGGTGATGAATGATGATACCTATGAAGAAGTGGTTACATTCAAGTTATCCAGGCTGAGTGTTTATATTCTTCTGAGTACGATTTTTGTGGTTTTGGTTGGGCTTACCGTAGCGCTGATTGTTTTTACACCGTTAAAATACTATATACCGGGAACGGGCACTGATTATAAAACCATAACGGAACTGAAACAACTAAAGTATAAAGTGGATGAATTGGAAAAAATGAATGAACAGAATTTTCGTTATATAGAAGGACTAAAGAAAGCCATGCAGGCCGGAAATGACTTTATCAGAGATACAACATTGTATAAACTAGATTCAATGGAACTCATGAAAGAATAAAATACAAAATATGTTTAACCTGAAAACCAAAACCTCATTAAAGCCGGTTTCCGAAAACGCAAACGGAACCACATTAATTAGTGCGGCAACAGTCATCCACGGCGATATACAAAGTCAGGGTGACTTACGGGTTGACGGTACGGTAAAAGGAAATATACAGTGCGCCTCTAAAGTGGTTGTAGGACAGCATGGAGTGATTGAAGGCAATATAAAGTGCCTTCATGCCGATATCAGCGGAAAAGTGACGGGTAATATACAGGCCAAAGAATTATTACAACTGAACGGAAGTTGTAATGTAAATGGCAATATTTATACTACCCGCCTGCAGGTTGAACCTTCGGCAACATTTAACGGCGAATGTCATATGGGCGCCAATGTGATTGAATTAAATCAATATGAGCAACCGGCAGCCATCTGATGCTAACCGTCGTTTTTTTATGCGTTATGCCGGATTGGCAACGCAGCTCCTTGCGGCCATTGCACTTAGCGTATTTCTGGGATTAAAAGCTGACAAGGCCTGGAATACCAAGCCGCTTTTATCCGTACTTCTTCCTCTGATTGTATTATCGGCCCTTTTTTATAAATTATTTAAAGAAACCAACACGACAAAAAAATGAATACGCAGTTCTTACGATACATCTTCCCGATGGTTGTTTTGTTCTTGCTAATTTCCCTAAGCAGCATAGCCGGTAAACAAAAATTCAGTGAATGGGATATGAATGCATGGGTGGTTTTTTGGGGTAATCTGATATTGTTTGCCGTGAGTATGATGGCTTTTCTGGCCAGTGTACGATTCTCTTCAACGCCTGATCCAAAACAAGCTGTTAAAGCAGTGTATTTTGCTTTTATCATTCGCTTTTTTGTTCTGGCTGTTGCAGCTCTCTTATATATTCTGATTAGCGGTAAAAATGTGAATTTGCCGGCCCTTTTCATTTGTGTGATATTATACATCCTCTACACAATGTTCGAAAAAAGGGCTTTTATGAAATTTGCCAGAGAAAAAAGAAATGCCTAAAAAGGAAGCGCCCCTTGATGTGTTGCATCAATATCTTCCTGCCGGAGCGGTAGGAGAAGTCATATCGTTCATGCGGTTTCACCGCATCCATCTTACCATTTCCCGTAAAAGAAAAACTATTCTCGGCGATTATCGCCATCCCGCTTCTTCCGGGCCGCATCGCATCAGCATCAACGGAAATTTAAACCCCTACGCCTTTTTGATAACCCTGATTCATGAAATGGCTCATCTCATTGCCTTTCAGCAACATGGTCCGTATATACCGCCACACGGCAAACAATGGAAGAATATTTATGCAAAACTGCTGTTGCACTTTATACGCCTGAATGTTTTTCCGCAGGATGTGCAATCTGTTTTACTGAAAATTGTTCAAAACCCTTCAGCCGGCACCGCCGGTGAAGAAAAACTTTTACGGGTGTTGAGAAAGTATGATCAGAAACAGGCTACACACACTCTGCTGGAAGATTTACCGTTCGGTTCATTTTTTTGTATTGAAAACAACAGATTATTTCAAAAAATGGAAAAACTGCGAAAGCGTTTTAAATGTCTGGAAGTAAAAACCGGAAAGTATTATCTGTTCAGCCCGGTGTATGAAGTAATACCGGTTTCAAAACCTGAACCGTAAAAAGTGTTGTCAGGTTTACAGTTCGCGATACATCCAGATCTGACAACCATAATGGCAACTGCTTCCCATCGGCGCAGTTAAAGGCCGGAATCCGAAGGAATGATATAATCCCAGCGCTTGTTTCAGCTCGGGCATCGTTTCCAGATACATTTTTTTATAACCCAGTTTCAAGGCTTTTTGCATACACAGCGAAAGCAGTTGTTTTCCCAGTCCATAGCCCCGTGCATCTTTAACCAAATACATTTTTACCAATTCGCAGGTGTCTTCCGGCAAGCCGTGGGTAGGGAAAATGCCTGCTCCGCCGGCTACTTTTCCTTCCGTTTCGGCAACAAAATAATAGGATCGTTCCTTTTTGAATAATTCATATAAATAATCGGTTTTTTTATCGAAATATACCGTTCCGGGATGGTTAGCCCCAAATTCTTCCAATGTGGTGCGAATGATTCGGGCCAGTGCCGGATTGTCATCTGGTTTTATGGGGCGAATGATATAATTCATGTTAAGGAAATAAAAAAGAAATCTTCAGTGTAAAAAAAAGAACCCAATCAGAATTCCCTTTATCATTATAAAGATCACAAAATGACTTTCTTTCAATTTGCGGACACGGCTTTTTTTACCAGTTCTGCCGCTTCGCTGAGCCGTATGGCCGATTGCACCTGAAGCCCGCTTTCGTCTATCAGTTTTTTGGCTTCTTCCGCATTGGTACCCTGAAGTCGTACGATGATGGGAACATGAATATTCCCTATGTTTTTGTAAGCATCAATTACGCCCTGCGCCACGCGGTCGCAGCGCACGATGCCCCCGAAAATATTAATCAGGATGGCTTTAACATTCGGATCTCTCAGGATGATTTTAAAACCGGCTTCAACCGTTTGCGCATTGGCCGTTCCTCCTACATCCAGAAAGTTGGCCGGTTCGCCGCCGCTCAGTTTAATCATATCCATAGTGGCCATGGCTAAGCCGGCTCCGTTTACCATGCAACCCACATTCCCGTCTAATTTGATAAAATTGAGGTTATATTTTCCGGCTTCCACTTCGGTGGGGTCTTCTTCCGTAATATCCCGCATGGCCGCCAGGTCGGGATGACGCATTAAGGCATTTTCGTCAAGTTTCATTTTGCAATCCACTGCCACAATCCGGTCGTCGGCCGCTTTGAATAGCGGATTTATTTCCAGCATGGAACAGTCCAGCGCTACATATGCTTTATATAACTGGGTTACGAATTTGACGCAGTTTTTGAAAGCTTCTCCCGTCAGTTGCAGATGAAATGCAATTCTTCGGGCCTGAAAGGGGAGAAGTCCGTGGCAGGGATGAATCCATTCTTTAAATATTTTTTCAGGATGGGTATGAGCCACCTCTTCAATATTCATGCCGCCTTCCGTTGTATAGATAATCACATTTTGTCCCTTGCTGCGGTCGGGAAGAATAGAGAGGTAGAATTCCTTTCTTTCCGAGGGCCCGTCGTAGTACATGTCCTGAGCTACAAAAATTTTATTTACGGTTTTTCCGGAAGGCCCGGTTTGTAAAGTCACCAGCGTACCGCCCAGCATTTTTCCGGCAAACTCCTGAACTTCTTCCAGCGACTTTGCCACTTTAACCCCGTTAATTCCCGTTTCACGGATTACCCCTTTACCGCGGCCGCCGGCATGAATTTGTGCCTTAACAACTGCAAAACGGTTTCCGGTTTGAGTTTTGAGCTGCCGATAGGCTTCTTCCGCTTCCTGTACCGTAGAGCAGGCAATTCCGTCCTGTACCGGGATATCAAATTTTTTCAGCAGTTCTTTTGCCTGATATTCGTGCAAGTTCATGAAAAAAATTTCGGCGAAGATAATTTGAAATTTAACGTATCGAACAACCACGCATAATTTTTACCTTGTGCCATGAAAATATGTATTCCGGTATTCCTTTTTCTTTTCGGATGCAGCGCAGTCCGTAAAATTCCATGGCCGCAACGCTATTCTCAACTCAGCGGAAGTGAATTTTATTCAGGAGCTGCTTCCATGAACTGGAAACAGCGCGATTCTTTTGTGGTTGTTGAAATTTTTGCCGGCAATATTCCGGACTTTTTCAAACGTTTTGTTCCGATAAAAGTCAGCTACAGAGATTCCGCAGCAAAAAAAACATAGCAGGCCACTTATTATGTTTCTCCTGATTATCTTTCTTTGGGAACTCATCGGGATTGGGCCAGAGTTCATATTACGCCAAAGGCCGCACAGCGTATTGCAGACAGGCTGCATTGTTTTTTACCCACCCGGAAAATTTCAGACGACATTTACAAGGCGGCAAAATGGAAACTGCCGCCCGTGCCGATGTATGCATATCGCGACAGTACGCCAACCATGTGGCATCATCATTTGATTATTGAGGGATTGCGAAAACAACGAAAAGGGCTTATTGCAGGAATTAAAAAAGACGTGGTGATATCAGGCCGGATTCTGAGGGATAACAGACCTGACCACGTTGCCATTTACGGCTGGCATACAACAGACGGAAAACCCATTCAGCCGCTTTATACCGGACATGTTTTCTGGTACGTGGATTACAGCCAGGGCATACGACTGGTTTATCGAAAAATAAAAATAAACGGGAAATGGTATGACTATACTGAAGTGCTGAAAGATCCTGTTTTAAAAAATCTGCTTTGTGATGAAGAATATTGCGATTTTTACCGCTACGCTGTTGAGTGAATCATTGTAACGTATTTTTTTTAACAATGAATTTGAAAGGCTCATCCTAAATTTGCTTTTTACATATGTCATGTACTCGTTTGATTTGTGTACAAAAAGATTTTACCATATTTGATTTTTACGCTGGGCTTTTGTGTGTGTAAAGGCATTGATGCGCAGGAGCCGGTAAATATCGGCTCAAGAATTCAACAGCGTATTGGTGGTATTCGCAGCGCCATCGGGGGAACCGGCGGGGCTGACAGTCTGGAAAAAAGAAGCCAATTTGAAGATTCGGTAGTGATCAGTTACCGGCTGCTCGATTCTTCCGGTGTCTATTTTCCCGATTCGTCAGTTGCAGATATAACTGACAGGTTTCCTCTGCCCGTTACGTTTATTCATTTGGGTAATCCGGGGCTGGCCGCCCGCTCTCTGTTATTCTCGCCCATCATGAAAAGCGGATTTGATAACGGTTTTCATGCGCTGGATATTTATAAATGGATACCGGAAAAAATCCGTTTCTACAACACATCCCGACCCTTTACGGAACTCCATTATTTGTTAGGCAGCCGTGCAGAACAAATCATAGAGGTGTTTCACACCCAAAATATCAGGCCTGAATGGAATTTTTCGTTTCGCTACCGCCTCATCAATTCTCCCGGGTTTTTTCAGAATCAACGAACGCATCATAATAATTATCTGTTTACTTCATTATATCAATCGCCCAACCTGCGATACCGCAATTATACTGCCATCCTGGCCAATAAACTGATTGCTGCCGAAAACGGCGGAATTGTGGATACCAATAATATACTGGACAATCCCGATTACAAAGAACGGTTCAATATCAATACTTATCTGGGCGGGAACAATCCGTTTACCTCCAATTTTTTTGGCAATAAGATAAATACGGGAAACCGTTATTCCGAATTTATCGGTATTGTGAGACAACAGTACGATCTGGGGCGAAAGGATTCTATTGTTTCCGATACTACCATCATTCCTTTGTTTTTTCCGAGATTTCGTTTTGAACATACGTTTAAAGCGGAAAATGACCGGTATGTATTTCACGATTATGTGGCAGATTCTTTTTATTACAAAAAACGGTACGATACGGCGCTCAACGGATTTAAAGATACGCTGGTTTTAACCGAAAGATGGCGAACACTGAGCAATGATTTTTCGATTTATCAGTTTCCCGATGCCCGGAATCTGCAACAATTTATTAAGTTGGGTATCACGTTTGAATACATTACCGGAATTCTTCGCAGCGGACAAATGCGTTTCATTAACACTTTTGGCCATGCCGAATACCGGAATAAAACCCGAAACCGTATCTGGGATATGGTGGTTTCCGGAAAATTGTTTCTTACCGGATTTAATGCAGGCGATTTTGATGTTTTCGTTTCGCTGAAAAGATTATTGAGCAATAAAACCGGTTATCTGACTTTACAATTTGAAAATGTAAGCCGTACGCCTTCTTTCGTATTTGACAGACGCAGCAGTTTTTTTCTGATGAGAAATGCTGTTTCTTTAAATAAAGAAAACAACACCCGGTTAACGGCGGTATATTCCATTCCTGCGAAAAGATTGCAAATTCAGGCGCATTATTACCTGATTACAAATTATACGTATTTCACGAAATATTATAAAGTGCAGCAGCATACCCCGTTATTTAACGTGATGCAAACAGCTGTATTCAAAACGTTCAGGTACAAAAAAAACTGGAACTGGCATGCAGAGCTGTATGTACAGCAAAAAATAGGAAATGTGCCGCTGAATCTGCCTTTGGTTTATACCCGTCATCGGTTTGCCTACGAGGGAAATTTCGGATTTAAAAATCTTGATATTGCATTAGGATTTGATGTACGCTACAGGCCGCCGTACAAAGCCGATGATTATTCGCCGGTACTGGGCCAGTTTTTTTATCAGGACAGTGTAGTTATCCGGAACGATTTGCCTGATATTTCTGCATACGTGCATTTCCGGATTAAACCGTTTAAAGCATTTATCCGGGCAGAAAATTTAAACACGGCCCGTATTGGCGCTGACGGAACTTTCGGATTTACCAACAATAATGTTCTGGCGCCGGGATATGCCTTGCCCGGGCTGCAAATCAGAATCGGAATTTTTTGGAACTTTATAAACTAAAAAAGTAATTATGAAACGCTTCCTGTTTTTTTTCCTTTTCATAACCCTGCCGGGTTTTGTACTCAGGGCTCAGTTTTCGAAAGCTACGTTACAGGCCAACGGGTTGACATGTGCTCTGTGTAGTCGTTCCGTGCACAAAGCCCTTCAAAAACTACCTTTTGTAGAATCAGTGACCGTGGATTTGAAGAGCACAACCTTTCATATTGTATTCATTACCGGAAAATGGATAATACCTGATGCAATAAAAGAAGCCGTTGAAAACGCCGGCTTTTCGGTGGGTGCTTTAACATTATTTGGACAATTTTCTGAAACAGTTTCGGGTGAAAACGGTCATCTGAAGCTTGGCAATCTGAATATTCATATTTTAAACGATTCCGAAAAAATACTACACGGTGAAGTAAAAATGAGAATAGTGGATAAAGGGTTTACATCCGAAAAAGAATTGAAAAAAAATCTGAAGCTATACCGGAATAAATGTTTTGAGAGCGGTAAAACCGATTCTTTTTGTTGTAAAGTTAAAGGAATGAATGCGGGAGAGCGATTATATCATGTTATGATTTGATTGCAGAAAGAATTTTCTTGAATTGAAATCTTCATCCACGAGAATTTATGTCAATACGGTTTCAACATAAGGGGGTTTTTATTTCATGGATCATTTTGATATTAATTTATCAAAAGCTATACGGACAACCGGCAACGGGACAGCCGGCATATGAAGTAGCGCTCCCGTCTCTGAACGGTGATACGTTGCGATTGTCTTCACTGCGGGGAAAGGTGGTACTGTTGGATTTCTGGGCTTCCTGGTGCAGGCCGTGCCGGATTGCCAACAAGGGGCTGGCAAAAATTTATGCCCGGTACAAAAACAGGGGTTTTGAAATTTTCGGGGTGTCGCTTGACGAAAAAAAAAGCGAATGGCTGAAAGCCATCAAAAAAGATAAAATTACTTGGCTTCAGGTCAGAGATCCGGATGTTGCCCGTTCTGTGGTAGCCCTGCAATGGAATATTACCGGAATACCCACCAGTTATCTTTTAGACAGGGATGGGCGAATAGTGGCCATTGATCCCGTTGGAAAAGAGTTGGAAGATTTATTAGAAAAAATGTTGCCGAATCATTAAATACAGGAAGCGGAAATGAAATTTTTTTATCTCTCATTTTTCTTTTTATTCATATCCCGAAAGGTATTTGTTCAGGAATTGTATGTTTTCACGAATCCGGCCTCCAATGTACCGGCACAGAGCGTGTCGCTGAAAATCAGCGAATATTTCGTGCCTGAAAACAGAATGTTCAATCAGTATTCACACCGGCTGAGG
Source organism: Chitinophagaceae bacterium (assembly GCA_026415715.1). Classification (GTDB taxonomy): domain Bacteria; phylum Bacteroidota; class Bacteroidia; order Chitinophagales; family Chitinophagaceae; genus JJ008. The sequence continues at coordinate 22,486 of JAOAGO010000021.1, read as the reverse complement.
CCGCAGGTCAGCATCGGCTTAGGGAAAAAGTGGATGATGATGGCCGGAGCCACTTTTGCCAATATGCATACTCTAAAATTTCAGTATGAGTCGTGGAGCTTATATACAAAATACCGGTTTTTATCGAAAGATGATGCGCACCGGCATTTCCGAATGGCGCTTTTTGCCGAAGCCTCATCAACCCAGTCGCCGTTTCATTATGATGAAGTAACCCTGATGGGAGACAAAGACGGCATAGAAACGGGAATTATAGCTACGCAACTATGGCACAAGCTGGCTGTTTCGGCAACGGTCAGCCACATTCAGCTTCTGCATCATTCCAGATTTAATGATGTGGTGTATGTGCCTAAAAGAAATTATCAATCGGGCAACTATTCACTTTCTGCAGGTTATCTGGTTTTACCCAAAGAATATAAACATTACCGCCAAACCAATCTGAATGTGTATGTGGAAGTATTGGCCCAGCAGGCCTTTGATACAAAAAAATATTATGTGGATTTGGCGCCCGCCGTACAGCTCATTTTTAACAGCAATACGAAACTGAATATCGGTTACCGCTTTCAGGCGGCAGGTAACATGCAGCGCATGACCAATTTCAGTTGGTTAATTAGTGTAGAAAGAACATTTCTCGGGGTGTTTGAAAAAGAAAACAGAAAAGATTAGCACACACCCGAAATCTTACCTTCGTAAAATTACGTAATATCATGGTTTTTTTGGCAACAATTACGAATCAATAAGTTACTAACGGGTTGAGAAAATTACGATAAAAAATTCTGAATAAATACATCGTAAAATTATGAAGTGCGGAAAATGATTCCTATTTTGTGGCATAGTTCTTTTACGATACCTTATGAATTTTCGTTTACTCGTCGCATTTCTGATTTTTCTGATTTCGTGCAGCCGAAGCATAAATGATTTTGAACAACCTGAACCTGTACTGCATTCTCAACGTTCGAGTTGTACCGTTCCGGTGGCAAATCCATTAGGACGCAGTTATCTTACAGACTCACTCAAAAACATTCCCGTTACCGATAAATACTGCGGACTTCTTCCTTTACACGGAAAGGCATATTGGATTTATTTAGATTCTTTATTTGAAAACGGCGTATTCAAAAAAGTACAGTACGACACACTTCGGTTCAGCAGTTTGAAATCTTCAGACGACAACCTGGTCTGGTGGGAAACTTCAATGGATATCGGCATTCCGAAAAGAGTGTATGCAACGGACAGCGCTTTGTACGGATTGCAGTTTCGGTTTTTTCAACATACCTACTCTGATGTGTACAGAGATTACTTTTTATTCAACGGCGATTCGGTACGATATTTAGCCCGCTTTGATGACATTGCCGCTCAGGGACGTTCGCTGAAATGGCCTGATACCTATGCAGTGCCGGCCGGAGAGTTTTCCCATGTGATTTACTTTGAAAAACATGCCCGCAACTATCGTAAAGATGTGATTTATTTTGTTCCCGGCGTTGGTATATTAAAATATTACCGTGAAAAAGCGCCCATGGGAACCCCTACGCTGAAAACGGAAAAAATATCTACCCTTGTTGCATTTCGGTTAGAGTAGTAATCGACTTCTCTTTCATAAAAAAAATCTTTTATAATGATAAGCCCGTGCGTTTTGGTAAAGCTGAAGGGCTGCCTTGCACGGAGGGTACAGCCCGCCGCAGGCGGGCCGGAATGAACATGCAGCCCGTAGTGCAAGGGACTGCAGATGAACAAAGAGACGGAAGCCGAGAGCCCCAAATAAAAAATCATTTCCCGAAAAACCACCAACTTTCATTGCTGGTTGTTGTTGTACTTTTGATACAGCGATTGTAATTATGGCCTGGAAAAATCTGAAGCATTTTACGGAGGCGCTGGAAAAAGCCGGCGAGCTGGTGCGTATAAAAGAATATGTGAATCCGAGGCTGGAAATGGCGGAAATTACGGACAGGGTGTCGAAGCAAAAGGGCGGCGGAAAAGCGCTGTTGTTTGAAAATACGGGATATGATTTTCCCGTACTGATGAATGCGTACGGCAGTGAAAGACGTATGTGTATGGCGCTTGGCGTTCGTGCGCTGGATGATATAGCCAGCGAGATTGAAGAATTATTTAAAAAACTGTCACAGCCGGGTGAGGGTATTCTGAGTAAGTTAAAACTGCTTCCGAAGCTGGCTTCGTTTGCCAGTTGGATGCCGAAAGTGGTGAGCGGGCGAGGGGCATGCCAGCAGGTGGTGATGGAAAAACCCGACCTGACGCGGTTGCCTGTATTAACATGCTGGCCTTATGACGGCGGCCCGTTTATTACCCTTCCGGTAATTCATACCAAAGACCCGCATACCGGTGTGCGCAACGTAGGGATGTATCGCATGCAGGTATTCGGGCCGGCGCTAACCGGCATGCACTGGCACAAGCATAAAGTATCGGCAAAACATTATCAGGAATATAAAAAATTGGGGCGCAAAATGCCCGTGGCGGTTATTTTGGGCGGCGATCCCGTTTATGCCTATTCGGCTACGGCACCGCTTCCCGAAAATGTGGATGAATATATGCTGGCCGGTTTTCTGCGAAAGAAAAGGGTAGAACTGGTGCGTTGCATTACCCAGCCCGAACTGGAAGTGCCGGCTGATGCCGATTTTGTGATTGAAGGATATGTAGATCCCGATGAGGAGTTGATACTGGAAGGGCCTTTCGGCGACCATACGGGTTATTATTCATTGCCCGATTGGTATCCGAGATTTCATGTTACCGCCATTACGCACAGAAAAGATGCGATATATCCGGCCACAATTGTAGGTGTGCCGCCGCAGGAAGATGCCTGGCTGGGCAAGGCGACGGAGCGCATTTTTCTTGCGCCCATGAAAATGACCATGGTGCCGGAGATTGTGGACATGGATATGCCGGTAGAAGGCGTGTTTCACAATCTGGTAATAGCAAAAATTAAAAAAGATTTTGCCGGACAGGGGCAAAAGGTTATGAATGCCATGTGGGGCGCCGGCCAGATGATGTTTAATAAAATGCTGGTTTTGGCCGATGAGGGAGTTACCATTCAGGACTATGAAGCGCTGGCCCGATATGTATTCCGGCAGCTCAATCCGGCGCAGGATATCTATTTTTCTACCGGCCCGATGGATGTGTTGGATCACAGTTGCAGCAAACTTGGATTTGGAGGAAAGATGTGTATTGACGGCACACGGAAAAGCGAGGAAGAAATAGATGATGTTTACCATCCCGCCAGAATACCAGATGCCGAAGAAGTAAAAAAAGCTTTGGAACAGTTTCCGGAAATAAAAGGGGCAAATACTTCGCTGCTGAGCAAAGAGATTCCCTGTATCATTGTTGCCATTGAAAAAAACAAAAAAGGCCATGTGGCTGCCTTGCATAGGGCCATAAGCCGTTTGGAAATTTGCCGCGGAATAAAAATGATTTTATATGTTGAGCATACGGTAGATGTACAGGATTTATCAGCTACATTATGGCGATTTTCAAACAATCTTGACCCGAAACGGGATCATATCATTGAAAAATTATTTTACGAAGACGGCTTCAGGTACAGCGCCTGCATAGGTTTGGACGGAACAAGAAAAACCAGGGCCTTTGACGGTTTTGAACGGGATTGGCCAAATGTAATTGTGGCAGACGATGCTACCATAAAAGCCGTAGATGAGAAATGGCCGCGACTGGGATTAGGGCCATTCATACCATCGCCATCGTTACGATTCAAACAACATGTTTACGGCAAGGGGGCTGTAGCTGAGGTATGAGATGATAATCAGTTTTAGCGTTTTTATTATCTATAAATTTTTCAGACAATTTGTTCCGTTTATCTTACGGACTTTTATTTATTATTTATAACTATTAAAAAAAGCCATTTCAATATTTAATAATTTTTTAAAAAAAGTCATTTTTAATTTTGCAATACAAAATTTAAAAAAACTGTTGCTTATGAAAAGATTAATTGCACTACTTATTACCAGCTTTATCTTATACGGAAACCTTGCTGCACAGGCACCCGATGGTTTTCAGTTTGGCGTCGGTATCAGACTTGGCTTACCCATTGGTGATTTTGCTGACGTAAATTCATTCGGCGTCGGCGGAGAATTACAGGGAGAATACGGATTCAGTAAAAACTTTTCTGCCGTGGTAAACGCCGGATATACCAATTTTTTTGGGAAGGAAATTAATGTGGGATCCATAACCGTAAAAACGGATAACCTGGGATTTATTCCTGTTCTGGCAGGAGTTCGTTATTATCCTTCAGAAAAAATTTTTCTGGGTGCGCAGGCCGGAGTGGGAATATTCACATCAAGCGGAAATTCGGAAGCTGGATTCAGCTGGCAACCCGGCATTGGGTATAATGCGCAAAAATTCCAGACTGCTTTATTTTTAAATGGCACGAACTACGCTAATGAAAATTTTATGCATGTGGGATTAAAAGCAATATTAAAACTGGGTGGCGGAAAAAAAGATTAATGTTGTTTACAGATTAAAATATTTCGCGGGCTGCCCTGATTTGGGGCAGCTTTTCTTTTTTGTACCTGTCGAACATTATAATTTTTTATTTTAATTTTAAATCTGAACAATAATTTTAGTTGAATAATTGATAACCTATGCCCGGGCAAATTTTACTTACGAAAAATCAGGTAGAACAATGTATTCTATCCCTTGCGGAGTCAATAATTCAAAAATTCCCCGACCCGGAAAAGATCATCTTTGCAGGGATACAACGGGGAGGAGCGCATATCGGATCTTTGATTGTTGATTATATACAGAAAAAGTATCCGCAAAAAAAGATTCGCTATGCACAATTGGATGTTACGTTTTACCGTGATGATATCCGCAGGGAAATTTTAAGGCCCGATGTGATGAATATGCCGTATCCCGTAGAGAATAATATCATTATATTAATTGATGACGTACTGTTTACCGGCCGTACCATAAAAGCCGCTCTGGATGCCCTGCTGGATTACGGCAGGCCTGAAAGGGTGGAGCTTTGTGTATTGATAGACCGCGCTGAGCACCGGCAACTTCCGATACAGGCCGATTATGTGGGTAAGAAAATTCCGTCTCAACGAACTGATAAAATAAAACTCATTGACGGTGAAGTGGTTTTGATTCCGGCCGAAAATAGAGAGACGGTGGCCTGAATTTCCGATTTTCATATTACCTTCGCCCGGCATGCAACTGTCCACACCACATTTGCTCGGCATCAGAGACCTTACCTCAGACGATATTTCCCTTATTCTTTCCACGGCAGAACAGTTTAAAGAAGTATTGCAACGTCCCGTAAAAAAAGTGCCTTCGTTGCGGGATGTAACGGTAGTGAATTTATTTTATGAAAACTCTACCCGCACCCGGTTTTCGTTTGAGCTGGCGGAAAAAAGACTCAGCGCCGATACGTTGAATTTTTCAGTTTCCACATCTTCGGCCGCCAAGGGCGAAACCTTGCTCGATACGGTTAAAAATATTTTATCCATGAAAGTGGATATGGTGGTGATGCGACACAGCGCCAGCGGAGCGCCGCATTTTCTGGCGCAACATGTTCCGGCTACCATCATCAATGCAGGAGACGGCATTAACGAGCATCCCACTCAGGCGCTGCTGGATGCCTTTTCCATTAAAGAAAAAACCGGAAAATTAAAAGGCGTTAAAGTAGCCATCATCGGCGACATTATGCACAGCCGTGTGGCCCAAAGCAATATTTATCTGCTCAAAAAAATGGGCGCCGAAGTGCTGGTATGCGGCCCGCCTACCTTACTTCCCAAATACATTCGCCCGGCCTTTGATGTGCATGTTACCTTTAGCGTAAGAGAGGCCCTGGAATGGTGTGATGTGGCCAATGTACTTCGCATTCAGCTGGAACGGCAAAATCAGGTTTTGTTTTCTTCTCTGAGGGAATACCATCTGGCATACGGGATTAACAGAAAATTACTGGACAGTTTATCCAAAGAAATCATAATTATGCATCCCGGACCGATTAACCGGGGGGTGGAACTGGAAAGCGATGTGGCCGACAGCCGTCAGTCTATCATTTTACAGCAGGTAGAAAACGGTGTTGCCGTTCGCATGGCGGTGCTGTATTTGCTTTCAGGAAAAAGAGCTTCATCATGAAAAGAAGTGTTTTCCGGCTTAACCATATTACCAAAGCTGTAAGTAATTCCGAATAAAGAGATTTGATATGTCACGTATTTGCTTATTTCCCGGCACGTTTGATCCCGTGACCTTAGGGCATGTGGATATTATTAACCGGGCCATTCCCTTGTTTGATAAAATTGTAGTGGGAATAGGGATAAATGCATCCAAAGCCCCGATGTTTTCGGCCGAGAAAAGACTGAAATGGATTAATGAAATTTACAAAGATGAAAGCAGGGTAGAAGGTGCGGCGTACGAAGGGCTAACCGTGGACTTTTGCCGGAAAATCGGCGCACGGTTTATTTTACGAGGAATCCGTTTTGTAAGCGACTTTGAATATGAAAAAACCATAGCCGATGCCAACCGGGCCTTGGATCGTAACATAGAAACCATTTTTCTGACGTGCGAACCCAAATACACATCGGTTGCCAGTACAATAGTGAGAGATATTATCCGAAACGGGGGAGATGCCCGTCCCTTTCTACCTGAGATTGTGTACCGTACCCTGCACGATTAACTTTCAAAACCCTTAGCAGCATTGCAAATGGATAAGGAAACAGGATATTCACGAATCTGGTTTAAAAAAGATTTGTCATTAAGTGATTTTACCGGGCTCAACCGAAACACCATGGCTGATCATCTCGGAATTGAATGGGTGGAACTGGGTAACAATTATCTGAAAGCCCGAATGCCTGTAGATCATCGCACAAAACAGCCTTACGGTTTGCTGCACGGAGGGGCTTCCTGCGTTTTGGCCGAAACGGTGGGAAGCGTGGCATCGGCACTGGTGATTGATACGTCAAAGTTTTACTGTGTGGGCATGGAAATCAATGCCAATCATTTGCGAAGCGTAAAAGAGGGTTATGTAACCGCCACGGCCCGTCCGTTTCATCTGGGTTCACGTACGCATGTATGGGATATACGAATTACGGATGAAAAAAATAAATTAATTTGTGTGAGCCGCCTTACGGTTGCCATCATTCCGGGAAATGGCAATGTGTTATGAAATGATTTTTTCCAGCATTTCAGCTATTGCAGGGTAGGTTTTTGAATAATAACCGGGGAGGTCTCTGGTATTTACCCACCGTACTTCCGTGATCTCTTCTTCAGTCTGGGGTTTGGGAGTTTCATTTCCCTCGGAAAGCATTACATACCATTCGGTTTGTTTCAGATGAAAATGGGCGGCCTCGCGGTAGGTATGAAATGTTTGGCCCAAATGGCGAATAATGGAGAGTTGTTGCAGTCCTGTTTCTTCCCTGCATTCCCGCAGGGCGCATTCTTCAGCGCTTTCATTTTTGTCTCTTTTCCCTTTCGGCAAATCCCAGCGGCCCCTTCTGAATATCAGTAAAACGTTGCCCTGAGAGTTGAGAATAATGCCGCCCGATGCCGAAATGAGAGTAAACTTTTTAAAAAATGATTTTTTTAATTCATTCAAATCGTGATGTAAAAAAATGCCGGCATGAATTTCCGTACGTTCCATTTCATGAATCATGGTTTTAACGGAGTGAGTATTTAGGATATCAATAAAAACGGTATCAGGATGTTTCAGATATTCCTTGAGGGTTTCATCAATCCGGTCGCATAAAAAAAGAGGTTTGTCTTGAAAATAAATTTTCAGATACATTTGAGGAAAGATTGAATTTGCAAAATATCAAATTAAACACATTTTTGGTTTATGACACATGCAAGATTCATAGCAGAAAAACTGCTGCAAATAGGAGCATTGGCTATTAATACCGAAACCCCCTTTGTGTGGTCATCGGGCTGGAAAAGTCCGATTTACTGCGATAACCGGAAAGTCTTATCACATCCATATATCAGAGATTTCATAAAGTCGGAACTGTGCAACCAGGTATTTGAAAAATTTCCCGAGGCAGCCTGTGTGGCCGGAGTGGCTACTGCCGGTATCGCCTGGGGGGCATTAACGGCAGATCAGTTAAAACTGCCCTTTATTTATGTCAGGCCGAAACCAAAAGAGCATGGCATGAAAAATCAGATTGAAGGCGACATTAAAGAGGGTTGGGAAACCGTTATTATTGAAGACCTAATTTCAACTGGTAAAAGCAGTTTACAGGTGGCGATGGTTTTACGGGAGGCCGGTTTGGTTGTAAAAGGAATCGTTTCGGTATTTGAATACGGATTTCCGCAGGCAAAGGCAGCCATGGAGGAAGCCGGAATACAACATTATGCATTGAGCGATTATGATACGCTAATAAAATATGCGGCAGAAAAAGGAATAATTAGCAATGAAAATTTAGAAATATTGTTAAAATGGCAAGCACAGCCTGAGCAATGGCCTTAAAGTTGTTATTTTCACGATATGAAAAAGTTAATCTTTATCAGTCTTTCCATTTTGTTTGTAAAGGCTTACTCTTTTTCACAGCAAAAAGCAGTAGAAACGGCCGTGATTAAAACGCCGAATGCGCTATGTGAACTTTGCAAAAGCAGAATAGAATCTTATTTGAAACGCTATGATGGCGTGGTGTTTGTACAGGTAAATTTCAGAAAAGGTGAGACCAAAGTGAAATACATCACCGACAGGATTAACATTGAAGAAATCAAAACACATATATCCAATGCAGGATATGATGCTGACGATATTATGGCTAATGAATATTCATATAAACGATTACCGAAATCATGCAAAAAACCCGAAGACGGGGGAGGCCACCCCAGGCCTAAAACGCAGTCTTCGGTTACAAATTGAGTGTATATTAATCTTGACAGGTTTACTGCTCAATTTTCCCGTTATTTAAAAGTCATTAACGCCATTAAATAGGCTTTTCCAACTATTATCCGCTGTATAATAGTAATCCATCAATTATTTGGTAAAACTTTTTCCGTAATTTTTATCTCTATCAATTCGTTGAATATTACTAAAAGATTTAGAATAAACAGAAAATTAAAACGAAAAGTTTATAACTAAATATTTTAGCTTTTTTAAAAAGAATATAATATTGTTAAACAAATATTTATATAATTTTATAAAATTAATAATTAAAGTTCTTATTGCGATTGATATTAATTAATTAAATGAAATAATGAAATACCATATATTTTTTATAAAAATTTTATTTATATATTGATTTTCAATTTAGAAAAACTTTTATCTAAAATAATATTTAAATTATATTTTAGATAATATAAATTATTAATATCTAAATCTTTTTCTTATGTAAACGCAATAATTTAGTTAGCTTTTCATTAGAGCTTATTTCCTTAAATTCTGAATGTGAATATGTTTTTGAAAAAAATCATTGTTTGTGTTTAATCTTTGTTGTTTATTTATTGTCTGATTTTCTTAATTTTATGAAAAATTTACGTTTCCGGAATTAAACCATACATGAAAAAGAGGCTCATTGTTTTAATTTTCGGCTTAATTGTAATTAGTTATCAATCTTTCGGGCAGGATTTTTCCAATAAAGGTAAAGAATTCTGGTTGGGATATGGATACCACCAACTGATGAACGGAACGAATAGTCAGGATCTTGCCTTGTATTTTGCAACGGAACAGGTAACAACGGTTACCGTTTCTATTCCGGGACTCGGCTGGAGTCAGACTTTTTCGAATATTCCGGCAAATACTGTATTTCAGATTCCCGCAAATACAATTCCAAAATCAGGCGCTCAGGATGCTCGTTTAAACACGGAGGGTCTTCATAATAAAGGCATAAAAATCAGCGCTACCCGGCCTATTGTAGCCTATGCTCATATTTATACACAAAATGTATCAGGTGCTACTATTTTATTTCCGACAAACACTTTAGGTAAGGAATATTTTTCTGTCAATTTTGAAAATTTTTCAAATGCGCAGAATTCAAATTGCTGGTTTTATGTAGTAGCTACAGATACTGGTACTACAACAGTAGAAATCATACCTTCTGCAAATACAGTGGGCGGGTGGGTAGCCGGAAATACCTACACGGTAAATCTTACCCAAGGCCAGATTTATAATGTGATGGGCACATTTAACAACAGTGGGACCGGGGGACAGGGTGTTGATTTAACCGGCTCTATCATCAGAAGTATAAACACAGGATCCGGATGTAAAAAAATTGCCGTTTTTTCAGGAAGCGGAAGAATTAATATTGCCTGTGGAAATAATCCGACAAGTACATCTTCAGATTATTACATGGTTCAGGCTTTGCCCAAAGCCGCATGGGGTAAAAGATATCTTACCGTACCGACAGCTCCGAATATGAGTTTTAATTTCTTCAGAATCTGCGTTACGGATCCAACCACAGTAGTAACGGTAAACGGTGCACCTATCGGTGTGGCTTTGCAAAACGGATTTTATTATCAACTCGGGCCTACCAATCAGCCGCTTTATATTGAAGCAGATAAGCCTATTTTGGTAGCACAATATATAACCTCTCAGGCCCGATGCGGAAATGGCACACCTGGAGATCCTGAAGTGATTTATCTGAGCCCGGTTGAACAAAATATTAGTAGAGTATTATTCAATTCCACTAATAATACTCCGGGTAACATAACACAACATTTTTTTCACGCTGTAATTCCAAATTCAGGTACAGCCATAAGCTCTTTTCGCTTGGATGGGAATCCGGTTCCGGCAACTAATTTTATAGTACACCCCGGTAATCCGGCTTATTCATACGTCAGGATGTCAGTAACCGGCGGTACATATCATATCATACAATCTGATTCGGGTTTCAATGCTATTGCATACGGCTACGGCAACGCAGAATCTTACGGCTATAGTGCAGGTACCAATATCAAGGATTTATATCAGTTCATCAATGTGAATAATGAGTATGGTACGGTGACTTTTCCTGCAACATGTAAAAATACCCCTTTTAGATTAGGGATTGTATTCCCTTATCAGCCTACGCAGATAGAGTGGCAATTTGGTTCACTGAATGTATATGGATTTAATGATACCACGCTGATAAACCCTGTTTTTGATTCTTCCTGGGTTGTAGCCGGAAGAACAATCTATCGTTATCGTCTTCCCAGAATTTACACTATTCCTGTCTCAGGAACTTATAATATCCGGGTTATTGCAACCAATCCCACACCTGACGGCTGCGGTAACACCCAGGAAATAGATTTTGACCTTCAGGTTTTTGATCCTCCTCAGGCTAATTTTAATTTTAATTCAAACGGATGTTTTCCCTCGCCGGTCTCTTTTATAGATATTTCCAATACAGGAGGCCGTCCGGTTATCAGCCGCCACTGGAATTTCGGTGACGGGAATACAAGTAATGTAAATAATCCTACCCATACATACGCTGCCCCCGGATCATATACTGTGAAATATTCAATTATTACGGATGTTGGCTGTTTATCAGATACGGCAGTAAAAGTTGTAAATCTGGATCCGTCACCCACAGCTCAATTTTCCGTTTCTCCTCCCTTCTGTGTGAATTCACCCATTACATTCACCGACCAATCTGCTGCAAACGGATCTTCACAATTAGCGGTTTGGAGATGGAATTTCGGAGACGGTACACCGGTGGTAGTACGAAATTCAAGTACCAGTGAAACGCATACTTACGCCAATCCCGGTACGTACAATGTTACACTTGAAGTAGAAACAACTACCGGCTGTCGAAGCGCTGTTTATTCACAACAAATTCAGGTTTTGGCGAACGGCAGCATTACATTAACTTCTCCGGCCGGTTCAAATAATCAAACGGTGTGCATAAATAGTCCGATAACAAATATAACTTATAGCATCGGGGGGAGCAGTACAGGCGCTACCGTTAGCGGATTACCTGCCGGTGTTTCCGGTTCATTTTCAGGCGGAGTATTCACCATCTCAGGTACACCTACTGTTTCCGGTACATTTAATTATACGGTTAACACTTCCGGCCCCTGCGTAAATCCTACCGCCACCGGAACCATAACCGTACAGCCAAATGCTACAGTTACGCTTACGTCTGCTCCCGGCTCAGATAATCAGAATGTTTGTATCAATACACCAATCGTAAATATAACTTATACAGTGGGCGGTAGCGGCAACAGCGCTACGGTAACCGGCTTGCCGGCCGGTGTAACCGGTGTTTTTGCCGGCGGTGTGGTTACGATCAGCGGTACCCCAACACAGGCAGGAACATTTAACTACACGGTAAATGTAACAGGACCTTGCCTGGGTGCATCTGCTTCCGGTCAGATTATTGTTACTCCTGATGCCACAATAACTCTTGTTTCTGCGCCTGCCACCTCAAACCAGACGGTTTGTATTAATTCGCCGATTACCAATATTGTATATGCTGTCGCCGGAAGCGGTACAGGGGCCACCATTACAGGCTTACCCGCTGGCGTTTCGGGCTCTTTCTCTTCCGGATTATTTACGATTTCAGGAACGCCAACCGTTACCGGTACATTTAATTATACGGTAACAACTAACGGACCTTGCGCTAATCCTTCGCTAACGGGAACCATTACCGTAAATGCATTGCCAACAGCTACGATTAGCGGGAATAATGAAGTGTGTCTGAATGCGCCTTCACCGACGATTACATTTACGGGGTCCGGAACCGTGCCTCCTTATACATTTACTTATACAATAAACGGCGGAACTCCACAAACCATTACAACAACTACCGGCAGTTCCGTCACCTTACCTGTTCCGACAAATGCAGCCGGTACTTTTGTTTACCAACTGATCAGCGTATCAGACGGTACGCCACAGGCATGCTCACAAAATCAGAGCGGCACGGCAGCGGTTATTGTAAACCCTTTACCAACAGCCGATTTTACGAACAGTTCACCGGCTTGTCAGTTCGGAGTTATTCAATTCACGGATCAATCCGTTCCCAATGCCGGAAATATTGTAAGCTGGTCATGGAATTTCGGCGACGGAAATACTTCAACGGCTCAAAATCCGACTCATACTTATACGAATCACGGAACCTATTCCGTACAACTGGTAGTTACCACTGATAAAGGCTGTGTAAGCGTAAATCCGCCGAAACAGGTAACCATTCATCCTAAACCAAATGCCGGATTTATTGTGCCTGAAGTTTGTTTAAATGACACCTATGCTCAATTTACGGATACCAGTTCGGTTGCTCCGCCGGGTAATATTGTACAATGGAACTGGAATTTCGGCGACGGCGGAACTTCTACCAATCAAAACCCTGCACACAGTTATACCTCCACAGGTTCCTTTAATGTTCAACTGATAGTTACCACTCAGCACGGATGTAAGGATACGATTGTACAGACTATGTTTGTAAACGGAAGTTTTCCCTTGGCCAGCTTTGGCGTACTGAATGCGGGTGGATTATGTGCCAATGATTCTGTCGCGATAGTAGAACAGTCAACCGTATTTCCGGGCAGCATAACAAAAGTCGAAATTTATTGGGATTTTCTGAATCAGCCTGCCGTATTTGTAACCGATGATTTTCCGGTTCCCGGAAAAATATATAAACATCTTTATCCCAACTTCCAGGCACCGCTCACAAGAACCTTTACCATTCGTTACCGGGCCTACTCGGGAGGAGTATGTGTGGATGATACCATACGAACGATAACCGTTAATGCGGCACCAAAGGTTCAGTTTGATCCGATACCTAACATTTGCCTGGATGCAGCGCCGTATCAGATTACTCAGGCCCGCGAGGTAGGGGGTGTTCCGGGTACAGGTACGTTCAGCGGACCGGGAGTTTCGCCAACCGGATTATTTAATCCGGCAGCAGCCGGCCCGGGAACGCATACGATTAAATATAAATTCACTTCAAATGCCGGATGCAGCGACAGTGCAACCCAAACCATAAAAGTATATGCTCCGGCTAATGCTGATTTCACTATATCTGCCCCGGCATGCGAAAGGAATACCATCACCTTTACACAAAACTCAACTTCTACCGAAGGCACTTTGGTACAGTGGCGCTGGAATTTTGGCGACGGCTCACCCATCAGAATAGTCAATTCGGGCAATCCGATAACCCATGTTTACAGTAGTTGGGGTACATTCAACGTCAGCCTACAGGTTGTAACCAGCAATGGCTGTGTAAGCGCACCCCGAACCATTCCTGTTAATGTGAAACCTTTGCCAAGGCCAAACTTTACTTTCCCGGCCTCATCTTGTCTTCCCAATGCAAACGTAAACTTTACCAATACTACAACAATACCCGACGGTTCCTCTTTAACTTATCTGTGGGATTTCGGCGACCCGCAGAGCGGTACGGTAAATAATTCCACTGCCGTCAATCCTTCTCATACCTATACTTCAGTCGGGCCGTTTACCGTGAAGTTGGAGGCTATCAGCAGTAATGGCTGTAAACAAGATACCTCAATTTTACTTAATACAATTCGTCCTCAACCTCTGGCATCCATCAATTATCAAAAGAGTGATATTTGTACGGGCAGTCCCGTTGCTTTAAGCAGCATCAACAACCCCATGGATGGAGTTACAACCCAATGGTTCTGGGATATGGGTGACGGAAACACCTACAATACACCCAACGTATCTCATGTTTATGCCAATGCCGGAAACTATAATGTCAGACATTATATTGTTAATAGCTTTAATTGCCGGAGTAACGAATCTACGGTTACTGTTACCATTATACCTTTTCCGCGAGTTGATGCCGGGCCATCAAAAATCATTCTTGAAGGCGGACAAACCGAATTAACTCCAAGCGTAATTTCAGATTATGCAGTCACTTACAGATGGTCGCCCGGCCGTTATGTAAATGATTCTACCCTATTGAGACCCATTGCCCGACCTCTGGATGATACGTATTTCAGGCTTACCGTAACCACGGTAAGAGGCGGATGCAGCTCGTGGGATACCGTTTTTGTCAAAGTATTGAAAAAGCCGGATATTCCGAATATTTTCAGTCCGAACGGTGATGGAATAAATGACCGGTGGGAAATCAAATACATTGACAGCTATCCGGGTTGCATTGTGGAGGTTGTAAACCGATACGGACAGTTGGTGTTCCGCTCCGTTGGATATGCAGTGCCCTGGGACGGCAAAGTGAACGGGAAAGACGTTCCGGTAGGCACATATTATTATGTCATTCAGCCGAAAAACGGAAGAGCGCCGATAACCGGCTATGTAGATGTTATAAGATAAAAAGCAATGAAAAAATTATTTTTCGGGATTTTGTTGTTTTGGCAAAGTAGTGCTTACCTCCCGGCACAACAAAGGCCTCATTATACTCAATATGTGATTAATCCGTTTATCATTAATCCGGCCATTGCCGGTATTGATAATTACACTGATTTGAAAATGTCAGTAAGGGATCAATGGGTGGGCATAAACGGGGCGCCTACCACTACATACCTGTCGGTACACGGACCGATTTCTAAAGATGATTATCGCACTTCGGCTACATCGTTTCGTGTACCCGGCGAAAATCCCAGAGGAAAATATTATTGGGAAAACTACACCGCCGCAGAACCCCATCATGGGGTAGGGCTTACTCTGATTAATGACCGAACAGGAAGCTTCAACTTTTTCAGCGCTGCGGCTACTTACGCCTATCATCTCGGGCTTAACCCTACCACCAATCTTTCGGGGGGATTTTCAGCCGGTATTTCTTACGTTACTTTAGACCGGAGCAAACAGGACTTTGACGGCAACGGAACAGGTAATGATTTTGATCCGGCCCTTACGTCCAGTACTGCACAAGCGCTAAAACGTATAAGGCCTCAGATGAGTGCCGGGTTGTGGCTTTATTCCCGGGATTATTTTGCAGGCTTTTCCATCCAGCAGGTCATTCCCCAAACAGTGGATTTCAGCGATAACAATGTTTCCATCCTTACCCGCAGCAAATTTATACCTCATCTGTTTTTTACCGTCGGCTACCGGTTTTTACTCAATGATGACATTAACGCCATTCCTTCCTTCATGATTAAGTATATCAAAGGAAGTTCACTTGCCGAATATCAACCCGAAATAAACCTTAAACTACAGTATCGTGATTTGCTGTGGCTGGGGGGCAGTTATCGTTACCAGGATGGTTATGCCGGCATTCTGGGACTAAATGTCGGGAATACGTTCAATGTGAGTTACTCCTACGACCGGACCACCCGAAGAAACATTCTCAGCCCCTACAACGACGGCACGCATGAAGTTGTCTTCGGATTTATCATGGGGAATAAATACAGTGAGGCTTGTCCCCGTTGCTATTGATATTATAATCGTATTGTTTTGCGGGGTTTTACTGCTTTGAGTTTTTGGATGCGAATGTCCAGTTCCTGTATCTGCTTTTGCATCAATTCGATAATTTCCTTATGATTATCTGGTATCTGTTCTGCCATCATTTCATCATTCAGCATTTTCATTTTACTAAGGGCCATCTGATACTCCAGAATCAACTGGTTAATTTTCATTTCTTTTTCGGCGCGATGTAGTCGTTCAACGAACTCGTTGGCAATATTGTTTTCAAGATAATACCTGATTTTCAATTCAACTTCTTTCCAGTTTATTTTATTTATCTGTTCGGAAAGATATTGGCGTAATATTTCTTTTTCGGGTTCGGTAAACGCATCAGCAACCGACTCTTCGGTTTTTTGCCATTGTAAATTTTCCAGGGCCGCCCGGGCTTTTTCTGTATATTCTCCGGCAAGACGGGCTGTTGCAGAGTCCTGAACTTCCCCGTTCTCTTCTTTGTAATCCACAGGAAGCAGCGGGGGATATGGTGAGCTAAGATTCACCATGTCAAAAGAAAGTTCAGCAGGTTGATAAACGGTATCGAAATGTCTTTTTTCAGATTTTATTTTTCCGGTACGGTTTTTTTCTGTTTTGTGGAAAGCAAAATTTTCCGGAGCATTGAATATGTAAATATTGTGCTTCAAGCCGGCCGACGAAACAGATTGAAAAGTTTGCACATCCAACTTTTTTTCATTAAAAAATTGAAGTGTGAATATCGAAATCACCCATACAATTGCATGACTTACTAAGGCCCTGTATGATATTTTCTTTTTTGGCGGTATCTGAAACAATCTTTCCACCCGGCGCAGTAAATCATTTGTTTGACCGGATAATTTTACCCAAAATCCTTTCTCTGTTTCGCATGTTTTGGCGATTAATAAAAGAGCTTCGGCATAAACAACAGGAGAGGTTTTCATACGTAATACCCAATCGTCGCAGGCAAATTCTCTTTCGGTTTGAATATCATTTTTAAAAGCTTTAACAAAAGGGTTAAAATAAAGGATGGAATCAATCAGGTGCACGATCAGATTCATCAGATAGTCGTACCGTTTAATATGCGCCAGTTCATGTAATATAACCGCCTCGGCTTGTGACACAGAAAGATGGTTGACTGCTGCTACCGGCAGAAGAATAACAGGCCTGAAGATACCCACGG
This sequence comes from Chitinophagaceae bacterium, assembly GCA_026415715.1. Taxonomy (GTDB): domain Bacteria; phylum Bacteroidota; class Bacteroidia; order Chitinophagales; family Chitinophagaceae; genus JJ008. The sequence continues at coordinate 5,075 of JAOAGO010000021.1, read as the reverse complement.
TAAGCGGTACTGTAATATGATGGCAAAACCATAACGAAACACGCCGGCGAATATTCAGCAACCGGATGTTTTTTTCAAGAATAACAAACCAGAACTGATGAATCTCATTTTTTGCTTTTGGAGAACGGATACGAACCGTATAATAATAACCCCGAACCAACCTGAAAAAAGAAAACAGCAAAAAAAAGAGATAACACAAAGACACGACGTAGAAAATCAGTTTCTTTTCATTTTCAAAAAAATGAAATAAAGGATTGGCAAATGAAGAATAAAAAATACCGGAATTTTCAGACGATAGGAATAACAAGCTAAACAGAAAATAACAAAAACCGGAAACAAGCAAAGAGAAAGCCAGTAAGCAACGCAAATTCGGATTGAATATCGGCGATCCCACAAAAAGAATGAGTCGGTAAATGATTCGGAGAATGCCAAAAATCAGAATACTTTCTATTAAGGATATAGCCAGTTTTAGGAAGAAATCCTGCACCATTTTTTACTTTTTTATGCTGTCAAGCAACTGCTGAATTTTTTCCAGTTCTTCCGGTGTGGTTTTGTTTTTCTGATGCCCCAGCACCTGCAACACCAGTTCGCCGGGCGACCCGCCGAATAAGGTATGAATCAACCGGTCAAGCAGCGATTGTTGCACTTTTTCCTTACTGACGGCCGGACTGTAAATATGAGTTCGGGAAGATTCGTCGCGACTTACCAGTCCTTTTTCATACATGATCTGCATCAGTTTCAGGGTGGTAGTATATCCTGAGTCCTTAAATTCTGCAAGTGACTCATGTACTTCCCTTACGGTGGCCTTACCCTTTTGCCAGAGAATCTGAAGGATTTCCAACTCGCTTGGAGTGGGTTTTACCATTTTATCATCTGACATGAATAAAATTTTCGCACAAAATACGACTTTTTTCGTATAAAAAATATCTGACATTCGCTTTTAACATTTTAATGATTCAACTCATCATTTCTTTTTGAAAATCTTTTTTTAAAACAAAGGACAAACTATAAAACTAAAGATGTAAGGCGGGTGGCGGTTAAAAAGTTTTGATCATGTATTTGAAGGTTTCCTTGTTAAATGAAAAGGTATTAAGAATCAGGTGATGGGCTGATTTGTCAGTTCATTGTTTACAACTCTGAAAATGTTGAGCGGGTTTTCGTTTTTCAGTTCGGGGGGAAAGAGTTCATTGGGCCAGTTTTGATAACACAACGGACGAACCCATCTGCGTATGGCATCTGCGCCAACAGCGCCAAAACGGGAATCGGTTGTTGCGGGAAAAGGGCCGCCATGCTGCATGCTGAAACATACTTCTACGCCGGTGGGTACGCCATTAAAAATTAATCGTCCGCAGATTTTTTTTATGCTTTCGATAAGTTCTGCCTGTTCTTTTAGTTCATTATTTGTTGCGATAATCGTGGCTGTAAGCTGTCCTTCCAGATTTTCGACAACCTGCTTCATTTCATCAAAGTGCTCACAGCCGATAAGTAAGGAAAAAGGTCCGAATACTTCTTTATGCAAAAGAGGATTCTTCAGGAATTGCAGTGCAGAAGTTTCAGCAATGGCCGATTCGCCGCAGTGAACGGCTGCGGGTTGTTCGGAGCGGGCCAGAAGGGTAACCTCGGGTTGAGCTAAAATGGATTTTTTGCATTCTATGTAGTTGTGATAAATTCCGGAATGTAACATGGGAGCCGGAATCGTTTTTTGAATGGCCTCACCCAGATAAACTTTGAATTGCTCCCAGGCTTCATTTTTGATTCCGATGATGAGTCCGGGGTTGGTGCAAAATTGTCCCACACCTAACGTAATGGATGCGGCATACATTTCGGCAATTTGCCGAGTGTCGGCAGATAATTTTTCCGGTAGAAGAAAAACGGGATTCACACTGCTCATTTCGGCAAAGACCGGTATGGGTACCGGCCGCTGATTTGCCCAGTCAAACAACTGCTTACCGCCGGCAAAGGAACCGGTAAAACCAACGGCCTTTATTTCCGGTTGCATGATGAGAGCCTTTCCCACTTCGTGCGAAGCGCCGTGAAGATGAGAAAAAACGCCCGGGGGCATGTTGCATTTTTCAACGGCTTTGAAAATAGCGCCGGCTACCTTTTCGCTGGTTTTTGGATGAGCCGGATGCGCCTTGACAATTACGGGACATCCTGCCGCCAGTGCTGAGGCGGTATCGCCACCTGCAGTAGAATATGCAAATGGAAAATTGGCTGCCCCGAAAACCAAAACAGGCCCGAGTGGAACGTTCATTTTACGAAGGTCAGGTTTAGGCGGGTTGCGGTCGGGTATGGCTGTGTCAATACGAATATCCATCCATTGCCTTTTCACTCCGGCATCTGCATAGCTGGTTAACTGAAACAGGGTTCGGCTTCTTTCGGCCTGAAGTCGGGCTAATGGAAGATGAGTTTCTTCTGCAGCTGTTTGCAGCAGCTCATCTCCCAGCAGTTCAATTTCAGCGGCAATTTGCTTTAAAAATACTGAGCGTTGTTCGGGCGTTTTTCGGCTATACTCTTTGAATGCCTGTGCTGCAAGCCGGGCCGTATCCTGAATTTCCGTGAGTGAAGCGTCTTTAAACATAGTACCAATTATGAAATTACCGGTTTTGATTGAATGCAATCATGGATAATTTTCAGCACTCTTTCTCTTTCCTCACCGATAAGCGGCAAGCGGGGGGCGCGGACAAATTCGCTGCCGAGACCAACCACCGATTCGGCCAGTTTGATGTATTGAACCAGCTTAGGGTGAATATCCAACTCCAGAAGAGGCATAAACCATCGGTAAAGTATCCGGGCTTCTTTGATCCTGCCTTGCTGCACGTAATTATAAAGCACAACGGTTTCTTTTGGAAATGCGCAAACCAGGCCGGCCACCCATCCGTCTGCTCCGGCACACAATTCTTCCAGCGCCAGCGTATCTACGCCGCAAAGAATTTTATACCGATCTCCAAAACGATTTTTCATTCTCGTCACATTCGTTACATCTCTTGTACTTTCCTTCACTGCGGTAATGTTTTCATACTCCTGCAATTCCTCAAACATGTCTAAAGTAACTTCTGTTCTGTAATCATGCGGGTTGTTGTATATCATTACGGGCAGGGATGTTTCCTTAGCAATGGTGCGAAACCATTGGACCGTTTCCCTGTGGTCCGGTTTATAGCGCATTGGCGGAAGAAGCATAATGCCATCTGTACCCCAGGATTCGGCAAGTTTTACCTGACGGACAGCTTCTCCGGTTGAGGATTCTGCAATGTTTAAAATAACCGGAATTCTTTTTTGGGTAAATTCAATAGTTTCTTTTACAAGGATTTCTTTTTCATATTCTTTTAAAACGGCCGCTTCTCCGAGTGTTCCGCCCAGAATAATTCCGTGAATCCCGGCTTCCAACTGGGCGCTGAGGTTCTTTTTAAATAATTCCATATCCAGCGTATCATGAGCTGTAAATTTGGTAGTCAGCGCCGGGAAAATACCGCTCCAGGAAAATTGCATATAAAGCGATTGCGTTGAAGAATTTTAACGTTGCAAGATAAACAAGGAATTCACCTTTCGATAATTTTTCTAAATTGCATTTATATTTATATTCATCATATGAAAAAAAATTTACTTTCAGGAATCATTTTGGTTCTTTTCAGTTTTTGGGGTTTACTGTTTAGCTTCTCTTCAGATGCACAAAATGATTATCATTTATTGCTTCAATCCGGTAAATTTATTCCGGAAGAGAATATAAAAACGCTGAGTGTACGTGATGAAGTATTTTCATCCGGTTTTTTCAAAGGCAAGCATTATGTTATTCTGCAGTTTTATCGTTTGCCGGGTTATAACGAAAGAGAATCTCTGAAAGCAGCAGGTGTTACGCTGATTGATTATATTCCGAATCTTTCTTACACGGCTGCCGTGGTTTCACCTCCTCCGCTTCAGTTGTTAAGGAAATATGCGGTACGAAGTGTTTTTCATTTTAAGGAAATCCATAAAACTTTTCCTTCCGTGTTGCGGGGCGAAATACCGATGCATGCGAAGAAACAACCAGGCATGGTGGATGTTAGCGTTATCAGTTATGAGGCAATGAATGCCTCTTCCGTTGCGGAAGATATCACTCAGCTTGGCGGCACGATGCTTGAACATTATCCTCATTTCCGGACTTTCACCATTCGTATTCCTCAGCAAAATTTAAAATCATTGATTCAACTTCCATGGATTCAATGGGTTGAATTTGCGGAAGCGCCGAATCAGCCCGAAAATCTTCCGGGGCGTACACTTCATCGGGTAAGTGTATTAAATGACGGTCCCCGTAACTTAAATGGAGACGGGATTCATATAGGCATTTGGGACGGCGGCGAAGTCAGTCCGCATCTGGATTTTTCTCCTTCAGGCCGTCTGAATATAATAGAAACGAGCTCGCCAAGCCAGCACGCCACACATTGTGCCGGAACTATTTGCGGCAGGGGATTAATCAACTTTTCGGCAAGAGGGATGGCCCCGAACGCCACGCTGTACAGCTACGACTTCAGCGGCAATGTTCAGAATGAAATGGCAACAGCTATTCCTTTATACAATTTAGCGGTAAGCAGTCATTCATACGGATCCAGTGCTACGCCTACTTGTAACCTGAATGATAATCTGCTGGCATATACAACAACAAGCAGAAATACCGATATTAACCTTAACAACTTTCCTTTTCATCTTCATGTTCATTCGGCTGGTAATTCCCAATCGGCCTGCAGCGGGGGATATTACACCATTACCGGATCGGGCAAGGCTGCAAAAAACAATATTGTTGTGGCCAATATCACATCCATGGAAGTGCTGAGCAGCAGCAGCAGTTGCGGGCCGGTGCAGGACGGCAGAATTAAACCGGAAATCAGCGCCATGGGCACCAGTGTGTTTTCCACTTCCACACCTTTGAATACATATACAACTTTATCCGGAACCTCCATGTCCACTCCCGGAGTAGCCGGTTCGCTTGCCTTATTGGTACAACGTTTCAAGCAACTGAACGGGAATGCATTACCGCCTTCTACGCTTATAAAAAACGCCATACTCAACACGGCTCATGACCCTGTCTCTTATACACATCT
>JAOAGO010000020.1 GCA_026415715.1 Chitinophagaceae bacterium | reverse complement strand
TATTGTAGTTCACCTATGGACTCAATTCCCATTTCTTTCCATATTACGTGAATTTTTCTGGGGCCAATTCCTTTGATTTGTAATAGTTCAATGACTCCGGGAGGTGTATTATTCAGATAGGACTCCAGTTCGGAAATTTTTCCCGTCTTCAGCAGTTCTGAAATTTTTTTTGCCACACTGTTACCAACCCCTTTTATGGAAAATATCTGTTCTTCAGTAAGTTCATTTACATTCACCGGAAGTTTTTCAATTTGAAAAGCGGCCTGAGCGTAAGCTTTGGCTTTGAATGGATTTTCTCCATGGATTTCCATCAAGATGGCCAGATATCTTAATTGTTCTGCAATGAAAAAATTGTCCATAATTCTTTTTCAGAAGCAAAAAACAAAAAGTCCCGAAAAAATCCGGGACTTTTGAATAATGTAGAAATATCAGAACTTACTTTTTCTTCTTTGCAACTTTCTTTTTCGGAGCTGCTTTTTTCTTTGCAGCTTTTTTCTTTGTTGCCATTGTTTTGAATTTAAGGTTAGTAAATAAGGATTTCGGTAGTAAAAATAATAATTATTTAATACTACCCAAATTTTTTTTAAAAAATTTTCAAATGAATTATGAAGTTACCGGAATAACCGAAACGTAGGTTTTATCGTTCTTTCCTTTTTTAAACTGAACGATACCTTCAGTTAAAGCATAAATGGTGAAATCTTTTCCTATACCTACGTTTTTTCCGGGATGATAAACTGTACCACGCTGACGTACGATAATATTACCCGGAATCACAGGTTGACCTCCGAAAATTTTTACACCGAGTCGTTTGCTTTGCGAGTCTCGGTTATTTTTTACGCTGCCTTCGCCTTTTTTGTGTGCCATAGTTTAAACAAATAAATAAATTGCGTTGATATAATATCAACCTAAGGATGTAATTTTGATTTTGGTGTATAGTGTTCTGTGCCCTTTCTTTTTGTGAAATCCTTTTCTTCTTTTTTGTTTATAAGCGATAATTTTTTCTCCAAGAACATGTTCTAAAATTTCTGCTTTGGCTTTTCCTGAAACTTCCGTGCCGGCTTTCAGGTTATCCCCGTCATCGGTAAGTAATAAATCCAACTCAATCGTATCTCCGGCATTGGCATTCAGGTGGGGCACATGCAAAACTTGATCTTTTGATACCGTGTATTGCTGTCCGGCTACTTGAATCACTGCAATCATGTGAAAATGTTTGAAAAATGACAAATTTACAGGGGTGCAAAGGTAGTATGATTTTCGTAACCTACAAACCCTGATGCAATTTTTATTAATTGTTTTTTACAAAAAATCAGAATTATCATGAATTTGTGAAATCGAAGACTGTCCATTCCGTTATTTTTGTAAAAGTATAACTTGCATTTTTTACAGCAGTATGAAAATCAAGTCTTTTTTAGCCAAACCCTTTGCCGGTTACATATATAAAAATATCCGAAAAAGCATGTACCATGCTATTTCCGATCAGGAAAACATATTAAAAAATCTTATAAAAGTAGGCATCAACACTGAATACGGCAAACAACTTCATTTATCGGATGTAGGAAATTATGATGAATTCCGACAGGCTGTTCCCCTGGTTGATTACGAAGATTTGCGCCCGTGGATAGAAAAAATTAAAAACGGAAAACATAATGTTTTATGGAAAGGCCGGCCAATCTATTTTGCTAAAACATCCGGAACGACCAGCGGAGTGAAATATATTCCGATTACCAAAGATTCCATTTCCAATCATATCGTTACCGCCCGAAATGCCCTGCTTTGTTATATGGCAGAAACCGGCAACACCCGTTTTGCCGACGGAAAAATGATATTTCTGTCCGGTTCGCCGGAGTTGGAAAGGGTAGGGGGAATCCCTACCGGAAGATTAAGCGGAATTGTAAATCATCATGTACCCCGATATCTGAGAAGCAATCAACTTCCTTCTTATGAAACTAACTGTATTGAAGACTGGGAAACCAAGCTGGCCCGGATTGTGGATGAAACCATTCATCAAAATATGACACTCATCAGCGGAATTCCACCCTGGATGCAGATGTATTTTGATGAATTGATGAAAAGAACGGGAAAAAAGGTAGGAGAAATTTTTCCCAACTTCAGCGTTATGGTGCAAGGCGGCGTAAATTTTGAACCTTATAAAGACAAATTGTACAACAGTATTGGCCGGAAAGTAGATACCATAGAGGTTTTTCCGGCCAGCGAAGGTTTTTTTGCCTTTCAGGATTCTCAGGAAGAAGAAGGTTTATTGTTAAATACAAACAGCGGCATTTTTTATGAATTCATTCCGGTAAATGAACTGAGCCGGCCCAACCCTTCACGAATCAGCCTCAAAGACGTTAAAACAGGCATTAATTATGCTTTGATTATATCCAGCAATGCAGGATTGTGGGCTTATAACATCGGCGATACCGTTAAATTTGTTTCCGTAAATCCTTATCGCCTCGTTGTGACCGGGCGAATCAAACATTTTATTTCTGCTTTTGGTGAGCATGTTATTGCCGAAGAAGTGGAAGACAGCATGCTGCAGGCCGCCAGGGATGAAAATATTCAGGTTACGGAATTTACCGTTGCCCCTTTTGTAAGTAAAGATGAAGGGAAATCGTATCACGAGTGGTTTATTGAATTTGAAACGATGCCTTCCGATCTGGAAGCATTTGCAGCTAAGCTGGATATGTACATGCGTAAAAAGAACATTTATTACGATGATCTGATATCCGGAAATATTCTCAGACCCTTGAAAATTACACCCGTCAGAAAAAACGGATTTATTGAATACATGAAATCCATCGGAAAATTGGGTGGACAGAATAAAGTGCCTCGGCTGAGTAACGACAGGGCCATTGCGGATGCTTTGGAAAAATATTGTTTGAAAGAAATACAGTCAGAAACCTGATTTCAAAAGTCATGACATGGGAAAATATCCATGGCAAGAAATGAATGCCGATCCGGTTTCTTCATCAGATATACCGAAACGGGTTGCTCTTTTCGGGTCAACCGGATCCATCGGACGACAAGCGCTGGAAGTACTTGAATTATTTCCGGAAAAATTTTCTGTTGAAATTTTAACGGCTCAAAGCAATGATGATTTACTCATATCACAGGCGCTGAAATTCCGGCCAAACATTGTAGTGATTGGCGACGAAAAAAAATATAATAAGGTAAAAGAGGCGCTTACTCCGCAGGGAACGAAAGTGTTTTGCGGAGAAAATTCTCTGGAAGAAGTTGCCGGACTGGATTGTTACGATATTATGCTGGCTGCCATTGTGGGCTTTGCAGGACTGAAGCCCACCTTAAAAGCTATTGAAAACGGAAAGCTGATTGCCCTGGCAAATAAGGAAACTCTGGTGGTGGCCGGCGATTTGGTTATGAAAAAGGCCGTTCAGCATTTCTCCCCCATCATTCCTGTAGATTCCGAACATTCAGCCATTTTTCAATGCCTGGTGGGGGAATCACGAAATCCGATTGAAAAAATTATCCTGACTGCTTCCGGAGGGCCCTTTCTCGGAAAAAAACCGAATTTCCTCATCAATGTAAAGAAAGAACATGCACTGCAACATCCCAACTGGAACATGGGGGCAAAAATTACTATTGATTCTGCAACACTGATGAATAAAGGGCTGGAAATGATTGAAGCACGATGGCTTTTTAATCTGAAGCCCGAACAGATACAGGTAATCATTCATCCGCAGAGCATAATTCACAGCATGGTTCAATTTGAAGACGGAAGTATTAAAGCTCAGATGGGGCTGCCCGACATGAGATTACCGATTCAATATGCACTGGGTTTTCCGAAACGGTTGAAAAATGATTTTCCCCGCTATGATTTTAAAAAAGTCAGTACGCTTACGTTTGAAGAGCCCGACACAAAAACGTTTCGTAACCTGGCGCTGGCTACCGAAGCATTGTATCGGGGCGGCAATCTTCCCTGTATCATGAATGCCGCAAATGAAATAGCGGTTTTTGCCTTTTTACGAAACCGAATCAATTTTCTCGACATGATGGTAGTTGTGGAAAAAACCATGGAAAAAATTCCTTTCATCCCGCATCCCACGTTAGACGATTATTTTGACAGTGACATTGAAGCCCGTACTTTTGCAGCCGATTTGGTACACCTTTGAATCAGTACTTTTTAACCCCTGATAATATGCTTTTATGTTTGTGATACTTGCTTTGGATTGGCAGTCTGTGGGAATTAAAGCCGCTCAGTTTATTCTTTCGTTTTCCATCCTGATTTTACTTCATGAGTTCGGCCATTATATTACTGCCCGCTGGTTTAAATGCAGGGTCGAGAAATTTTATCTTTTTTTTAATCCCTGGTTTTCGTTGTGGAAGAAGAAAATCGGTGAAACGGAGTATGGCCTTGGCTGGATACCTCTTGGTGGCTATGTTAAAATTGCGGGCATGATTGATGAAAGCCTGGATAAAGAACAATTGAAACAACCGCCACAGCCTCACGAATTCCGCAGCAAACCGGCCTGGCAACGCCTCATTATCATGCTGGGCGGTATTATCGTAAATGTTTTACTGGCTATCATCATCTTTATTTTTATTTTATGGATATGGGGTAAACAGTATATGCCGCCGGAAAACGCAAAATACGGTATAGTGACCGACAGCCTGGCCTATTCACTAGGCTTACGGGATGGAGATGTGATAACCCATGTGGGAGGACAAAAAGTGAAAAATCTTCAAAAGCTTAAGCTGGATATTGTGTATAATTCAGGCTACGATATCATAACCGTAAGAAGAAACGATTCGGTCATTCAAATTCCTTACACCGATAACCTGAGAAGAGCCCTGAATCGGAGAGATGCTGGTTTTTTTGTTGGATTAAGAATTCCCTTTGTCATTAGTAAATTTCTGAAAGAATCCAATGCACAAAAAGCCGGCCTTCAGGTAAATGACAGAATCATAGGAGTCAATGACATCAATACCCCTTTTTTCCATGATTATCAAAACGCCATCAAAGGGCTGAAAAATCAGGTTGTGACCTTAAAAATACTTCGAGGAACAGATACATTGACAATGCCTGTTTTATTGGATAAAAACGGAAAAATTGGAGTTGAAATTGCCGATGCAGAAAAGCTGGGCTTTGTTTTTGAAAAAGAAAAATATTCTTTTTGGCGTGCTATACCGGCAGGATTTAAGGAATGTTGGACAACACTAAGCAACTATATAAAAGGATTGCAGCAATTATTCAGCGGTAAAGCCAAGGCCAGCGAATCTGTTGGCAGCGTATTCAGTATCGGAAATATTTATCCCGGATTCTGGGACTGGCAGATTTTCTGGACCTTGACCGCAGTATTCAGTATTATCCTCGCTTTCATGAATATTTTACCCATTCCCGGATTGGACGGGGGTCACGCCCTGTTTACGCTTGTGGAAATGGTTACCGGTCGTAAACCGGGAGAAAAATTTCTGGAATATGCTCAGATTGCCGGTATGATAATCCTGTTTGGCCTTATGGCTTATGCATTAGGATTGGATATTTTCAGGATGTTTAAATAAAATTTCGTATTTTTGCCATTCGCTCTTTTTCGCATAACCGGGGGCGAAAGGTTTCGACAGCATAGGTCTTTGAAAGTGTAAGCATGTACTGCGTTGCGTAGTTAGCAGTTAAATCCGAATACGAGATCATAAATGGCAACACTTCATATGCCATGGCTGCTTAATCAGTGATTAAGTAGTCATTATGGCCGGACGGAAGGCAGGCCGTAGCCCGAAGTCCCGCCCAATCATCCAAAAAATACGGCTGCAGCAACCTCAGGCTGTGCGGGTTGCCTAAGCTTTATGCAGCTAAGGGATAAATCGGTTGTGCATTGGTCCAGTTTATCCCCGACTGTTCAAAATGCACTAAACATGTAGAAGACTTTCAGGGAATATGTTTGGACAGGAGTTCGATTCTCCTCGCCTCCACAATGTCAAAATATTTCATCTGATTTTCAATAATTCATCCCGTCTATTATCAGAATTCTGGGTATGTTTAGCTCAAATCTTTAGGTTATCCATCATACTGTTCTTCGCTAGTATCGCCCAGATTCACGATACCGCCCAGTAAATCTCTGAATTGAACGGCACCTTCAATAAATTTTTTGCTGATTAGGGAAAATGTCGCAAGGCCGTGTAATACAAATTCCATAAGCAGGGCAGCCTGCATTTCGTTGGTATGAGGATAAGACTGCTTAACCAGTTTTTCCAGGCCGTTCACTTGTTTCAGTAATTTCATTTTTTCTGAATCTTTCATTTGTAAAAGCAAATCCAATCTGTTTCCGGCATCAAACCACTGTTGAATGGGCAAATAAGGATTTTCTTCGCTTTGAGCCGATGGCTCAGACGATTTGTTGCGGCTCTTCTTTTTGAAGCGGTCCGGCGCGGGAAAAAACGAAGCAAATTGCGTTCTGATTGCTTTTTCCAGTAAATGCAAAGCTACCTGAAACGGCCCTTCCTGCTCGCCTTCATACACGAGTTCTATCTTTCCGGTTACGGAAGGAATAATGCCGATAAGGTCGCTGATCCATACCTGCGTATTTTTTTCCCGATTCATGATGCCTCTTCTTTCGGCGGCGCTGTAAGCATTTTCATAAGCAGAAATGGTAAGTCTGGCGCTCACGCCGCTTTTTTTATCCACCCATTCGCTTTGGCGGGCTTCCAGGGCTATCTGTTCAATGATTCGCTTTACCAGATCGCTCATGTCTATTTTTTCCGACTGTTCGGGGCTGATTTTTGCTTCCTGCTCTGTGATAGCCATGGCGTGTTCAATGCTTTTCGGATAATGCGTCAGAATCTGGCTTTCTATACGATCTTTTAACGGCGTTACAATGGAGCCCCGGTTGGTATAGTCTTCCGGATTGGCTGTAAATACGAATAGTATATCTAACGGAATTCTCAGCTTAAATCCACGGATCTGAATGTCGCCTTCCTCCAGCAGATTGAATAAGGCTACCTGTATCCGCGGCTGAAGGTCAGGCAATTCGTTTATCACAAAAATGCCCCGGTTGCATCGGGGGATGATGCCAAAATGAATTACTTTTTCGTCTGAGAAACTGAGTTTCAGATTGGCAGCTTTTATGGGGTCAATATCGCCGATCAAATCGGCAATGCTCACATCGGGAGTTGCTAATTTTTCTCCATATCGCTCACTGCGGTGAATCCATTCAATCGGCATTTCATCACCCAGTGAAGCCTTCATTTCTTTTCCGTACCGGGATATCGGATGAAAAGGGTCATCGTTCAGCTCGCTGCCCCGGATAACGGGAATATATTCGTCTAACAATTCCACCATTAATCTGGCCATACGGGTCTTGGCTTGTCCACGCAATCCGAGAAATAAAATATTGTGTTTGCTGAGCAGCGCTCTTTCCACATCCGGAATAACCGTATCTTCATAGCCTATAATACCCGGAAAAGTTACTTCTCCACGACTAAGTTTATTGATAAGGTTAGTACGAATCTCCTCCTTTATGGTTTTAGGAATATAACCCGCTTCTTTCAGTTGGCCCAAAGTGGTAATTACCCGGTGATATTCTTTCAAAACAGTTGTATCCTTCATACATGGGTTCATTTAAATCTGTATAATGCATTATGGCAACCATTTTCCTAAAATAAAGTTTTCCTTTTGCCGCTTTGAAAATCTTCAAAAAGGTAAGCGCCTAATTTATCCAACGATGCATAAAAAGCTTTTCCCTGGTTCATTTCCGTAAATTCATGTACAAAACGCCTGAGATAGGGGTCAGTAGCTACCATAAATGTCGTTATCGGGATTTTCAGTTTACGGCATTGTGCGGCCAAATGAAGGCATCGGTTAATGATTTTACGGTCCAGTCCAAAACTGTTTTTGTAATATTTATTTCCGGTTTTCAGGCAGGTAGGTTTGCCGTCGGTTATTATAAAAATTTGTTTATTCGGATTTTTTCTTCGTCGCAGAATATCCATTGCCAGTTCCAGACCCGCAACGGTATTGGTATGATAAGGCCCCGCCTGAAGCCATGGAATATCTTTTATTTCCACTAACCGCGCTTCATCGCCGAAAACCACAATATCCAAAGTATCTTTCGGATAACGGGTGATAATCAGTTCGCTTAAGGCCATGGCTACTTTTTTGGCCGGCGTTATCCGGTCTTCGCCGTACAAAATCATGGAGTGGGAAATATCAATCATCAACACGGTAGAAGTTTGTGTTTTATAATCCGTTTCCCGAATGGTCAGATCATCTTCGTGTATCATGAATTGATCAATACCGTGATGAATCTGGGCATTTCGTATGCTTTCGGTAAAATCAATCTGTTCGGGGGCATCACCGAACTGGTAGGGCCTTATGTTTGAATTGAGTTCATCTCCGGTTCCGGGTCTGAAAGTACTATGGTTACCGCTTTTGCTTTTTTTCAGTTTTCCGAAAATTTCTTCCAGGCTCTTTTTGCGAATGCTTTGTTTGGTTTTGGCTGTTACCGTAAAGCTGCCTTTGCGTTCTTCTTCCGTTATATATCCTTTTTGTTTCAGGTCTTCAATAAAATCGCCCATGCCATATTCATCGTCGGTAAGCATATAATTTTTGTCCAGCTCATTCATCCAGTGCAGGGCTTCCGCCACATCTCCGCCGGTGTAGGTCAGCAACTCCAGAAACAAATTCAAAAGCGGCTCAAACCGGCTCTTGCCATTTTGCTGTTGTTCATATCGTATGAAACGAAAACCAATCATGAATTCTCAATGGCTGAATTTTAATTTACCGTAAATTTAAGCTTTAAGGGCAAAACGCATATTTTCTGTTTTGTCATGGTAATTTATTTTTTTATGAAATGATCCTTGCTGGCTTTCTCACCACCCGGTTGTAAAACAACATATTTCGCATGTTGTTGCGCCATTCACCACTTATTTCCGGTTATACATACCAAAGTTGAAATAATAAAAATGCCCCGTTTCCGGGGCAATTGCAAACAATCTTTTGGCAAATTATTTGGTTGTGTCTTTTTTTACCGTAGTATCTTTTTTTGAAGAAGCCGGAGGGGCTCCGTTTTCGGTTTTTGATTTGGCCTGCGGCGCATATTTTTTCTCTATCTCATCCAGTGCGGTAAGCATAGCCTCGTTGATACGATATTCCAGAATCATGTTGGTGAAATGGGGATGATTGTCGTCCGGATTGTTAAGATTCGGGGGATTTCCCTGATTCAATGCCACATAATAAGCCCTTTGTTGCTCAAGGTCTTTTCTCAGGCTTTGTCTTACTTTTTCGGCCAGTTCGGTTTTTCCGGCTTTATAACATGCTTCCAGATAAACCAGCGTTTGCTGGTTATGCGAATTATATCGCGAAGGCATCGCATAAGGCAGACTTCTGGACGAAATCCCTTTTTCTGCTTTGTCAATCAGTTCGGCAGCCTCTTTTAATTTTCCTTCGTCGGCTAATACGCCGGCAGCTTCCGCAATAGCATTTCGGATGCTTAGCATGTGGCGTCGGTTTTCTTCATCATAATAAATGTCTTTTTCAGCAGACCGGCCCAGCGTAAATTTTTTAGAAACAACCTCGTAAACCCAATCCGTATTCATATCACGAAGGGAAGTGCCCCGCAGTCCGACATTCCTCAACGCCTGATGTGCTACCCATTTTTCTTCCGGTGATTTAGCCACGGCCGGCACCAGGCGGTAACACATTCCTTCTTTGCGCAAATATGGCCCGAAGCCCAGCTCGCCGTAAGGTGAAGTAAAATAAATGGGTCTTTTCCAGCGATTCGTGGCTATAATATTCAAAATAATAAAGTCGCTTCGGATTAAACCCATGTTCAGTTTTTCCTGAGGTATTTCAAATCTCATTTCCGTAATCAGGCTGTCACCGGGCCGTACCGTGCCGTTCTGTTTTACCAGCGCCGTATCCACCGGCACTTTGAATTTGGCTACCGGAAAACTGCCATAGCCTATATCGCGTTTCGTATCGGGGTCAATATTAGTTCTGCCCAATACATTTTTCATGGCATCGTAAAGGTCGTAATACGTGTTTGGGTCGCCTTCCTGACGAAAACGCATGTATTCCCGGTTATGCCCTTCAATCTGTTCGGGCGACCAGATTACATCCAGTGAGTCTGCATCATTTACTTTATAACGGAGCTGATTAATGTACCAGTCAATCCCCAGCAGGCTGTTATTGATAACCCTTACATCACGTCTTATGCCTTCTACCTCTTGCGCATACCAGAGCGGATAGGTGTCATTGTCTCCAAAGGTGAACAAGATGGCATTCGGAGCGCAACTTTCTAAATAGTTTCGGGCCAAATCAAGCGCGGTGGTCTTATTGCTTCGGTCGTGATCGTCCCATTCCTGCTGTGCCATCAGTACAGGTACAAGCAAGCCAATGAGGGCAGAAGACAGATTTAACAGCTTTTCATGATTACCCCCCGAAGAAACGGCCCTTACCGCATAAATGATTCCGGTCGTTAACAAAGCATATAAAGCGGCAGCCATTACTGAAACCATAAGTAAGGCCGAAGCCGTATCATTTATACAACTGAAAAAGGTTATTACGAATGTAAGGGCGCTTCCGTAAAGCAGAGTATTCTTCCACGTTATTTGGTCAGCTTTTTCTTTAGCCAAACGATGAATGGCCACCACGGCCAGTCCAATCCATATGGCAAAGGCATAGAAAGAACCTACATAGGCATAATCTCTTTCCCGCGGCTGGTTACCCGGCTGATTCAGATATAACACTATCGCAATGCCGGTAAAAAAGAATAACAGGAAATTTACAACCCAGTCCTTCCGGTTTTTAAAGAAATGATATATGCACCCCAATATGCCGAATAAAAAAGGCAACAGATACAACTTATTGTTGGCTTTGTTTCGGCGGAGCGCTTCCGGCAGGCGTGACTGGTCGCCCAGGCGTTTGTTATCAATAAAAGAAATGCCGGTAATCCAGTTTCCGTCTCTCTTATTTCCGAATCCCTGAATGTCATTTTGCCGTCCTGAAAAATTCCACATAAAATATCTCCAGTACATCAGTCCCAGTTGATATGTAAATAACCATCTGATGTTATCCGCATAACCCGGTTTTCTGATTTGCTGGCCGCTACCTCTCGGAAATTCCGTAATCTTGTCCGGAGATGCATTTTCCGTATTATCCAGTCCCAGCCATTCAATATAAAAGTCGGCATGAAACTGGTCGTTGCTGGAGTCCCAGATGCGGGGAAACAGTTGCATATCTTCCGGTGCATACCGGGGTTTATCCTCCGTACCGATGGGAATATATTTAGTTTTGCCTTTTACGTATTTCATCTCGCCCTTTTTCATGGCAATACCATTCGGGCTTTCCGGGTCAGGTAAATAATCTGCGGCAAAATGCGGCCCGTAAAGCAACGGCGCTTCACCATACTGTTCGCGGCTAAGGTAATAGACCAGATTAATCGGATTATCCACATTATTCATATCAATCGCCGGATTGGCGTTTGATCTTATTAAAGTGGTGAGATAAACCAGATAACCGAGCAACATAAAGGCGTACCCCCACAGCGAAATGCGGAGTATGCGCAGCGCAGAAGGCTTAAAATAATATCCGGCCGCCACGGCTGCGCCGCCCAGCAGTAAAAACAGGAAAAATTTCAAGCCCTGGCCGGGCACCACAATCAGCGGCAGAGCAGATATAAAGGCAAAAGCCAGAAACCAGATCATCAACCGGGTTCGTGAAAGATTTACCGGCTGAAATTTCAATCCCACATATATCAACGCAGCCACAGCGATAAAATAAATGGCAAATCCATAGAAAAACGGAAGCCCCAGCGTGTTGGTAAAAAATACATCAAACTGCCCTGCGGCTTTCATGGAATACTTAATAACCACCACCTGTATTAATCCCACAATCAAACAGCCGATGAGAAATGCAATAATGCTTCCTTTGAGTGTGGGTTTGAAGCGCCGGAAATAATAAATCATCACAATGGCCGGAATAACAAGCAGATTCAGCAGATGAACGCCAATGGATAAACCCATCATAAAAAAGATAAAAATCAGCCAGCGGTCAGCTCTTGCCCTTTCCGGGTCATTTTTGCTGTGTTCGTCGGCATGTTCCCATTTTAACATGGCCCAAAACACAAGCGCCGTAAAGAACGAAGAAAGCGCATACACTTCGCCTTCCACGGCACTGAACCAAAACGAATCCGTAAAAGTATAGGCCAGACTACCCACTACGCCGGCCGCCATAACATTAAAAAGTTGTGTCGAAGTAAGCGCTTCGCCGGCGCTGACATACAACTTGCGGGCAAAGTGGGTGATACTCCAAAACAAAAATAAAATGGTAAAGGCGCTGGCTGCTGCGCTCAGCAGGTTAACGGCGCCGGCCGGATTGCTTCCGCCAAACAATATGATAAACACTCTGCCTAAAATCACAAACAATGGAGCGCCGGGCGGGTGGGGGAGTCCCAGCGTATCGGCACAGGCAATAAATTCACCCGTATCCCACAAACTGCCCCGTGCTTCCCTCGTTAAAAAATAGGTCATAAAGGCAATGGCAAACACAGCCCATCCCGTGAGGTTATTGATTTTTTTAAATGACATATGCTTCTTTTTACGGTTCGTTTAAAGTCAGCAAAAATAGGGAGAAACACAGCATCATCAGCAGCGCCATACTCCTCAATTCTCTAAGCGTCAACCCCGTACCGGGCTCAGCCCTAGCGGTTCTGCATACAAAGGGCAGAAAATGTGTTTTTATTTTTAGTCAGGGGCTGTCAACGTCCGCCACGCTGTTCAACATCAGTCCCGTGCCCTTCGGGGTTTCGTGCTTGCGCAGGGCTTATGAGTCATCTGAAATTACTATGTCAACTTTCATCTGAGTTCAAACTGTTTCGTATTCTCCTCTTTCTGCCCTGCGCGGCGCACCCTTGCGGCCCTTCGGGCACGGCAGCCCTTCATCGGTAACAACGCTAATCGGCTTATCAGCTCTCCGAAAAATTAAAATTGTCTGAAAAAAAATCAGGCTAAGGGTCATCATGACAATTCAATCTGTCACCAAATCAAAAATCAAACTTTTCCTTTTACTCAAAGTAAATTTTCACGGTTCGATAAGAGAGTTGCCCCTCCCTTATTCTTTCCGAAAAACTTTTTAAACCAAACAGCCCGGCCGCATTTCCTTTATTAATGGCAATTTCAAGATAACCGGCGCTGTTAAAAAAAGCCAGCTTTTCTCCTTCGGGTACATCGCTGTAGTTTTCGCTGATTTTATTTATCGTTTCCCCGCGGGTAAATACAATTTTAAAATTGCGGCCCTTGCGTTGTTGCTCAAACTGCTCTTTCGTGATGTTGACAATCACGTTTTCAAACCGGTCAATAAATATGATTTGTCCTTCAATGTAATGGGGTTCAACCACCGGTTTCAGGTGTTTTTTCTCCAGGTATTCGGCATCAGGAATCCCGATTTGCTGCAGAGATACCCCCTGCTGAAGCTGATTTACCGTTTCGCCCATCACTCTGGTCAGCGTTAATGCATTTTGGGTATCTCCGGGCTTTAGCGGTATGCCGATTACCAGTTCCGGACTTTCTTCCAGAATCATGCTAATAAGCCCGTTATCGGCGCACAGCAGATATTGTTTGTGGTGATATACCAGCAGCAACTGGGTATTTTTTTTTTCAAAAAGATTTACCAGAATCAGATGAAAACTGTAATCAGGAAAATTTTTTATGGCCGACCGGCAAATATAGGCCGCCTGCGGGTAATCAAAGGGCGAAATATGATGTGAAATATCAATAATACGGAATTCCGGATTAATTCTGAGCAGTTGGGCTTTTATGGCACCCACCAGATAATCCGGATACCCGATGTCGGATGTTAGTGTAATCAGCGCCAAATCAGAAAAATTTTCCCAATATTGTAAAAACGAAATTACATTTTTCGCCTCCTTAAGGTAAAAATATCAGCGAACCAATTGTCCGTTTTTAAAAAAGAATCGTTGCACCATTTTGTCCGTTAGTTTCGGAAAGAATTTTTGCATTAACACGGTTCGCTTTCCGGTGAACGTTAGCACCAGTGTTCTTTTCTTTTTACTGATGGCCTGCAGAATTTTGCGGGCACAGGTTTCGGCGCTCATCATTTTGGATTCATCCATCGGCGATTCGCCGTGGGGATTGCCATGAACATCAAGCGCCACATTCCGGATGTTTGATGTGGTAAAACCGGGCGCCACCCACATCACATGTACGCCATCCTGCATCAGTTCGGTTTTAATGGCTTCCAGCCAGCCCTGCATGGCAAATTTGCTGGCCGAATAGCCGCTCCGGCCGGGCAGTCCCCGGTAACCGGCAATTGAAGATACACCCACAATCACTCCTTTTCGTTCAATCAGCGAAGGAAGGGCAAATTTTGTGCAATACACTGTTCCGAAAAAATTTATATCCATCACTTTTTTTATCACGTCCACATCTGCTTCTTTAAATAAGGCCCGCATGGAAATGCCTGCATTATTAATAAGAATGTCTATTCCGCCGGCTGCTTTTACTGTGCTTTCAATAAACCGTTTGCAGTCGTTTTCCTTGCTGACGTCGGCCACGATGGTGTGAAGAAAATGCCCCGGAAATTCCAGCTGAAGTTTATATAATTTGTCATGGTTTCTGCCGCAGGTGGACACTTTAGCCCCCATACGAATAAGCTGAGTGACCAGCGCCTTACCGATGCCGTCAGAACCGCCGGTAACGGCTACCACCTTATCTTTAAAAAATTGCTCCATATAAATTAATTTCAGGGTTTGCGTTGAATTTATTTCAATTGAAGCTGCTCAATCCTGCATCTTCAATTATAGTTCATGCAAAGATTAATGAATTTGAGAAATCAAATCATTTCGGGCGCAGAAATTTCAGCAGAACAAAACAAAAAAATCAGTAGGAAACGCAGTGATCCCGCTGGGATTCGAACCCAGGGCCCCAACATTAAAAGTGTTGTGCTCTACCAGCTGAGCTACGAGATCAATAAGGCTTTGAAGAACTTATTTAAAAAGAGTTGCAAAGATAAAATGAGGCGCTGTGATCACCAAAAACTTTTTGAAAAGTTTATTCACAGTTACGCGAAACATTTTATTTTATCTGTTAAGGTTTTTTGAATCAATCTGAAGGTTCGAGATAAACAAAGAATTCGGCCTTATGATTTTTTATCAGGAAAGCTCTTCTTTCATTTTTTCCATTACTCTCTTTTCAATCATTTGCTGGGCCAGCAGAATCATGTTCATAAATGCCTTGGCCCGGGATATGCCATGGCCGATAATGATGGGTTTGGTAACGCCCAGAACGGGGGTGCCCCCGTAATTTTCAAAGTTAAACCTGTCAAAATACTCATCATGAATATTTCGCCGGCGCGAGATATCATAAAACGATTCAGCCAGTTTCAGAATAACATTTCCCGTAAATCCTTCACAAACCAGAACATCGGCTTCGTGTGTCAGAATATGACGGCCCTCCACATTGCCGTAAAAACGAATGTGGCGGTTACTTTTCAAAAGCGGATAGGCTGCCTGGCAAAGCAAGTTGCCTTTGCCTTCTTCTTCACCTACATTAATCAGGGCGGTCAGGGGATTGTCAATACCCAATATCAGTTGAGCATATACGGTGCCCATAATGGCAAATTGATTTAACTGTTCGGGCTTGCAATCTGCATTCAAACCTACATCCAGTAATAAGCCTGTGCTTCCGTTTATTTTAGGTACCAGGGTAGAAATGGCTGGCCGGATAACCCCTTCAATAGCCTTTATGCTGAATAAAGTGCCCACCAGCATGGCCCCCGTATTTCCCGCACTGATGAAAGCGTCAATTTCATCGCCCGACAACATCTGAAACCCCCTTGAAATGGATGAATCGGGTTTTTCTTTGAGTGCCCGGGTGGGCGATTCGTGCATATCAATGCACTGAGTGGTATGTATAATTCTGACATTTCCTGATGGGGCTTCATATCGCTCCAGCAGTGAGATGGCCGTTTGTTCGTCTCCGAAAAGGTATAACTCTGCCGGCGCTGAAGTGTTTTCCAGATATAGCTTTACTCCTTTTATGCTTTCATCCGGCGCATAGTCTCCGCCCATAATATCTATACCGATTCGCATACGAAACATTTATTTGGTGGCATGAAGCGAAAAAAGAAAGGCAACTGGATAACTTAAAAGGCAGGGAATTAAAGCACCTTTTTGGGGGCCTTTTCTGCTACTACTTTGCCTTTATAATAAAGCTTTCCCTCGCTTACATGAGCCCTGTGGCGGATATGCGTTTCGCCGGTGGTAGCGTCAGTGCTGAAAGTTGCCGGTTTGGCTTTGTAATGCGTTCTGCGCTTTGCGCTCCGTTGCTGGCTATGTCTTCGTTTTGGATTAGGCATATTCAGTACATTAAAAGGTTAATCAAAATTCTTGAAATTTTCAAGTCCCTTCCAGATGGGGTTTTTGGTTTTTGAATTTACAGACGGGTGTACGGTCATTTGTTTTAAAATTTCCCTGGCTTTTGCATCGCAATACGGCCCGTCCATATTTTCATAAGAGCACACTTTTTGCATGGGTATGCTCAGATTGATAAATTCATAAATCCAGTCTGCTACGTCAAAATAACTGTCTCCTTTTCCGATATAGTAAACGTCAGCGTCATTTTCCTGCTCATTCATCAGTTCCGGATTTTCTGAAATTTTTAATGTAATGCCAAATTCATCCCACAATTCAATAGGAAGCCGGCTGTTGCATCTGTCGCAGATCACTTCCAGCTTTCCGCCAATTTCAAATTTCAGAAACATGTAACTGCTTTTTTTATCCAAAGTCAGTTTCACTTCGGCCTGACAGTTGGTGAAATCCTGTTCGGAATATTTTTCAAAGAAGCTGTCGTCAATACGATACATAAACTCATGAATCCCAGCCTTCAACCCAACAAATGCTATTTCAAATTCCCGGCTGCGACTCATAACCCAGAGATTTTACCCCCTTTTTTGGGAGTGCAAAGGTAGGGTAAAGCTTTGAATCTTTAGGATTTCACTGACATTTTTTTCCTTTAAAGAAATTAGATTTGCAAAATTTGTTATTCGTTAAAACAGAACAACTTGCAAAAGATTATCGCACGTTTTTTTTCCAAACTCATGAAAAGCAAAAGCTGGGTGCTGGTCATCCTGCTTTCGGTGTTCATAAAATGGGTTTCATTATATCCGGACTGGGTTGAACGCAACTACAGTAATACATTTTATCCCCTGATTTCCCGCCTGCAACGGTTTTTATTCGGTTGGATTCCTTTCAGCATCGGCGATTTGCTGTATATCTTTTTTTGTCTGATCATTTTGTACAAAACCGGCAATCTGATAAAAACCCTCTGGCGCCGGAAATTTACCCGAAGCTATATGGTTACCGGTTTACAACATCTTCTCTTTTTTGTGCTGTTGCTGTACGTGGTTTTTAATTTGTGCTGGGGGCTGAATTATAATCGCAAAGGCATTGCATGGCAACTGGGTTTGCATTTAAAACGATATTCCCTGCAGGATCTGGATACCCTTGCTGTTCTGTTGCAGGAAAAAACAAATTACTACGCTCAGTTTGCCACCAAAACGCAAAGGGACAGCCTGAACCGTAAAAAAATTTTATTTCAACATGCGGTCAATGCTTTCCGGTATTCTTCGTATCAATATCCTTATCTCGCCTACAAAATCCCTTCCATTAAACCGTCTTTATTCAGCTACCTGGGAAATTATCTCGGCTTTCAGGGATATTATAATGCTTTTTCCGGCGAAGCGCAGGTAAACACTACTATTCCCCGCTTTATGGAACCTTTTGTTACGCTGCATGAAGTAGCGCATCAGGTGGGTTATGCCAAAGAAAATGAAGCCAACTTTGTAGCTTATCTGGCAGGTAAAGAATATGAACATTACGCTTTCCGTTATTCCATTTATAACGGAATGTATATGTATGCGCTCGATGAACTGTCGCTTCGGGACTCAGCCAGGGCCAAGGCGCTGTTCAGTTCCTCTCATCCGCAGGTAAAAGCAGATGCCGAAGAATTCAGAAACTATCTCAGAAAATATAAAAACCCCATTGAGCCTGTCATCATGTGGTTTTATAATCATTATCTGAAAGCCAACAATCAACCGTCGGGAAAAAGAAGCTATCAGGAAGTGGTGGTATGGCTGATTGCCTATTATAAAAAATATGGCAAAGAAGCACTCTGAGGCTCAAAAATAAAGTTTTGCTTAAGGGAACAAATTATTTGTTAAAAAAGCTTCACCGATTTTGTTAAAAATGGCTTAGAGGTTATCAATCATTTAAAACCTCCGGTCGCTAAATTCAAGTTTTTCCTGCCCAAAATTTCCGTTACGGTGTATTCCTCTTCTTTCGTTCTTCCATCACTTTTTTATAATATCTCCAACTGGTCATGTTTGGCGAGCTGTATTTTTGCGGCGCCTTTGAATATTCCGGATGATTTTTCATCACATAATCTTTTAAATGAGCGGGCAAATCCTGAAAAGATTTTAGCTTGTAACCTCTGCCATGGTATAAAAGATTACCCGGACGTTTCCCCATTTTCATCCAGGGCAGAAAATCACCGAATCGTGTCCAGGAAATCTGAACGGGCATTACATTTTTCACTTTTGCATTAACAAGGTCTTTTTCATGACAAAAGAAGTTAAACATTTCGGCGCCCTGATACCATTCGCTTCGGCTGTTTTCAGGCCATTCGGCCGGATGTAAAGGGCTGGGATAATGCAGGGGAACATCGTTGTACAGACTGATTCTTCCGTTTTGTTTCTGAAATTCACAGAAAAATTTTCCGTAACGGAAAATCTGGTTTACCGGATCATTCCATACATGAAAAACCTCAACCTTTTCGTTTGTCCATGGGTTAACCCATTCATCTAAAATTTTACCGGTTTTCGGGTCTTTATACACTAATAATTCCCGCGTCAGAAGATAATATCCGCTGTCGCCGGGCATTTTTACAGCCCTGGCTATATTGAACATTTCAAAATCAAACAAATGTTTCCATGGCTTATCCGGCTCATAGGCATATATTTTCCCCGCATTGTAAAAAACAGGATGTTCATTACTGTCAAGTGAAACTCTCATTTTGATATAGGCATCAAGATTATCCCTTGCCGAATCCAGATTTAATTTTTTCTGGGCATAACAGAAAGCCGAAATAAGCAGGCATAATGCTACAAATCCGTTTTTCATAAAACTCAGTTTGGTTAATTATTGGTAAAAACAATTTTAATCTGTGTTTCGGGGCGATTAACGGTTGTTTTCTTTTCCAGAATCTGCCATAAAGCCCCTTCAGGGCCCTTAAACATAAATGATTTTTCTCCGAATTCATTTTTAACAATTTTCCCCGGATTCAGTTGATGTTCTTTTACCAGTTGATACACTTTTTCCAGCTCGGGTACAAAAAATGTATGCAGGGTAATTCCCGGCTCGCCGATTCGCTGATGCCTGCTTTTGTCGGGCTTAGGACTCAAAGGCATAAAAAATTTAAGCTTACCGCAAATATTATTCGGACTCACAAATCCCATGTAGTAATGACTGTAACCCGGACGCATCATAAACACTTCTTTCGGACCTTTTAAATAATCACCGTCCACGACAGGTTCTTTTTCTGCTTTCAGACCCAGTGCGGTTTGTAAATAATAAAGTTGTTCCATGCTGTCTACTTTAATGATCCAGTCATGATGGGTAAATTCGCTTGTTTTCAGCGGCGCATTTTTGTTGATGGTTCCGTAGCCCGGAATAGAATATCCGTAACGCTGAAAGAATACATGATTAAAAAATTCGCCATACACCGCATTTTCCTTTACATACACCGGTCTTTTGAAAAAAGAAATACTGTCGGGTTTGTTTAAACCAAACAAATCATCAGACACGGGCGGCGTGGGCAACCATTTTTCTTTTTTGTCTCTCAGGGCACTGTATATATCATAAAGCCGGTGAATATCTTCGGTCATCATTACGGCCATCCGGCTGCCGATGGTTTCCGGTTCACTGTAACCAACGCCCGGGCCAAGCCAGTTGCTCCATTGATGAATTCTGAGCAGTCCGTGACTGTCTGTTTCGCCGTTCTGTAAGCGATAACTTTTTAATAATGCTTTATAGCCGTATAACTGCTGAGCCTGTTCGGGTGAAAATGTTGCGCTGTCAACCACCCGGAAACCAAATTCAGAAAAATAACGAATCGCAAATTGTGCATCTTTACAGCCCAGCACCACTTCATAAACCCCGCTGATTCCTGTATTGGGTAAAGGCCTTCCGTGATGAGTTTGGGAAATGACCGCAGGAATACATCCGGACAAGCCGAAAAAGATGGCGAAAAATATTTTCATATACTGCGTTTAAATTTTCAGAATCAGCTTTCCTTTATTTTCTCCTTTAAAAAGCATAGCTAAAGCCGCAGGAAAACATTCAATGCCTTCCAGAATCTGTTCACGGTAAACTATTTTTTTGTTTTGAATCATGGAATAAAAATAATCCAGCGCTTCATTATAACGATCAAAATAATCAAATACAATCAATCCGCACAGGGTAGCTCTCGCTGTTACAATCTTCAAATAGTTTCGTATTCCTTCTGTTTGTGAACTGTTATATTGAGAAATGGCTCCGCAAATGATGACCCGGGCATTTCGGGCCAGATGCAGTAATGCCTCATCCAGAATTTTTCCACCCACATTGTCAAAAAAAACATCAATGCCGGAAGGGCATATCCCGGAAAGGGCTTCCGTAACGGATTCGTTTTTGTAATCAATGGCTTCTTCAAACCCTATGGACTTCAGAAAAGCACATTTCTCAGATCCACCCGCAATACCGATTACCCGGCATCCTTCATTTTTGGCTATTTGTCCGGCCAGACTGCCTACCGTTCCGGCAGCGCCGCTGATCAGTACCGTGTCGCCTTTTTTTACTTTCGCTTTTTCCATCATTCCGAAATAAGCTGTCATTCCCGGCATCCCCAAAATCCCCAGATGCCAGCTTAAAGGCGCAACGGCAGTATTGCACTTTATTAAAAAGTTTCCGTTACTGACGGCATATTTCTGTGCCCCCGTCATTCCCTGAACATAATCTCCGGGTTTATAACCGGAATGCCGTGATTCAATCACCATTCCGGCGGCAAATGCCCTCATCGTTTCACCGATTTCTACACCCTTTATGTATGTTTTTCCGTGGTTCATCCATCCGCGAATAGCAGGGTCAATACTGATGTACATATTTTCAATCAGCAGCTCGCCTTCCTGAATTCCGGGTACTGTATCTTCCATAATACTGAAATCAGCGTTTTTCACCATGCCTTCCGGACGATGAGCCAGTACTATTTTTTTATTTTTCATGACTTGTTTTTTATAAATTTTCGCCAAGCCATTTTCCGAAACTTAAAGCCGGGGTAAGCAGCATACCTCCGCAAAAAGCATTTCCGCTGGTACTGCCGGCGCCAAGAATTTCTCCGGCGGCAAAAAAATTTTTCATTTCTTTTCCATCCTGATGCATGATTTGTAAGTATTCATTGGTCAGTAAGCCGGCAAAACTGATCAGTGAAAAAGCATACGTCAGTAAAGCATAAAAAGGGGGGTGCTTTATGGGTGATTTTCCGGCGCCGTTGTGCTTTTCGGCTTCAGCTTGTCGGTTATATTCCTCAATCGTTTTTAAGAATTCCGATTCGGGTAATCCTGTTTTTTGAGCTAACTCGCTCAGTGTGGGCGCCTGCCAAACCACTTTTTCATTAAGGCATTCTTCTTTCAGTTTTTCAGCATTCCATTGCACTACTACCGTACTTCCATCCTGCAATGAAGCTTCATCAAAAATTACCCAAAACCGCTGATGAGGTTGTTGCAATACTTTTCGCTCCCTGGCATCTACGGATAATTCCCATTCATTCATAAATCGTTTACCTTCATCATTTACATAAATTTCGCGGGGAGGTCGGTCTTTTGCGTTGCTCACTCTGGCCCAGGCTGTCCAGAAATCTGCCCGACCGCTTTGAGGCTCAAGCTCAAGTCCGCCAAGTGTTGAAATATGTTTTTCTGCTCCGGTTATGATGGCGCCAATCTCTGATGCCAGTTGTAATCCGCTTCCGTCTGAGGTTATGCTAGCCGAACTGATCAGACGCTCCGGACAAGGATATTTGATTTTTGAATATCCCTCAGGAAAATGAATTCTGGCAAATAATTCGGGATTGGAAGCATAGCCACCCGTTGTCAGGACAACCGGTTTGTGATTTACTTCCCATCTTATGGTTGATTGGCCTGAAGATAAAAAGCGTAAAGCCGTAACTTCATAATTTTTCATTTCCACTCCGGTGAGCCGGGTATCGGGCTGAAAAAAAATTTTTTCTTCCTGCACCAAACGATTCCAGATCGGCAAAAGCACATTCAGTACTGCTTTTCCGGGTTTCATGATCGGCCCGCCTGAATAATCCTGTACTGAAAAGTATGTTCGGGGTACGGAATACGGTTCATGACCGTAAATAATAGCCGGTGTATTGGCGGCAAATGTATATCCATGATCTTCGAGCCAGTCTATTGTTGATGAAGCCAGTGTTACGGCTTTCCGGCATATTACAGGATTCATGGTGTTTCGGCTGATTCGCCTGATATCGTCAAAGTGTAAATCGGGCGAATCCTCTATATGCATCATTTTTTGTCTGCGGGTTCCGGCTCCACTTAAATGACCGGCCGAAAGATGTAATGTTCCGCCCGGATGATGACTTTTTTCCATAACCAAACATCGTTTGCCACGTAAGGCTGCATGTATGGCACACATCATTCCGGCCGAACCGGCACCGATAATTATCATATCCGGAGAAGACATAATCCAACGGCAAATTAGTTAATTTCATTAACTATTTTTCTTTAACTTGCCATGCAGATAAAAATTCAGCAATTTGGAAACTTACAAAGCACTGGCGCTTCAGACCCGTTGCGAGGCGGTAAATTCCTGTCGTTCCCGGTCGGAAAGTATGGCCCTGATCCGAAAATCGGTTTCACGTATCAGGGAGCAGATTCTGGCTGCAAAACAATTTATCGGTCATGATCTTCGCCTTGTGGTTTTGCCCGAATATTTTCTTACCGGGTATCCGTTGCAGGAAACCCTTGAAGAATGGAAAGAAAAAGCAGCCCTTGAACCCGATGATGAAATTTATCAAAGTTTATCCGAAATTTCCAGACAGGCAGATATTTATCTAAGCGGAAATCTCTATGAAAAAGATTCTTGTTTTCCGGATCTCTATTTTCAGGTCAGTTTTATCCTTTCACCGGAAGGGGAAACCATTCTCCGATACCGAAGACTGATCAGTTTGTTTACGCCAACGCCACATGATGTGTTGCAGGAATATATAAAATGTTACGGCGAAGACAGTTTATTTCCGGTAGCCGAAACACCCATCGGCTGTCTGGCTTGCATTGCCAGCGAAGAAATACTTTATCCGGAAATTGCAAGATCGCTGGCGCTGAAAGGAGCTGAAATTTTTTGTCACAATACCAGTGAGGCAGCCCAGGCCATCCTTTCTCCTAAAAACATCGCCAAACTGGCCAGAGCATTGGAAAATATGGCTTATGTGGTCAGCGCCAACTCTGCGGGTATTTTTAATACATCTTTACCCGCCCATTCGGCAGACGGGCACTCCCAGATTGTACACTACGAAGGATATAAACTGGCGGAAGCCCTGACAGGCGAAAGTATGGTTGCACATGCATTTATACATCTAAACGCCTTGCGAAGCTATCGGCAGCGTCCGGGCATGAATCATTTTTTATCCCGCTTGAGAAATGAATTATTTCTACCAACATATCAGCAAACCATTCAACCACCAAATCAGTTATTAACCGTTAAACCGGAACGAAATTATTTTATTACACAGCAAAAAAATACCATACAATGGCTATTGGAAAAAAATATTTTAAAAAAGTAAATGTTTTCCATCTGTTTTTATTCATAAACCTTGCGGTCTTTGCTCAGAATGAAACCATGAATTTTACTCCCGCTTTATTTGATGCATGGATTGATTGCAGATTAGGAAACGGGAAAAAACCGGCGCTTTGGTACTGCTTTGGGGAAATTTATTCTTATCCTGAAGGAAAACTGGTAGGCAAAATGGAGGGCGTGGACCTTGCACATATGATCCGTCCTGCTAAAGACAGCGTGATACAACTGAACAGAAAAATTTTTGTTTACGAAGACACCAGCGGAAAGATTCTGTACGGTAACATAAACGGTTTTGAAGTGCAGCACATTGAGTATCCCTATCAGCTTATAACCTATAAACTGAAAGACGGCAGAGTAGAAACGTACGTTACGCAGGGATCAGGTGCTTCAAAAACTACCTTGGGGCCCGGGTACAATACCCGTGTACGAAAAGCCGGAAAATCGCTTATATTTTCATCGCCCGTATTCATCAATTTATCAACACCGCGAGGAAAATATGAAGCTTACGAAAACTATGATTTTTTTGTGGTGCCTTCGGCTAAAGATCTGAAAAGCAAATACATGCTGACATGGAACCGTTTTGGGGATTTACCGGGTTTTCTGGGCGGCGGCAAAGGCATCATACAATTGATCTGCTACCGGGTTGCGGATTTTGAGTCTTTAAGTGAAACGTTGAAAAAACACATTACTCAATATGCTCATTTATGGAAAAACCCTCCGCAAAGTCTTGAAGAAATTAAAGAGCTGCAAAACACAAAAAAATGAAATGCACCGTACGTAATCCGCGAACCGGTGAGTATGATTACAGCTTTGAAAAGCCTGACAGAAAGCAACTGCAGGAAATCACAAAACGGCTCCGGAACGGGTTTCAGAACTGGAAACAAAAGGATGTTGCTTTCAGGGTACAGGTTCTGAAAGCGTGGCAGGAAAATATTCATAGCCATTTTGACCGGATTGTTGAATTTCTTGTTTCGGATACAGGTCGCTACGAAGAGTCCAGACTGGAGGCGGAACTGGTGATAAAAAATATTGATCGCTGGTGCAGCAGTGCAGATGATATTCTTAGGGTGCCACCGCCCGGGCATTCTTCCATACCTTTCATTTCTCTTCAGCAGGAATATGTGCCGTACGGGCTTGTAGGTGTAATCAGTCCATGGAATTTTCCCTTACTGTTATCTTTAATTGATACCATCCCCGCATTACTGGCCGGATGTGCTGTTTTGATAAAACCCAGTGAAGTGACGCCGCGATTTATTGAGGTAATGAATCAGACTATTCAGCAAACCGATTTTCTGAAAGAGGTTTTAACCTATATTCCCGGCGATGGGGAAACCGGTTCGTTCATGATTGACCTTTGTGATCTGATCTGTTTTACGGGAAGCACTCAAACAGGGCAAAAGGTATATGCGGCAGCGGCTGCACAAATGAAACCCGTGTTTTTGGAACTGGGAGGTAAAGATCCGGCCATCATTCTGGAAGATGCCCACCTTGAAGAGGCAGCCAGGGCTATTTTATGGGGAAGTTGTGTAAACAACGGGCACAGTTGCCTTAGCATTGAAAGAGTTTTTGTGCATCAAAATGTGTTGCCCGGATTTTTAAAACTGCTCAAACATGAGGCACAGAAAATTACATTGGCCATTTCCGATCCGCAATCCGGGCATCTCGGGCCGATCATATTTGAAAAGCAAGCCGCTGTCATCAACCGGCATTTAGAAGATGCACGGCTGAAAGGTGCCGTGCTGGAATTTGGCGAGTGGGAATGCAGGATAATCAACGGCGCTTACTATTTACCACCCACCATTCTAACCTCCGTAAACAGAGAAATGCTCATTATGCAGGAAGAAACTTTCGGACCCGTGATTCCGATTATGTCTTTTTCCGATTTGGAAGATGCCATTGAGTGGGCAAACGATTCACCCTACGGACTGAGCGGGGCAGTATTTTCCGGAAATCAGGAAAATGCGATGCGGGTAGCCCGCAGGCTTGAAGTAGGGGCAGTAAGTATTAATGATGCGGCCCTAACGGCTGTAATTCATGAAGGGGAAAAAAACAGCTTCAAACTAAGCGGAATTGGCGGCAGCCGCATGGGGCCGGCGTCTGTAAAACGATTCCTTCGCAAAAAATTATATCTGATCAAAGACCAACAAGTTTCCAGTCCCTGGTGGTGGTAAAAGTTGAGATATGAAAAAGAAAATGTTGTATTTAATTATGCTGGTTATTTTTACGGGTTGTATGTCTTCCCGAAAGGCCCGCCAGCAAAAACCACTGATTGAACTGTTTCGTGAAATTATAACAGGCGATTTTGACAACCTGGAACAGATTCGCGAAGAAGAAAAAAACGGCAATCGCAAACATCCTTATGCCCGCCATGTTAACCGGGTAGCTGATGAAAAAATTGACAATATTCCCGAAGAGTTAAAAAAAGGTTTTTTTCTTCTGGAGGAAAGTTATTATGATTATCCCGGCAAGTCCACAGAAATCAAGCCTTACCTGTTTCATTTTGCCCCGGAAGGTGATTCATTGATTCGGCTCACGGTATATCAGATACCCGAGAAGTGGGATAAAAAAGAAATCCGGAATGATAATCCTGCTTTGCGATTTGATTATAAAGAACTTAAAATATCACCCACTTTTGATACGGCCATTTATCATTACCGAAACGGTTCTTTTTATACGCATTCCGTAAAACAGTTGCCCGGTGGAATGCGTTTTTCTTTAATTGAAAATTTAAGTTACGGACGCCTTGAAGTTATGGAACTGCTGGAAAAAAACGGGGAACGAATTACCCCTTATGATACTCCGATTATTTACATCAGGAAATAAGGAAATAAAATGAGTAGTGCGGTACTATTTTTCGGAATATCCGGAAATTCAAAACTTTTTTTCTGACTCGCAATATGTCTACCTGTATAACGGTACCTTAAGTCATTTCTTCGTATATTTCGGCCTCCATGAAAAAAATCGTTTTTACCGAAGAATTTTGTTCGCCGGAAAATCTTTATCCTTTTACGCTGATTCGTCAGATTCAGGACATACGGGTGGGGATTCTGACCATTCGTGAAAAATGGGAGCGTATGCTGGGCGCTCACTCCTGGGATAAAAAAGAAGACAATTACAAAGATTCCGAACGTTCAGTGTATCTTGATGAAATTGCGGATAAACACGGTTGCCTGATGATTCATGCAAATATTTTGCCCGATGAAAATCTTATTTCAGCAGTAAAAAAACTGAAAGGCGGAGAGTTACTGACATCGCCTGAGGGCGAAGTTATTGCATATCATATTACCCGAAAAGAATTGATAGACCGTCATAAAATTAAAGTCGGAAAAGCCAAATTATACGACAAACCATTTTTCTCATTAAAATACCCCTGGCATATTTTTCAGCTCAATGACGCCGCCATACGCCTCGATTTCAGGCTGATTACCCGTCGCCGTAAGTCGGCCGTCATTTCCAAAACAAATAAGGTCGTTCAACCTGATCAAATTTTTGTGGAAAAAGGAGCGAAAGTTGAACATTGCGTCTTGAACGCCTCATCGGGTCCGATTTATATCGGGCCAAATGCCGAGGTGATGGAAGGCACTGTGATTCGGGGGCCTTTTGCCATGGGAGAAAACAGTTGCCTGAAAGCCGGAACAAAAATATACGGCGCTACCACGCTTGGACCATATTGTGTGGGTGGCGGAGAAATTAAAAATTCCGTTCTGATGGGCTACAGCAATAAAGCACATGAGGGGTATCTGGGCGATTCGGTAATAGGAGAGTGGTGCAACCTCGGCGCCGGTACATGCAACAGTAACCTGAAAAATAATGCTTCAGAGGTCACCGTACTTACGCCACACGGCGAGATCAGCGCCGGATTAAAATGCGGTGTCATCATGGGTGATTACTGCCGCACAGCCATACTTACGGCTATGAATTCAGGAACGGTTATCGGAATCGGGTGTCATGTTTTCGGACAAGGACTTACCCCTAAAACCATTCCGAATTTCAGCTGGGGTTATGACGGAGTAATCCGATATGACCCGGATAAATTTTTCCGCGATCTGGAATGCTGGAAAGGTATGAAAGGCAAAACGCTCACGGATTCGGAAATCAGTAAACTGAAATATCTTTTAGAAAATTCGTAAAAAATTTCTTTTTTAAATCCGGAAAAACACCATGAGAAAGCAAATTGCAGCTGCAAACTGGAAAATGAATCTGAGCTTTCAGGAAGCAAGCCAACTTTTAGATAATATTCTTCAATCGGGAATTACACCGGCCGCACATCAGCTCTTTCTTTTTGCCGTTCCTTTTCCCTACCTTGAAATGGCAAAGCAAAAACTGAACCGCATCGGGTATGAAGCCGCAGCGCAAAACTGTCATCACAAAATCAAAGGAGCTTATACCGGTGAAGTCTCTGCCATTATGTTGCAGTCACTCGGCATACGTTATTGTATAGTCGGTCACAGCGAACGAAGAGAATATCAGCGGGAAGACAATGCCATGCTGGCTGAAAAAGTGAATGTCTGCCTTAACCATTCCGTTATTCCGGTTTTTTGTTGCGGTGAGCCGCTTGCCGTGCGGGAACAGGGAGGCGAAAAGGATTATGTAAAACAACAACTGGAAGAATCTTTGTTTCATTTGTCAGAAGATGAAATCCGTAAAATCATTATTGCTTATGAACCGGTATGGGCAATCGGTACCGGCAAAACCGCCACGTCGGCACAAGCGCAGGACATGCATCGGTGTATCCGGTTGTTAATAAGTGAGCGTTTCGGGAATCATATCGCATCTGACATTCCCATCTTATACGGAGGAAGTGTTAAAGCATCCAATGCAGCTGAGTTATTTCATTGCGAAGATGTGGACGGTGGTTTGGTGGGTGGCGCCTCCCTCATAGCCGATGAGTTTGTTGAGATTATGAAAGCGCTGAAGTAGTTGCCGAAATCTACCGGTTATGTTTGAAAGGGAAGATAATCGTTCGGTTACGTTCCGTATCGTAGTTGTGCGGAAAAACCATTTTCTGTTCAGCTTTTTGCGGCTCAGAGTAATTGTAAACGCCAAAGATATTTATCCGCTTGCCGATGCAAAGCCGGTGATGATTTCACTTGACACAAACCCTTCGAGTATTGTAGTTACAGACGGTTATCATTTTACCAAGCCCTACAACATACTTCTTCAGGATAACCAACCGCATCTTTTTCAGGTTGTCTGTGCTGTCACAGACAGGCATATGCTGATTTTGTTTGTTTTATTTTCATTGAGTTATTTCAGCGGGCTTTTTACCGGTTTTTTACTTTTTAAGGTTTTCAGTTTTCTTCCCCTTTTGTATTTAGTGGGATTTTATTATCTCAACAGAAGCGAATTTATACGACTTGTTCCGGTAATGTAATTTTCTTTTGAAAAAGCTTTCTTTGCATTACAGCTATATTTGCCTGCCGGATTTCTTAGCCACTTGAATATGTCTTTACGGATTTTATGGTTATGCAGTTGGTATCCCTCCCGCACTTCGCCGTTTGACGGCGATTTTATACAACGTCATGCGCTGGCAGCATCCGCTAAAGTCAAAATTCATGTGATTCACCTTGTGGGTGACGCTCATCATACCGGCACCCCTGAAACCGAATACCGGCAGCAAAATGATAACCTGACTGAAGAAATAGTGTACTACAAAAAAGCTGTGGGCCCGTTTTCCAAAATCATGAATTTTCTGAGATGGAAAAGCATTTATAAAAAAACAATCAGCCGCTGGATTCAGCAGCAAGGTATCCCCGACCTGGTGCATGTGCATATTCCTTACCGGGATGGCCTGATGGCTTTATGGCTGAAAAAAAAATTCGGCTTGCCCTATCTGGTTACGGAACATTGGGGCATTTACAATGACAGGGTTGAGGACCGGTTAGACAAAAGAAGCCCTTTATTTCGTTACCTTTTAAAAAAAGTTTTCAATCATGCTGAGTGTCTTGTTAGTGTAAGCCGTTATCTGGCCCGGCAAATTAACGATAAAGCGACCCGCATTCCTTATGTCATTATACCCAATGTTGTTGATACCCGCTTTTTTTACCCCATAGAAAAGAAAGAAGATACCGTATTTCGCTTTATTCATGTATCTAACATGGCGCCGCTGAAAAATACGGAGGGGATATTGAATGCTTTCGCATTATTGTTTAAAGAGAAAAAAAATACTCAACTTGTGATTGCAGGCCCGCCATCTCCATCGGTATTAAAAAAAATCAAAGAATCGGGCTTACCTGATGAGAGTGTATTGCTTACCGGTGAAATACCCTACACACAGGTAGCGCATGAGATGCAAAAGGCGGATTGTTTGGTTTTATTCAGCCATATCGAAAATTCCCCTTGTGTACTGCACGAAGCGCTGTGTTGCGGCTTGCCCGTTATTGCTACATCTGTCGGGGGCATACCGGAATGGATTTCTGATGAAAACGGTATTCTGGTTAATCCGGACGATGAATGGCAACTGAAACAGGCCATGATAAAAATGATGGAAAACTATCCTCAGTTTTCCCGCGAGCAAATAGCTCACCGCGCCACCGAACGTTTTCAGTATGATACCATAGGAAGACTTTTAGAAGAATTGTATCATCACATACTGGAAAAAAATAAAAAAGGCTAACCTTTTTTTAAACGTTGAACCAGATCAATATACTCCTGCATGGCTTCTTCCGGCTGTTTTCCTTTCATTGAAGCCCAGGCGTCGTATTTGGCTTTCGCTACAAAATCAAAAGGGTTTGACGGAGGTTCGCTATTGTTATCTCCTTGGGTAGCCTGTTTATATAAGGCATACAGTTGCAGCAAAGTTTCATTATCGGGCCTTTGTGCCAGTTGTTTACTGTCTGCCACAGCCTGTTCAAATAATGTTTTCAAATCCAATGTATTAAAATTTTACTGTTTGTAAAGGGTTTAATTTGTTTTTTCAAAAAAATTTTCTCCATCATAATCTCGTCAAAGAAGTTATTTGATGACTTCGTAAATCACTTTACCGATACAGCCGTTCGGTTCCTGAATTTTTAACAAAGCGGCAACCGTGGGTGCAATGTCGGTCATGTAAACTTCGCGGTGGGTAAATCCTTTCTTTATGCCCCATCCGTACCATAATAAAGGGATGTGAGTGTCGTAGGGATTCCAGAGTCCGTGGGTGGTTCCGTAATTTCCTATGGCATCCATAAATCCCGGTTTTAAAATAATCTGGATATCTCCGCTTCGGGCGGGATGATAGCCGTTATTCAGGCTTTTTCTTAAGGTTTCAGGTAAATGAATAAGATTTACTTCTTCAATCAGAAAAGCTCTGTCAATGCCCTGTTCTTTTAATAATTCCCGGATGATAAAATCCGCCACTTCTTTTTTACCGATACGGGCAGAGTCTAAAGCATGATGATTCAGGTGAATCTGATAGTTGTCATCAGAGAGAATCAGGGATTTCATGTTAAATTTTTCTTCCAGTTTTTTATTCAGGTCGTTGGTCAGTTTTCCGAAAAAGACTCTTCCGCCGGGCAGTTTGTTTTCCAGGTTAAATTCCGGGATATGTGCAACGCCGTGATCTGCCGTCAGAAAAAGAGTATATTGATTTTTCCCGACGATTTTATCGAGATAGTCCATGAACTCGCCGAGCTCGGCATCAAAGCGCAACATACCGTCTTCAGCTTCAACAGAATTCGGCCCGAAGGTATGCCCGATGTAATCCGTTGAAGAAAAACTCACGGTCAGAAAATCGGTAAAATCATCTTTGCCCAGGTTTTCTTCTTTAACGGCTCTCTTTGAAAATTCAAAAGTCAGGCTGTTGCCCATGGGGGTAGTGGCAATTTTGCCGTAATCTTTTCCGATAAACGATTTCAGGTCGTAGGGAAATTTGTTGCCGAACGGTTTTCCTTCGTACGGTTTTTCGTCAGCAGTACTTTGGTGATAGGTGGAAACCGGATACAAAGGATTCCAGCCTTGTGCATAATATTTATCAACCCATTTTTCATCGTTGAATTGTTTAACCCATCCCGGAAGTTCATTCATATAGTAAGAAGACGTAATCCAGTTGCCGGTTGTATTATCGTACCAGTATGCCGCATTGGCGCTGTGGCCTGCCGAAAGAATTCCGCCTCTGTCTTTCAGGGCAATTCCGATCACCTTACTTCTGAAATTTGTCGCCAGCCGGAGTTCATCGCAAATAGTGGTAACGAGCAGATTTCTCGGGCTTTGCTGTCCGTTTCGGGAAGAACTGCCCAGGGTATTCACGGATTTGTCTTCTGTACAATACACAGAGCGCATCTGCTGCCGGTCCCACCAGGCATTTCCCGTAATCCCCGAAATGGCAGGTACTGATCCTGAAAAAATACAACTGTGTCCGCATGCCGTTACCGAGGGCATATAGGGTATCAAGGTGTTTTCGCAGGTAAATCCTTCACGCAGGATTCTTTTGAGGCCGCCGTTTGTTTTATACCGTTCATAAAAACGGTAAATAAAGTCCCACCGCATCTGATCCACAACAATGCCAACTACTAACTTGGGACGATTGATTTTTTGCTGTGCAGATGTATTAAATGTAAACAGACAAAAGAAAAATCCGTATAAGAGTTGTTTCATGGTTTTCGGTTGACTGACAAATGTACGAGTTGAAATGAAATAAATTTTTTAATCAGTTTTTCAATTTTTTGTTAACAGTAACTGATACATTAAATGATTCTCCGGTTAAACTTATGTTTTCATTTTAAGTTTTTTTAGCGTACGTTCACGGACTTCAATAAACGAAACCTTTCTCAGCCGGATAACATATTTTTTCGTGCTGATGTTGTTCTAAAAATGTTTTTTAATGGAAAATAATTACTTTTAAAATAAAAATCGGGACATGAAAAAGGCGCTTATTCTTCTTTTTTGTATCGTATCTGTCATCACTCTTTCAAGATGTTATTCTTCAAAGAAAGCGGTAGCGGCAATTCCCGAAGCTTCGGGATCGGCAATTACTTATGATGTACAGATAAAATTTCTGATGAATGAATATTGCTCGCCTTGTCATTTTCCGGAAAAAGGCGGAAATAAAAAGCCTTATGATTCTTATGCCAGTGTGAAAACGGATATTGATGAAATTATCCGGCGTATTGAACTGAATCCAGGTCAGAAAGGTTTTATGCCTTTTAAAAGAAGTAAACTCAGCGATTCAACCATTTTGGTTTTTAAACAGTGGCGGGACCTGGGAGTTCCCGAAAAATAGTTTTTTATCCGTTTTCAAAAAGGGATTATCCGGGTTCCGCTGTGTTACTAAAAGATAAACAATCCCTTAATTCTTTTTCGGAATAAGTCATTTGGTATTCTTTTAAAACTTCATCGGGTACGCCGTTCCATTGATTTGGCTTGTTTCCCATGTATCCCAAATCCCGGAGACCGATTTCGCTGGTGTAAAAACCGCTCGCCGTGAGGTTGCGCATCAGGGAAAAAAATGCGGCGCCGGCGCTCAGTTCCTTATTGTTTTTTACCCGTTCAGGATAGGCTATCAGATCTATAATTTCCGTTTGTTGTGCCGGATTGCAATCTTTGAATGAAGCGCCAAACCGTTTTATGCTCAAGGCATTCAGCCAGCGCAAACCGCCCCTTACCGGAGTTTGTAATTCCGGTTTGTCTTTTACGATAAACTCTATGAAATCCGGCACACCGGCCTGTGTGGCGCTTCCGCTTACTTCGTCAGCCGGAATGATTATATCGCAAAGTATCCTGATCAAAGCCAACTCGTCAGGGGTAAAAAAATTTTCTTTTTGCAGCAGTTCTTTTTCGTGGTTTAATTCTTCCGGAAAGCGGTCAATACCATAAGGATTTCCCGTTGCCTTTGTTTCGGGATTCTTTTCCGGCTCCTTACATCCCGATAAAATGGCCGGTACGGAAACTGCTCCGGCTGCCATTAATTTTAAAGATTGGCGACGTTTCATAAAAGAATTTTATAAATATAGTTTAATCCGGTTACGGATAAAATCTTCAAATACGGGTACGTTTAGAGATTTTGCTTTTTCATTTCTTCAATGATATATTCACCGGCCCGCATGCTTAGCGCCAGAATGGTCCATGTGATGTTTTTATCGGCCTGGCTGACAAATTGCCCGCCATCAACACAAAAAAGATTTTTACAATCATGAGCCTGACTCCATTTGTTTAAAACCGAGCGTTTCGGGTCATTTCCCATACGCACCGTTCCCGCTTCGTGAATAATTTCACCCGGTTTACTGAGTCCCCAGTTATTTTTTTCATCATCATCGCCACCCCAGGTAATTTCAGCACCCATATGATGCATAATTTCTTTAAATGTTTCTTTCATATGCCGCGCCTGCCTGATTTCATAATCGCTCCATTTTACATGAAAACGCAAAACAGGAATTCCGTACTGATCTACGGTATTCGGGTCTATTTCGCAGTAATTTGTTTCTAAGGGTATGGATTCGCCTCTTCCGGCCATACCGACGGAGGCGCCGTAAAAATAGCGGTAGTCTTCTTTCAGGGAAGCGCCGTAACCACCGGCTTCTTTTATTTTTCCGTTAACTGGAAATTTTCCGTTGAGTTTGTGAATGTCCCATCCGAATCCGTACGATGGCATAGTCATACCGCCCCAATATTCAATATGGTAACCGCGGGGAAAATCTAATTTTTTGTTATCCAGCCACCAGGGCGAATAAATATGCGCCCCGCCGACGCCGTCTTCATTGTATCTTTTTCTTCCGAAAAGTTGAGGCAAAACACCTCCCAATGCAGCGCCGGTAGAATCATGAAGATATTTTCCTACCAGGTTGCTGCTGTTGGCCAATCCGTTGGGATGCCGCACGGAACGGGAGTTCAGTAAAATTCTTGCACTTTCGCAGGCGCTGGCGGCAAGAATGATCACACGGCCGGATACCTGATACTCCCTTTTATCTCTTTTGTTGATAAACGAAACGCCGGTAGCCAGCCCCTCTTTATCGGTTACAATTTCCCTGGCCATACATTCGGAAAAAATTTCCAGGCGCCCGGTTTTTAGGGCAGGATAGATGAGTACGTTTGTTGAGGAGAAATCCGCTTTGGCAAGACTACAATTTCTGTAACATTGACCGCAGAAAAAACATACGCCACGGTCTGCATCATTGGGTATAGGTTGGGTAAGTATGGATAATCGGGAGGGGATGACTTTAATACCTGCTTTTTCTGCTCCTTTTTTTATAAATAATTCATGGAGCCTGGGCTTTGGCGGTTTAAGAAAAATGCCGTCGGGGTCATTATCCAGTCCTTCATAGCTTCCGAAAACACCAATTAATCGGTCCACTTTATCGTAGTAGGGCTTTACGTCTTCATAGCCAATAGGCCAATCCTCACCGAGGCCGTCAATACTCTTGCGTTTAAAATCTTTGGGGCCGAAACGAAGCGATATTCTTCCCCAGTGATTTGTTCTGCCACCCAGCATGCGGGCACGCCACCACAGCCACTCCGTACCCGGCGCTTTGGTATAAGGCTCGCCATCAATATTCCAACCCCAATAACAGGCGTCAAAATCACCAAAGGGCCTGAATTTTGTGGAAGCGCCGCGACGCGGAGATTCCCAAGGATATTTCAGTTGAAGAACGTTTTTCAACGGATCGTACATCGGCCCGGCTTCTAACATACAAACATTAAGCCCGGCTTTTGTCAGCACATATGCGGCCATCCCCCCACCGGCTCCTGAACCGATAATTACTGCATCATATTTTTTCGGTGGCTTTTTAATCTGAAGGTCTCCCATGAACCTTAATTAATGAATGAAAACTTTAAAGGAATGTGTTATTAATTTTCGTTTTTTGCCTTCGTAACCTTTAGTAAATCTACTTCAAAAATTAAAACAGAGCCGCCAGGAATCGGACCATAGTCAAAATTACCGTATCCTAAATCAGGGGGAATGTAAAAAATGTATTTTGAACCTTCCGGCATAAGCTGAAGACCTTCGGTCCAGCCTTTTATTACACCATTGAGAGGAAACGTGATGGGTTGACCTCTTTTATAAGAATTATCAAATTCCGTTCCGTTTATCAGCTTACCCACATAATGACAGGTTACGCTGTCTGTGGGACCGGGTTTTATTCCGCCCCCCTGAATTAACACTTCATACTGTAATCCGCTGGGTGTAGTTTCTACTCCCGATCTTTTTTTGTTGTTTTCCAAAAAGGCTTTTCCCGAATCCAACCTCACTTTTGCTTTTTGTTCCTGAATCATGAACATATAGCGATTCAACACCTGGTTGGCCTGTTCTTCCGTCATCAGTGTTTTTTTGCCGTTCATTACATCCTGAATGGCAGACATCAACAGGTTTCGGTTTATGGTTTTAATCCCTTGTTGTTTGTAAAAGTTGGCAATGCTGATACCCACGGCATAGCTTACGGAGTCGGTAATATTTTTTAGTAATGGTCCTGCCGGACTTACAGGTTTTGCAGGTTGCTTTCCCGTATTTTGTGCAACAGTTCCGAAGCTTAGAAAAAATAAGAAGGCAATTAAAACATATTTCTTTTGCATAATGAATTTTATTAGGTAAACAAAAATAAGTTCTAATTTTATAAACCGCAGAAATTACTTTTTCAATTTTCAGTTTATGTCTGTATTTCACATACCGGTTCAACTCAGGTGGTCTGATTTTGATCCTAACTTTCATGTCCGCCATTCGGTATATTATGAATGGGGAGCCATGTGCCGTATGGAATTTCTTTCATCCATCGGGATTACATCCTTGCTGATGGCCAAAAAACAAACCGGCGTCGTCCTTTTCCGCGAAGAGTGTTCTATTAAAAAAGAAATTCGTTATACCGACTCCTTATTGATAAATTTATCTCTGTTGAAAAGCCGCAAAGATTTTTCGCGTTGGATTATCCGGCATGAAATTTTAAAAGACAGGGAAACCTTGTGTGCCGTCCTTACGGTTGAAGGCGCCTGGCTCCATACAGTCGAACGTAAATTAACCATTCCGCCTCCGGAAATTCAGGAGCCGCTGAGTCAGGCATTTCAGAATACAGAAGTAGAATGGGAAGAAAATTTTAAAAACGAATAACCTTTTCGGGAAATCTTGAAACATAATCCAGAATGGAATTACGGATATGACCATTTTCAGGATAAACCGTCAGGTAAGATTTAATGGTTTCAGGGTCATTACAGATTGCAGACGCTGGAAGATAACCCATACCGAAAAATCTTCCGTTTTCCACCAACAAACAAAAAGATTCGTTATCTGAAAGGCCTTTGTCAAGAATGATAAAAGTTTGTTTTTCTGTAAACGACCGGCAAGCTTCAATTACCCTTTGATTGTAATGCGCCGCACTTTCATTTCCGCAACAAGCGCCTGAACAATACCCTTCCTCTGTTCCGGTACAAGAACCTTTGGTTTGCAAAAAGCATAAAATAGGACATAACTGAAACCGTACGGCCATTTTTTTCAATACCGATAAAATATGTACATACGAATGAGAAGTAAATACCGCCGGAATATTTTTCCTTTTCTTATCAATGGCAAGGCGCAAATATCCCTTTCCGTCTTCAAAACGGTAAATTCCATACTCCTGTACATAGCGGTTTTGGGAAATGTTGCACAGAGGCCGGTATTTTTTAATTTCCGCTGATTCCAGAATAGAAGCCATCCAGTAACTGGCACAAAGCTCAAATGTGACTTTGCGGATATGATTCATAAAAAACTGCTTGCGGACAGAGCCGGAATGATTGCTGAAATGACTGATAACTCTTTTCCGGATGTTTGACGCTTTTCCGATATAAATAATTTTTCCTTTTTTATCGTGGAAATAATAAACCCCGGTTTTTTCAGGCAATGAAGTAATCTGTTCTGCCGGTAAACCCGGAGGTAATATGTGCTCTTTGGAATGACGAAGTAAACAGGCAGAGATATAATCATTTTTATCTTTTGAAAGCAGCAGGTGGAACAACATAGCGGTAGCTTCCGCATCGCCATAGGCCCTGTGCGCATTATTTAAAGGAATGTTCAGGTACCGGCAAAGTTTATCCAGACCGTAAGAAGGCAGCCCCGGAAATACGTGCCGGCTGTAGCGAATAGTGCACAGTTTACGACATTGCAAGGAATAACCCAGTTCCCGAAATTGTTTATAAAGAAAAGAATA
The DNA here is from genome assembly GCA_026415715.1 of Chitinophagaceae bacterium. Lineage (GTDB taxonomy): Bacteria > Bacteroidota > Bacteroidia > Chitinophagales > Chitinophagaceae > JJ008. The sequence goes on along the minus strand of JAOAGO010000020.1, from coordinate 12,218 downwards.
ATCAAAATTTACATTGTGAGCCACAAAGATTTTTCCGTTAATTCTTGAAAAAATCTGGTCGGCAACTTTTTCAAACGGAGGTGCGGAAGCTACCATTTCATCAGTGATTCCCGTAAGCGCTTTAATATATGGCGGGATGGGACGCTGAGGGTGAATCAACGTATGATATCGTCCGAGAATTTGTTTGCCGTCAGATTCTAAAATACAGATTTCTGTAATTCGGTTTCCGGAGGCATATCCTCCCGTTGTTTCTATATCAACAATGGCAAACATTTTACTGAAGTGAAAAAATTCTCAGGGCCGCATGAAAATAAAAAAATGCCCTGACATACGGGGATTTCAGAAAAGAAAATCTGTCCGGTAAAACCTTGCCTGTATAAAAGCTTACACTGTCAGGCCTTTTAAGACTTCGTTCATGCTCCGCACGGCATCGGCGCTTTTGTTGAAAGCGGCTTGTTCCGATTCGTTTAATTCAAAATCTATAATTTTTTCCCAACCGTTTTTGCCGATAATTACCGGTACGCCAAGGCAAATATCCTGTTGTCCGTATTCTCCTTCCAATGCCACGCAACAGGGATACAGTTTTTTTTCATCCCTGATAATAGCTTCCACCAGTGCGGCTACTGCTGCACCCGGTGCATACCAGGCTGATGTACCCAGCAGGGCAGTAAGTGTGGCACCGCCAACCATAGTGTCTTTAACAATTTTTTCCTGCTGTTCAGCTGTCAAAAACCGGCTTACGGGAACGCTGTTCCAGGTAGCCATGCGTATAAGAGGAATCATGGTAGTGTCGCCATGTCCGCCGATGACAACTGCATTCAGGTCTGAAGGGCTGCAACCCAGATGCATACTCAACTGATATTTAAAACGGCTACTGTCGAGAATGCCCCCCATGCCGATAATTTTATTTTTGGGAAGTCCGGTAGATTTCCATGCCAGATACGTCATCGTATCCATAGGGTTGCTCACCACAATAATAATGGCATCCGGTGAGTATTTCAGAATGTTTTCGCATACTCCTTTAACAATTCCGGCGTTGGTTCCTATAAGTTCTTCACGGGTCATACCGGGTTTTCGCGGTATGCCCGAAGTAATGACAACCACTTTGCTACCGGCTGTTTTTGAATAATCGTTTGTGCTTCCTGAAATGTAAGTATCAAATCCAAGCAAGGCGGCAGTTTGCATCAGGTCCTGTGCTTTGCCTTCGGCCAGGCCTTCTTTAATATCCAGCAATACCAATTCGGTACATAACTCTTTGCGTGCAATATTATCAGCCGAGGTTGCTCCAACAGCTCCGGCGCCTACAACAGTAATTTTCATAACCAAAATTTACAGAGTGGGAATAATTAAAAATTCATGCAAAAGTAAGTGTATTCCCCTTTTAATTGTAAAGAGTAAAAAAATAATTTTCACTATACCCATCATCAGGGATTACAACTTCCATCATAAAGTAACAAAAATTTTTAAAGTTTTAACACAAACAGCACAGAGCGACTGCATCTGATATTGTTGCGTATAAATGTTTCAGCGAGTGTTACCCCTTTGGTTCCATTTTGGCAATGAATACTAAGGAATGTATATTTGCACCCCGATTGTAAAAATGAATTTTTATGGCTAATACTGCAGATATAACCCGTGGAATGATTTTGAATCTTGATGGCAGTCTCTACACTGTTATTGAATTTGGTGAAAATAAAACGGCCAGGGCTGCTGCCAAAGTATGGGCCAAACTGAAAGGTGTAGATAATAACCGTACGATTGAAAAAACCTGGAACTCGGGAGAAACCATATATCCGGTAAGGGTTGAAAAGAGAACTTATCAGTTTTTGTATAAAGATGACACGGGTTACAATTTTATGGATAACGAAACTTTTGAACAAATCAGTTTGTCAGAAAATGCCATTGATGCCCCGCAGTTTCTGAAAGAAGGTCAAGAAGTTTTTGTTTTAGTGAATACGGAAAACGATCAGGTTATTGCGGCTGAATTGCCCGATAAAATTGTTCTCAAAGTAACCTATACCGAGCCCGGAGTGAAAGGGGATACGGCCACCCGTGCCATGAAACCGGCCACTTTGGAAACAGGAGCTGTAATTCAGGTTCCTTTATTCGTTGATGAAGGCGAGCTCATCAGGGTAAATACAAAAACCGGCGAATATGTAGAAAGAGTAAAAGATTGATAAAGAATAAAATTTATCAAATTATTTTTTCTAATTGAGTGGTTTTTTTAAAAAAATTCATTTAAGATCGTTCTTTTTCTGAGCCTGATTTTATTACCTTAGCATCGCTTTGAATACATTTCATTGTTAAACTAAAAAATAATCAAATTGAAAAACATGGATTTCAAACAGGTGCAGGAATTGATAAAACTGATCAACAAATCCAATATCGGAGAACTGACAATTGAACAAAAAGATTTTCGGATTACCATTAAGCAAAAAGAGGAACAGGTAGCTCAGATTATCCAACAGGCCGGTGTTCCGGCCATGGCCCCGGTTCCGGTGGTTCAGCCTCAAACTCAGCCGGTAGCCCCTGCAGCGGCGCCTTTACCGCCTGCCGAAAAGTCTAAAACCGAAGAGGAGCCTGCACCTGCCAACTTATATACCATAAAAAGCCCGATGATTGGCACCTTTTACCGTAAAGCCGGACCTGATAAACCGAATCTTGTTGAGGTCGGCAGCGAAATTTCGCCGGGCACGGTTGTTTGCATCATTGAAGCCATGAAATTGTTTAACGAAATTGAAAGCGACGTAAAAGGAAAAATCGTTAAAATACTGGTTGAAGACGCCTCTCCGGTGGAATATGATCAACCGTTGTTTCTTGTAGAACTCACCTGATAGCTAAATCGCTGATGATAAACACATTTCAGGTTTCGAAAAAGTTCATTAAAAAAGCTCCATGTTTAAAAAAATTCTGATAGCTAACCGCGGCGAAATTGCCCTGAGAGTTATTCGTACGTGTCGCGAAATGGGAATAAAAACCGTTGCGGTTTTTTCAACGGCAGATCGTGACAGCCTGCATGTAAAATTTGCTGATGAGGCGGTATGTATCGGTCGCCCACCCAGCGCCGAATCTTATCTGAATATCCCTCACCTTATGGCGGCCGCGGAAATCACCAATGCCGATGCCATACATCCGGGGTATGGATTTTTATCCGAAAATGCCAAGTTTTCTCAAATCTGTGCCGATCATGGAATAAAATTCATAGGACCTACCCCGGCACAGATCAGCGCCATGGGTGATAAGATTACCGCTAAAGAAACCATGATCAAAGCCGGCGTTCCGGTGATTCCCGGAAGTGAGGGTTTACTGGAAAGTCTGGATCATGCAAAAGGCGTAGCCAAAGAAATCGGATATCCGGTAATGCTGAAAGCCACAGCCGGCGGAGGCGGAAAAGGGATGCGTTTGGTGTGGGAAGAAAGTGAACTGGAGCGAGCCTATCATTCGGCAAAAGCCGAAGCGGCCGCAGCATTTAAAAACGATGGCCTGTACATGGAGAAATTTATAGAAGAGCCACGCCATATTGAAATTCAGGTAGCCGGCGATCAGTACGGAACGGTTTGTCATTTGAGCGAAAGGGATTGTTCCATTCAGCGAAGACACCAGAAGCTGGTGGAAGAATCACCCTCTCCGTTTATGACGGATGATTTGCGTAAGCGCATGGGTGAAGCCGCCCGTAAAGCCGCCGCCGCCATAAATTATGAAAGTGTAGGTACCATTGAATTTCTTGTTGACAAATACCGCAATTTCTACTTTATGGAAATGAATACACGTATCCAGGTAGAACATTGCGTAACTGAAGAAGTCATAAATTTCGACCTGATTAAAGAACAGATTAAAATTGCCATGGGCGAACCCATCAGCGGAAGAGATTATTATCCGCAAATGCATGCCATTGAATGCCGTATTAATGCCGAAGATCCATACAATGACTTCCGTCCTTCGCCCGGCAAAATTACCGTACTTCATCAACCCGGGGGCCATGGCGTAAGGGTTGACAGCCATGTTTATGCCGGATATGTTATTCCACCTTACTATGATTCCATGATCGGAAAGCTGATTACCGTGGCCCAAACCAGAGAAGAAGCCATACAAACCATGTACAGGGCACTGAGCGAATATGTCATTGAAGGAATTAAAACCACAATTCCCTTCCACTTACAACTGATGCAGGATGAACGGTTCCGCAGCGGCAACTTTACTACTAAGTTTCTGGAAGGTTTTAAAATGAAATAATTATTCTCTAACTTAGTTTTTACATTGGTTTGTTGTCTCGGAAGAATCGTTTTTCTGTTTCTTTCTGAAATGTAATCATTTTTATGTTTTGAGTTAAATCAGGGTACTCTCAAAACCTGAAAAAACTGCATTCAGGGCGAAAAATGCGATTCAAGAAATTATAATGAAATCCTCCCTAAAAACAGAATGAAAATTTTTAAACAAATTTACGTAAATAAAAAACCGGCCATATGGCCGGTAATTCATCATGATATGAACAAAAAAATCTGTTAAAGTCTTTTTATGGTACACCCAACAGATTTGGTTTTTTTCACTTCAATATCTTTTCCTGCCAGCATTTCATCAATAGCTATCATTAGGTGTTTCCGGGTTACCGCATCGGCATTGGATGGATTGTCATCAATGGCACCATGATAGACCAATTTTCCGTTTCCGTCAAATAAAAAACACTCGGGAGTTCTCTTGGCACCGAAAGCATCTGCCAGTTCCGAATTTTTGTCTACCAGATAATACCATGCATAAGCCTGTTCTTTAGCATAAGCCTGCATTTTTTCGTAACTGTCATCATCATTTCTTTTTGCTTCATTTGAGTTTATGAGCGCCACGCCAATCCCTTTACCCTGTGCATATTTGCAAACCTCATAGGTGCGGGTTTGATTTTTGATGACATAAGGGCAGGTGTTGCAGCTAAACATTACCAAAAGCCCCTTTGAGGTTTTAATGTCTTTAAGCGACAACTCTTTACCGCTTACATCTTTCATCTTCAGATCGGGCTTGGGTATGGAAGAGCCGAGGTCTATCGGTTCAATTGGAATGGATGCCAGAAGCATTAAACCGGTTACCGGCAACAAGGAAAAAAATTTTTTATTCATAGATAAAATGTTTTTACTTACAAATGTCGGAAAAACAATCTAAATAAAATTACAAATTTTAATTCCCGCGCCGGGCTTCATTTTTTAATGTGCTGATGCTTACATTTAATTCATATCCAATTATTAACACTAATGAGTTTACATAAATAAGCGCCATTATCAGCATTACCGTGCCAATAGAACCGTACAATTGATTATAACTGTTAAAACGACTTACCCACCACGAAAACACAAAGGAAGTGAGTAACATCAAAATAGTAGCCGTTACCGAACCCGGATTAATCAGTGGCCATTTTTTTTCGACAGCAGGCACGTAGCGGTATAAAATAGAGATTACGGTGAAGTAAAGAAGAACAATCAGAAACCAGCGGGTAATCAGAAAAATATTCCGGAATGATTCGCTGAAAGCCATCCATTGCAGCAGTTTACCCTGCGCAATCAGCAGCATCACACAAAGTAACACAATGAGGTAAAGAATGAGGGTTATGCGGAGCGCTCCCAGTCGGCTTTGCCATTCCGATCTTTTTTTTAACTCTTTAAGGCTTCGGTCAAATGAACGCTGCATGCCGGTTATGGCGCTGGAAGAAAAATACAGAGAAAGCAAAAAGCCAAAGGAGAGCAGTCCGGTGCGGGGCTTGTTAATAAAATCTTTCAGAAATGCGATCAGCTTGGCATTATTTTCTTCGCCGGGTATAATTTCCCGGATTAATTCATAAATGCCTTCTTCAAATTCCTTTGATATCGGCATGAAGGGAATCAGGGTAAACAGAAACATTACGGCCGGAGGGATGGCCATTACAATATTGAATGAAATGGAAGATGCCCTTTCGTTCATTCCAACGGTTTGAATTTGATGCCAGAAAAAACGAACCACATCATAAACAGGAATTTTGCTGAAGCCGGGAAGCGAGGTCGTCCGGCTCTTTTGAATCAGAGAATCCACAAACCGGTGCGAACGGATTTTATGGTACCATTTAGGGAACACGCTGCATATTCGTTTCTTTGAGTTTACGGATAGAATCGGCCCTGCGGTCCAGTTCCTGATGCAGAAGTCCGGCGTAATAGGTATGATCTTTCAAATTGCTGGTAAAAATACTGGTTCCGTCAAACTTATAACTGGCCACAAAAAACAGATAATCGGTTTCCGGGGCATCAAGTACCGCTTCTATGGATTCTTCTGAAGGCGTACATATCGGGCCGGGTGGCAAGCCTGTATTCAGGTAGGTATTGTATGGTGAGGGAATTTTGAGATGAGAATACAAAATACGCCCCAGTTGAAAGTTGCGGGTAACAAATTTTACGGTGGGGTCGGCTTCCAGTTTCATTCCTTTTTTCAGGCGGTTTAAATATACGCTGGCAATAAGGTATTTGTCTTTTTTCAGATTGGTTTCCTCTTCCACAATAGATGCCAGTATAACGGTTTGAAGCGGTGTCAATCCTCTGGCCTGCGCCTTTTTGGTTCTTTCGGCATTCCAGTATTTTTTGAAACGATTATAAAACTGTTGCATCAGTTTTTCCGGCGTGCTGTTCCACACCTGAAAATACGTATCAGGCATAATAATAGCCATAACGTTGCCTGTATCAACCCCGTATTTTTTTACTTCTTCTGGATTATTCAGGTATTGAATCATTTGGAGGGAATCAAACATGAAATCAAACCGTTTGCCGGTACCTATTTTACCGGCAAATAATTCTTTGGTGCGTTCTTTTACAATGGTAATTCTCACTACAGCCTGACGACCCTGCCGCAGCTTTCGTACCACAGACCAGGCGCTTTCTCCGTCTTTAATGATGTAGCGTCCGGATTTAGGTTTTTTAAAACGCAAAATTTTTGCTGCCAGTTCAAACCCTTTGCCTTTGAGCTGAAAATTTTTTTTTAGTTCCTCTTTGAGCTCGTGAAGCGTAAGATTATCTCGTATGTACAGATATTTTTTTTCTGTGTTTGTGAATGAGGGTCGAAACAACTGATAAAGAAAAAAAGAAAATACAATTCCTGAAAGAGCGGCAACATAATGAATTCGCTTCCATTTCATGCAAATATGGCGTTATCCTTTCATGTCAAAAATAAAGGATAAACACTTCCCTTTGCAAAATTTATTTTATTTACAAAAACAAAATTTTAGCATAAGAAATTAAGGGTTATTTGAAGGCTGACCTGCAGGAGGAGCAATAGGTATGGTATTGGGAGTTGTCTGAGGCCTGCTTTGTGAGGGAATCGGCGCTCCTGTGGCCTCTTTTGTCCGATCCACTTCGCCGGAACCGGATACCGAAGACCTGGGTATAAAAAACACGGAAAAAAGACAAAGTAAACCGATAATGCCCGCAAAGAGCCAGGTACCTTTTTCCAATACATCTGTGGTTTGCTTAACTCCCATAAACTGATTGCTGAACCCCGCAATATTGCTGGCTAAACCGCCCCCTTTAGGATTTTGCACCAATACAATGAAACCCAGTAAAAGGCTGGCCAGAACAATCAGAATTATAAATATTGTCGTCATATATTTTTCTTTAATTCTTCAATTCGCCGTGCAAAATAAGCGCTTTTGGCGGGTTCCAGCAAACTTAATTTTTCGTACACGGAAATGGCTTTGCCCGTTTCGCCCTGTTTTACCCATACTTCCGCCATCGCTTCGGTAATGATTTCGGCCTGTAACACCGATTGAAAAGCCAGATGCTGAACTTTCTGTTCGGCGTCCGGATTGATCTGTTTTACGATTTCGGCCTCTGGAAGTTTTTTCAGCAGTTTCAGCCATTCCGTAAATCGTTTCAGCTGATGATCAAAAGGGGCCGCTGACGGTATTACATCCTCCGGTATCTTTATTCCCTGAGAAGCAAAATAATCGATGGTATGATATGGCTCAAAAAGCATTTCTGTTGCCGATTCGGATTTTTGTTCTTTCATCGGAAGTTCTACCTCATTTCTATCTGTAAAATCCTCGTTTTGTTTATCGGCCGTTTGTATCTTTTCTGCAGAACTGTTATCGGTTAAGACAGGAATTTCGGTATTTGTTCCTTTGGTTTCTAAGCTTTCTGATACAGCGTTTTCCATGAGAGGTGGAGCTGATAAAAGATCATCATTTTCAGGGCGGGATACATTTTCATATTTGATTTCGGCTTGAAACATCTTTTCGGTTTCCGTGATTTCCGGTTCTTCGGTGCGGGCTGTGAATCTTTTTGATGCTTCCGACATCTGATGTTCTGACTTCGTATCAGCTGCTTCAGGCAAAGTTGTTTTCCATTCCGGTTCTCCAAAAGATTCGATAAAAAAAGGAACGAGTAAAGGATTCTGAAAATACAGTGATGTTTTTTCTGCCTGTTCCTTATAGTGTGGGTGATTTTCATCATACAGCTTTTTGGCATACATGAGGTGTACTGCATTGAGGTAAGGGTAAGCATGAGTAAGCTGCCGGAGTTCTTCAACCGAGCACTCCCTTAATGAATTTTTCAGAAAAAAAGCATTTATGAATTTGTTCAATGGGGTTTCCATTCCGTTTAAAAAGTTTACCAGTTGGAAAACAGACGGTTGAAAATTTCATCGGTTAAGGTACGAATGATTTCATCAGAAAGGCTGTTTTCTGCCTGGTGTAAAGAAAGGTTGCCTTTAAATTCAAAGGTGCGCATGATGTCATATTCTTTTACGTCATTTTTCAGGCGGTCATTGAGTATAATGCGAACACTTACCGTTAGTCTGTTATTGGCCACCTGCTGGTTTGAAATAGCCGAAGTGGAAAACGAATAATCTGTAATAAAACCCGAAACCTCCCAGTCCACGTTTTCATGATTGGTTTGGGTGAGTCGTGTTTGGCCAACAATTTTCTGTCTTAATCTGTCGGTGAGACGCGGACTCAGCTGCGGATTGATATACTGTGCTTTGTTTTCTATAAAATTTACCCGCACCGTTTTAACTTCTGGCGGTATGGACACATCTTTGAATCCGTATTTAAAGGTACAGGCAGGGTGGACAAGCAGTGCGGCACCGCAAACCAAAATGTATATGGTAAGAGATTTCGGCAAGCGAATATAGTTTTACGATTCTATGCTGTATTCTTTCAGTTTTCGGTATAAGGTTCTTTCGCTGATGCCCAGATCCATGGCGGCGTCTTTTCTTTTGTTGCGGTGTTTTTTCAGCGCTTTGATGATCAGTTCCTTTTCTTTTTCCATGATGTTTAAGCTTTCTTCCACTTCTTCATGTTCCTGGATTTCTGAATTCATAATTACCGGTTGTGACGGTTGCAAAACGGGCTGTGAGCCGGATACTGCATTTTGCGGAATTTTTGCCGTGGGAAGAGGCTGACCCGAAAGAGGAAGCAATGTATCAGTTTCTTTCAACTGATGAATCAGCGACGGATGTTGAGCCAGGAAATTCGGGTTTTGCAGAATTTCCAGAAACATTTTTTTCATTTCCGTTACGTCTTTCTTTAAATCAAAAAACAACTTATAAAGAATTTCCCGTTCGTTCGAGAAGTCCTGAGAATTGCCTGATGAAACAAGAACCGGCATCCTGTTTGATGAAATGGGTTGCAAATATCGGCTCAGTTCTTTTGCCGTTATTAATTTGTTTTGGGAAAGAACCGAGATTTGCTCGGCGATGTTTTTCAGTTCCCGCACATTGCCGGGCCAGGGGTATTGGATTAACAGTTGAACGGCTTCTTCGTCCAGTTGTATCGGGGTGGTGCGGTATTTGGCCGCAAAATCAGCGGCAAATTTTCTGAACAGTAAATGTATATCTTCCGGTCGTTGCTGCAGCGAGGGCACCCGGATAGGTACGGTACTGAGCCGGTAATATAAATCTTCTCTGAACTTTCCGGACTGCACCAGCAGCAGTAAATCCTTATTGGTGGCCGCTATAACCCTTACGTTTGTTTTCTGCACTTTGGATGAACCGACTCTTATGAATTCACCCGTTTCAAGCACTCTTAGTAATCTGGCCTGCGTGCCCAGTGGCAACTCGCCCACTTCATCCAGAAAAATCGTACCTCCGCTTACCGTTTCAAAATATCCTTTTCGGGCTTCAATAGCCCCGGTGAATGAACCTTTTTCATGACCAAACAATTCTGAATCTATGGTGCCTTCCGGAATGGCCCCGCAGTTTACGGCAATAAAAGGACTATGCTTTCGGGGGGAGAGATGATGAATGATTTGGGAAAACACTTCTTTACCTACGCCGCTTTCTCCGGTAATCAGTACCGTCAAATCCGTTGGTGCCACCTGAATGGCTACTTCAAGGGCGTAATTCAAAGCCGGAGAATTTCCGATAATTCCGAAGCGATTTTTTATGTTTTGTAATTCAAATTCGTTTTTCATGTTTTTCCGTGTTTATTCATTCACAAGTTCGCCGAATAAGGTGGCCTGGGTACTGTCGTGAATTTTAACGTTTACATAATCTCCGGGTTTCAGTTTTTTTTCGTTTTTCGGGAAAATCACCACTTTGTTTTGCGAATTTCTTCCCATCCAGTCGGCGTCGCTTCGTTTGCTGTTTCCTTCAATAAGTACTTCAAAAATTTTTCCAATGTCTTTACGGTTGCTTTCCAGCGAAAGACGGTTCTGGAGATTCACAATTTCCGTCAATCTTCTTTTTTTCACTTCAGGCAAAACATCGTCTTTATAACGGCGTTGTGCCAGCGTACCCGGCCTTTCGCTGTACATAAACATATAGCTCATATCAAAGCGGCAGTATTTCATAATGTCAAGCGTGTCTTGATGATCTATTTCTTGTTCCGTGCAAAATCCGGCAATGATATCGGAGCTGATGCCGCAATCGGGCAAGATTTCCCTAATTTTATCCACTTTTGCCTTGTACCATTCACGGGTATACGTCCGGTTCATAAGTTGCAAAATCCGGTTTGAACCGCTTTGAACCGGCAGATGAATGTACCGGCATATATTGGGATACCGCGCCATGACCCAAAGCACTTCGTCGGTAATATCTTTCGGATGCGAAGTGGAAAAACGTATGCGCAGCAGTGGTGAAATTTGAGCTACTTTTTCCAGCAACCGGGCAAATGTAACGGGCTCGCCTTGCGGGGGCACGTAATAGTAGCTGTCCACGTTCTGACCCAGTAACGTTACTTCACGAAAACCCTGTTCAAACAGCGATGTACATTCAGCAACGATACTTTCGGCATCACGGCTCCGTTCCCGTCCGCGGGTAAAGGGTACCACACAAAATGTGCACATATTGTTGCATCCGCGCATGATGCTCACAAAGGCCGTTACCCCGTTTGAATCGAGGCGCACCGGCGCTATGTCGGCATAGGTTTCTTCCCGGCTCAGCAGCACATTTACCGCTTTGCGACCGTCATCGGCCTGCCGTATCAGCAGCGGAAGGGAACGGTAGGCATCGGGGCCCACTACGATATCCACCAGTTGCTCTTCTTCCAGCCACTTTGATTTGAGACGCTCGGCCATGCAGCCTAACACACCGATCAACGTACCTTTTTTACGTTCTTTTACATGGCGAAATTCTTTGAGACGATTTCTGATGGTTTGTTCGGCTTTTTCCCGAATGGAGCAGGTATTTATAAGAATCAGGTCTGCCTCTTCAGGCTGGCGTGTAGCCCCGTACCCTTCACTATGCAGGATAGAAGCCACAATTTCGCTGTCCGAAAAATTCATCTGACAGCCATAGCTTTCAATATAAAAATACTTTCCGTTATTGCTTTTTCCTTCGGCAGTACCCGCAAAAGCTTCACCTTGCCGGCTTTCGTCCAGCATTTTGGTACTCAGGTAATTTATGTCTTTTAATTCAATCATAAAGTCGGGAAGGCAAATATACATAATAATGCCGGTTTCTGACAGCTTGTCAGTTTTTTAATTTTTATTTATCATTCTAAAATTTTACAAGAAGTTGTTTAAACTGAAGTTATGGAGGTTTGATAAGGAAAATTTCAGGCTGAATGATGAAAAACAGCTTTGGAATAAGGTTCAAAGAGCGTAAAAGAAATTTTTATTCAGAATAAATATTGCTGTGTTCAACAAATAAGTGCAATTTTTTAAAAGGGAAAGGAAAAAAGCTTTTAAGGGCTTTTTTCCTTTGGACCGGGTAGCGCAATCTTTGTATTGCGTATGACAAAGAAATACAACCAACTCAGTTTAGAGCAAAGGTATCAAATA
>JAOAGO010000001.1 GCA_026415715.1 Chitinophagaceae bacterium | reverse complement strand
GTGTATAAGAGACAGGATGCGGGGAGCCTTGCCCAATCCGCAAGCCACCATCCTGTTGTTAGGGCATGTAGCGATGACACGAAAAGCCTATGAACGCAAAGTACCAAAATTGAACTATGAAACAGAAAAATTTAAATGGGAGTCATGAATGGGAACTTCGCTACGGCTATGCCTTCGCTTCGTTCCCATTCAATGGGTCAAATCATCAAAAAAAGATAGTATGTTTGCAAAAAAAACTTCACTTCATTACACAATTTTTGGGATACTACCTTGATGAGAACTGTTTTATCGAGTATAGAAAATAAAATAATTTTTTAAGTGGTTATCCTTACATCGCCATCAATTCTTGCCTGAAAAACCGGAATACAATAAACTGAGAAACTTTATAATACTCAAAATATCATTTACAAAAGTCTCAGCAACCCTAAATGGAAATATATTGACTTTTCAGCGTGATAATAAAAAATAAGGAAGTATTAACCCGACTTATCTTTGCCGCATAAATCAGTACGCATGTACAGAACTCATACCTGCGGAGAACTGCGTTTATCCCATCAGGGCCAACAAGTAACACTGGCCGGATGGGTGCAGGCTATCCGCAAATTCGGTTCCATCACTTTCGTGGATTTGCGTGACCGTTACGGTATTACCCAACTCCTGTTCAACGAAGCGCTGAATGACAAGTTAGATGAAAATCCGTTGGGCCGGGAATTCGTGTTGCAAGCCACCGGCACCGTAAGCGAACGAAGCAACAAAAATCCCCATCTGCCCACCGGCGAGATTGAAATTCTGGTATCTGACTTTACCATTCTGAATCGTTCTGCCGTGCCGCCTTTTACCATTCAGGATGATACCGACGGCGGTGAAGATCTTCGCATGAAATACCGCTATCTTGATTTGCGGAGAAATGTCTTGAAAAAAAATCTGGAGCTGCGGTATGCGGTAAACCGGGCCGCAAGAGAATATCTTCACCGTCATCATTTCATAGAAATTGAAACGCCTTTTCTGATAAAATCCACTCCCGAAGGCGCAAGGGATTTTGTAGTACCCAGCCGCATGCATCCCGGTCAGTTTTTTGCGCTTCCGCAATCGCCGCAAACCTTCAAGCAGTTGTTGATGGTGAGCGGATATGACCGCTATTACCAGATTGTAAAATGCTTCAGGGACGAAGATTTGCGGGCCGACCGTCAGCCGGAATTTACGCAAATTGACTGCGAAATGTCGTTTGTGGAACAGGAAGACATCCTCAACATGTTTGAAGGTATGATAAAACATATTTTCCGCGAAGTGAAAGGTGTGGAATGGGACGAACCTTTTCCGCGTATGAGCTGGGAAGAAGCCATGTGGCACTACGGTAACGACAAACCCGACATCCGGTTCGGAATGCAACTGCTGAATCTGAAAAAGCCGGAGGGGGTGTTTCCCGAAAAACAAGCGCTATCCGAACTTATAAACGGCGCTGGCTTCAGGGTCTTTGATGAGGCAGAAACCGTTCTTGCCATCGCAGTTCCGGGATGCGCCGATTATAGCCGTAAACAAACCGATGAACTAGCCGAGTGGGTTAAACGGCCGCAAATCGGAATAAAAGGCCTCGCCTATATCAAATATCAAAGTGACGGTAGCTGTAAAAGCAGTATGGATAAGTTTTATACGGAAGAAAGATTGTTGCAAATAGCCGCGGCTTGCGGCGCCCGGCCCGGCGATCTGATTCTGTTACTGGCAGGCCCGGAAGAAAAAACAAGAAAAGCCATCAGCGAATTGCGTCTTGAAATGGCGGAACGACTGGGACTACGCAAAAAAGATGAATTCAAGGCATTGTGGATTGTGGATTTTCCGCTGTTTGAATATGATGAGGAAACAAACCGATGGGTAGCCCGACACCACCCGTTTACCTCACCAAGGCCTTCCGATGTGGAAACCATGATTAAAAACAGTCCGGTTATTGAAAATCCTTCACTTTACCTGCAGCACCCTTATGCCCGCATTAAAGCCAATGCCTATGATTTGGTGCTGAACGGTAATGAAATCGGGGGAGGCTCTATACGGATTCATCAGCGTGAACTTCAGGAAAAAATGTTTCAGGCGCTCGGGATACATGCTGAAGAACAGCAACGTAAATTCGGTTTTCTGCTCGGCGCTTTTGAATACGGCGCTCCGCCGCATGGCGGTATTGCTTTCGGGTTTGACAGGTTGTGCGCTATTTTGGGAGGCAGCGAAAGCATCAGAGACTTTATTGCTTTTCCGAAAAATAACGCCGGCCGTGATGTCATGCTCGATGCGCCTTCACCGCTGGAGGAAGAGCAGCTTCGTGAACTTCACCTGAAATCAGAAATTCAACACTAACACCTTTATTCCTTTTTATTACGACTGAAAAGTAATGATAATCTCAGTTACAAGCGTTTCAGGAAAAAGTAAGAAATCAAAAAGAAATAAATATCAGGCCGGAAAGAGTTGAATAATGTTTTAAAATTTCTTACATACTTCTGCCAAAAAATCTGATGAACCTGTAAAAGTTTCTAATTTTACTTTCAGAGTGTTTTTTTTAAAGCCTGATGACTTCATGATAGAACGAAAAAACAAGAAGCCAATAAAGGAAAATGCCGTTTTGGTAGGACTGATTCACAAAGGGCAAACGGAAGAACAACTTCAGGAGTATCTTGATGAGTTGGCCTTCCTGGCCGAAACGGCCGGGGCTACAGCAGTAAAACGTTTTATTCAAAAGCTACCCCATCCCGACCCCAAAACCTTTATCGGTAAAGGCAAACTGGAAGAAATAAAAAATTTTGTGCAGGGCCGCGACATTCATGTCGTGATATTCGATGATGAACTTTCCGGCGCTCAGATTAACAATATAGAAAAACAGCTTGGCGTAAAAACGATTGACCGGAGCGACCTGATACTGGATATTTTTGCCGGCCGCGCCAAAACTGCACAGGCAAAAGCCCAGGTAGAGCTTGCCCAGTATCAATACCTCCTTCCCCGATTGAAAGGAATGTGGAAACACCTGGAACGGTTAGGCGGCGGTATCGGAACCCGTGGGCCCGGTGAAACCGAAATTGAAACAGACCGCCGGCTGGTAAGAGATAAAATTGCACAGCTGAGAAGAAAACTGGCCGAAATAGACAAACAGGCGCAAACGCAACGTAAAGAGCGGGGCGAGTTTATCCGGGTGGCGATGGTAGGATATACCAATGTGGGCAAAAGCACACTTATGAAGCTGCTGAGTAAAAGAGATGTATTTGCTGAAAACAAATTATTTGCCACGCTGGACACCACCACCGGCAAAGTTGTTTGGGATAATACCCCTTTTTTGCTGAGCGATACCGTGGGTTTTATCCGCAAACTTCCGCATCATCTGGTGGAAAGCTTTAAAAGTACGCTGGATGAAGTACGGGAAGCTGATATATTGCTACACGTAGTGGATATATCACATCCGGCCTACGAAGAACAGATGGCCGTTGTGCAAAACACCTTGCGGGAACTGCAGGCACACGACAAGCCCACGCTAACCGTCTTTAATAAAATGGACCTGTACGAAAGCAAAACATTTGATGAATGGCTCTCAGCCGAAGTAAAGCAGGAAATGCTGAACGATTTATATAACCGATGGCAGGGCGAAACCGGCGGTATGGCCGTTTTTATCTCTGCAGCAGAAAAAAGAAATCTGGAAACCCTGCGCCGTATGTTGTTGCGTCTGGTAAGAGACATGTATAAGGAAAGATATCCTTACAAAACAGCATTTTTTTAAACATGAGCGATAACCATCTGACATGGCATAAAGTGGCTGATTATATTCATGAACCTGACTTCGCGGAAAATCAAATTGCCCTGGTTTCGGTAAATGGCAAAAAAATATGCATTGCCCGCGTTGGCGAATCGTTGTTTGCGTTTGCACATAAATGTCCGCATGCCGGCGGCCGTTTGTCCGAGGGGTATATTGACAGTCATTCTTGCGTAGTTTGCCCGCTGCATCGTTTTAAATTTGATATCCGCACCGGACGGAATGTGAGCGGCGAAGGGTATCACCTGAAAAGCTGGCCGGTAAAAACGGATGAGGAGGGAATTTATGTAGCAATGGAATCAAAGAGAAGTTCGTGGTTCCGGCTTTGAAGAAATTACTCTTACAAAAAATTTCGTATCGGTTGGATGAATTCCGTTCTTGTTTTCAGAAAGGCTGCGGTAAAATAAGAATCAAACGCTTCATTCCATCACCCAAGGCAACACATATAAACAAAACAATGAAATCAGTACAATGGCCAGTACATTCATGATAAAACCGGCTTTCAGCATATCTTTCAGGCGTATATGCCCGCTGGCAAAAACAATAGCGTTTGGCGGAGTACCCATGGGCAGCATACTGGCACAACTGGCCGCCAGCGTCATTGGCAATCCTAAAAGCAAAGGATTCATACCGATAGAATCGGCTAACGAACAAACTACCGGCGAAAACACAATCACCTGCGCCACGTTACTCATCACTTCGCTGATGAAAATGGACAGCGCTACCACCGTAATCACCAGCGCCCATTCTGCCCCGGCAAACTGAGACAACCAGCTTCCCAGCCGCTGAATAAGTCCTGCTTTTTCCAGGGCATCTGCCAGCGCAATACCTCCGCCGAATAATAACAAAATACCCCACGCCATTTTCCGTGTATCTTCCCACGTCAAAAGCCGGGCAGTGTTTTCCCTCTGTTCCTCCAAAAAACCTGAACTGCTAGAAGGACACATAAACAGCGCCACTGCTCCGATTACGGCAATCATTGTGTCATCCAGTTTTATCCAGGGCTGACTGTCATTGATCATTTTCCGGAAAATCCAGAGCAGGGCCGTGCCGGTAAAAATGATGAATACTCTTTTTTGAGCGGCATCCGGCGGGCCCAGTAAACGCAACTCATTACGTATTAAGGTCGAAGCTGCCGTGCTTGTCCGGATATGGTTGGGAAACAAAATTTTTATGCAGACAAAATAAAATGAAAGCATCAGCAGCAACGCCACCGGCGCACAAACCAAAAACCAGTTTACAAATTCTATTGGAGTTTGATATTTTTTTTCAAAAAAAGCAACAAACTGTACATTCGGCGGTGTGCCGATAATCGTTGCAATACCTCCGAAATTAGACGCATACGCAATCGAAAGCATCAGGCTCAGGTTAAAATTTCCGTAGTGCCCTCCCCCTTCATGATTTTCCCGCATCACATGCGCTACCGACAGCGCAATGGGAAACATCAGCATGGTAGTAGCCGTATTACTCAGCCACATACTCAGTAATCCGGAAGCCAGGATAAAACCGAGTATGATGCGGTTGCCGCTTGTTCCGGTAAGGCGTACAATATTCAATGCAATGCGTTTGTGTACATTCCATTTTTCAATGGCCAGGCCCAGCATAAAACCGCCCATAAATAAAAAAATCACCTCATTGCCGTATGATGAAGCCGTATTTTTAATGTCATTAATGCCCAGCAAAGGAAACAATACCAATGGCAGCAGCGCCACAACGGGCATGGGCAGCGCTTCCGTAACCCACCAGCTGATCATCAGCGCAGCAACGGCCAGCACCCGGCCGGCTTTTTCCGGCACGTCAAACGGATTCCATACATAAAGCAGTAACGACAGAATTAGGCCGGCCGCCAGCGAACTGATTTTATGTCTTTCTTTATTCAAACTCCAATCATTTTAACGTTAACCTTTTTTCCGCTCACCCATGGATTATCCCTGACAAAAAAACGATACGGAAGCAAAGCATCTTCGCCCGCATAATCCACACCAATCCGGGGCGAAACCTGTATGTCAGCATCCGGATAGGAAAATCCGTCATCGGCAATATAAAGCTCATTTCCCGTAAGGCGATATCCGTTCATCGAAACGGTAATCCCCATAGCTCGCGTCAGATTGCCGGGGCCTCGGGTAAGCGTAAAATCTGAGGTTGATTTTCCCGTTCGCTTTCGCATGATTTCAAGCCCTTCTGCCGGCTCCAGCGCACGAATGAGAATGGCATGCGGAACATCCTTTTTGTGGGTCACCACATTAAACAAATGATGAATGCCGTAACACAAATACACATACGCCGTACCGCCCGGCGCATACATGGCTTCGTTTCGTTCCGTACGCCGCCCGCCGTAAGCATGCGAAGCCCTATCGCCTGTGCCGGCATATGCTTCGGTTTCCACAATACGTCCCGAAGTCAGGCCCTCACCGAAACGGGTAATTAAAAGTTTTCCTAAAAGTTGCCGTGCAATCAAAACTACATCGCACCGCTGATAAAATCTTTCATCTAATTTTTTCCATTTCATTTCCTGCGCTTTACAAAAAGCCTTCCCTATATTTACTCTCAAAAATAATACTTGCTGAAGGATTTTGTCATGGCCGTACAAAGCTGGGAAGATGCCCGGATCATTCTCAAACGCCCCGGCGTATTCAAATGGATATTTATCACCGGATTTCTTTATACGCTGCTGTTTATTGCCGGCATGATGATTTTCTGGAAATCTTCCGATATCGTGATCACCTGGTTCAGCGACAGGCTCGGCGTAGAACCCTGGTTGCAAAAAAAACGAAACGAATGGCTCAGCTTTTTCATGGTCATGACCGGCGTTATTCTTCGCCTGGTGTTGTTTCTGTTCTACTTTTCATTTTTCAAATATCTTATCCTCATCATCGGCGCCCCGGTATTTGCTTATCTAAACGAAAAAACCGAAGCCGCCCTGGAAGGGAAAAACGAACCTGCCGACTGGAGTGCCGTAAAAAAAAATGCATGGCGAAGCATCCGCCTCGACCTTCGCAACTGCGGCAGACAAACCCTCTATCTCCTGGCTCTCATCCTGCTGGCCATTGTGCCTGTAGCCGGATGGATTACACCCATTATTGCCGTAGTGTTGGAATGTTATTATTTCGGTTTTTCCATGCTTGACTATAGCCTGGCCCGCGCCGGACTTTCTGCCGAAGATAGTTCAACCTTTATCGGCGAACACAATGGCCTTGCCATAGGGCACGGACTGCTTTTTTATCTGATGCACATCTTTATCATTCTGGCGCCATCCTATGCCGTAGTGGCGGCAGCGCTCAGCATTCACAAATACAAAAGCGCATCCTGATATGTCAACCCTCTATCTCATTCCGGTTACGCTGAATGCTGAAGCATTTCATACCATTCCGCCTTATGCCGCAAACGCATTACAGGAGTGCCGGGCCATCTTTGCCGAAAATGAAAAAACGGCGCGTCGCTTCGTTTATCAACTGTACAAATTTCTTTTTCCCGGAAAGCCATCCGATTTGAACCACTGGGAATGGTTTACCCTGTCAAACGATAACGAATCCCTCTTCCTGAAAAAAATAAAAGAAGAAAAAAACGTTGCGCTGCTCAGCGAAGCCGGTTGCCCCTGCATTGCCGACCCAGGGCATCCTCTCGTATTGCTGGCGCATAAAATGAACATACCGGTAAAGCCCCTCGTCGGCCCCGGCTCGGTTTTTCTGGCGCTCATGGCTTCCGGACTCAATGGCCAGCATTTTCGCTTCTCGGGATATCTTCCGGTAAACACCAAACAACGCGTTCAGAAAATAAAGGAACTAGAAACCGAAGCGCTTCAAAAAAAATGCACTCAGATTTTTATGGAAACACCATACCGGAACAATCAACTGCTCAACGACATTCTGCGGCATGGTAAGCCGCACACCCTTCTGTGTATCGCCTGCAACCTCACGGCGCCAAACGAAAACATCACCACACGGACCATTGCCGAATGGAAAAAAAATCCGCCCGATCTGCACAAACAACCCTGTATTTTCTGCCTCGGTATATCCGCTTAATTGCAGAAGGTTCAGATTTGTTTTTGGGGCTCTCATCGTCCCGCCTTCTTATCAGCTTTTGTCCCCCGTCCTTCAGGCTACGCTGTCGCTTCGGCCGGTCCGCCGCAGGCAAACCGGCCTCACTTCGTTCGCCTTCCGGTCGGGGCAGCCCTTCGCCTTCATATCGCTGTTCATCACCTCTCAGCGCGGCTCAGCCCTCACGCTGTCCACAATATAGCGGCTGTCGCCCCGCCAGGGCAGCGTTCCGTTTTTCATTTTATAATGCAACGTCACAAACTGCCCCTGCAGGTTTTCCAGTTGTCTGGCCACTTTTTTATCCGTCACCGAAAAGAAAAATTTTTCCGACGCAATCGCCACATTGGCCTGAGAGCGGATACTGCTTAATATCAGCTCACCTTCGTAGGTTTTAAACAAAGTTCCTTTGTAAGAAAATTTCTGTAACAATCCGGTACGGTTGCCTTCGCTGTAAGTAAAAAAATATTTCCAGTACACATATCCGCATAAAAGCAAAAAAGCAATCAATAAAAAATTACGCTTCCATTTTCTGAAACTTTTTTTTCCGGTTGACAGTACTTTTTGATTTGCTTCTGCGCCTTCGCCGGCAATTTGATTTTGTAACGCCATAAATTTTTTTTGAAAATTTTTATGAAATAACAGAAAGATTATTTTACTTTTGGGGTCAAATTACAAATTGTTTGTAAAACAAACATGTCAAATTTACTGACACATACAAAACAATTCGCCTTCCATCCCTGCATCAACAAGGGAGTGTATGCGGTGGGTTTTGATATTTATCTTTTCTCTCATCCGCGACGTCGCCCCGTATGCTGACAGGACGAGCCACTCACCACGGCCCCTGTCAGTGAACTTCCCCCGGAATCAAATTTTTCTCATTAAGGTCTGGTGAACCACTCATTTCAAAAAATTATAACCGTGAACAATCAACATATTGTTATACGCGTAGCTACTCAGGATGACGTACGTTACGCCGACATCATCTCACAGGAAATTGAATCCTCTGCCAAAGCCCGGGGTACCGGCATTGCACGCCGCTCGCCGGAATATATCCGTCAGAAAATGGCAGAAGGCAAAGCTGTTATTGCACTCACCGATTCCGGCGAATGGGTGGGCTTTTGCTACATTGAAACCTGGAGCCACGGAGAATATGTGGCCAACAGCGGACTGATTGTAGCCCCGCCGTTTCGTAAAAGCGGAGTCGCCAAGGCTATCAAAAAAAGAATTTTTGACCTTTCAAGGGAAAAATATCCCGACGCTAAAATTTTCGGACTTACTACCACACTGGCCGTCATGAAAATCAACAGCGAATTAGGCTATGAACCCGTTACCTACTCTGAGCTCACACAGGACGAAGCGTTCTGGGAAGGGTGCAAGAGCTGCGTGAATTACGATATTCTCATGAGCAAACAGCGAAAAAACTGTTTGTGTACAGCCATGCTGTACGACCCGAAAGACCACTACGAGCCTGAAGAAACCATAAAATATTTTGAAGAAAACAAAAAAGGCTTTGAGCGGCTGCTGCGGTTAAAACAATGGAAACTGCTGAAACCTTTTCTGAAAAAAAAGGACGACAAAAAAACGGAAAGCAAAAAAAATACATTACAGGCCTTTCTGAGCGGGTTGTTTTAATAAAATCATGATAATATGTCCAAAAAAGTTGTACTCGGCTTCAGCGGCGGATTAGACACTTCTTTCTGCGTAAAGTATCTGAGCGAAGAAAAAGGCTATGAAGTGCATACCCTTACCGTCAATACGGGCGGTTTTTCGGAAGAAGAACTGAAGCAAATAGAGGAACATGCAATCTGCCTCGGCGCACGTTCACATAAAAATGTTGATGCAGTCAAATCATATTACGACCGGATTATCCGCTATCTGATTTTCGGAAATGTTCTGAAAAATAACACCTACCCGCTCAGCGTCAGCGCCGAACGATTGATGCAGGCGCTACATATAGCCGAATATGCACGCCAGTCGGGGGCGCACGCCGTAGCCCATGGCAGTACAGGCGCCGGTAATGACCAGGTGCGCTTCGATCTGATTTTTCAGATTATGATTCCCGATACGGAAATTCTTACACCCATACGTGATTTGCGCCTCAGCCGCGAAGAAGAAGTGGAATACCTGAAAAACAAGGGCATAAACATGAATTTTGAAAAAGCGGCATATTCCGTAAACAAAGGACTTTGGGGAACCAGCGTGGGAGGAAAAGAAACCCTTGCCTCAAAAGGTGTTTTGCCGGAGGAAGCCTGGCCGGTAAAAGCTACCCGGCAAGGCAGCGAAGAAATAAAGCTCAGCTTCTTCAAAGGCGAGCCGGTAAAACTGAACGATAAAGTTTTTTCGCATCCTTCCGAACTCATCAAAACACTGCACGAAATTGCTGCACCCTACGGCATTGGCCGCGACATTCATGTGGGCGACACCATCATCGGCATCAAAGGCCGCGTGGGCTTTGAAGCCGCCGCGCCGCTGATCATCATTAAAGCGCATCATACGCTGGAAAAACATGTACTCACCAAATGGCAACTGCAGTGGAAAGATATTCTTTCTCAGTTTTACGGAAACTGGCTGCACGAAGGACAAATACTCGACCCCGTAATGACAGATATTGAACATTTTCTGGAAAGCAGTCAGCAGCATGTAAGCGGCGATGTGTTCATACAACTGTTGCCCTTCCGCTATCAGATTCTCGGCATAGAATCCCCTCACGATCTCATGAAAAGCGAATTCGGAAAATATGGTGAAATGAATACCGGCTGGACAGCCGACGACGTGAAAGGCTTTACCCGAATATTCGGAAATCAGATAAAGATGTATCATCTTTTAAAATCCCGAGCGCATGAAAAAAATTAGAGTCGGCATTGTAGGGGCGGCAGGCTATACCGGCGGAGAACTCATCCGCCTGCTGATTTTCCATCCCGCCGCCGAAATTGTATTTGCCCACAGCCGCAGCCAGGCCGGAAAACCTGTTGCTTCCGTTCATACCGATCTGACGGGCGAAACCCCGCTGCAATTCACCCGGGATCTTGCTCTTCATAAAAAAGACATAGACGTACTTTTTCTCTGTCTCGGCCACGGCGAATCACTGGCATTTTTACAACAACATCAGCCTCATGATGAAGTAGCCATCATAGATCTGGCCCATGATTTCCGTTTAAAAGAAAACGCTTCATTTCAACACCGGAAATTTATTTACGGCCTGCCCGAACTGAACCGCGATGAAATCAGAAAATCAAAAAACGTAGCCAATCCCGGATGCTTTGCTACCGCCATCCAGTTATCTTTGCTGCCGCTGGCCAAAGCAGGAAAACTGAGTCAGGTTTATACCACGGCAATTACCGGAAGCACCGGCGCCGGGCAAACCTTATCCGAAACATCGCACTTCAGCTGGCGTTACGGAAACATTCAGGCATACAAAACGCTGACGCATCAGCACCTCGGCGAAATTCATCAGTCGCTTCATCAACTGCAACCCGGATTACCGCTGCAGAATGTAGTACATTTTATCCCCTGGCGCGGAAATTTCACCCGCGGCATCTTTGCCGGTTCGCAGTTGAAAACTGAGGAAAATGCGGAACAACTGTATGAACTGTACCGGTCTTATTATGCATCTCATCCCTTTACCCTGGTGTGCCACGAACCCGTTTCGCTCAAGCAGGTCATCAATACAAACAAATGCCTGATTCAACTCGAAAAAAAGGATGATCAACTGGTTATTCATGCCGCCATTGATAATTTGCTGAAAGGCGCATCCGGTCAGGCCGTTCAGAATATGAACCTGATGTTTGGACTTGAAGAAACCACAGGTCTGAAGCTTAAACCCGTTGGCTTTTGAACATGAAGGATCTACTGCATAGCATAAAAAAAAGCGAGTCTGTTGGTTTTTTTGGAAACCATACCGCCTGGTCTTTTCGCCGCGGCGACTACACATTCTCTCTTTTACGGAAAACAAAAAAATTAAAACGTATTTTCATTCCCGAACACGGATTGTTCGGAGAGCTGCAGGACCAGGTAACACTCGATGACACATCTCTTTATCGTCATTTCCTCTCAGATATAGAATGTGTTTCATTATACACCAGCCGGCACCCTGAACGAACGCCGCAGGAAGAACACCTGAAGGATCTGGATACGTTAGTTGTAGACATCCAGGACGTGGGTTGCAGATACTATACTTTTATCACCAGCCTTTATTTGCTGCTGAAAAAGATAACCGAATTAAAACGGGATATTACCGTAATTATAAACGACAAACCCAATCCTGCCGGACGACAGGTGGAAGGCACCTTGCTGAGCAAAGCGTATTCTTCTTTTATCGGATGGGAAGGACTACCCCATCGTCACGGACTCACCCTCGGCGAGCTCACCCTCATTTTCAAACATCAGCTTCAGGCAAAATGGAAATTGAAAATCGTGCCGGCAAATGAAAAAAATTATACGTTTATTCCTCCGTCTCCGAACATTCCAAACCGCGAAACCTGTAATGTGTACAGCGGTCAGTGCCTGTGGGAAGGCACCAACATCAGCGAAGGCCGCGGCACCACATTACCGTTCAGAATGATAGGAGCCCCGTTCCTGAGCCGTGTTTTTAATGATAACTGGAACCATAAATCACATCCTGCATATCACCCCAACTGCAGCATCAAACCGATATGCTTTACACCCTGTTTTCATAAATACGCCGGAACTCTCTGTTACGGGCTGCATCTGATACCCGAAAACAAAAAACCTTATCACTCGCTTCTGCATTCACTCCGGCTTATCCGGTACGTCAAAGAAATGACAGCAGAATTCAGTTGGCGAAAAGGGAATTATGAAGCCTTCAATGATAAAACAGCGATAGAACTGCTGGCGGGCGACGATTTAATCCTTTCCTATCTCAACGGCTTTGCCGGTTATAAAGAAGTGAAAGAGAAAATGACCGAACATGAAAAACAGTGGATTGCTTTTGCCAAAAACTTTTTACTTTATAAAACAAAGCTAAAAACAATCAACGGGTAAATGGAATTGTTTAAGGTTTATCAGATTTATGATATTTCCATTGTAAAAGCGGCCGGAAGCAGACTTTGGGATGAAACGGGTCGCTGTTATCTGGATTTTTACGGCGGCCATGCCGTCATCAGCATAGGCCATAATCATCCGCATTGGGTTCATCGCATCAAAACCCAATTGGATCGTATTTCATTTTATTCCAACTCGGTAAAAATAGCTGTGCAGGAAGAATTGGCAGATGCGCTGGGCCGGGTCAGCGGAAAAGATCATTATCAGCTTTTTTTATGCAACAGCGGAGCCGAAGCCAATGAAAATGCATTAAAGCTGGCTTCTTTCTACAATCAAAGAAAAAAAATTATAGCATTTTCCCGGGCATTTCATGGGCGCACTTCACTGGCCGTAGCCGCAACTGATAATAAAAATTATGTGGCGCCGGTTAATGAAACCGAAAACGTCACGTTCCTTCCTTTTAATGATCATGATGTGCTGGAAGATTATTTCAAAAAGCACGGCGATACCGTTTCATCGGTGATCATTGAAGGTATTCAGGGCGTGGGCGGCATTAACGTTGCCGAAGAAAGTTTTCTGCAGCTGATCCGAAAATTGTGCGACAAATACGGAGCGATCTACATTGCCGATGGTGTGCAGTGCGGATATGGCCGAAGCGGAAAATTTTTCAGTCACGATTATGCGGGGGTTCCCGCCGATATTTACACCATGGCCAAAGGCATGGGCAACGGGTTTCCGGTAGCCGGACTTCTTATTGCCCCTCACATCAGGCCCAAACTGTTTCAGCTGGGTACAACCTTTGGCGGAAATCATCTGGCCTGTGCGGCGGCGCTGGCGGTTTTAGAAGTCATCGAAAAAGAAAACCTGATGCAACAGGCGCTTACTGCCGGCCAACACCTTATGGATAAACTAAAACAAATTTCCGGATTAAAAAACATCCGCGGCCGCGGCCTCATGATCGGATTTGATGCTGATGAAAAACTGGCTTCGCTCAGAAACAAACTGCTGTATGATTATTCCGTTTTTACCGGCGAAGCCAGACCAAACGTCATCCGGCTTTTGCCCTCGCTGGCCGTTACCCGCGAAGAAACAGAGCAATTTATTCAGGCAGTACAGGAAAGTGTTGACATACTGACACAACAAAATCAACCCATACAATGAAACAGTTTACGTCAGTTCATGATGTAAAGGATATTGATGCGTTACTTGAAAAGGCCAGGCAATATAAAAAGCAACCGCTGAAAGATAAAGACCTGGGCGCCGGGAAAAGAATAGGGTGCATTTTTCTGAACCCCAGCCTGCGAACACGCATCAGCACGCAAATAGCCGCACAGCATCTCGGCATGGAATGTCTGGTATTTAACGTGGGCAGCGAAGGCTGGGCGCTGGAATTTGAAGAAGAAACTATCATGAGCGGAAACACCGTTGAGCATGTGAAAGATGCCGCACCCGTGCTGGGAAAATATTTTGATATTCTGGCGCTTCGCACTTTTCCTTCGCTGAAAAACAAAGAAGAAGATTACAGCGAGTTGTACCTGAATCAGTTTATCCGCTATGCCGGCGTACCCGTAATCAGCCTGGAAAGCGCAACACTTCATCCCCTTCAGTCATTAACGGATATTTTAACCATTTCGGAAATCTGGGAAGCCCGGGCAAAAAAACATAAACCCAAAGTGGTTTTAACCTGGGCGCCTCATGTTAAACCTATTCCGCATTGCGTAGCCAACAGTTTTGCGCAATGGATGAATGCATGGGGCAAAGCCGAATTTGTCATCACGCATCCTGAAGATTATGATCTTCATGAATCATTTACCCGCGGCGCTGCCGTAACCTATAATCAGGATGAAGCCCTGGAAGGCGCAGATTTTGTTTATGTAAAAAACTGGAGTACTTTTCACGATTACGGAAAAGTTTATGAAAGTGATCCGCGCTGGATGCTGACATTGCAGAAAATGAAGCTGACCCGTGAGGCAAACGTCATGCACTGCCTTCCGGTGCGCCGGAATGTGGAGCTTAGCGATGAAGTATTAGACAGCGGTCACAGCATAGTTACTCAACAGGCAGCCAACAGAATCTGGGCGGCTCAGGCAGTCATCAGCGAGATATTGAATACCAATGGATAAATTGTTTATTATAAAAATCGGCGGTCATGTACTGGACGACGAACAGCTGTTGCGTCAGGTGCTGGAAGATTTTTCTGCCATCAGGGAATTCAAAATACTGGTACATGGCGGAGGAAAAATCGCTACCCGAATCGGAGAAAAACTGGGCATTAAAAGTCAATACATTAACGGCAGGCGCATTACAGACGAACAAACTCTTGACCTGATTACCATGGTGTATGCTGGATTGATCAATAAAAAAATAGTTGCTGCCCTGCAGGCTCTCCATTGCAATGCCATCGGACTTACCGGCGCAGACGCCAATCTGATTCCCGCTCAGAAAAGAGAAGTGAAAGAGGTGGATTTTGGTTGGGTAGGCGATATCCAAAGCGAAACAATTGAAACACGATACTGGAATTTGCTGCTGCGGGAGGGATGTGTACCCGTCATAGCCCCCGTAACCCACGACAAAAACGGCAGCCTGCTGAATACGAATGCCGACACGATTGCCCGGGAAATTGCCGTGGCGCTCAGCAAAACATTTCAAACCTCGCTGATTTACCTTTTTGAAAAAAACGGAGTATTGTGGGATATTCACGACGAGCATTCGGTCATTCCCTCAATCAATACCGGATCTTATGAAAAACTAAAATCCGGAAACAAAATTTTCGAGGGCATGTTGCCGAAACTGGAAAATGCATTCACGGCGCTGAAAAGCGGAGTAAATAAAGTAATGATTGGTGCAGCAAACCAACTGCAGAGCCTGATTCAACAAAAAACCGGTACAACAATAACAATATGAAAGAGATTTCGGTAATGCTGGATGAAGCCATTCAGCTGTTAAAACAACTGATTTCCATTCCATCCTTCAGTAAAGAAGAGGAACAAACCGCCTCCTTTCTGGGATTGTATCTTGCCCAAAAACAAATACCGGCCAGCCGGGTGGGCAACAATATTTTTGCCCTGAATAAATATTTCGACCCCTCAAAACCCACCCTTCTGTTAAACTCGCATCATGATACGGTAAAGCCAAACCCGCAATACACCCGTAATCCTTTTTCAGCCGAGATTGAGGACGGAAAACTATTTGGTCTGGGCAGTACCGATGCCGGGGGCAGCCTGGCCGCTCTTTTGGTTACTTTCCTGCATTTTTATGAAAAACCGGATTTGAAATACAATCTGGTATTTGCCGCCACCGCCGAAGAAGAAATCAGCGGAAACGGAGGCATTGAATATGCTTTGCAGTACCTGCCACCCGTTTCGTGCGCCATTGTCGGAGAGCCTACGTTGATGCAAATGGCCGTTGCCGAAAAAGGCTTACTGGTGCTGGATTGTTACAGTCACGGCAAAGCAGGACATGCCGCACGAAATGAAGGTGTTAACGCTATCTATGAGGCCATAAGGGATATAGAATGGTTTTCCGGATATCGCTTCGATAAGGTGTCAACCCTGTTGGGAGAAAACAAGATGACGGTAACGGTGATGGAAACGGAAAACAAAGCGCACAACATCATTCCCGCCCTTTGCCACTTTGTAGTGGATTGCAGAATAAATGAACTTTACGATTTTGAAGAAGTACTGCACATCATAACATCGCATGTGCGTAGCGAAGTAAAACCCCGCAGCACCCGGCTTCGTTCCACCTTTATTGCCATGGATCATCCGTTGGTAAAAGCCGGACTGAAGCTCGGGCTGCCGTACTATGGTTCGCCCACTACCAGCGACAAAGCGCTGATGCCTTTTCCTGCCCTGAAAATCGGGCCCGGCGACAGCGCCCGAAGCCATACAGCCGATGAATTTATATTTCTGGATGAGTTGAAGAACGGAATCGCAGTTTATGTGCAACTGTTAAACGAGTTGTTATGAAACTATGGGAAAAAAATAAAGCAACAAAAAATGAAGTGATTGATTTTACTGTCGGCAACGACAGAAATTTTGATCTTTTGTTAGCGCCTTATGACGTGCTGGGCAGCATAGCCCATGTAATGATGCTGGAAAGCGTTGGCTTGCTCACGAAACGTGAAAAAGAGGATTTGGTAAAAGAACTCCGGAACATTTACAGTCAGATTGCAGCGAATCATTTTTCCATAGACCTCAACATGGAAGATATCCATTCGCAGATAGAGTATTTACTTACAGTAGCACTGGGTGATACGGGAAAAAAAATTCATACCGCCCGTAGCCGCAACGACCAGGTACTGCTCGACCTGAAACTTTTTCTTCGAAATGAACTCGAAGTTCTGGTTCATTCCGCAGTTCGTTTTTTTAATTTCTTACAACAACTGAGTGAAAAATATAAAGAATACCTTCTGCCGGGCTATACTCATCTTCAGCCGGCCATGCCTTCTTCGTTCGGGTTGTGGTTCGGCGCTTATGCAGAAAGTCTCGCAGATGATTTGATCGTTATCCGTTCTGCTTATGATATCGTCAATAAAAATCCCTTAGGTTCGGCTGCCGGTTTCGGCAGTTCTTTCCCGATTGACCGCAGCATGACAACCCGCTTGCTGGGGTTTGAAACCTTACATTATAATTCGGTATATGCTCAGATGAGCCGGGGCAAAACGGAACGAATTGTTGCGCAGGCGCTGGCGGCCGTAGCCGATACGTTGGCACGGCTGAGTTATGATGTTTGCCTTTATGTAAATCCTGATTTCGGATTTATTTCTTTTCCCGAAGAACTGACCACCGGCAGCAGTATTATGCCGCACAAAAAAAATCCCGATGTTTTTGAGTTGATCCGAAGTTATTGTAACCGCATAAAAGCGCTGCCAAACGAAATCACATTGATGACGTCCAATCTCCCTTCGGGTTACCATCGTGATTTTCAGTTGCTGAAAGAACACCTCTTCCCCGCATTTCAATCCTTGAACCAATGCCTGCACATGGCCGAACAGATGCTTTCTGAAATTGAAGTCAGAAAAGATATTCTGAACGATGAAAAGTACAGATATCTGTTCAGCGTGGAAGTTGTGAATCAACTGGTAAAGGAAGGCGTGCCGTTCCGCGACGCTTACAAAAAAGTTGGAGAGGATATTGCATCGGGCCGTTTTATTTACAATAAAAAGCTCACCCATACGCACGAAGGCAGTATAGGGCAATTGTGTAACGAAGAAATCAGAAAGAGCATGCAACAGGTTTTCGCTTCTTTTCCTTTTGAGAAAGTAAGAAATGCTTTGCAGGCCTTAGTGCAGGACTAAAGGTTACAATCCATACTGATCAATAAGATAAATCAAAGCGGCCATATTCACGGCGCCGAGCAGCAGTTCCCTTTTGTTTACGGCTTCAAACACATCGCTTCGGGCATGATGTACGTCAAAGTAGCGTTGGGAGTCGGGCATCAGCCCGGCCATCGGTGTATTCAGCGCACGGTGCAGCGGGCCTATATCGGCGCCTCCTCCACCCCTTGTAATTTCGGCACATCCGTAAGGAGCCAGCAGTTTCTGCCAGGCAGCAACCTTCTGATACTGTTCCGGGCTTCCGGTAAATCCGAAAGAGCGGGGCGTAAATCCGCCGGCATCACTTTCCAGCGCAAAAATGTGTTTTTCCTTTTTATTTACGGCTTCCTCTGCATATTTATTTCCGCCACGCAAACCGTTTTCTTCATTGGCAAATAACACAAAACGAATGGTGCGTTGGGGTTTATACCCTATGGCTTTAAAGGTTCTGAGCACTTCAATGGTCTGAACACATCCGGCCCCGTCATCGTGAGCGCCTTCGCCGTTATCCCAACTATCCAAATGAGCGCCGACAGTGATGATTTCATCGGGGTAACGGGTTCCCCGCAGCTCGCCGATGATGTTGTGACCTGTTGTATCGGGAAGAAAATATCCATAGGTTTTCATGGTAACAATTACTTTTTTCCCCTTTTCCAACAGAAGGGCTAATTTATCCGCATCTTTTATCCCCACGGCTACGGCCGGAACTCTGGGATAAGCCGTATCATAATTGGTGACTCCGGTATGCGGATGATTATCTTCGGCATGGGTCAGGCTTCTGACGACAACGGCTTTAGCCCCGTATCGGGCCGCTCTGGCCGGGCCCTGTGTTCTGTAACTCCCCGCATCACGATAGGCTAAAAAGGTATTGATATAAGTGGGGTTGAAAGGAACATTATAAAAAACGATTTTATTTTTTACTTCATCTTTTCGCTTTTCCAGTTCTTCAAAACTCCGGATCATCACCAGTTCGCCGCTTACACCGGCCGGACCGGTTCCGATGGTGTTGCCCAAAGCCACTACATCGTAGGGCACTTTAATAAGCCTTGCATCCGGCCTGGAAGGATTGTTTGAAGAAACGATTTCGCTGCTCCACATCTCATCTTTTCCTCCTCTGACCCAACGGGGCACTCTACAGGATTGTTTCCAAACCGTATCGGCTCCGCTTTTTTGCAGCAATTCAAAAGCCCAGGATTCTGCTTTGTACATCTGTGGCGAACCGGCCAGTCTTCCGCCGATTTGTTTGGTTAAGACGCGAAGATTTTCATACGCCTGTCCGTTGCGCAGCATCTCATCCGAAATTTTGCGAATAAAAGCTGAATCCTGCGCAAAACAGGTAAGCATTGCAAAGCATACTAAAGCAAGAGTAAGGCTGCTCCGCATATTGAATAAGTTTGATTTTTTAAAAGTAAACAATTTGTTCATACAAAAAGTTACTATAAGGAATTAAGGAAACTGATTGAAAAAAATTACCTTAGAGTTGAATTTTTAACATGAAAATCGGTATTGTTTGTTATCCCACATTCGGCGGCTCCGGTGTGCTGGCTACAGAGCTGGGAAAAGCGCTTGCGCAAAACGGCCATCAGGTTCATTTTATTACCTATAAGCAGCCGGTACGTCTTCATGGATTTATTCCGAATATTTTTTTTCACGAAGTGCATGTTCCCTCATATCCGCTGTTTGAATATCCGCCGTACGAAACAGCATTGGCCAGCGCCATGGTAGATGTAATTAAAAACAGCCGCCTCGAACTGCTTCATGTACATTATGCCATTCCGCATGCCTCGGCCGCTTATATGGCCAAACAAATTTTACGTGATGAAGGAATAGACATTCCGGTCATCACCACACTTCACGGTACGGATATCACCCTGGTGGGGCGGGACAAAACCTTTGCACCCGTGGTGGCATTTTCCATTAATCACAGCGACGTAATCACCGCTGTTTCGCAAAACCTGAAAGAGGAAACATATCGTCATTTCCACATCGAAAAAGACATTAAAGTCATCTACAATTTTGTAGATACCGGGCGTTTCAGAAAAAAAACGGTTGACGCCTTCAGAAAACTGATAGCGCCTCATGATGAAAAGATTTTAATACATGCCTCAAATTTCCGGAAAATAAAAAGGGTGCAGGATGTGGTAAAGATTTTTTCGGAAGTCAATCGGCAAATTCCGGCGAAGCTGTTGTTTATCGGAGACGGCCCTGAGCGTATCACGGCCGAAGACCTGGCCAGGGAATTGGATCTTTGCCGTGACATCCGATTTCTGGGCAAGCAGGACCAGATAGAAGAAATTCTACCTTTGGGAGATCTCTTTATTCTGACATCTGAATATGAAAGTTTCGGATTAGCCGCTCTGGAAGCCATGGCTGCCGGCTTGCCCGTTATTTCAACCAACGCAGGAGGTTTGCCTGAAATTAATATACATGGTGTAACGGGATTTCTGGCAGATGTGGGTGATACTGAAGCCATGGCTCGTTACGCCGTCAATCTGTTATCGGATGAAAATGAACTAAAAAAAGTAAAAGAAAACGTGTTGGCACATGCACAGAAATTTGATATTCGGAAAATTGTTCCTCTTTACGAAGAAACCTATCGGGAAATTATTCAGGGCGAGGTATTTTCACATTCTCTGAAATCCTGATTAACGTCGCAGCCAGGGCAATGGATCTACATTCCGGGTTTCAATCATCAAAATAAAATCAATTTGCCCTCCGGTTCCCTCATCATCTCTTCCCGCTTTGCCGATTTGTTGACCGGTTTTTACAGTCATTCCTTTAGATACCATTACGCTGCTCAGATTACTGTATGTCGTGAAATATTTTCCGTGTCGGAGAGTAACCACGCTTCCGTCGCCCAAACTGTAAACGGCAACCACTTCTCCGTCAAACACGGCTTTAACGGGTACACCGGGAGCAGGCGTGGCTATTGTAATTCCGGGGTTATCAAAGGTGAGCAATGTGTTTTCAATTTTATTGAAACCGTAGCGAAGCGTAACAATTCCGTTATCTACAGGCCAGGGCAACCGGGAACGATTGGCGGCAAAACTGTTATTCAGTTCCACATCCCGTGCATTCAGATTCAGATAGCTATCAGGTTTTTTCTCTAATCCTGATCTTTTGGTGGTTTTCTCTTCGGCATTTTCTGTTGTAGTTGCATTACCGGCCTCCGTATTAGAAGCAGCTTTATTGGCTTCAGCTTTTCTTCGCTCTTCCTCTGCTTTTCGTCCGGCTTCCGCTTCGGCTTTTGCTTTGGCACGTGCTGCTTCAATTTCTCGTCGTATAATGGCATTGATGGCATTTTGAAGCATACGGTCTCTTTTCTTTTTGGCTGCAATCTGCTGGCTCAAATCTTTTTCCATGGCTTTTAAACGGGCCATAACGGCAGCTTTTTCTTTTTTCTGCTTTTCCAATTCTTCCACTTCCTTGGTTTGTTTTTCCAAAACCTGATTCTTTTCCTGTCTTTTCTTCAGTTGAAGTTCTTTACGTTTTTCAATTAAATCACGGGTTTCCAGAATGTTTTGAATTTGCTTTTGACGGTAGGCTCTGTAATTTTTTAAATAACTGATTCGTCGGATGAAATCGTTAAAACTATTTGCTGAAAAAATAAAATTCAAATAGTCGTAGTTACTTCTGTTTTTATAAGCATAAACTACAGAACGGGCATATTCTGCCTTCAGAGTGTCCAGTTGATTTTGTAATCGGTAAATTTCAAGATTGGTGAGGTAAATTTCATCATCTATGGAGTGAATTTCTCTGTTTATGTTATTCAGATATTGTTCCTGCAGCTGAATTTTTCGGTTGAGTACATTCAATTGCCCCAGGGTTTGCTTAGATTGTCCTTTAATTTTATTATATATATTCTGAATTTCCTGAAGTTCTTTTTGAATTTCCTTACGCTCCTGTTCCAGTTTCGCTTTATCCGCAGATTGTGAAAAAACGGGATTCATTAGCGGCAAGGCAATGAAAAAAAAGAATAAACATTCCTTTACCATTTAACTAAATTATTGATCACAACGGAACAATTGTTATTTAACGATGTGATGCAAATTAAATTATATTCCCTTAATTTTTCTCATAATTTTTGGGTATGGAAAAAGGGAAGCTTAATTTTTCGTTAAAAACGTATGATTTAAATCGAATTTTTATTGTTCGCTGAAAATTCTCTGTAATGCTGACATTGCGATCAAGGGGGAAATAAAAATTGTTTTTATTTTCATACCCTGAATAATCCACAATCCATCGGATACTGTTTCTCCCTGTGCCGAAATTCAATTCTTCAGACCGCCAGAAATTTCCGGTAACATCATAAATTAAAGTGTGTGTTTTTCCCATATCCGAAAACTGAAGTATAGCTACATCTGAAGCATTTTGAATAATGTTTATTCCCGCTTCATCAGAGAGTGGTGTAGCGGTGAGCCAGCCTTGCAGTATTTGTAAATTGAGTGGCAGACCAAAAATTTCTTTCAGTTGCTCCTGTGTACGTTGTATAACAACTTTGTTTTGTTTGTCCAGAATTTTCACAGAGTCGGAAGTGAGCATGATTCGCGCCACTTCAATTCCCAGTACAGCATTCAACGAAATCCACAAAACACTATCTTTCATCATTCTGATGTTCGCCTGAAAGCCATATTTGTTTCCTTGCGTATCAAAATAATCCACTTCTGCCTTTCCCGAAAATGTATGATAGGCAATGGAATGCTCCCTGATTTTTTTTAAAAGCGCTTGTACCGAACCTACAGCATCTTCCGTTGTTACACTTTCCGGTTCCTTACGGGTTGTATCTTGTACTGATTTATCTTCGGGAATACCTGAAACAGCCGTTTTTTTCGATGCACAGCAGGAAGTAAAAAAAAGAGAAATGCTGAATAAAATCGAAAGCACTAATGTGAAGTACCTTATATTCAACTGAACATATTTATTTACCGGTATGACCAAATCCGCCTTCATTGCGTTGTGTTTTTTCCAGTACCACTGCTGGTTGCCATTTCACCTTTTCCACTTTTTGTACCACCATCTGCGCTATCCGGTCGCCGGAATGAATGACTTGTTTTTCGGAAGAAAGGTTGATTAAAATTATTTTAATTTCTCCCCTGTAATCGGCATCTATGGTACCCGGCGTATTCAGGCAGGTTATGCCCTGTTTTATGGCCATTCCGCTTCGGGGTCGTATCTGCACTTCATACCCTTCCGGCAATTCAATATACAAACCGGTAGGTATTAATGCTCTTTGTAAGGGCTCCAATGTAATATCTTCCGGTAAGTAGGCTCTGATGTCCATACCTGAAGAACCGCTTGTGGCATACTCCGGCAATGGATTATCGGAAAGATTGATGATTTTTATTTTTACTTCTTCCATAAAATTCGCTTGATGAAATTTTTCATTTTTTATTTCTTTACCAGTACCGTTGCAAAAGCCATAACGCCTTCTTCACGGCCTATAAATCCCAGCTGCTCTGTGGTAGTAGCTTTAATGGAAACATTATCGGGTTCTATCCTGCAAACTCCGGAAATGATTTCTTTCATTTGAGGGATATACGCTTTGATTTTCGGCTTTTGCAAACAAAGCGTACTGTCAATATTAACAATTTGAAATCCTTTCTCGTGCAGCAATGCTACCGTTTTTCTGAGTAAAATTTTGCTGTCTATATTTTTATAGGCCGGATCCGTGTCGGGAAAATGTGTTCCGATATCTCCCAGCGAAACAGCCCCGAGTATGGCATCGCATATGGCATGCAACAATACATCTGCATCGCTGTGCCCTTCGGCTCCTTTTGTATGCGGTATGTTTACGCCGCCAATCCAAAGGTCTCTGCCTTCGGTTAACCGGTGAAAATCTATTCCGGAACCTATGCGGAAATTCATACCGAGAATTTTATTTCATTATATGCTTTCAAAAACTCTTTAGCTGTGTTGAATTGATGTCTTTTTGTGTTTTGCCATTTCAATGGCACTCTTTTCCAGGCCGGTCCTCTTCAAATATTTCTCAGGAAAATGCTCATATTACGTTTACTCAGCCGGCTCCGAATCTTTTTCTGATTCATATTTCCTGGGTCGCAAAATACTTTGTTTTGTAATGATACGAAAAACAAAAAACCCCGCAGAGCGGGGCTTAGGTAAAATACTATTTGGTTTTGGTTTGTATGAATTATTTTTTACTTCCGGTTCCCAAATCAAACAAGGCAGAGAAACGAAGCGTGTTGGAAAGGGGATTTCGTGTAACGCCGCTTCCCTGGGGAACAAGGTAAGCAAAGTTGAAACCGAATACGTTGTATTTCAGGCCGAGTCCGGCAGTGAAATAGCGACGGTTTCCTTTAAATTTATTTTCATAATGATAACCGGCCCTCAGGCAAAACTGATTGTTGTACCAGTATTCGGCTCCGAGCGAAATATTGAATTCTTTCATTTCTTCTCCAAAGCCATCTGGAGCATCGCCGAATGAACTGAACCAGCTTCCGATTACGCTTTTGTTACGATAATTTACCAGACCTGCAGAATCGGCGGGAGGTGTGGGAACCATGAGCTTATTAAACTCAAGGCCGAAGGAAATCTGATTCTGGGCATTGATTTTTTTCGTGTAGTTAGCGCCGAATCCGAGATTCGCCGGAATGAAATCCTTGGCATCGGCATTATCGGTATAGGCAATTTTTGAACCCAGATTTGATAAAACCACGCCCCAGGCCCAACCGTCGCCGTTTGATTTCATGGCATTTCCGTAATAACCTAAATCAGCCGCAACGGCGCTACCGGTTTTATAAGTAGTGCCTCCGGCGTTAAATCCGCTGGCCAGATTTGAATTGATATATTTCAGGTTAATACCCACGCCATGCCTGTTGTTCAGCTTACGGGAATAGCCGACTTCCACGCCGAATTCACGGGGTCTGAAGGAAGACAAATCATTACCCAATGCATCGGTAAATTGAATATCGCCCAGATTAAAGTAACGAATATTGGCATGGATAGCCTGGTTATCCTGAAACTTATAAAATCCGCCGGCAGTCATCAGAAATACATCGTTCACCACATCTCTTAACCAGGGAACATAAGTAAGGCCGATTCCTCCTTTTTGCTCGTTAAAAGCCACTTTACCGACGTTCCAGGCGCCGGAGTAAGCATCCGGCGAGGTGGCAATACCGAGTTCTCCCATACCGCCGGAACGGGCATCGGGTGAAATACGCAAAAAGGGCACAGCAGTTGTGACCACATTAATTTTTGCCTGCGAGAATACATTTGAAGAAAGAATTCCTGTTAGCAGGGCAATAGCAGTTAGTTTGAAAGCAGTTTGTTTCATCACTTGTGAGTTTAATAATTAAATGTAAAAATAGATTTTTAATAATCAGTAATACAAAGTTTAAAAGCGTAGAATTTACTCGATAGCGTTAATGTTTTATATTGAATTGAGGTATTGACTATTGATTTTACGTCTCACATCAACATCCTTCACAGCCGGCAAGATAATAAAACGATTGAATTTTCCACATATTGTATCCATTTTTTTTAAAAAAAATATTTTTTTTATCCAAACATTCAAAAAATAACTAATTTTTCAATGACTTCTTTACTCTTACCCGTCTCAGTACTGACCTTTAGGCGATATAAATATACACCCCTGCCTATCCGGTTACCCCATTCATCTCTTCCGTCCCATTGAATATCATCTGAACGATTGCCCACTGCAACAAATGCTTTCTTCAGTGTCTTTACGATTTTACCCGTTATGGTCATCACTTCTATGGTTGCCTGCATAAGTATGCTGGGCTGGTTGTGTTCAAACCAGAAACAGGTGGATGTGGTAAAAGGGTTGGGATAATTGAGTACCCTTCGAATCTGTAATTGTTCCTCTTTCTGCACAATAAAATGAAGTTCGGCCTCTGACGAGTTATTGAGCGCATCCCATACTTTCAGTTTGAGGGAATGCTCACCGGGTTCCAGCGGCGGAAGCTGATACCGGATCATTCCTTTCCGGAAGTTGTTGAGATCGCTTTCATAAAATGAGTTTAATACAAAAGTTTTGTTGTTGTCGTTATCCAGGGTCAATAAAATATCATGTCCGATACCGATGCCTGTGGTATTGATACCGGAACTGTCTTCCAGTGTGGCAACAAAAACCGGGGTTTCATTGGTAATTCCCCCGTTAATGAATTTTTCGTCATTCAGATATAATCGTACAATCGGCCCTTCTTTGTCGCCCGACGAATCGGCCGTCGTTCCACCAATCAGAAAGTCTCCGAACGAACCTCCTGCATCGGTTTCTTCGTTGGAGGCATAAACGCTGATTTTGCCTTTTCCGTAACGATAATCAATATCTTTCGGAATTTTGAATTCAATGAAAAATTTTCCGTTCTGCACAGCCGCTTTGCCCTGAAAAACCACAACCTGACGAGCCGGATAATGCATGGGTTGGCTGCCCGGATCATTTCCCAAGGTGGACAAAGTTTGTTCTTTTTCATAAATTACGGTACTGGCCCGGCCGTTGAATTGATTCATCAGCTGCCCTCTGCTATCCCTGATTTCACCTTCTATTCTTACGAATTCCGAAGCACTCAGCGTATCCTCCAGCGATGTGTTACGTCCGTTAATAGCCGTGACTTTGATTTCATGCTTTGGAAATGCGGGAATCAGACCCGGATCGCCAAGCAGCGTAAACTTTCTGGCATTTTCTATATCGCCTGTATTCTGAATCACAAAATTTTTGGTTTCCCGTAAAGAGGCGCCCAGCGCTTTATAATTCCCCGAAGCATCTTTTGCAGTGGCAAGGCGCATAAAATGATAATTCATATTCCGGTTGCTGGATGCAAAAACCAGGCGGGTGGTGGTGACCAGGGCAATGGCGCCTTTTCCCGAAGCCAACAACAAAAACTCGCCCAGTGAAGCCACGGAAGGATTATCAAAAGGAGCAAAATCACAAGTGGCCGTAATGAAAACCGGAAGGCGGTCGCCGTTTTTCCAGGCTTCAATTTGTTTTTTTTCAAGAACGGTTTCTTCGGCCAGGCGATAAGGCCCCCCATGGCCGATATAATTCATAAAGAGAGCGCCTTTCAATACCTGATTTTGAATAGCCTGAACGGCGGCCGGATAACGGGTTCCGGATTGCCCGATTTGCTGAGGAAACGCATCCAGATAAATTTTATTCAGGTTTAAAAGTGAAAAATTTGCATCAATGTACTGGC
Organism: Chitinophagaceae bacterium; assembly: GCA_026415715.1. Classification (GTDB taxonomy): domain Bacteria; phylum Bacteroidota; class Bacteroidia; order Chitinophagales; family Chitinophagaceae; genus JJ008. The sequence goes on along the minus strand of JAOAGO010000001.1, from coordinate 105,340 downwards.
TGATCAGTTCGGCATCCTGCACATGAAGGTTGGCATCTTCGTCATCGGCAATGATGGCTTTTTGCATACGCCAGTTACCGAATGCTTTTGATGAATGATAAGAAATGATTTTATCCACAAAACGGGCAGCCTCTTCCGCATTTCGAACCGGTATTCTTCCGATTCCGATATCCAGATCGTGTGCCGGATTGGCCGATTCGAGGTCTTCGTGATCGTCCAGCAGAGCAAAAAAATCATCGGAAACAAAAGTAGCTAAAGGCGAAAGTGATTCTTTGCTTTGCCAGCACGGCACCAGATGCGTGTTTCCGCTGATTCTGTTTTTGTAATCAAAAGAGGCGTCTCCGAACAGAAGGAGAAATTCCGGCCTGTTGTTTCCCTGATATTTATCCCAGAACATCTTCACAAAATCCCGAATAGCCGCAGGGTCGGCGCTGCCGCTTCCGAATTCATTATAAACCTGCTCTGTTGAGACCACCACTACCCTTAGTAAACTTTTTTGCCGGTGAAATTCGGCGAGGCGTTCTGCAAGTTGCCGAAACAGCGGATGCGTAATTATAATATAATCGGCAGGGGGCAGGCCGTGAAGATTCTGATTTGCAACAGTTCCTTCAAAGACGGGCGTTAAAAATTGTTGCGGATGAAAGGCAACATATTCCCGAAGCTGCTCTGCATTGGCTACAAAGCGAAATTCCCGTTGCTGATATGTTCCCGTTACTCTTACCGGTTCAACCGGGTTTGTTACATTCCATACCTCGATTTCCGGCAAGGCATCTGCTATACGGAATTCAGCCCGGATATTTCCTACCGTGTTCACATCCCGAAACAGAAGCTGATTTGTACCCGACATGGAAAGCCGGCGCCTGAAAAACAATTCAATCCGGTTAATCCATGCCTGGGCATTTATTCCGCCTGAGGTATGAGTAAGGCGTATGATTTGGGTAGATTGCGGATTGGGATGGCTAAAAAATCCGGTTACTTCACGGGCAAAAAAATCATAAGGCCCCGGCCCCGTAGCCGGGTAAGTTAACCGCCCTGCCGGTTGATTGTTTACTGATACATCAATATGCCCGGGTTGGTTAACGGATCGGCCTGCCGCCGTAAGGCGGAGTTGAAGGGGTGAGGAACCGTCAACATTTCCAAAAGAAAATGAAAATGTACGGGACGGGCTGCGGCCCGGAAGGTTAGAGAGTTCTTCGCCATACCATTCTTTTCCGCTGGATAAAAAATTTACCGAATCCAGCTCATGGCAAAACCGTTCAGAAAATTCCTGAACCGTCACGGCCGGACCTGACTGCAACGGAAGCTGATTTATTCGCTTACCTGACCCGCCAAGCGTAATGAAATAGTATGATTTTGTTTCGTACAGGTTTTTTCTGAATCGAAACGTGCCGGCCGACGAATCATAAAACCACCTGTCGGGGCCGTGCGCAAAAAACAAAAAATAATCGTTTCCGTTTAAGATTCCGTCTCCCCCATCGGCCACCAGAATGGCATTTTCGGTTAAATCATCAGGGCGTGGCACTGAATTGGCCTCGGGCAACATAAAGCCCCCGTTTCCGAAAAGCCTAATTGAGGATGATGAAACGGCACCCGAAATTCCCATGCTGCGTAAAAAACCGACATCAATCTTGTAAATGCCCGGTTTTTGCACACTGATTTTGTACCACCGGCCCGAAGCCAGAACCGATGAAGCCGCATACTGGCGTTGGGCTTCAATTTTTTCTGATACTATCAGGCATAAGTAAGCAAAGAGAAACGCTGCTGTTTTCAGCATTTTTCTCCGGTAATCAGTTCTTAAAAAAACGTAAATTCCCCATTTTAAACCAAAACTCTGTATTTTCGCTGTTCGGTTATCCAATTTTTGGCCGGATTTTAAACAATAAATCATAAAAGTTACCGTTAAAATTATTCCAAATCATCATTTTATAAAAAATTGCGACGAATGAAACAGCTGTTTTTTCTGATATCCTTGATTTTCCTGCTGGGCTCCTGTAAAAATGGGGGTTTATTTTCCAAAAAGAAAGACAAGTCATCTGTAACAGGGTGGAATTACAACGACAAAAATGAAGGCGGCTTTAAAGTAGCCAGAGCCAAAGAACAAGGTACCGGTCCCGGACTGGTTTTTGTTCAGGGCGGAACATTTACGATGGGACAAACCGAAGAAGATGTGATGGGCGATTGGAACAATATTCCGCGCCGCGTATCTGTTCCTTCATTCTACATAGACAAAACGGAAGTAGCAAACGTTCACTACCGCGAATATCTGCACTGGCTGTACAGGGTTTTTGACCCTATGGATCCGCAATATGCCAAAGTGCTGGAAGGCGCCCTACCCGATACGCTTTGCTGGAGAAGCGAGCTGAGCTACAACGAACCGTTGGTAGAATATTATTTCCGTCATCCCGGATTCAATGATTATCCGGTTGTGGGCGTATCGTGGCGGCAAGCCAAAGATTTCTGCCTGTGGCGAACGGACCGCGTAAATGAAAAATTGCTGATTCAGGCCGGATATATAAATAAAAATACACTCAAACCCGGCGCACAACAAGGCGATAATAATTTTACCACCAAGTCGTATTTATTCGGTCATTATACGGCGCCGCCCGGAAAAATTAAAACCAAGAAAAATGAGCCCCGATCTACAATTGCTTCCATTGAGTCGGGGTTGTTGTTGCCGGATTATCGTTTGCCTTTTGAAGCCGAATGGGAATATGCTGCCTACGGTTTGATTTATCAGAATCCGCGTCCCAGTTCCAAAGAAGGAAAACGCGGTGAAGAGTTGATTTCTAACCGTCAGGTTTATCCCTGGTCTCAAAATGTAAACGGCCTGAGAGATACCCGCAGAGGCAGCTGGCAGGGAACTTTTCTGGCCAACTTTAAAAGACATTCAGGCGACAATGCCGGTGTGGCCGGGGGCTTAAACGACCGTGCCTTTTACACGGCGCCGGTTCAATCTTTCTATCCGAACGGATTCGGCTTGTACAACATGGCCGGAAATGTAAGCGAGTGGGTGGAAGACACCTACCGGCCCCTTTCATTACTGGATTTTGATGATATGCCTGCCCCCTTCCGCGGAAACCGCTATAAAAAATTATATCTGGCCGATCCTACCTCCATGGATCCGGCAACCCGATATGAAAAAGACAGCCTTGGCCGGATGAAGATGGTTGACGTAACCGATGAAGAAAGCCGTCACCGCCGGAATTATCAGCGCGGCAATGTGATTGATTACCTGGACGGCGACTCACTTTCTCAGGCCTATTACGGTTATGGCGTAACCACGCTGATTCATCCCGAAAAATCAAAAGTGTATAAAGGCGGTAGCTGGAATGATTTACCTTACTGGCTGAGTCCCGGCACCCGTCGTTTCCTTGAAGAAGACCAGTCACTCAGCACGCTGGGCTTCCGCTGCGCCATGAACCGCATGGGCAGTCCCGAAGGCAACAAGCGCAAAACCGGACAATATTTCAAAACAAGACGTCAGCGCAGATAAGATAAAAATGAAGTAAGCCTTTTCTTTAGATAAACGTTTCCCCAACAGGGCAAACGATTTGCGGGAAAACTCAAAAAAATTTTTCAAAGGCAAGGATTCATTACCCGATGAGGTAGTTTGAATTCTTGCTTTTTTGTTTTGATTCATTCCGTGTTTTTCTGTTGAATTCTCAACAAAGAACGGTATTAAACCGTTTTCGGTAATAATTTTTCTTTTTTACTAAATGGAAAAATGGAATGGTGTTATTTTTTTATGCTGACAAAAATTTTCTGACTGAAACGTGCAGAATATCGGAGCGGAGTGGCGAAAAACAGAGTGCACTTCAGTATTAAAACCATAACTGCAGAGCTTCAACAGATACATCAGGAACCAGAGTATGAAATTAAAGTTTACAAGATGAATGTTATTCTGCAGTTGACGGGCTGCCCCGCCTGAAGGACGAACGCAGTGAGGTGCGCAGCGGCCGGCGACGGTGAAGTTGCAAGTTCTAACAAAACTGATAACAACTTTTTGAACAGAGTGTTGAAAGCAGCCGGCCGCCAGCACGGATACTCCGGAAGGCGGGGGACTGCTGCTGAGTAGCGAACCTGCCCGCCGCAGACGGGACGGTGAAAGCCCCGAATCATGAAAAAATTAAATCACTGAACAGTCGGTATGAAAAATAATAAAACGCGAAGGAAAAGCCTGGAATATTTTGGCGCGGATGCATGAAAAAAAGAATGGAATAAATTGCACACTTTTACATTAGATTTCTGAACGTCTGCCATGAAGCGTGTTTCCTGCAAGGTATTGTTTGCGCTGATGCTGGTTGCTTTTTCTGCTGCCGCCCAACGCTTCAACCCGAATGCCGTCAGCAAAAAAGCCATGCAACTGTATCAGCAGGCATTGCAGCAGGCCGAAAATGAAGATTATCAAAAATCGCTTCAGCTGCTGAAAAAAGCCACCGAAACCGACAATCGTTTTGCCGATGCCTGGCTGGCCATGGGTACCTTGTACGGAAAAATGAAAAATTACAAACTGGCAGCAGAACACCTGGAACAGGCTTTCCGGATTGACTCGCAATATTGTTATCCGTATTATTATAATTATGCTCACTATCAGGCCGGGCTGGGCGCTTTTGACAGGGCGTTGCAGTATCTGAACAGATGGCGTGAGATCACAAAACCCAAAAATCCCGAAAAGCTGAAAGAGGCAGAGGCCCGAAGAAAATCTTACGAGTTTGCACTGCATTATGCTGCGGCAAATCCCGACAAGGGATATGTGTTTGCTCCCCGCAATCTCGGGCCGAAAGTTAACAGTTCCGAATCTGAATATTTTCCTTCGCTTACGCTTGACGGTTCGCAGTTGGTCTTTACCCGGAATCTGGGTGGCAAAAATGAAGACTTCTTCGGGTGTGTGAAATCAGCCAACGGCGAATGGAATACGGCACAGCCGCTACAGGGTGTGAATACGCCTCTGAACGAAGGCGCACAGTTTATTTCGTCGGATGGGTTATGGCTGGTTTTCACGGCCTGCTACCGGAAAGACGGCATGGGGTCGTGCGATATTTATATTTCGTATAAAACACCGGGCGGATGGTCGGCGCCTGTTAACCTGGGGCGCAACGTGAATACCGAATTCTGGGAATCTCAACCCTGCCTTTCGCCCGACAAAAAGTATCTTTATTTTGTAAGCTCTAGGCCGGGCGGAATGGGCGGCAGCGATATTTATGTATCCCGCATTTTGCCCGACGGCCGCTGCACCCCTGCCGAAAATCTGGGGCCTGCCATTAACACTGCCGGCGATGAGCAATGCCCTTTTCTGCACGCCGATAATCAGACTTTTTATTTTACCTCTGACGCCCGACCGGGATACGGCGATGATGATTTGTATATGGTAAAAAAACTGCCCGACGGCAAATGGAGCGAAGCGTTGAATCTCGGCTATCCCATTAATACCATTGATAAAGAAGGTACTTTATTCATTGCCGCCGACGGCAAAACGGCGTATTATGCCAGCGACCGCAGCGACAGTTACGGAGGAATGGATATTTATACATTTGAGCTGAGACAACAAATACGGCCGGTAAAAACATTATGGATAAAAGGAAAGGTGTTTGACCGCAAAACCAAAAAAGGGCTTTCGGCTTCCGTGCAACTCACGGAACTGAAAACCGGACTTTCCGTGGCCGAGGTAAATGCCGATGAGCAAGGTCATTTTCTGATAACTCTTCCGACTGGAAAAGATTATGTGTTTAACGTGAGCCGTAAAGGATATCTATTCTATTCGGATCAGTTTCTGCTGGCCGGAAAATCTCCCGACTCCGTATATCAGAAAGACATTCCGCTTACACCAATAGAAAAAGATGCCGCCATCGTTCTGAAAAACATTTTCTTTGATTTCAACAAAGCCGAACTGAGGCCTGAGTCGGAAACAGAACTGAATCAACTGGTAACGTTGCTCACGGAAAATCCGGGACTGAAAGTGGAAATCAGCGGGCATACCGATAACGTGGGCCGGCCCACTGATAATATGAAGCTGAGCCAAAACCGGGCAAGAGCCGTCGTAAATTATCTGGCTGCAAAAGGCATCTCGCCCGACCGCCTGATTGCCAGAGGCTACGGCGAAACCCGTCCCGTTGCCAATAATAAAACGGAAGCGGGGAGGGCTCAGAACCGAAGAACCGAATTAAAAATTATCGGCTTTTAAAAAAGAATGCTTTGCTTGCCCTTATTTTTGAAGCTTTCCGGAAATACATATGGCTGATGATCTGCTATACAAGATTGCCCTTACTCTGATACCAAATATCGGTGCGGTACAGGCCAGAATTCTGATGCAACATTTTACTCCCGAAGAAGTCTTTCGGACCAAAAAAAAATTTTTAGAATCGCTGGAAGGAATCGGGCCTGTCAGGGCCAATTCGATACATCAGTTTAAGGGATTTCCGGAAGCGGAACGAGAAATAGAATTCATTGAAAAATATAAAATCAAACCGCTCTTTCTTACCGATCCGGATTATCCGCAAAGGCTTTTACATTGTTATGATCCGCCAACCTTACTTTACTACAAAGGCGAGGCCGATCTAAACTGCAGCAAAATCATCAGCATCGTGGGCTCACGTACGCATACGGATTACGGTAAACAAATGGTGGAAGAAGTGATTCAGGAATTAGCGGCGCATCAGGTTTTAGTTGTGAGCGGACTGGCTTACGGAATAGATACGCTGGCGCATAAATATGCCTTAAAAAATAAATTGCCTACGGTTGGCGTACTGGCTCACGGTTTGGATCAGATATATCCGCCGGCCAATACTTCACTGGCAAAAGAAATGATTAAGGAAGGCGGTGGCCTGCTCACGGAATTCAGAAGCGGTACTAAACCCGACAAACACAACTTCCCCATCCGGAACCGGATTGTGGCCGGCCTAAGCGATGCGGTGATCGTTGCGGAAACCGGAATTCGCGGCGGCAGTATGATTACTGCAGAACTGGCCAACGGTTATAATAGAGATGTATTTGCCATACCGGGCAGAATCGGTGATTCCAAAAGCGAAGGAACCAACTATCTGATCAGACAGAATAAAGCTATCCTGTTAGCCAAAGCTTCAGATGTGGCGGAAACGCTGGGCTGGAAAATAGCGGATGTGAAAAAGAAAAAAGTACAAAAAGAATTATTCGTGGAATTGACGCCGGAAGAAAAAATGATTTATTCCCTGCTGAAAGAAAAGGAGTGCCTTCATATTGATGAAATTCACTTGCGCAGCGCCCTCAGCAGCAGCGTCGTGGCAGCTGCCTTACTGAATATGGAACTCAACAACATCATCGTATCATTACCCGGTAAATTATATAAACTTTGTTAAAAAAACTTTTAATCCCGGATGTTTCATATTCGTCATACATGTAATTCATGCTTTTAAATTAGTTTGCAGCAGATGATATGAAGTTCGGGCAATTTTCATATCTTATAGCAATCACAATTTTAATTTCCGGCTTGTCCTTTTCCTTGTACAGCCAGACCTGTACCACATTAGGCCAAACCCCTTCAACGGCATTTCCGGTGTGCGGCACTTCTGTCTTCCGACAGAATCAGGTGCCCTTATGTACCAACAAAGAAAATTTGTTTGTTCCGGGATGTACAGGGGGACAATGTGTGTATTCCGACAAAAATCCTTTTTATTATAAATTCAGATGTTATCAATCCGGCACGTTAGGTTTTACCATCACTCCTCTTGCGGCCAATGAAGATTACGACTGGCAGCTTTGGGATATCACCGGCCGGAACCCTAATGATATTTTTACCGATAATTCGCTGGTGGTTACCGGAAACTGGGCGGGCACCTTCGGGCCCACCGGCGCTTCGGCCAACGGTGTGAATTTTATTCAATGCTGTTCAGACCCGGCACAAAACCTGAATGCTTTTGCCAGAATGCCAAACCTGATTGCAGGCCGTGATTATTTGCTGATGATCAGTAATTTCACCAACAGCCAGATCGGGTACGACCTCGTTTTCAGCGGCGGTACGGCGGTGATTACCGATACGACCATACCCAGACCCCTACGCGTCGTTCCGGAATGCGATGGTTCTAAAATTACCTTGTATCTGAACAAAAAGATGAAGTGCAACTCCATCACGTCCGGTGGTACGGAATTCATTCTTTCCCCGGCCGTGGCAACAATTACTTCAGCCGTTACCGATTCCTGTACTTTTGCTTTTGACTTTGATGAAGTTACACTGACGCTGTCGCAGCCGCTCACCAACGGAAACTACGAATTGATTTTCAAAAACGGAACGGACGGTAATACGCTTCGTGACCATTGCGACAATGCCATACCGGTAGGCGAAAAAGTTGTCTTCACCTATCTGGCGCCTGTTCCCATCAGGGCCGACAGCATCGGCCGGCCGACCTGCTCCACAGATTCGGTGCTGGTTTATTTTCCGAAAAAAATTAAATGTTCTTCCATCTCTGCTGCAGGCACCGATTTTTCCGTAAACGGGCCGGCGCCTATAAACATTGTATCGGCCGGAGGGCGATGTGTGAACGATTTGACGGATTATATCATTGTCAAATTTTCCTCGCCGATTGTAACCGCCGGAAGTTATAGTTTAACCATTCAACCCGGAATAGACGGCAGTCCTGTTTTTGATGCCTGCGGCCAACCCATTCAGCCTCAGATACTGAACTTCATCACTGCCGATACCGTGAATGCCGATTTTACTTTTTCGGGCAGATACGGTTGTTTGAAAGACACTTTCTTGTTTACGCATAACGGAGCCAACGGGGTGAATCAATGGCTATGGACAATAAACGGAGGGCCGCCGGTAACCACCTCGTACGCATCGGCTGTTTTTCCCGCATCAAGCGTCAATCAGATTCGTTTGTTTGTGAGTAACGGAACCTGTACCGATACTTCTTCCCTGACGCTGAATCTGAATCATGAAGTGAAGGCTTCTTTCATCGCCGAATCCGTTGCCTGTCCTGATGATACACTTCGGTTTGTCAACACAAGTCGTGGAGAAGTGGATCGCTGGAACTGGAATTTCGGAAACGGCATACAGAGCAACCTGAAAGATCCGCCTCTTATCCGATATCCGTTGCTGAACCGTGAAGTGTTTTATACGGTTCGGTTAATTGCTACCAACCTTACTCTGAACTGCAGCGATACAGCCGTGAAAATCATTCGTGTACTGGATCATTGCTATATTGATGTACCCACCGGATTTACGCCCAACAACGACGGCCTGAATGACACTTTCAGGCCCTACAATGCGCTCAGGGCCGAGAACTATGAATTCAGCGTTTATAACCGCTGGGGCCAGTTACTTTTTCATACCAAAAACTGGCAGCAGGGGTGGGACGGCACATATAAAGGCTTGCCACAGCCCTCAGGCATTTATATCTGGACATTGCGCTACATCAGAAAAGAAAACCGTCAGCCTGTTTTCCGCAAAGGAACCGTTATGCTGATACGATAAGATGAGATCATTATCTTCACCATACTAAAAAAAAGTAACCTGTTTAACTAAGCTTATGGGAATTGCTGAAATACTGGAATCCGAAAACACGATTCGCATCTCTTCTCACCTTATCATTTACGGCAACAAAGCATCTGCCGAACTGGCCGAACTGATCAGGGAAGAGATTGAAACACTTTGGAATGAACCGCAGGGAACCGTCATCATAAAAGGAAATTCCTACAGAGTAATTTTTCAAACTACGGCACAGCACCGTCCCGATCTTACCGAAAGGGAGGTGTTGGAAAATGTAAATCCACTGAATAATTATTTCCGCATCGAAGAATTTGCCCAAGGAAATATTTCTTTCGTGGACGGCATCGGATGCAATACCGGATATTTTAAGTTGGAAAACCTGTATAAAGGATCCACTACTGCCGCACATGAATACGGCCATACGCTGGGGCTCGATCATCCGGAAAACCTGGATTTGAGGGGCAAAGGCGTACCCGGCATCATGTATCCCAGAGGGACTTTGGTTGACCCGCCTTACCAATACAATCCCTCAATGCCGGCCGGTGCACCGGGCGGAACCATGCACCCTATGTACCGTAAAGTATTGCCCGAAGATATTCTTTCGCTGAAACTGGAAAAACGACAATTCACCAACAGAAAAGCCGTTGTCGGAGAGTTTACCAATGTGTGGCACGAAGATCACGCCAACTTAGCTCAGCATCATAAACTTACCTGACAAGATCTTCCAGCGCCGAATCTATGTCGGAATAATGAAATGAAAATCCGGATTCCAGCAGTTTGCGGCTGCTCACGGTTGTGCTTTTTAAAATCTCAGTGCTCATTTCGCCCTGCAGAATTTTGAGCCAAAAAGAAGGAACCGGAACGAGAACAGAAAACCGGTTTTTTTTGCCGGCCATTTTTTTCATGAACTCTTTTTGAGATACCGGATGAGGCGACACCGCATTGTAAATGCCACGAAATGGTTCCTCTTCCATGCATTTCAGAAATAAACGGGCCAGATCGTGAATATGAATCCAGCTGATCATTTGCCGTCCGTTGCCAAAAACCGGGGCTATTCCGAAATGTAAAGGTTTCATGAACGCTTTCAACATCCCCCCTTGTGCGGTAAGTACAATGCCGATCCTGAGAATGATGAGACGAATACCCATATCTTTTACAGGCATGATGGCCGATTCCCACAATTTACAGGTTACACCCAGAAAACCGGAGTCGTTCGGACTGTTTTCCGTAAACGGATGAGGATTCGGAATTTGCGGGTCGGCGCCGTACCAGCCTATGGCTGATGCGTTGATCACACATCGTATGCGCCCGGGATGAATTCGCAAAGTATCGCTCAGCAACGCAGAAGGGTTTACGCGGCTGTTTACCAATTCCTGCTTTCGTGCTTTCGTCCAGCGATGCGAAGCTACATTGGCGCCCGATAAATTAATCAGGTATTCCGCTTCGTCAAACAGGCTTGTGCTGATCAATTTTTTTTCAGGATTCCAGTGTGCATACTCAATCCCTTTTTCTTTGCTGTGTTGCAAGCCGGCATTTCGTGTAAGCACAATTACCCGGTATCCGTTATCCGATAAAAATGAAGAAAGATATTTCCCCACCAACCCCGTACCACCGGCAATGATTACGGTTTTCATGAATTCGTTTGTGTTTACAATTTAACAATAATTCTTCTGCATTGTTGCCGTGAATATATCTGAAACGCTTTATCTTGAAGCCGAATATACAATACCGGCTTTATGGTGCTGAACATTCGCCAAATTTCCAAATCATATAAAACCGTCAGAGCGCTTCAGCAGGTATCTTTCGATGTACCCGAAAATTGTGTTTACGGCATCCTCGGCCCGAACGGCAGCGGTAAAACAACCTTGCTGGGCATTTTGCTGGATATTCTGAAGCCCGACAGCGGAACCTTTCAATGGTTTGGCCAGGGCGGAAATGCGGAAATAAGGAAAAAAATCGGATCGTTACTTGAAACCCCGAATTTTTACTCATATCTGAGCGGCGCCGAAAATCTCAGGATCACGCAATCCGTCAGCGGCCGCGGCCGGGCAAAAGATATTGATGACGTGTTGCATACCGTTGGCCTGCACAACAGGCGTTGGGCGCCTTTCAAAAATTACAGCCTCGGCATGAAACAGCGATTGGCCATTGCAGCCGCGCTGCTGGGTAATCCGAAAGTGCTGGTGCTTGACGAACCAACCAACGGTCTCGACCCGGCCGGTATTGCCGAAGTCAGGGAACTGATTGTGCAGTTGTATCGCCGGGGGCATACCATCATCATGGCCAGCCATCTGCTTGACGAAGTGGAGAAAGTGTGCACCCATGTAGCCATACTCAAAAACGGCCAGTTACTTGCCAGCGGAAGTACGGAAGAAATCCTGTCTGAAGAAGATATTGTGGAGTTGGGCGCCGAAAACATAACTCAGCTCAAAGAACTGGCTGCCGGCCTGGGAGGAAAAATGCTGGAAAACCATCATACAAACGGTCTCATACATATTTCATTTCCCAAAGGAAAAATCAGACCTGAAGAAATCAACCGCTACTGTTTCGAACGGGGCATAATTCTGCAACACCTTGCACTGAAACGAAAAAAATTAGAAACGCTCTTTTTCGAACTCACGGGAAAATAAATTGTCTATGCTGCATCTGCTCTATACCGAATGGCTGAAAATGAGAAAATATACCGCCTTCTGGTGGATGATGGGGCTAACGGCCCTATCCTATCCCGGCATTAATTATATTTTCTACAATGTTTACAGCCAGCTCACGCAACAATCCGACAAAGCAAGCCAGTATGCCAAAATGATGCTGGGAAATCCGTTCGCCTTTCCTGAAGTGTGGCAAACCGTTGCCTATTTTTCGTCGTGGTTTGTATTTATTCCCGCCGTAATGGTCATCATGTTTATCAGCAATGAATACAGTTTCAAAACACATCGCCAAAACATTATTGACGGCTGGAGCCGCAACGAATTTATAACCGGCAAGCTGCTGGATGTGGCTGCCGTCACCCTTATCATCACCATATTATACATCATAGTCAGTTTGGTAACCGGAAGTTTGAATTCGACCGGCGCCTCAGGAAAATTCCGGGAAAAAACGCATTTTATCGGTTTGTTTTTTCTGCAAACTTTTGCCCAGCTCAGCATCGCCTTTTTCATCGGCTTTCTGTTAAAAAAAGCCTTTCTGGCGCTCGGCGTGTTTCTTTTTTATTTTCTCATCCTCGAAAATATCATCATCGGGTTGTTGCGCTTCAAACAGTGGAAAATCGCCAACTATCTTCCGCTTGAAATTTCAGACCGTTTAATTCCCCGGCCCGGTTTCATGTATCTGACCAATGCCGAAGAGTATCGCAAAGACCTCGATGCCATTCCGCTGCACGTTGCGCTCACACTTCTGCTCACGTCGGCCATCTGGTTTTATGTGTACCGGCAATTCAATCGTATTGATTTGAAATAAAAAATTTTTTTGTTTGGGGCTGTGTTCTGCAGATACGTTGCTCCACTGCAGTCCCCCGCCTTCCGGAGTATCCGTGCTGGCGGCCGGCCGGGTAGAATACACGTTTCAATAAGAAAGTTACCCGGTTATTTGGGTACTTCATACAACTTCAACCATGCCGGCCGCTGCGCACCTCACTGTGTTCGTCCTTCAGGCGGGGCAGCCCTTCGCCGAAAGAATTTCTATTCTGCATGATGGTTTGCAAACCATATTTCGGAAACCGGCCGAAAAACAGCGAACGTATGCCGTACCTTTTTTTAAAATTACATTTCAGTTCTGCAGGAAACAAAATGAAAAATTTAGAACGTTACAAAAAATTCCCTGCGTGGTATTAATCTCAATTCGAAACATCCAAAATTCTCATTCGAAACGTCCGAAAAAACACAGGCTAATTTGAAATTGTTTTAATACAATCTAATTAATTTTAAAACTACATAATAAGGCGGTCTGTTTTCGTGGGGTTGACCGCCCCCTGTTGGCTGCGTTGTTTTGGGAAAATCCCCGCATCTTCTTGTAGAACTTGCGCCAGCCGCCGTATTTACTGTATCTACCCCAATATAATCGTGTGTGTGAGGTGGAATTTGCTCCACGGTTAAAGTAACCTGTTTTGCACCACCCATTAATCCAACTGTATTATAATCGGGGTCTACTTCGTCGTAGTTGACAAAAAATCTGCCGGCTGTTTCCGGAATGGCTTTACTTAATATCCTCCAACCCTTTTCACGGTTTATGCCAAAACCATCAACATCAAAATTTTCAGAAATGTATTGCTCATTAACGATTTTCTCTTTAATATCCCCGGGCATCCATATATTTTTTAAATACTCCAATCTTACAAGGTCAACAAATAACACAATTCCTTGTCCAGAGGGAACACATGTGGCGTATCTTTTAAATTCAACGTTTTTACTTTGTCCGTTTTCAAATATCAAAGCGGTTGGTTCTTCTATAATGCCTACTTCAGGCGTTATTGGCCCATCTTTGAAATATAATATTTCATCATTAAGCACTACAAAACCCTGGTTTACAAACCCTCCATTTTGTTCAACCCCGCTGATTATTGTGTTATTTCCGATCAACTGAGCTAAACCTTTAAATCCTTCCAGATAAGCCATCTGGATTTTATTTAAATGATCTGTATCTATAGGCATACCGCCAGTGTGGCTATAATCAAAACGATTCATACATATTTAATTTTAAATTTAATGCCTGCTAATTTGTACCTCTGTACAATTTTTTTTATTAGTGGCTCTTTGTTGTTTAAAGAGTTTGGAACGTGAACTACGAAGCCGGGCGCTAGGTTTGACACTTCATCTCTTCTATATATATAAGTTGGCAAACCCGTTTCTGTTCTTAAGTATAAATAATGTGGTTTATTTTCTGGTCGCAAAAAAAAATATTTTTTTTCAAGACTTAAATCATCAGTTATAATTATTCTTTTCAAAACCGAGTCAAATTTGTAGTTTAAAATTTTTTCCAAATAACAGACTTGTGAATTAATATCACTTAAAAATCCATACTCTTCAATGGCTGTGAGAAATTCTTCGTGTTTGTCCATGTAATGTTGGCCGAATAAAAGCATCCAGGCACGCCAAAATGGGTTCCATAAAAAAGCGGGCGTTAACCGCTTTAACAGATTTTCTATGTTGATGCCATAAATATTCAAATTCATTTCACCCAAATTGATATGTAATATTAAAATCATCGTCAAAAATAGTCATGTAACCTGCGTCGGGTTGATATTGCACATCAACATCCTGAAAAGGCATAACTCCGTATCTTGCTCGGCATAATAAAATTTCAAAATCTTCTACACCTTCTACCTTTTGCAAAGCATCGCTTAATTTTTGAATGGAAAATATCCCGTTAAACGGAAGATTGCTGAGATAGTTTTTAATAGCCTTTTTAACCGGTTGAGGTTCTGTCCCGTCAATTCTTGAACCATCTATATTCAAAACCAAAGGATTTATGATTGCTTTCAAAGATATTTTTAATTCGTCCGGTGGGCCGCTGGTTACATTCACTTTTACTCCTGCATCTTTTATTTTTGAGAAATATGCTTTCAGTGCGTTGAGTTCGGTAGTATTTAATGGCGCCAGTTGCCCGTTTTGGTTTTTTGCGACTTTAATTCTTACCCCTGAAAGAGTTTCAACGGCTGCGGCATGGCGTACAATTTTAGATTGCTGAATTTGTTCTTCGGTATATCCTGTATTATCAAAATAATCGGAAAATTCAACTAAATTAAACCCATACTGAAATGCTTTTGCCTTTTCAGCATACCAGCGTAATGTATGCGGCCTTTTTCTATCCAACACATCTTCCATTTCTTTTTTAAAATGTTCCATCATAGTTTCTATCATCCAGATGCAAAACGCCATGATGTAAATCCACAGCCGGTAAATGGCCGTTTTACTGGTACTATTCAAAACATTTAGTTCAGAATAGCTTTGTTTGGTTACCATTATATCATTAAATATTTCTTCTATACTTCTTGCCATTATTCTGCGTTTGAGGGATTATCGTAATCATAATTGATTTTGTTTATAATGATTTTTTTGTTTCTTCTTTCAAAAAACTGAACCACTTTCAGGTTTGCTATTTCAGGCGCCCTGGCTTCTATTCCGGGGTTAAATTTTTGTGTCAGATTAACATCATTTGCCAAAGCCACCTGAAAGCTCAGCTCCACATCCCCACAATATCGAATAGCCACCTCAATAGGTGTATCACCTTTTTGTGTCGTTATAATGCGCATCTAAGTCAAGATTTTCCTGCGTTAATTTGATTTTGCTAACGATAACGCCGTCGGCCCTGAACTGATCTGCAATTTCGTGCTCCCAATATAACAGGTCGTCATCCAGAACCATATCACTCAGCCCAACCCCGGTAGTGGGATGTTCTACCCATTCGCCGGGATGCGTCATTAACAAAAGCGCCATATGTTGTCCGTCCGATTCACCTACCCTAAAGTCGCCATGCTGTGTTTTTATTTTTCCTTCGTTGTCAATAAGTATATCGTTCACGTTAGTGTAGTTTGACGTTTACGGTTGCAATGGATGTAACCGGCGTGCTGCCGGCTACTAATGTTCCGGAAATGTATTTGCCGTCGGCACCTTTTACGTAATTATCAATTGCGTTGGCCAATCTATTGGCAAACTCTTCGTTACTGTTTTGAGTTCTGGTTAGCATGTCGTCTAATATTCCTTTTATTTCGGCAGAAAGCTGTTCTTTGTTCAACGCCATAAGTATTTTAATTTAAAAGCTGTTGAATTTTGTTTTTAAGCGCATTTAAAGCGGTTACATTGTCTGGAAGCGCCGTGCCGCTGGGCCCGGCCGGTGTGTGTAGTTTCAGCTTTAATATTTCTTCTATAATTTCTTCAAGCAAGCTTTTCAGGCTTACCGTTCCGTTTCTAACTTTTACTTTGCCGGTAGTTAAGTCAATATATATTTCAAAGTTGCCGTTTTTGATTTCAAGGTCTTTCAGTTTGGCCGTTTTAACCACGTACAAACTTTCCATGTTGCCATCCATGCAGGCTATCATCACCTTACTACCGGGTTTGGGCCTTACAATGAATTTATCATCGTCGGCATCAATTACGCTTCTCAGACGTACGTTTTCAAAAATAGCCCCGTTATAATGTACCTTACAAGTGTCGTTATCCACGCTAACAACGTCGGCAACAAAGGTTTTTCCCTGGCCAGCCGGAAGACGTTCTCTGTATCCGTGACTGATTTGCTTTATGAGTTTCGCTATGTTTTTTTCGTGGGTCACAGGCTCATTTTTTTACCGATTTCAATTTTTCTGGTTGCGCCCGAAGCGCTTACGGATGTTTCTACTTTTTTTACATAGTATTTTCCCGTACGGGCGGGATAATCTTTATCTTTTATTTCTACCACATACCCGCTTTGCACGTAAGGTTCCAGCCAAGCGGTTAGGCTACCCACATAACCCGACTGTTTTATATTTTCCAGTTCCTGTAGGGCTATGAAAGTTAATCCTTGTTTGTTGTTGTTGCCGGGGGCAATGATGCTGATTTTTTCTCCGTCGGCGCTGCCCACAGTAGCTTTTAGAATTTCTCCTTTTTGGTTGGTACAGGTTACTTCTACCTGTACTTTTTTGTCTTCGGCCATTTTGTATTCTAAATCGCTTTTTTCTACATTTACCGACATATCATAGAGGGCATAGCCAAAAGTTTCGCTGTATGCCATGTGGCAGTGCAATTCATTGTTTTTTACATACACATTGGCTTTGGTGTCTTCCTGAATTTTTTTCAACACATCATATCCGTTGGCTTCATAAATGGTAAATTTTTCGTATGTATATTCAAAATCGCATTGAACAATGTGCGTTAATCCGCAGTGTTGGGTTATGTAGTTAAGTATTTCTTTTAACCGTACGCGTCCGAATTGTTTATTGGGTATCGGCTTTCGGTACAGGTAAATATTGTCTTCGCACAGAATTTTGATACCGTCGTTCAGAACATTGATGGCGGTTACGTAACCCGAAAATTCATCTCTCAGTTGGCCGTCATACCCCAGTTGAATTATTACCGGATCACCTCTTTTGATTTTTTCTTCAACCTGTTCGGCTTTATTGAGTGTACTGGCGGGTAGTTTAATACCGGCCGTGTCTGTTAGTTCTTCTACCGAATGGGTAATGTCGAGGCTTTCCAGCAGTTGCAATTTAAATTCGCCTATTTGTATGTCCCAGTTTATAATTTTCATTTTTTTACAAAAAGTGGTACATCATAATCGCTGAAGGCTTTAATGTCAAAGGCCTGCCGGTCAGAGCCGGCCGTGTGCGGAAAATCGTATTTTTCCACGACGATGTAATGAATATCAAAAGCCAGCAGAAGTTGGTTTTCTACCTTTATGGCTTCGGGTGCGCTTAATATTTCAATTAAATTTTTGACTTCCTGTTGCGGATATTGCCCGTTATCGCTTTTTAAAAATCCTGAAATCTGAATTTCCCAGTCTTCGGTAGTAAAACGTTCTTTTACGGTGCCTCTGATGTAGCCTTTGGAAACTTCTCTTTTTGACACCACATTGCCCCCGTTGAGGCTAATGATCGGGTCTATTTTGAAATGAAAAAATCTTCCGTCTCGCAAACTGAGTTTTAACGGCCATTCGCCTTTCAGATGATTTGCTGTTTGATTCAGGGTTTCCATTTCCGGAATTTTAACGGTTTTGATGCGTACGTTCACCGGCGCACCGAATACCGGCATAACCCTTCTTCTTATAATATTAATCAGATCGCTCATAAAACAAAATTTAAGTTATCCGGCAGTGGCCGCAGCGCCGGCCAGTAACCGGGTTAATACTTCAGCAACCTGCTCTTTTATATCGGCTGCTGCCTCTGAAAATCGTCCTGTAGCACTTTGAATCATCATGCGCTCCACCATATTGTTAAACCGGATATGTATGACCGTGTTTTTTGTGCCGCCGGTAACTATGTTATTGGCCATTGCCGATTTTTTGTTTTTCTCAGTTGACGACAGCTTTTCTTTTGGATGCAATAAACCTATTTGTTCAGCGGCATTGGTAATGTTTTTTTTGGGCGATACCCCTAACTTTTCTTTTGTTTCATTAATTACATCTTTTAATGATTTGTTATTTTTTTCAAGTCCCGAAAAAATATTTACATTTCCCTGTACCTGTTTTGCGCTTTCAGACAGATTCATTTTCACTTCTTCCATCTCTCTTTTCCGCTCTTCGGATTCTTTTTTCAAGACTTCAAGGCCTTCTTCGGCGCCTTTTTTATCCCACAAACTTTTAAGTTTATACCAGCCTTTTTTCATGATTTCAATGCCGCTTAAAAACTTGTCTTGCACCCATAGCCATGAAATGATAAAACTATATTTAAAAACATCCCAACTGGCTTTCAGTAAATTCATCAGTTTGGTCCATACCGATCCCCAGTTTTTGAATTTTAATATCAAATAACCGATTACTGCAATTAATACCACAATGCTTGCAGTTATCCAACCTACCGGCGAAAACAGAAAAGCTAAGTTGCTTTTCCAAACAGCCAGCGTAAGTCTGGTTTTGGCCAAGGTGGTTAGCATAATGGCAGATCGGTAGGCTATAAGGCCGGTGGTTAGTGCGGTAATTGCCGTTACGATACCCCAGACTACCGGCCTGGCTGTTTTAAGGCCCGTTATAAACCAATTAATGCCTCGGCCGATTTTTTCAAAAATATATGTTGCTGCTTCAACTAATGGAGTAATAACGGGGCTAACGGCTTCGTAAATTTTCAGAAGCATTACATTGAGGCTGTCTATCAAATTACTCCATTTGCCACCCAGCGAATTACTTGCGTTTTCTGCGCCTTTGTAAAACCTTCCGCCGGCAGATGTAGCTGTTTCAAAAGCAGTTGCTACCTCTTGAGCCGACAGTTTCCCCTTTTGCATTCGGTCGCGCAGGCTTTCCATACTTTCCCCTGTTTTTTCCGAAATAATTTGCAACGGGTTGAATCCGGCTTCAATCATCATATTAATCTCATCGCCTTGGGCGCGACCGGTTGACATGAGTTTACCTAATGCTAAACTTAGCGTATTCATTTTTTGTGCATCGCCCAAAGCAATATCCCCTAGTTGTTTTAGCCGTGCAAAACTTTCGTCTGCACTCATGCCAAAACTCATCATCATTTTTTGCGCTTCTATCAGTGTGGTTTTTTCATACGGTGTTTTTACGGCGTATTTCGTTATATCCTTAAATAGTTGCTCTGCCGCTGCAGCATCTCCGCTCAGCATGGTTGTGATATTCATTTTTTGCATTTCCGCTTCCATGCCTTTGCGGATGGAAATACCTAACCCGGCCCCTACCAGCGTTACCGGGTTGGTAAGAATTGGCGGTATGCCGGCAAAGGCTTGTTTGAGTTTATTGCCCAGCCAAGAGCCGTTGAGAGTTTCCAGTTTTCTGACCTGGTTTTCTAATTTAAAAATTTCTGTGTTGTAGCGTCGAATGGTGTGGATGGCGTTTACCGGAAGAACGTCTCTTTCAGCCTTGAGCAGTTCAATTTTTTTGCGAAGGTTTTCAATATTGTTGCCCAAACCGGAAAAAGCCTGTGCTACCTCTTTGGATTTTTTTTCCAGGCCGGCAAATTTTTGCAGCATCTGGTCGTTCTGTATGCCGATTTTTTTTAGTACATTGCTAACTTTATCTTGCAGACTTAACGTATATACCAAAATGTTCGACATACTTCTGGTTTGGGTTGTTTTCGGGCTTTTGCTGATTGGCGCCAGAGGGATTCTTTTTTTTGTTTTTGGCCTGGCAGAACTAGCAAAAACACCTTTACGGGTGTACGATTATTTAAAAACTAATGCCAAAAAAAAGAATCTAACGTGGTGGGTTTTATTTGTATTAGGCTGGCTCGTTCTTTTAAGCTTTGGGTTAGCGTTGGTGGTCAGCCTTGCCGTTACAAGTTAGTTATTCCTTTGGCTTCTTCGCTTCTGATCCATTCCAGTTCTACCAGCCTGGCAGCCCACTCCTCGTCGCTCAGCAAGTCCGGATTCTCTTTAAAATAATACCGCATCATGGCATTGAGCTTTCGCAAATCATCCAATGCCGTACCGCTCCATACGGCATTGTCTATAGCTTTTTTAGTTCGGCCGTTTTTATTTCAATGATATCGGCCAAACAGCTGCTGGCCGACAAAAAGTAATCGTCGTTTTCAATCAATTCCCTGTCGCCGCCGAGAAAACATTCCTGCATAAGAATTTCGTTGAAGCGAAGCGGGTTGTTTTGCAGCACCGTGCTGGCATACATTAAGGTTTTGCGGGATGGTTTTTTAAAATAGGCCGTTTTGTCTTCTACTTTAATTTCAAAAACGGCGCCGTGTTGTTTTTTCCATTCGGTTATTTGTTGTTCAGTAACATTGGCCATACTTAGCGATTTAAATGTTTCTCACAATATTTAAGGCAATAAAGGGCAGGGTAATTTCCATGAATTTATCGCCCTGTTTCAATTCTTTGCCGGCTTCGGTAAACATCAGACCTTCAATGCGGTCGGTAGTCATGGCGTCGCCGTTGGCCGGATTGCCGTAACTCACCACGACATCGAGCTGCAGGCTAAGCAATCCTTTCGGGCCGGCGCTTTTCTGCAGGCTTTCGTATTCGCTTTGTAACAAAGTTATTTCGCCTTCGTAGCTGTAATTACCGCTTTGAATGCTCAGGGGTTTGTTGCCTTTGCCATACACTACTTCCCGCTCTACTTTTTCGGTGTATTTTACTGCGCGGATAGCGGTGATTTCGCGACCGCCCAGCGAAAGCCTTAAATCCGCCCATTCGTATTGTCTGCTGTTAAACGGCATTTGAATGATGTTTAGTTATTAGTTATTATTTGTTTTAAAACCCAGTTTAATAGTAATGTATCTGGCGTAGCCGTAAGGGCGCACCCCTACATTTACCTTTACTTCGCCGGTGTTCAGTACGTTATACGTTTCATCCACGGTAGCCACTACTCCTTTGTCGTTGGGGTTGTCAGGCAACACGTTCAGTTCGCCTTTTGCCGTCATTTCGTTATAGATGGCGCTCACAATTAATGATTCTAGCGTACGGGCATAGTGCGCCTGTACCGTGCCGTCGGCATTTACCGGCACATCGTTCAGTAACTCTTCGGTAACCACATCATTCACAATTCGAAATGCCTTATCTATCGTGCGCCGGTAGCTAAGCTGGCAAAAATCGTTGGTTACGGGCGCCAAAAGATTGTCGTCAGCTAAATAGTATCCCTGTTTGTTGGGAAATGTGCGCAGCGTGATGTATCCTTTTTGGTTTAAAATAACGGTTTGTTGCACGGCGTTTTCAACAAGAATATTTGCAATGTAAGCGTCTCCCGAAAAGATAGGCCCGTCTTTTACCCGGGCAATGTTTCGGTGCACTGGCGTTATGGCTGCCCTGCCCATTACCCGGCCTATCAGAGATATGTTTACCCACTGATTAAGAGTTGCTACAAACTCTTTTTTGTAACCTATAAAAACGCCCAGTCTGTTGTATTGGCCATACGCCCCGCTTCTGTAATCTCGCAATGCCACGAAATTACCCCCATAGTTATACGACAAGTCAAGAATCAGGGCAAGGGGTATTTTTTCATAATTAGCTGAGGAATTTACGACACCTGATAATACTTGTTGCAACCAAATTCCATAAAATGTGTTTTGATTTTCAACAGGCGATGTGGATTCATTGATGTTTCCCGAAACAAATATCAGCTTGGGCTTGACGGTAGCTTTTTGGATTGTTTTTTGGAATGCCGTATCAATGTTATAAGAATTAAAACCTGCTGCAAAAGTTACATACAGCGGCGCTCCGTTTCCTGCCACGGAATAGAAATCTTCAATTATTTTTATAAATTTGTAATGACTTTCCCTTTCATCAGGATCAAGGCTTAATGAGTACAAATCGTTCAGATTTTTTAAAAGATACGGTTCATCTGTACTAAAATTACCATTGGGTTGCAAATAGGTAATTAATGCCACCACCCCGTCTTCGTTGGGCTGCACACGGCCTAAGGCGCCGTTTTGAAATTGTATGGTTACTTCGGGTAAGCTCATAGTTGTTATTTTATTCGCTGGTTTCTTCGGTTATTTCAACCACATATTTTTCGCGAAGCAGCCGGGCATGATTTTCGGCGTCGTTGCGCAAGTAAAACTTTATTCCGTCGGCTGTTTGGTACAGCTTTCGAACATGAGCTGACGGTTGAGTGTGCGATTCACTCAAGGCAACTTCTTCCGGAACTGTTTTGTTTGGTTGTAGCTGCGGTTCTGCTGCATCGGCTTCTTTTTTCTGTTCGTCGTCCAGATTTGTTTCATTCGGTTGCGGGTTAGTAGCGGTTTCGTGGTTTTTTTGTTCTTTGGTTTCTTCAGGGTTTACCGACGGCTGCACGACAGCGTTTTCGGTTTTGCTTGCAGGCTGATTTTTTCGGCTCATAATACATGATGTTTTATGGTAATTGAATGAATCCTGACATGCTACTTTTGCTTCGGGTGCGGCGGGCCACTTCGTACCCTTCGCGGCTTCCTTCGTCGTTGGTGTTGCCTTCTATCGTGGTAATAAATCCTCCTTTTATGCTTTCCACAAATCCGGTATGTCCTTTTCCGCCGCCGTAGTGCATAATAAAGATGTCGCCCGGTTTTACGGCTCTGCTGGTTTTAGGCAATTTGCGCAAAGTGGTTTTGTTCCATTGAGTCAGTACATGCCCTGTTTTTACCAAAGGGTTTTTTAGTTTTAGTTCATCACAGGCTTTTTGCACACACCAGTACACAAAAGCCATACACCAGGGATTGCCGGGCGGAAGCCCAACCGAACGCAAATAACTGTTTACCTGCGGCCCGCGGTTGCTATTGCGCGGCGCTTCGCTGATACCCAGTTGCGATACGGCTATTTCAAGGGCTTTTTGTGCCAGCATACATTACTTTAATTTGTGTTTAAACAAATTCTGAATATTCAACGTCAGTACATTATGTACCGGCTTAAAAAAATACCGGCTCATAAAATTTTCAGGGTCTATTTCTATCAGATTTTCAAAAATGCTCACCAGTTCCACGTAAATGATAAATATCACGATTACATCGGTGGTGTATTGAAGTAATCCGGTTAAACGCTCATCTTTTTTATCGAACAGTGCATTTTGTAATATAAGGGCTGCGGCAATAGCTCCGCCATATTGCAAAAATTTTACAAGGGTTTTGCGCAGGGCGGCGCTGGTGCGTTTCTGATTCAGAAAAACGGCTTTCATAAAGCCCACCAAAAAGTCAATGGCTACGGCAATGAGCATCCAACCCAGCAAATTGGCGTCGGGCCAAAAGGTAAATTTGATAAACCCCAGAAAAAATAACCAATACAATGTTTTCATTCTTTATGATGTTGGTGAATACACAGCACCCATATATTTGTTTCGCAGCGGCAGGGCTGCAAACCGTTTTTGAAATCCTATAACATCACCTCTTTCGGTAGGGCTTTTCAGGGTTACAAACATTTCCACATCTCCGTCGGCCCGCATGACTTCTGAAGATAACCAGGCTATGCTGGCGCGGCTATCGGTTGTTGCGGGCACCGAACCAAAGGGTTTTTTTGTTCCTGTGTTGGTGAAGTAAGGTGTTTGGCTAAAGTTCCACACTTTAAAGCCAAAGAGTTTGCCGTCCGCCATCACTTCTTTGTACAATTTTAAGTCCTGGCTTCTGAGGTCTCGCATGTGGCGGGGCGATAAAATAAGGTTTAGCTGGTCGAGCGGTGCGTCTAAGGCGCGATATTGCTCTTCCAGAATCAGAAAATCTTCGAAAGTAGCCGATCGAAAACCGTTTACGATAGGGCCGGTGGCAGCAATAACCGGCGTATTGGCGCTGTTGGCGTTGGGCGCCCAGTTGTGTGCTGCTTCCATGGCGCAGCGGCGTCGCAGGGCATTGCGGTGGCTTCGGATTACGCTTTCCATTTTGTTGTAAGAAGTTTCCTTTTCTTCCACATTGCGCACAACAGTATTTTCTGTGTCAAATGTGTTCAGTACAATTTCCAGGGGGGCATCGTTGCGGGTCGCCACCGGCACCGGGTAGGTAGTGTTGTTTTTCAGTACGTTAGGGTCAACGCCGGCCTCTGCCAGATTGATTTTGTTGTACTCCACCAATTCGCTCATATCCTGCGAAGCGGTAAGGAAACTGTCGTCGGGATAGAAGTTTTCCTTAATTTGTTCTATCCATATTTCTTTTAAAATACCAGGCATGTTTTGACATTTTACAGGTTATTGTTATTTTTTGAGTTTGGCTGCGTAGTCCGTTCTGAGTTGTTCGTAGCGCTCGGGCTCTTGCAGGCGCATTTTTTCCAGCCCTTCCGGGTCTTCTTTGCGCCATTTCCCGAAATCCCAGTCTTCACGATTGCCGGCCTGCGTACGGGCAATGCTTGCAGACAAGGGCTGACGGCTGCTCAGTTGCGCCACAAACTTTTTAGCGGCTTCATAATCTTTTACGGCCATTTCTTTTAAAGTAGCCTTGCCCAATTCAGTAATTTTACCATGCTTAACGGCTTCGGCCGCCAGGGCCTCGGCTCTTTGCTCTTTGAGGACCGATAATTCATTCAATGCGTCGTTTCGCTCTTTGTTCAGCCGCTCAATTGCATTGCAGATTTCCTGCTCGGTAGCTGTTTCGTCCAGCAACAGCAGGGCCAGCATGGTGGCGGTTAATGTTATTTGTTTTTTCATCATGCATTTTTTTGTATTGTCGGAAAAAGAATTTTGGTGTTGAGCAGCCAGTTGCATCATGTCTTCTACTTTCATTTCTTTCATTTCTTTGTTATACAGCTTGATGGCTGCGGCATTGCTGGGAATGGCAACGATGCTGGCCTCCAGCAGTTCCCAATCGGATACCACCAGGTACCGGTTGCCATTGCCGTCGTTAACGTAGTGTACATCGTTAATGATCATCCCGATGCTGCACCCTTTCAGATATCCGTTTTCTACCTTGGCGGCTATTTTGGCCGCTTCGGGGTCGTTCATGTCAAAATCGGCGTCGGCAATTAATTTGCTGCCTTCGATGCGAAGATTTTCCCACCGCCCGATTACGCTGTTTGTTCTGTGATCAAACAACAAAACCGGATTGGCATCAAACCGATTCCGGTTCAGCCCTGCGTTGGCAATGCGAAAGCCGTAACTGTTGGTTCGCGATTCGTCGTTGAGTACAAATGAGGGTTTACTCCCGGACATACCACGTAAAATTCAAAATGCCCGATGAAATTTCGTCGCAAAAACTCATTGGTTATCAAAAAAATGTATGCATTTCCAAAAATTCTCTTTTACAGGTAAATGAAAAGCAATTTGCAGAATACTTTTTTGCTATGGCATTAAAAAAAACGAAAACATCATTCCGCATCAATCAGCCGGAAAAATATGAGCATGCCTTTTTGCTGTTTATGGAAAATGTGCCACAAAATGTAATTGCCCAACGTGTAGGGGTAACGGCAAAAACCATCACCGAATGGAAAGAGAAAGGAAACTGGGAAGCCAAAAGGCTGTCCCGTATGGTAAGCGTGGACAGTTTGATTAACGGCATTTTGCAAAAGGCAGAGCAAATTCTCAACGATCCGGAAAACTTTAATGCAGATGCTTTGGCAAAGGCTCTGGCCCCTTTGAAAACTTTGAAAAGCGGCAATACCGCCGATGAAGATATTAACGCCTTTACCCGATTCGGCAACTGGCTGATACGAAGCCGTGTGCATTACAGCGACATTACCGATGATTTTATCAAAAAGGTAACGAAATACCAGGATCTTTTTATTAAGGAACGGATTGCAGCATCCGGTAAATTTTACTCGCTATGACGCTGAATAAAAACCTGAGAGAATTACTTGAACGCTGGAATGAAAGGGTGGCCTGGATTAACAGCCAAACCTTTCTGCAGGAAGACAGCCCTGAGATAAAACAGGCCCGCCTATCCAGGGCACAGAAAGATTATGCCTATTTTGTAAAAACCTATTTTCCGCATCTGGCCACTAAACCCTGTGCCACTTTCCATATATCCGCGGCGCAATACCTGTTACGCCATCCTAATGCCCGTTGTGTATTTGAATGGGCACGCGGCCACGCCAAATCTACGCACATCTCACTGCTTATTCCGCTTTGGCTAAAAATTCAAACGCCGCGCCGGATTCACGTCATGATCTTAGCCTCCAAATCGCAAGACAGCGCCATAAGGCTGCTGGGCGACTTACAGGCAGAGCTGCAATATAATCAGCTCTTCATCCAGGACTTCGGCGCACAGGTAAAAGAAGGCAACTGGGCCGATGGTGAGTTCGTAACCGCCGACGGCTGCCTGTTCATTGCAATAGGAAGGGGCCAATCGCCGCGCGGAATCAAAGAAAGGGCGCACCGCCCCGATTACATTGCCATTGACGACATAGACGATGACGAATTGGTGCGCAACCCCAAACGGGTGGGCGAGGTACTGGAATGGTGTAAAAGCGCTTTGCTGGGTGCCATGGCCATGGGCCGCGGCCGATTTGTAATGGTCGGAAACCGCATTGCCAAAGACAGCGTACTGGCCCGCATGGCACAAAGCCGGGGCATACATCATACGGTGGTAAACGCTCTGGATAGTAAAGGCCTGCCCTCCTGGCCCGAAAACTATGCCCTGCACGAAATATCCGAACTGCGGGCTTTTCAAGGCGAGCGCCTCTTTCAGAAAGAGTACATGAACAATCCGATAAACGAAGGTTCTGTATTTTCTGAAAAAAACATTTGCTTTGGCTCCATTTTACCACTGCCCAAATACAACACCCTCATTTGCTACACCGACCCCTCATTCAAGGATAGCAGCACCGCCGACTACAAAGCCACCATACTGGCCGGAAAAGCCCCGGACGGCACCTATCATGTACTCAAAGCTTTTTTGGAAAAAACCTCCGTATCGGCCATGGTAGGGTGGCATTACGATATAGACCGTTGGGTAAACGGCCGCGTACCGGTTCTCTACTACATGGAAAGCGGTTTTATTCAGGATTTATTGCTTGATGAATTTCGTAAAGAAGGAAATATCAGAGGCCATCAAATAGCTATACGGCCCGATACCCGAAAAAAGCCCGACAAATTTGCCCGCATTGAAGCCATGCAACCGCTTTTTGAAAGAAAATTGATTGTTTTTAACGAACAGCTCAAAAATGACAAACACATGCAAACGCTCATTGACCAGCTACTGCTCTTTGAAAAAGGCAGCCGCGCCCACGACGACGGCCCCGATGCCTTAGAAGGCGCTATTTGGCTGCTGGCTAACAGAACCCGTACCGCAGATGCCCGATATATTACCCATAAAAGAACATCCCTAAAATATTAAGCCATGTTTATTACGCCGCAAGAACTCAAAACCGTACTGTACGATTATCAGCGACACGAAATTACCGAAGCCGACAACACCATTACCCTGCAGGCCATTGCCGCCGCAGAGGAAGAAATGCGCAGTTATCTGATGCCAAATAAATATACCAACTACGATGTAGAAGCCATATTCTCGGCTACGGGAAACGACAGAAACCCGCTCATCGTAGAGCACACCAAAAACCTGGCCGTGTATTATTTGGTGCGCCTGGCCAATGTGGATATGCTTTACGAACACGTAAAGGAGCGTTACGACCGCACCATTGATTTTATGAAGCAGGTAAATCAGGGCAAAATTACCCTCGGCCTGCCGCGTTTGTCAAACACCGGAAGCGGCTCCGGCAATGAAGATACCGGAAAGCCATTCCGCTCCGGCAGCCGGCCGAAATTCAATCATGATTTTATATAATTAAACCTCATAAAATATGAATATTCTGAAAAAAATTTTTCTGAAGAAACAATCAGCTCCCTCGCCGCCGCGAAATTATGCGGCTGCCATTGCCCCGAAATCGGTTTCCATGACGCGGCACGACATTGCCGCCTGGCAAGCCGCGCTGCGGGCTGCCGAACAGGCCGAAAACCCCAGACGGCACAAACTCATAAACCTTTACCATCACATCCTGCTCGACGCTTTGCTTTCCAGCCAAATCAATAATCGGCTGCTGCAAACGCTGGGCAGTTCTTTTGTAGTTGTAGATAATCAGGGTAACGAACTAAGCGAAATCACCCAAGTCCTCTCAAAATCAAAATGGTTTATCACCCTAATTAAAGAAATTATACTTTCACAATTTTACGGATACACGCTGGTAGAACTTTTACCACACCCGGCCGAACGGTTTGAAGCCGTTGTAATACCGCACGCCAACATAGACCCCAAACTGGGCCGGTTTTTTCCCGATTACAGCAAAGACAACCATTTGCTGTATCGCACCCTGCCCGAATTTAATCTTTACCTTTTTGAGTTCAACACCGGCGAACTGGGGCTGCTCAACAAAGCCGTACCCTGTGTACTGTTTAAAAAATTTGCCACCTCGTGCTGGAGCGAACTTTGCGAAATTTACGGCATACCGCCCCGGGTACTCAAAACCAACACACAAGACAATGCCATGCTGGCACGCGCCGAACAAATGATGAAAGACATGGGCGCCGCCTCGTGGTTTATTATAGATGAAACCGAAAGCTTTGAATTTGCCCAGGGAGTACCCACCAATGGCGACGTGTATGCCCAGCTCATTGACCGCTGCAACAACGAAATTTCACTGCTCATTTCGGGGGCTATCATCGGACAAGACACCCGCCACGGCAACCGTTCAAAAGAAGAAACCTCCATTCAACTGCTGTACGAATTGATTGATGCCGACAAAAAAATGGTAGAGCAATATATGAACGCTCTGATTTTGCCGGCCTTGCATCGTCATGGCATTACCCCCGAAGGCGCCTCCCTTCGCTATAAACAAATGGAAGACCTGGAAGCCCTGTGGAAAAAGGTTGTGGAAGTACTGCCGTATAAAAACGTGCCTAACGAATACATCAAAGAAAAATTCGGCATTGAAGTAACCGATAAAACCCTGCCACCGGCCAGCCAATCGGCCGTTTGGCCAAGCGCCGATGACGATTTTTTCGACTTCCGCAGCGTATGAGCGGGCATCATGCGCTGCAAACCAACCTTGCCTATTTTCACCATACGCTAAGGCTGCTCTATGGCGATGTATGCTGCCCACACACTACCCTAAGCAACCAGGAGGGCAAAGGCAAAGGCAAAAACAAAAAACCTAAACCCAAAACCATCCGCAAAGCTTATAAAGCGCTGCATGAAGAAGGTAAATGCACGCCGGATCTGTTGGACAAACCCGCCGTACAGCAACTCATAACCGAAACGGCCGCTATTTTCAGAAAGGCTGCCAAAGACCAAATTAAAATTACCATGCCCGAGGCTGCCGTAAAATCCATTGAAAACGATATTTTCATCTTCTCCGGCTTCAAAACCTATGCTCAACTTAAAGAAGCCGCGCTGCTACTGCTGGATGAAAATAAAAACATTAAGCCCTTTTATCGTTTTTTAAATGATGTTCAAAACATTATTAAAACATATAATGAACACTACCTCGAAGCAGAATACATCTTTGCCACGCAAAGCGCTATGGCTGTAAACGAGTGGCTGCAGTTTGAGGAAGACGACCCCGAAGGCAAACGCTACAACCTGCAATACCGCACCGCCAACGACGATAAAGTACGCGACACCCACCGCGCCATGGAAGGCATTACCCTGCCGGCCAACAGCCCCTTTTGGGATAAATACTACCCGCCCAACGGATGGCGATGCCGATGCCGGGTAGTACAGGTACTGAAAAAAGATTATCCAGAAACCGACTTAAAAGAAGCCGAAAAAATAGCCGATAAAGCTACCACACAGCTCAATAAAAAAGGCGAAAACGTACTGGAAATTTTCCGGTTTAATCCGGGCAAACAAAAAGTAATCTTCCCGCCCAACCATCCGTACCGCGGCGACCTGTCGCAATGCAGCCCGGACAGCCGGAGCGAAAGATGTAAAGTAGCACAAAATCTAAATAAAAGTGCAGAAAACAAAAGAAAAAAATTAGATAAAGAAAAAGAAATTTTAAGCTTTCCCATAAAACAACAATGGGAAGAATTTGAACATAATCCGGAAACAAAATCCAAAATTCTGGTACATAAGCTTGTCAACCGCAATGACGAATTCAAGAAAAATATGGAATTTGCAAAGGCCTATGCCAATACTTTTTTTGATAAACAAATATTCATAAATCCTGAAATTACCAAAAAAGAGCATCTGCAACTAAAAAAAAGGGTATATCCCGATTTAAAAAATATATTAAAAAACCCGGATTTAAGACTAAATAACCACCCTGATATATCTTACATAGATACAAAGCAAAGGCCCGAAGGTCAATTTAACAAAGCCGTAGAAAAAGCTACTATCCAGGGAGCCGTGGCGGTTGTTAAAATAAACGACGACCAGTTCAAAAGGCTTGACGATATTGTGGAGAGAATTTCTAAAAGTAATGACGTTAAAAAAGTGAACGCAAAATACGTACACTTTATGCATAAAAATAAAATTATTATCAAAAAAATAAAAAAGCCCGATGAAGACTAGTTCCTCATCGGGGGCGGGCGAGACGCAATGTCTCTCCACTTTGTAATGCAAATGTAAGTTTTTTTAATTAACAACCAAAAAAAATGAGCAAAAATTTTTTTCATCAAATACTCACCGACGTAAAGGTTAAAGTTAACGAACTGTACGACCAAAATTTTACCACCAAATCCTTTTTCGGAAGGCCCTGGCCTTCGTCTTACCATCCGCGAGGTATCGGCTCCACCATGTACCGTACCGGCAAGCTGGCCCGAAGCCTGCGCTACCGGATAGATGGCCACAACATCATCATTTCCTCGCACCTGCCTTATGCCAATATACACAACGAAGGCGGCTCCATTACCGTAACACCGCAAATGAAACGGTTTTTCTGGGCTATGTACCGCAAAACCGCCGGTAATACATCAAAAAATAACACCCCAACGCCGGGGCAAAAAAAATCCCATGCCCTTCTTTCGCAGCAAGCAGCCTTTTACAAAGCTATGGCCCTGAAAAAAGCAGGCAGCAAAATCCATATCAAACAACGCCAATTTATTGGCGACCACCCCATAATAAGCCAGGCCATTGCCCAAATTTTTGATGACAATATGAAAGATGTGGAAAAATATATCCGCGAAATACTTAAACCCAAAAAATAATCTGCCATGTACGCCGATGTTATTCAATCTATTCTGCAGCGGCTGAACCAAATTGCGGCGCTGAAATACATTTCGGAGAACTGGGGCCAACTGGATTTTTTCGGCTATGAACACCCGGTAAAATACCCTTGCGTTTTGGTGAACATTCCGCAGGCTGCTTACAGCAACTTGGGGCAGGGAGTGCAACTGGCCGATGCTACCGTAAGGCTAACCATTGGTTACCAGCGGCTGGTAAACCCTAATGTGGCCGCCAGGCTAAGCATGCAAAATGCAGCTTTAAAGCCCGCTTACGACCTACTGGCCGCCATACAGGCCTTGCTGCATGGTTTTAAACCTGTGCCAAACGGCGGGCCGCTTACACGCCAGACACAACGCAATATCAACAGAGAAGATGGTATTATTCTGTTTGAAATAGACTACCGTGTAACCATAACAGACGATGACGCCATGCCCAACCCTCAAACCAAAAAGTCTGCTCTTCATCTTACTACCGAAATAATAAAGCCTGAACCTCCGGATAACCCCCAACCCGAACCTGATGGCGAGCAAGACGAAGGCAATCCTATTGGCGATCCTGTTGATGAACCCCAACCCGAACCGGGTGCCGAGGAGGCTGAACTTCCGATTGATAATCCGCATCAGAAGGGCGATTAGCTTGTCTGGCGTTCAGCGCTTTTAACTCGCGGGCAACGGGGGTGCCCAGGTATTTTAAAAAAGTACTATAGCTGATGAAAAAACGGTCTTTAATGTACTTGCGGTAAACAAAACTATCGCTCAGCCCCTCTGATTTGTACTGGCGATACACCTGCTGCACCGCCTGCGCCCTGAGCAATTGATTTTTTTTGCAGTATGCCATTTTACAAAGTTTATCAAATTTAGCTTCATGATTAAAGCAGAGAAACAACATTTATCAACAAAAAACCCGGCACGTGTGCAGCGCCGGGTTTATGTGGCTGTGGTTGCTTCTTTTATTTAAACACCTTTATATGACCTGCCTCCAGCAAAACATTTCGCATGGCGCGCAGGTAAAATATATTTTCATAATCTTCGTTTCCAATACCCGTGTCTTCCTTTGCCATCCTGCTGATGTAGGCCATAATGGCCTCGTCTAAAATTTTAGCTATTTCCAAAGGTGAAATTTCGTTTTGGAAAAATTCTATGATGGGCCTTAAGTCGAACGTATTCATAACGGGGGGGGGGGTTAAAATGTTAACAAACTATTGTCGCCAAATTGCAAAGGCAGCACCGGCTGAGCAGCCGGCAGCGCTTTGCGGTTTTGCATCAGCTGCATCTGATGGTACAGGTGCAGGGCAAACTCTTTGGTAATGTACAGCAGGTTATCGTACAGCACAAAGTGCATCCAGTAGCGGGCTTTGCGGTGGCTGCCGCTGCTTTTGGCGCTATAGCCGCAGCGACGCGGTACCTCCCGGTACGGATACAGTACCCGGCCGTTTATTTTAAGTGGCTTAAGGCCTTTCAATAATTCACTGCCGGCGGGTAGCATTAACACCCCGCGAAGCTCTTTCTCCTTCTCTATAAAATAGCGCCGTACTGCACGGCCTATCTCGTTTTCTTCTAACATGGCTAGCTCTTTTGCCATATCAAGCGACAATAAATAATCGCTAACAGGCCGCGTCTTAGATTTACTCAAATTTGAGTAAAAGTCAATGTTGATTTCAAAACCATACTTATCAATTCTTCTTTGAAACCAGTCATTGAACCGGGTTTTCACTCCTAATTTTTTGTGTAATAAAAAGGCTGAAATTAACAATTTTTCACCCTGCTGAATTAAAGGCAAGTCAACATGGACTGCCGCCAGGCTCCGAGTAGCGGTCGGCTGGACTTTCGACTGAAATGTTGTCATAAATAAAAATCGGCAGGTCACTGAGAACAACCTCATAGAGCATGAGAAGTCTCGGGACTTTCACCCGTATGCCTGCCTTATTTTTAGCTGTAAATAATCGGAACATTGCTCTAAAAGGTGTTGTCAAAAGCAAATCTACGGCTTTGTTCCGGTTTTACCAAATTATTTTGTTTTGTGTAAAAATTGGATATATACCTTTTCAAATATGCTTACCAGCTTGGGCAGTTCGTGCAGGGTGTAGCCGTTTAGCGGTTTTTTGCCCCACTGCTGGCTGCACCAGTGGTTAATGCGTTGCATATCGGCGCGCCCGTCGGGTGTTTTCCATCCCATTTGGTGCGCCATGGCTATTATTTTCCGCCGCATGGTGTTGGCTTTTTCCGGGGTACTGCCTTGCGGCAGCTGCCGCCGCAGGTAGTCGCACAGTTCTCTGGCTTCCGTATCGGTTAGCTCGCTGCTTTTTTCGGTGCGGCCGCCGCTTATGCCCAGCACTAAGTTAGCTTTTTGGCTCATCAGGCAGGTGGCGTGCAGCAAGGCGTGCAGTGTTCGGTTGCGTTGTGTTGTTATCATAGTGCATGCCATTGGGTTTCGTATTCTTTGGTTCTCAGGTACCGGTCGGCCAGCATCGGCTGATACCAGTCCCGGTTTTTATGGCAATATTTGGCATATTGCTCCACATTTATGCAGGCCTTTATTTGATCGGCCTTAGCTATTTTTAAAAAACCTGCTCCGCCTTGTACCGGTTGCGGTGCAGCTGATACCTTTTCCAGAAATACTCAAAATCTACCGGGTAGTCCTCCGGTACAATAATCGTCTTGCTGCTGAACGCAGCTGGCAGCTGCTCTTCCAAAACGGGCACCGTGCGCAAAAACTTTTCGGCGGCCTTATCGTTTATCTCTGCTTCATCCAGCCTTATAACGGCTATTTTGCCGTTCAGGTAGTCCACCACTATACGGCCGCTAATAGCCTCATGTGTTATCACGTATCTTTTCATCATAAACCCAGCAATTTTTCGGTATCTTCCTCATCCGATTGCCCGCTGTTTTTCAGCCTTAAGGCCGATAGCACCACCTTACTGTTGTTTACTATTAACGTACCCAATGCGCTCATGGCTTTGGCGCGCTCTATTTCTTGTTTCAACTCTTCTGCACTCATATCGCTGTTTAGCCGCCTTAGTTGGTCAAACAGGTTGTTGTTCAGCTCTTGTAGTGTGTTGTTTTTCATATAGTTTTCGTTTTTTTTTAATGGTATCGTTTATTTTGTTAATCAACTGTTTTACATCGCGCACTTCTTTGGTTTGCGATAGAAAAGCGGCCCTGTTACGTTTCAGGTTTTCGGATTTGATGATTAGTTCCAGGTTATCAAGTTGTACATTCAGGGGGTTTCCGTCTTTAAATACTACGTTCATCCCCTTGGGTATAGCTCCGTAATTCAGCTCCCATATATGCCGGTGCAGCAGCTCCCATTTCTTTTCGCCTATGCGTATAAAATAGTATTGCTTACCGTTCCACTTTTTGCGTAAGGTTATGCAGCCGTCATATTTGGTGTTGTGGGGCTTGTGTCCTTTTTGGAAAAATGTATGTGCCACGCGTTGTTTTAATTCGGGGCTCATTTTTTTTCCTTTGTTGGCAGGCGCCATTCCTTTGCGAAACATGCCCTTTTGTTTGCGCTCTTGGGCAAGCGCTTCGGGTATGGTAAGTTTTAAATATTTGAGGCTTCGCCTAACGGTTATTTGACTTACGCCCAGTTTTCGGGCAAGGGTTTTTAGCGGCACCGTTAAGTAAAGCTCCTGCACCCGATCTGCTATGTCTTGGTATTTATAGTTCTTTGGCGTCATAGTATATCGGTATGTTCAGCCATTCGGCCAGTTTGTGTTCAATGGTTGCGCCGCGGCTGGTTTTCCAGTCGGGCAGCATCAGCAGCGCATCGCATTGCATCATATCAGCAATACATTGCCGCATGGCCAGATCCCATTTCTCATCTGCATGCACGCGTTTGGTAGGGTTTATTACCTCGTAGCCCTTTAGCGCTAACTGCTCTTCTGCTTTGCCAAATTTTAGCTCTACATCCTCGCGGGCATCTCCCGTTACCCGGCCCGACAGGTATATTTTCAATCGCTTTTGTTTCATATTTATACGCTGTTTAAATAGTTTTTACACGCACGAATTTTTTGCGGATAATAGTGTTATGGTCATAGTATACCAACATTTTATAAAAAGTGGCATACATTCGGGTATGCCAGCCTATCCGGATTAGCCTTCTGTTTCAGAAAAACCCCATATCGCGTCATGTCGCTTGCTTCTTTCCATGAAGTCATCGGTTTTAACCACATGCCACCGAAAGTTTAACAGGGGCATGTCCGGAGCTTTATGACACTATAAACGGGTTCGGGAAATGCCGGGCGTAGAAACGCCCCGCCTGATGTAAAAACTACTCACTACATGCTTACCACATCTAATGCCGGCTCCACATAAAATGTATCTTCCTGCGACACTTCCACGCCCAGCTCTTTCAAGTTCAGATGCTCCCGGTTGGCTATCAGCGCTTCTTTGTCTATTTCTTTTTTAATTCGGATATATTCCGGGGCCTTTTGCTCTACCAGCTCCAACACTGCGGGCCATTTATATCCGGTACGGGTTTTCAGTTTGGGTGTGCCCATGCGGAAGCCAAATCGGCCCATTGTCCACTCTATGCTGCGTTTGTTTTCAAAAAGTTCGGGGTGCTCCAGAGCAAATACATGCAGTTTTTCAAAGGCTTCTTCTTTTTGTGCCTGTAGGGATTGAATCTGACTTTCATATTTTGATCTGATGCTTGTGAGTTCGCTGTTCATTTTTCCTTCAAGCGTTTGCAAACGTGCAATGGTTTGGCTGAATTCGGCCAGGGCCTGTTCGGCTTCAAGTTGTGTAACAGACGTTATGATTTTTTTCTTTTGTCTCATAATTTTCGTTTTGCGTTAAGAAATACGGGTTTTTTATAGTTGAAGTTTATAGCTCTGGGGAATTTTTTATGGCGGCGTAAAGCCGCCTTGTATTTTCTGAGCTGAACGAAGTACAGTA
This sequence comes from Chitinophagaceae bacterium, assembly GCA_026415715.1. Taxonomy (GTDB): domain Bacteria; phylum Bacteroidota; class Bacteroidia; order Chitinophagales; family Chitinophagaceae; genus JJ008. Next base: position 68,850 of record JAOAGO010000001.1, on the reverse strand, counting down.
GACTTTTTATCAAAAATGCCGCTGCTATTGTGATAAAGAGGTAAAAGGGTGTTTTCATAATCCAATTTTTTGACAAACCTTCATATTTAATGCGTTTAGCTGATTGAGTATATAAAAATCTGCCGGTATGATACTTTTATGCTGCAGGCAGTGTAACCAAAGCAAATGCAGGGTAAGCGCTTCGCTTTCTTTGAGCTGCATCGTATAAGTGCGTTTCGGGATGATGGCTTTTTGTTTGAGCCTGAGCGAAAGGTCGAACAGGTTGCAACGCCACAATCTGTCCTGCACGTTGGCCGGCTCCTCTGTTAATATTAAATCCATGAGGCGAATCAACGCCACAAGTGTCGGGTTAAGTATCATTAAACGCATCTTCATAATATTTTTGAAACAAATATTTAGCGAACTCAACGGCCGTTTTAATTCTCTCTGCCAACGGATCTTTAATATTCAAATACCCTTTTATGGTGTTAATGTTGTGCAACACGGTGGTGCGGTGCAGTTGGGTTTCTTTGGCTACTTCGTTTTTGTGAATGCCGAATGTTTCTACCATAATATACTGGTAAACCTGTCTTGGTATGACAGCTTGGCTGCACCGTGTTTTTTTATTGATTTCATCCCAGGTTAATTTGTAAACGGCGCAAACGGCTTCTTTGGCAGCTTTGTCGGCTATATCTATGCACCGGTAATCGTTTTGTTTAATGACAATCAGAACTCTTTTGCCTATAACCTGTGAGAGATATTTTTCGGCCTTTTTGATCGCAATCAGTGTATTCATATCATACATGGATAAATCGTTTTAATTGCTCAAAGCTTTTTTTGAAGAGGACGCCGTATTCCGATAGCTGACTGGCGAGGTGATGCACATCATGCGTAATTTGCCAGTAATAATATGCATCGGTGTGCATACCGCCTATCAGATTTCCTCTAGGGTTTATTTCCATCGAGAAATGATTTTTCAGCCAATCTTCGTCGCGTACGGCCCAGTTTATTTTCCACCATGCCCAATAAATGTCGCTGTTGAGTATTTTGTGAACAGCTTCGGCGCCTTCGGGTGTCATTAATAAAACATAACTTTTGGCAACGGCAGTTTGGAATTCGTGATACTGCCTTGGGGAAATGTTTAATACAAGGCATATTTCCTGTTTAATTTCCTCGCGGAAGATTATCATTTGTTGGGCATTGGTTAAATTTTTCATACTTTTTCATTTTTTAGCCCCAGAAAATTTTTCCTTTTTTTTCTGCCATGATCAGCTCGCCGCCGGGGCCGAAGCGGCTTATCACAAAAGCTTGCAAGCCTTTTACATGCACATATACTTTGGCTATTTTTTGGGCCATTCGCGCCGTGGCAGGGTAGGGCTCTTTCCGCTCCTCATGTCCTATAAACACTATCAGCTTATCTCTTAGGCTATGCAGCAGGTTTTTCATGTCCGCAGGCCTTAGTTCGTCTATGTACACAGTAAGGTTATCCACTATCACCACATCAGGGCTGTTGCGTTTTATCATCATACGCCGTATATCGTTCATGGCGATATAGGGATACCATTTTATATTTTCTGTTCCGTTCAATGAAGCTCTTTTCAGAGCATTAACTAAGCTTTTATCAGTTCCTTCCTCGGCGCTTATATAGGCCACTTTATGATGATTACATAGCGATTTGGCAAGAGTTAGGGCAAACCAGGTTTTTCCGTTTTTTTCCGGCCCATAAATCAACCAAATACCCTTCGCTTCCGCCTCTCCAATAGCGCTCGAAAGCTTTGGATCATCAATAGTTAAAATGTTTGATATGTTTTTATTGATTAGCGTTTTAGTAGAAATGGCTCTCATGTTTTTTACTGAGTGTTCAGGATTAAAAGAGCTTCTGCTCGCCTAAGGCCGCCTATGTGGCCAATTTCATCGGTGGTAAGGCAACGTTTTACGATTTTTTCTAATTGTGCTTTATTGGCCATGTTGGCGGATAATACATCGGTAATCAGCTGCCGGTAAAAAGCCAGTTTTTCCTGCCTGTCTGCCGGTACGATGGATGTAAATTTTTCGCTAAAGCGGCTGAACAACTCCCGGAAACCCACCTTTTTGTTTGCAATACCGCGCTCTATTTTAGCCCGCAGCCCATCGGCTCCCATCAGATACCAGCCGCAAGCCCCGTCTGTGGCATTCCACAACTCTTTTAGCTCGAGCAAGGCAGGATATTCCAGGTCGCCGGCTTCGTCAACAATAATCACCGGCGAAGGCAGCATTTTGATATAATATTTAAGGTTAGCTTTTACCTCGTTGTATTTTCCGGTATGGTCAACACCTAGGGTTTTGGCCAGCGTTCGTACAAAGTGTTGTTTGGATTTACATTGACTGGCATCAACATAAAAGCAGTTTTTAAGGGTACGGCTTAAATATTTTGCCGTAAATGTTTTGCCGATTCCGCATTCGTCCACACAGATTCTGCTTTTAGCGTATCGTTTGCAAAACTTTACTTCCTGTTCAATCACGTTAAGCACGGCTGTACGGGCAATATTCCACTCTCTTTCGTGCAGACTTATGCCCAATTCTCTGGCCCAGTTCAGCCATTGGCTGTCTTTTACCAGACCTTCGGTTTTACCGTTTTTGAGTTGGCTGAATACAGCTTGGTTAATACCAATTGTTTTACTGAATGCGGCATCGCTGCCGTCGTAGTTAGCCCGCTGCGCCATTAGCGCCTCGAGTACCTTTTTTTTGAATTCGGATGTGAGTTGCAGCATAAGTGTAGTTTTTATGTTTAAAATTTTTCAGCAAGGTTGTAGTCAAATTTGTACTCCTGCTTGGGTTCATGCGGAGGCGTTTTGCCTATCACTTCTCTGGTTTCTTCTACCCCTTCCTCGCTGCACAGTATTTTGAACACATGCTTTCTTCTTTTCGGCTCTTCTGTGTGTTGAATTATCGTAATGTTTTGCACCGCATTCTTTTTGTCTTTAATGAATTTGGTTATCGTGGCAACGTATGCGCACATGACCTGTTGCAGATGGCGATCCTCGGGGCCTCGCTCTATTCTGGCGCGGCTGTACAGCGGTTTGGGTACGGCATCGCATATATACACACCATCTTTATACACTTGCGCAGCCATTACCGAACCGTCCTCGTTATCTATCCATCGAACTGTTATTTCTCTCCCCTCTATTTGCTCCATATAGTGTATCAGCTCCTCTCCCAACGAAGGCTTGCCATTCATACCCAGCAAATACATTCCGTTATTCAGCCTTATCTGGCCCGCATTACAGCTGGTGCGGGTCTCGTAACCCAAATACTTCAACGCGGCATGATAGTTGATGGGTAATAGTTTCGGGTTCTGTTGCTCTATAAACACCTCCCAGCGGGTTTTACCCTCTATAACGCTGTGTGGCGAATTATTCCAGGCCTCTATATCGGCTAAACACTGGCGTATAATTTGCTCTTTCGGTAGGGTGGGAATTCGTTCTTCATCGTTCCAACTATTGGCTTCGCTCATACCCACCGGCCGGGCCAGCCATCCCTGACGTATTTTCTCAATGTTGTATCTAAGGTCGCGGAAGTAGCGCTCAATCCGCTTGCTTCGGGCATTGTTGGCGCTGAAATGCGTAAACTGAAACAGCTCTCCTTCTTTCAAAAAAGATTCAACATACTTACTGTTAAGGCTGATTTCCCCCTCTATCTCCGCCGGCAGCGAAACACCCCATTGGTGATAGTTGCGAATCATCTGCCGGTAAAAATCCAGGATAATACCTTCCTTGCTTTCGCCAAATACCCAGGTTGTAAAGGCTTCGCTGGCTAAATCTATCGCCATATACGCCCAAAGCCTTTGCCGGTTTCCGTTGCGGTCTATGTAAGCAAAAGGAGGCTGGCGGTCGTCAACGCTGATTATGCTGCCCGCATATTTCGGACGGGTAAAGCTGTGAGGGGTTATATACTTACACACTAATACCTGTCGGTTATTGGGTCGTTTATGCTCGTTGCCCACCCGGTTATACCAAGAAGATAAATATCTGTATATTGTAGCCTCGCTTATTTCGGGATAGTCTTTTGGGTCATAACACTCTCCTGAATCATCGTTTTTCAATATTTCAATATATCCCGACTTAAAGGCATGATACGTTTTTACTACATCGGAATAAGTGGGTTTATAGTGTTGACCGGCAAACAAGGCGTTAAGTAATTCAATAACGGCGTCATCTACCTTTCTGCGGTTCATATTTCCGAGCTTTCCGCTTAGTAATGCCTTGTAACCTTGTTGTTTGTATTTCTTGAGCAATTTTCTCAGACTATCTTCATGCTCGGGTAAAGTGTGTGGAATTATATCACGAATTCGGTTGAGTTCGGCAACGGCTATCTGCCAGCAACTCGGATATGTTTTTCCGTTTATGGCTTTTATAGGGCCAATGCCAGCCCTCAGACTTCGGCGAAGTGAGGTACTGACATTATACAATCGATTTAATGTATTCAGGCAGCTGGCGTTTAATGTGTATTGCTCTATTTGTTCGTTGGTAAGGCGCTTACCGTTCGTTTTTTTATACCCTAAATAATATAAGTAGGCTTCCTGGTCTTTTTTGTAGTATTCTTGGAAAAGGCTTTTTTTCACAGGGCTTTCGGGATTACCAAAGCGTTCTATACAAAGCTTTTTCCACTGGTCTGGCAAGGTTTCAAAATCTAATAGTAGTGATTGGTTCCTTCCGGATGGGCGGAGAACTTTTATATATCCGTTTTTAATGCGATAATTCAATGAATCATAACTGCATAATTGTAGACTTTCCGGAATGGATAATTTAGAGCTGCGCCCTACGTATATGTATTTTGCTTCAATGCCTATTCGTTCATTAAAGAGTTGATAACAACGATGCATTGTTGTTTTTTTTCATTTTTTCAAAAAATTCTCTCCTGATTTTTTTAGCAAGCTCGCTGTTTCGTATGCCATTGATGGCGTATCGTACAAAAACTGTTGAAACATTATGCTTTATAGCCAATTGGCATATAAAGACGGATTTAGAATTTTTTTCAATTGAGTATTGTAATTGTTTATTTCTTGTTGTATTTTTAACCATTTCAAAATTTTGTTTTCCGAGAAAAAACAAAGAAAATGAGATATTTCATTAAAACCAAATTTTTATGAGAGATTTTTCAACTCTTAAGAAAAGAATTTTAGAATACATTAAGTATAAAGGAATTAGCAAAACAAAGTTTTACAAGTTAACAGGCATATCTAATGGTATTTTAAGCCAAAAGAATGGAATTACTGAAGATAACTTAATGAAATTTCTCTCAACATTTAATGATCTTAATACAGAATGGTTTTTTAGAGGAGTTGGACCGATAGAAAAAAGGACAGAAATTCAGCATTATTATTCCAAAAATAGAGAAAAAAATGTTGAAGTTCAATTAATTCCATTTTATGATATAGATACAACTGTCGGACTTTCATTATTTATGCAAAATCAAAAGTTACAGGCATTAGATTATTTTATTATTCCTGGTCTCCCTCGGTGCGACGGTGCCATAAGAGTAACTGGTGATTCTATGCACCCACTTTTAAAAGGAGGTGATATTATATTTTACAAAATCACTAACAAAGAAAATATTTTCTGGGGCGAAATGTATGTATTGGGAATCGATTTAAATGGTGATCAAATAATTACAATAAAATATGTGCAAAAATCAGAATTCGGAAAAGAGTATGTCAAACTTGTCAGTCAAAATTCACATCATCAACCTGTAGATATACATGTAGATAATATTATTACGATCGCTATCGTAAAAGCATCTTTACGATTTAATTCAACAATATAATTTTCATTCCACAAGACCACATTTTTGCGCACACACGCATAGTTTCACGCATGCGGAAACATTTAATAATTTGATTTTCAAATTTTTGTAATAAAATAAAGCTATTTTGAACTTGCATAAAAGTGCATTTATCCCCTCTCAACTCTGCAAAAAATTGCAATTAAGCCCTTTTTTCGGGCCATTTTTTTGCATAGGTTTTGCCACCTAAATGCCACCTAAAGTGCCACCTAAATTCCAAAAAAGGGCATTTTTATAGATGTTTTTTTGAGAAATAATGATGATAGCTGGCAATAATTATTTTGCTGATTACAAAAAGATAAATATTTGATTTATAGATTTTTAATTGGCTTTTAACTCTAATTAGGCATGTATTTTTTGCTAATTAACATAATAATGACTTGTAATTGTCAAAACATTACTTTTTAGGACGAATCGTATTATAATTCAGAAATTAAATATTTTAACTTAAAACATTAAAAATCAACAATTTTGCACTTTTTTTAATTACTTTTTAATTTGGATGTTTGGTTTAATGCCCCATAGTGGAATATTGCGGAAAAAAAAATCAAGATATGAAACCAAAAAATCTGAAACTCCTAACTAAAACTTCGGGCAGTTTAGTTTTTTGGCAAACGGGTCGGTGGGTTTTTTAATGTAAATAAGCGAAAGTTCAAGCCCTCCTCTCACGTTGGAAGCCGGCCTTAAATCCGAAATATTGATATCATATGTTGCGCCAAACAGCAAGCTGCCGAACTCAAAACCAAGGTAGGGAATCACGGCATCATTCAGCCTGTACCACGAGCCGATATAAAGATTCGTGGGATTTTCTTCGTTTTGATTCACATTATAAGAAAAGGCCCCTCCTACTACGGTATTCAGGGCATTAGCCTGGCGGCTGTGTATAGCGGAAAAATGGAGAAAATGATTATATCCAACCGGTAGTTTTCCGCCGGCCTGAAACGTTACCCTTGGTTGCAGCAGAAACTGTCCCCCCTGAAACGACTCCTGCGGACGGTTGATATGATACATGGAAGCGCCGAGATAAAAATTGTTATACCCGTTGGTGCTGCCGTTGTAGAATATGCCGGCATTCACGTCAAGATAACTTACGCTGATTTGTCGGGCGGCAAAAATTTCCTGTGTTGAGCCGGGCACAAATCCAAAGGGAGTTAATTCATCTTCAAAAACCAGTTTGGTAACATCAAGTCTTTTGTTGGTAAAGGCCGCCTGAAAGCCGGCTCCGATCTGATGGTGCCCGTTTTCATCAAGCCCTTTATGATAGGAAAGCGAAAGGCCGCCGTAGTTCGTCACCAGCACGCCATCCCCCGCCCTGTCTGTCACGCCTAATATGCCAACGCCAAACTGGTCAATGTCCGGTATGCGGCCTTTGAGAATTCCGAAATCCGTCGAAACCGTTTTGGTGACAAAAGCATTGTTGATCGTCGGCCACTGGTCTCTGTAATTTCCGGCCACTCTCAGTATGCCGTCAAATTTCCCCGTCAAAGCCGGATTCAGCGTAAGGGGCGATGCAAAAAACTGTGAAAAGTTCGGATCCTGTGCTTTACCCGGAGTGGCAAGTAAAACAAAAGCCGCAAAAAACGGTATTATTTTCATTCCACGAAAGTTTTCAATCCTGCACACATTCATACAATTTACAAAATGAACCGCTATGTTTTCAGAAAAGAAAATTTAAAATTAGTAATCTTAGTTCAGACTTCAAAAAACATATTTATGCTGCTCATTTCAGCCTTATTAACAGAAACTTATGCCGCTTGACGGGGAGAAATTCTTGTTAGGAATTCAATACTGCACTTTGGCGCCGAAGGCCAGGTCGCCGGCATCGCCAAGGCCGGGTACAATATAACCCTTGGCGGTGAGCTCATCATCAATATCGCCGCACCAGATGATGGCATCGGGCTCAGCGCTTTTTACATGCTCAATACCAACCGTGCAGGCAATGGCAGTAACGATATGAAGTACGGCGGGTTTTCCTTCTTCTTTCAGAAACTGAATCGTTTTTGCCAGTGAAGATCCGGTGGCCAGCATGGGATCTGACAGAATCACAATGCGGTTTTCCAGGTCGGGGCAGGATAGATATTCCAGACTGATTTCAAAGCTGCCGTCATTATGGTGTTTTCGGTAAGCCGAGATAAATGCATTGTCGGCCTTGTCAAAATAATTCAGTAAACCCTGATGCATGGGCAAACCGGCGCGGAGAATGGTAGCCAGCACGGGTTGTTCTTTCAGCACTTTTTGCGTAGCCGTGCCCAAAGGGGTTTGCACCTCTTTTTCTTCATAGGGAAGTGTCTTGCTGATTTCGTAAGCCATAATTTCTCCCAGTCGTTCCAGGTTTCGTCTGAAACGCATCCGGTCGGTCTGCACTTGACTGTCACGCAATTCCGCAATCCAGTTGCTGACAAGCGAGTGATGTTTGCTGAGGTGATGAACCATGAGTTGAATTTTCAGAATATCCGGGCTTATCGTTCATAAGCCGAAACGGAAATGTAACTTGCGGCAAAGCTAATGGGTTATTGCTAAATTTTAAATTATGATTTACCGCGCTATCGGATTGATGAGCGGCAGCTCACTGGACGGGCTGGATATTGCCTTTGCGTCGTTCCGGCAGGAAAACGGAAGCTGGAAGTTTGACCTGACGCATGCCGCCTGTTATCCTTATAATTCATACTGGCAACACAGGCTGAAATCAGCCACCACACTTTCGGCTCAGGATTATCTGATGTTACATGCAGAATACGGGCATTATCTTGGCAAACAAGTCAACCGTTTTATTGAGGAAAATCAGCTTCATTTTCAGGTTTCGCTGATAGCTTCACACGGTCATACTACGTTTCATAATCCATCCGGGATGATGACGGCACAGTTAGGCGATGGCGCTGCCATAGCTGCCCGAACAGGGCTACCCGTCGTATCTGACCTGCGGGCGCTGGATGTAGCGCTGGGGGGCCAGGGCGCACCGATTGTTCCCATCGGCGAAAAACTTTTGCTCGGCGATTATGACGCTTATCTCAATCTGGGTGGTATTGCCAACATAACCGTAAATGCCGAACGGTTTATTGCCTTTGACGTTTGTCCGGCAAACCGGGTACTGAACATGCTGGCCGGCGAAGCCGGAATGGAATTTGACGAGTCCGGAAATCTTGCCGCATCGGGAACACTCCATATCGAATGCCTGCAGGAACTGAATCGGCTGGAATATTATCAAAAACCCTATCCGAAATCGCTGGCCAACGAATTCGGCACCGATGTGGTTTTTCCTTTGGTAATAAAATTTTGTGCCCGTCCGGCCGATGCTCTGAGAACCTATACCGAACATATTGTATTACAAATCGGTCGTTCACTGCAGCAAATCATTCCCTTTACCAACAGAAAAAAAAGACTGCTGGTTACCGGCGGCGGCGCACACAATACCTTTCTGATAAGCCGCCTCAAAGAACATTTGAGCAAAGCAGATATAGAAACGGTAGTTCCCGATGCCCGGATAATTGATTACAAAGAAGCGCTGATTATGGCGTTTATCGGCGTGCTGCGCTGGCGTCAGGAATATACGGTGCTGGCTTCGGTAACCGGCGCTTCCCGCAACAGTATCGGCGGCGCTTTGTGGTTGGGGCAGGAAGCCTGAATGAAATTAATAGATATTAAAGAGCGGTTGCATTTCCGGTTGTAGCAGTTGAAAATGCCCTGCATCCATTATATGCAGGTACGTGGTATGCCGGTTAGTCCGGTTATCAGTGTTTATTCTTTGCTATGGCTGCCCGGTATTACACGCCGTCACGCTCTTCAATGTACTTCCTTATCGGGTTGTAGTGACGCTTTTTTCACATCTTTGACGAAAAAATACTTATCCGCCAAAATCTTATCCACCTTTAAAACAAAAATCCTAAGTTTTCATCTTATTAATTTGATTTACGATTCCTATGAGATAAGTCTGATGTTTCATCTAACCGGAGTTCTGTGAAAATAAATTGAGTTTGGAGCAATGAGTATTGTCAACTCACTGTAATGAGCAAAAGATTTGTATAAACAAACCATTTCGATACTGAACACAGAATGTCAACAAAATAACCTTCAGTAACGTCAATTGAAAGACAAGCCACAGAACATTTTAAATGGCTCATTCATTTCTCTGGTACAAACATACATATAACAGGTTGTGAATGGCATGGAAACGCCATCGGAAAATTCATCTTCAAGTATTATAATGCCGCTTACATGAATTTCCGTGAAAGAAAAATCAACAGCAACATATCCGTACGGCACCCACTGCCGGAAATATCCGTCATGGCTTATGCAACGAGCTAATTGTTCAACCAGATGACTGATAAGTTCGGGCGAATCGAACCGGACTGATATGGAGATGGCTTTTTTCATTTATAAAACAGACTGATTTGAAATAACTGCCAACGAAACACCTGTGCTTTCATTCAGCCGGTATTTTCATTAAAGATGCAGAACCGGGATAAACAGATGATTAAAAATATGTGAAATAAAAATGGTGTAATAATATTCAACCTGAAAACATAGGAAAATTTTCCTGAAGCTTAAGCTCTTTCTGATTATTGCGCCAGTGATACCCGGATCTGAACTCCCGCTCTTGTATTGGATACCGGGAAGGCGTTGCTGATTTTCGGAATGTTTCGGTTTTGTTCAAAAAACAGGCGAAGATTAATGCGGTTATTCAGTACATAATCAATGGAGGGTGCAATGCGAATCACTTTTTGACCTCCCGTGCCGAAGGCCATGCGCTGATCTAATTTACTGTTGGCCGTAGCATCATCGCGGACACTGATATCGCAACGAATATTTACATCATTATCCAACTGAAATTCCTTTTTGCCGAATTTAATTTGCGAAAGCCCGGGAAATCCCTTCCGCCTCCAGTTGAAACCAAAGGTTATTTCGGTGGACTGATTTTCGGCGAGTTGATAATCTATCAGGCTCAGGCTAAGCTGGCGCCTTTTGCTGTACTCAAACCGTGTGCTGATTTGGTTGGTAAAGGTGATATCCACCTCAAGCAACGGACTGAAGGCTTCCTGTATCGTAATGTTAGGCACCAGGAAATAGGGAATATAATTTCCGGTCAAAGTATCGCGGAAGTACGGATAACCGACACGGAGGGGGTCGAGAAACAGTAATGCCGTATTAAAACTATTCATGCTGAGCGTACTCTGGTAGCCATGCCGTATGCTGAAATTGGTAAATATTTTATCCAGTCCCGGTATGCGGGATAAGCCGTTATAGGTAATGGTCCAGTTGGGCAACGGTATCAGTCCAGCAAAGGGATTGGAACGAATATTCGGGTTGCTGCTTTTCATTAAGGTTACTTTTTGCGGATCTTTTTTGGTATAAGCCGCAAGGAATGCCGGTATAACAACATCTTGCGCATACCTTCCGTATCCTTTATAATATTCCGGGTCGTTGGGATCAATTACACCCCCCTGGTAAGGATTCAAAGCAGCGAGACGTTTGGATAAAACGGAACGGTAGCTTTCAAACTTTTTAAAGTTTTCGGAAACTTCTTCGGGATTAAATCGTGTAAACAAAGTCTGGAATGAAATGTAGCTGATACTGAAACTGCCCATGGCATAGGGATTCAGCCGGGTAAGCCCTATGTTATCAAATTTGCTCGTATCCTTGTACAGTTCGGAATATTGCTTGTCGAATGTTTTATCTAATGTGATATCAATATTGAAATCGCGGAACGGACTTACCTGTGCGGTCATATTCAGTCGCTGATTGTAGCGCTGCTGAATCAGTTTGGTAACCAACGTATCGGTTGAGAACAATCCCCGGGCGCCCATTCGGTTTATCCAGTTGGTATCGGGCTGATAACCGAAAATGAAATCAAATCCGGGTTGTCTGCTGCGCGGATTGTAGCCGAAAATCCTTGTGCTGTCCATATACCCCGGCAGCGTCGTTCCCATGTCTTCGGTATATTGAACGCCTACCCGCTTTACGGAAGTTAAAATCCGGCCAAAGAATTTCGCAAATTTCCCGACTTCGGGTAACCGGTTAGGATCTTTCGGCTCTTTTTGCTTTTTTTCTTTTTTCTTTTTGGGCTTTTTGATTTTAATGATTTTTCCTTTTTTGTTTCGAATCGTATCGGCTTTGGGCTCTGCACTCTGCTGTTGCTGTTGCGTCGGAAATATAAAGTCTTCAACTTGTGTTTTCTGCTCTTCCGTCTTTACATTTATATTTTCTTTATTGTTTTTTCCTTTGTCTTTTTCCTTTTTCCCTTTTTTATCACCGTCGTTTTGTCTTCCGGGCATGCCGGGTATGTTGGTGTTATTATCGGCCAGTATAGCCCGCAGAAGCCTTGATTTATAATATAATTCTTCAAGTTTGAATTCGCCGTTCAGGGTTCGGGTCTGCGTGTTGGACAAAGTATGCCCAAGATTGATTTCGGGTGTTCTTTCCAGCAATGAAGCTGCCACCCAGTTGTATCTGGTATTATAACTGGCGCGGATGGCCGTCCAGCTCAGTAACGGAATTTTTTGCGTAGGCAACTGATAATTGATAGTCAGGTCTTGCCGGTAATTTGTATTTCGCCCTCCTTTCAGTACATTTTTTCTGACGGAATCTTTTTTGGCTCTGGTATCAATATGACCGAAAGGCTCATCAATACGGGCATTGTTGATGGCGGAAAAATCAATATTCAACGATTGGGTAAGCGGCCATTGCAGAATATAGTAGCGGTCGAAGGTGAAATATTTATTGAACGTTTCGGGTATTTTGTAAGGACCTCCGCCTATATTTCGCAACCGTGTTGCTCCAAACTGCCTCAGTAAATCGGCCCTGAATGAAATCTGCGACGGGGCATAGTTGAAATTGAAATCTCTGATAAGCGATAACCAGGGCGATTTGGATTTTATGAATTTCTTAAACGGCTCAAGGCTGCGGGCCTGCGGCGCATAGGTATAACCCAACACTCCCCGCGTACGGCGTAGTTCGTCTTTTTCGATAAGCGGATTATGGGTTAATGTTTGAATGTAAGAATAGCTGAAGTCAAAATTGGTCAGGCTCAGATTTTCGGTTTCTTACCGTCTGTTTTTGTTTTACGTACATTCGTCAGATTCACGGTTTTGATCACTGTAACATCTACCGCATCATTACGGATGGAATCTTTCTTTTCGCCCGGCGCCTGTTTCAGTTTTTCTTTCAGTTTTATATCCAGGTCGTAAGGATCGTATTCGGGGTTACTGATGCGATAGCTGAAGCCGGCATAAACAGGAATCTGCAACCCCAGTTGTTTCGGAAGCAGCTTTCCGGCTTCAATATTGGCATTTGCGTCAAAGGTATAAACGTCTTCGCGGCTTCGTTCATTTACCCTTTGTTCCAGCGTACCAAACCCTTTGGTTCGGGCTGTACCGTTCAACGTCAGCGTGCCCAGATCGGCCAACCGAAAATCTACCCGGGCATTGGCAGCCCAGCCTCCGTTTTCATCCAGTTGCGATAAGCGGAGCTCATTAAACCATACTTCCGTACACATGGACTCCTGTTCGGTATTCAGTACGCCGAGCAGAATACCCCGAACTTGTCCCAGATTCGGATTACCGATTATACCATACACTCTTCCGTCAGGCATTCGTTCGCTGTAAAATTGCGAAGGCAAAATGCCAAGGCGGTTTCGGTTTGATTTTAATCGGGTTAAAATATCCAGTTCAAAATCCAGATTATTTTTTTCCGGCCAGATTTTAGCGCTGTCTCTTTCGCCAAAAGGCGTAATATGCAAAGGATATTTGATTTCATAGTAGTTGGAAGAAAAATCATTTCCAATACGGATAACGGCCCACAGTTGTCCGAAAATTATCGGCTCGTAATTCGGCACCGATTCGGCATGCACAAACATCTGCAGTTTTTTGTACTGCGTCATGTCGAGGTTAACGGTTTTAAAAATTCCTCTGGCTTCATTCTGCGACAAGCCGCATACCTGAAGGCTCACCGCCTGCTCATTGAGCAGTAACGGCACGTTATTATTACTGAGTTGTTGCTGCCGTTCAATACCGGGAGGAATGCGGTATGGGATGGGTTGGCGCTGATCATTTTCTTCAATATTTACCGCAAGGGTATTAACAACTGTAGGATCAGGATTGGGTAAATTCACGTATCTGCCGGTGGTGTCTATCACCTGGCGGTATTTTCTCCACTGGTTTCTGATCAGTTCCAGTTTTCCAAATCGCAGTACAATGGTATCTTCAAAGCCATGTAAAAATATCCGGATAAAACGTATGGATTTTAAGTCGGGAATATTACCTACTTTCAGTTGATATTGTTCTACGGGAATGCGGAACAGATACCATTTTTCATTCCGGGTTCGTCCGTTGGCCAGCCGCACAGGTACTACCCGCACATCGGTGAGATAAGGGGTGATGCCCGGCAGCATGTTGGGCTTCAGATCAATTCTGTACTGAAAATATTCTTCTACCTCATTCATGGTATTATCCCGGTTAAATTCTTCCTGATCGGGATATTGCGTAAAGGCATTAATAAACTGAGTGTTATTATCGGCTATAACGGAGTTGCCTTGCGGATTATTGATCATTTTATATCGCTGAAGAATGCCGGCCGGTGTTCCCTGGTCAAAAGACGGATCCCGGTAAGGGATGAAATTATCTCCCGCAGGGTCTTTAAGGGCGTTTTGATAAACAGGCGACGAAGCTCCGAAGGCAGACTGCAGCGAATTGAGATAAGCAGAAAATTTTACTTTTTCTTCCTCATCTCTCAATCCGTCAAGGCCCACATCCTGCAAAGGCCTGTCGCCCGGGTCGTTACTGAAGGCGTTGGTAATCTGCATGGGGTTTGCCGGTGTTTTGCCCCATACCGTATTATTATCTACCGGTGCATTGTTTCGGGCCGTGGGTAGTCCGTTTTCATACATGCGTTTGCCGTCTTTCAGAATATCTTCCGAAATATTTCCGAGATTAAAATAAAGTTGTCCGCCGTTGGGGTTTCTGTTGTTTTCAATAAAAGGATCCTGCAGCCAGAATTCTATAAATTCAATGTTGGCGGTTTCAAAATCAATCTGGTCAATATTTCGCATCAGTCCGCCCCAGGCTTGTTTCGGAAAGCGCAGCCTGCCATTGGCATCTATTCTTGAAGGCGAAGCCTCGAAATTATATGGTCCTTTTTCTCTCGGATAAAATGCAATATCAAACGTCGTTAATAATCCTTCGCCAAATTGTACGGTGCGGAACGGGAATATTTCTCTTTGCAAAACCTGACGGGTTTCCGGTTTTGACAATTCGTCGGGATTATTTCGTAAGGGATTGTTGGGATTTCTTCTTTCCTGTAGATTCGGTTCAATATTATACCAGGCAATACGGGCCCTGTTGTATCCGCTTCGTAAATCATTGTTCAACGAAGCTTCGGGAAAAAGTCCGTTGCCCTGCGGTACCGAAGCCAGCGCCCAGCTTATCAAAGGAAAGCGCAGATCCAAATTGGCTCGGGTTCCTTCAAAATCATCAATATACACCTGACCTCCCTTATCCCTTCGGCTGGCATTGATCTGGGGCGGATGGCCGGGTTGTAAATAAGCTGCTTCCACGGATGCGGTAACAGACGACATGGCTTTGGTGGAGTAAAAAGGAAGTTTATCCAACCATTTCGTCAGGCGTGGCAAATTGTTCCGGTAGTCCAGGTCGAAGCCGAACATGGTATTCCGAACAGGGTCTTCATTATACAACTGTTTTATAAAGAAAGGCCTTTCCCCCAGGCGAACAATCGTTCCTCCGAATGACAATTTTTTATTGGCCAGATAATCCAACCTGAGCCCCATATAATTTCTTTGCTGAAATCCGAAAGCCTGGTTGTTTTCATACTGAATGTTTACGGGGATGCCTGAATTCAGGATGGCCGGATTGGTTATGCGAAGCGTTCCCAGGTCGTAGTTAATTTCATAATCTACATTTTCCTGCAACACCTGACCGTTGGCCGTGACAATTACGGAGCCTCTCGGAATATTAAAACCCAGCTGATATTCCCCGGACGTAGCGCCGGGCAGGCCGCCGGGATTTTGACCCCCCGCAAGTCCGCTTCCGTACGCTGAGCCTGAAGAGCGTGATTTACCTGAAATCCGGAAACGATTTAGATGGGCATAGGTTTGGGCTATGGCTTTAATGGTATCATACAGCGGATAAAAGAGATACTTATCCCGCAGTGTCTGATTGGCGTAAATATAATCCAGATCGCGGCCAAATGGTTCCAGTACGGGAAAGATGATCCGGCTCTGCGATGAGATAACCGTAAACCCTTCCACGTAATCAAACATGCCGTCGGGCTGAGGGTCATTCTGATTATTTAACCGGTCTAAATTGGTTAATGCTATTAACGGTATTCCTTTGTACGGGTCAAGCACGTCTTGCGGCGGCAGATAACGTTTTTCTCCAAAGCTGGGTTCTTCGTATGTAATGTGCAGCTGAAAGTCCTGTCGTTCCAGTTGCCCGAAACCTACGGAATACACATTTTTCATCATTAAATCCCAGATAGGCAGTTGGGTACGTTGTGAAGTGGCTTTCAGCATTTTCAGAAACAATACCCGCTGAGTTGTTCCGGTTGTATCGGGCGGAACGTCCTGCGAAAATTCGCCCACCTGATAAATTCTTCCGTTATAGGTATATTGAAAGGCTACTCCCAGCACTTCATCCGGCTGAAGAGGTTGATTGAGCGAAATAAACCCGATTTGCGGATTGAAATAAAAGTCTGTAGGTGTAAGTTTACGGGCAAAGGTTTTTTCAAAATCCTGAACGGGAACCAGTCCGAAATTGACCAGTTCATTCTGAACTGTTGCCGAATTTCTGAAGTTGGGATTGGCCGTCAGCACCGAATACAAGTTGTTGGCATCATTTCGGGGTAATGCGTCGCCTGAGCCGCTGAGCAGCGGTGTACGGTAGGGGTTTCTTTCTCCCAAATCCATAAAGGCTACCACATCCCGGGTTTCGGTGGTGGCACCGGTACGGTTCGTTACCCACACTTCAATACGTAAAATCTGCACTTTGGAATTCACGACCGGCAGCTGCTTCATGGCCGTGTTATAGTTGTCGCGGAAATACTGCGCCAGCAGGAAGTGGCGGTTTTCATCATACTCATCGGCTTTTACGCTGAAGGTTTGGGCTGCTGTTCCGCCCTGAAAGTTTTGCGACTGTCGCTGCGACTGCATGTTGGCAAACACGGAAGTAACCCACAACTTGCCGAACTGAAGCTGTGTTTTTACTCCGAATAGATTTTGCGCCCCGGGAATCAGGGTGCCTTTTGTGGCAAAACTTGTATTGCCCAACTGAAACTGCTTTACAATATCATCATCTTTACCGCGGTAGTCTAGCTTCAGCTGATTTTCAAAATTGAAGTTAGCCAGAGTATTGTAGTTGATGGGTAAGCGTAACTTTTCGCCCAGGCTGGCATCTACCTGAAACTGTGAATTCATGTTAATGTCCAGAATGTCGTTGTTACGGGCTCTTTCCGGCAGAGTAGGATTTTGAATTCGCTGACCCTGATAACCCGCCAGCATTTCAACATAGCCGGTGGGACGGATTTCTACCTTTACTTTTCCATCGGGGCCAACTCCCAGCAACCGGTTAAACCAGTCGTTTGAAATTTTAAATTTAGGCTTAAAATGTCTTCGGTTCAGGTTGGCCAGCAGCTGCGACCTTTTTCTGAAATAATCATTTTCATCCTTTCGGCCCTGCAACCGTACAAATTCTTCCATGGAAAAGGAGGCCGGTGTACGATAGTATCGGTTTCCGATTTTTTCTACAATGTAATATTGTTTGGTTTTCGGATCGTATTCTATGGACCTTTTTATAAAAGAAGTATCCCGGAAATCGAAAGCATTGCGGTTGGGATAGCTGTAGGGGTCGCCCCTGCGGTCATTTAACGGAAAACGTGTAGTATCAGCGCTTTGTTTCTTTTTATCGGGATAAAAAAAAGCTTGTGCCTCAGCGTTGAAGCAAAATATTAAATAAAACAGAAATTGATACTTCCGGAAATTATTAGAAAACAACAAACTCAATGTCTTTCTCCTACGTTAGTTTTCAGTTAAAAAAGGGTTTCAAAGGGAACGGAGAGCGGCTTTTATCAAATCTTCCACACTGATTTCCGGGTTTTCACGAATAACCTTATCAACGGCTTGTCCGGCTGCCTGTCTTTGAATTCCAAGAGCCGTCAAAGCATTTAACGCATCATTACGCAAAGTATTGTTTTTCACAGGCAAAATATTTACATCCATATCCGATTTTGCCATTTTGTCTTTTAACTCCATGACAATTCTTTCAGCGGTTTTTTTACCAACGCCTTTTACCGCTTCCAGGGTCCTGTTATCGCCCTGAATAACGGCCCGTGCCAGCTCGGAAGGTTTGAGATAAGAAAGGATGATACGTGCTGTAGAAGGGCCTACTCCGGAAACGCTGATCAAGTGCAAAAACATCTCTTTTTCGGCCGGTTCAAAAAAACCATATAATAATCTTGCATCTTCCCTCACTATCAATACCGTATGCAGCAACCCCTCATTCAGATGCTGAATCTGTGAATAGGTATTCAGGCTGATATTGACTTCATACCCCACGCCTTGTACATCCATATAAGCCACTGCCGGACTTTTGTAAACGAATTGTCCTTTTAAAAAAGCAATCATGATATTGCAAAATAATTAACTCTGAACCGAATATCAGACAATCGTTGAAAAAATAAGCTGCGGTTATTATACATTTCCTTTAATGAAATTCAATGTATTGTTTTTCTGCGGATTTGGCCCTCCACCCTTAACTTTGAACGCATCAAAAATTCAGTGAAAGCATGCCTAAAAAACTGACTGCCGCCATAACCGCCGTAGGAGGTTATGTGCCGGATGACAAACTGACAAACTTTGATTTGGAAAAGATGGTAGATACTACCGATGAATGGATACGTACCCGTACCGGAATAGAAGAAAGAAGAATTTTAAAAGGAGAGGGACTGGCTACTTCGGATTTGGTTGTGCCGGCCGTAAAACAAATTTGCGAAAAAAGAGGAATTCATCCCGAAGAAATTGATTGCCTTATTGTGGGCACCATTACTCCCGATTATATTTTTCCTTCCACTGCAAATATCGTGTGCGACAAAATCGGGGCAAAACATGCCTGGGGTTTTGACCTCTCAGCTGCCTGTTCCGGCTTTTTGTATGCGCTTACGGTTGGCGCATCGCTGGTAGAATCGGGTAGATATAAAAAAGTAGTGGTTTGCGGAGCCGATAAAATGAGCTCCATCATAGATTACAGCGACCGTACCACCTGTATCATTTTTGGCGACGGCGCCGGCGCCGTACTTCTTGAACCAAATCACGAGGGTTACGGTGTGCTGGACAGCATCCTGAAAAGCGACGGCAGCGGATGTCAATATCTGCACATGAAAGCCGGAGGATCCAAAAGGCCGGCCAGTATGGAAACCGTGCTGGCCAAAGAACATTATGTATATCAGGAGGGCCAGACTGTATTCAAATTTGCCGTGAAAGGAATGGCTGATGTAAGCGCCGAACTGCTGGAACGCAACAAACTAACCGGAGACGATATTGCATGGCTGGTGCCTCACCAGGCCAACCTGCGCATTATTGATGCCACCGCCTCCCGCATCGGACTGCCCAGAGAAAAAGTGATGATCAACATCCAGAAATACGGAAATACTACCGCCGGTACTATTCCCCTGTGTTTATGGGAATGGCGTCATGAACTGAACAAAGGCGACCTGATTGTGCTGGCCGCTTTTGGCGGAGGTTTCACCTGGGGCGCTACCTTGGTAAAATGGGCGTATTGATGATGAGTCAGAAAGCGGGAACCGGAATAATTACCAATCAAACAGAGGGAAATGAAATCCGGATTCTGAGTTCAGTTTCAGATTTGGGAGTTTAAAGGCCATTTTAATTGTATGATGAAAATAAACCATCAAACGAATTTCTTCATTTTAGCGCCGATGATTCAGTTATTTCTCGCTTTTTTGTCATCTATAAACCCTCAACTGTATAGCCATTAAAAGAGTTGAATGTCATCATGATTCTGCGATTAGTTAAAGGGGCTAAGGGCACGAACCTGTCAGATTTTAAGCATTCATCGTCTGGATGGCCGCTAGACCTTATAAAAGTTTGAGATACAAAATACCTGATGTCAAAAAATCCAGCATCAGCTTTCCGGAAAGACCATCGCGGCCTTTTTTTTGCGAATACCGAATTTTCAAACAGAATTTTCAACGGCCGCATCCCTCTTTACAGAGGAATGCATTAAACATTTGACTTGTGGAACAGCTTTTATGCAGGGTTCATTACGTAGTAAAAAGGAAGTTAAATTATTGTAATCCTGAGAATTCAAAGGTTAACTAAAAAAGCAAACCCGGTTTTAATGAATGAAGGTTAAATATGAAACAAGAATTTTTGCTGAAATAATGACGGACAACTTATAATGTTTCGATTTATATCTTTACTTGTACAGATAGTTTTTAAAAAATTTTATAGCCACTGAAAGTGCCACCATTATACACAGCTTTTCCTGCAAAACCATCGCCAGTAATTCTTACCCGAACCTTATCCCCTCTATTTAAATATAGGTTGCAAAACATTTGGATTTCTGTTCTATATACATCAAGCTTTACGTTTCGGGGATTGCCTGAGAAAGAAGCGCACTCTTTAATGGACTCATTCTTCTTACTTGCGATTGAAATGGATGCCTTAAAATCTGCAAACTGACCACTGTACCCTATCGTTTCTACAATAACCAATGCGTCAAAATGATAAAATCCATCAATAGGTACCGTAAAAACAGAGTCTTTATAGTTCCCCGAAGAATCGTAAATTTCTTTGGAAAATACTGCAGTTATTGATTGAAGGGATTCAAACTCCCGTTTATCATTGTAATTACTATGAAATGCAGAAAAGCCAATATTACCGGAAGCTAATTCATTGGGAATATTAAGTTTTCGATTCTTTAAAATTAAAGGGTCTCTCTGAGATAATCCTTTAAGCTGTAAGCTTAACAAAAACAACAGAATCATTTGTTTCATAGTCTAAATTTTATCTAGTGAAGGTACAACTAATAAGTAATTTTATAAAAGTTATGCTTGAGTATCTAAAATGTTACTAAATTTCTTTAATTTTTTTTAAACCCGGATTTTTTTATTTCAGTTTCAGATTTTAGAGTTTAAAAGCCATTCTGATTCTTTGATATTATCAAATAAACCTTCAAACCAATTTTTATTTTTTTCACTGATTAATAATTCTTAGTTTTCCCTTTTCCTTAAGCTATTTCCATCTGTATAGCAAATAAAACCGAAAGTCGAATCGCTATATGATTTTGGGGTGAGCCATGTAAACGATTATTTGACTTGCCAAAATCCTCTTCAAAACAAAATTCGTATTCCCAAATTGAGCATCCCCATCCGGGGTGTGCGGTTGTTATTTACTAAATACATACTGGGATATCCGTCGGCAACCAGCCAGCATTTGATTTCGCCGTATAAAAAGGCATCTGTGCCAAGGGGTGTTTCCGCACCCATTCCCGCATCATAGGTAAGTCGCGTAAACTGAGAACGGCCAAACAATACCGGCACAGCATAAAGGGAAGTATCTACAGCCGGCATATGTTGGTTTTTTATATTACCGAATAAAATTCCAAAACCCGCCAGGGCATACACTGAAATCAGCCTTTCTGCATCATATGTACCTTTCAGATACCTTTTCCAGCCAATAGAAAAATGCCGGAACTGCATGGACGACTTGTTTTGAAATGGAAGGCTTTGCGGCGACTGCGAAACGCTTCGGGCACTTGCCGTCAGTTTATTTTTAAAGCGGCCGGTTGTGGTATAGGCCAGCCACACGTACAAGGCGTCGCGCCGGTTAATATGCAACTGCGCCTGCAGTGTGTGGTTTAAAACTACGAAACGTTGCTGCCTTGAAAAATTATACTGAACTCCCGCATCGGTGGCGCCGCTGAACGGAATGTACTGGCTCACCGCCGCAACAGGAAACATCAGGCAGAAAATCAAAAAAATTCTCAACGGAATCTCTTTTATCAGCAAGATACGCCACGGAAACGGAAACATAAAAATACACTCAACTTATCGGTTTATCAAACAGCTCCGCTATAATGAAAAATCTCCGGTTTTTTCCGGAGACCTTCAGCATTCGTACTTTCGGAACAAATCCTGCTGCCGTATGCAGTACTTCGGTTATTTCACAATTTTCAGTTCGCGGATGATATGCGAAGCGCCGCCCAGTTTATCAATGCACCAAAGAACATACCGAACATCCACGCAAATGGTTCGGTTCAGGTCTTTGTCGAAAGAAAGTTTATGACTCAGCGCCTCGTAGTTGCCGTCAAAAGCCAATCCGATCAGTTCGCCCCTGCCGTTCAGCACCGGCGAGCCGGAATTTCCGCCCGTAATATCGTTGGTGGTAATAAATCCGATGACTAAGTCTTTTCTTACGGGATCCATGTATTGCCCGAAATCTTTTTTCCTTATCAACTCAATCTGTCGCTCCGGAAGGTCAAATTCATAATCGCCGGGTTTGTATTTCTCCAGCAGTCCACGCGATGTGGTTACATAATCATAAAAAACGGCATCCCGCGGGCGATAAGGTTTTACGCTTCCATAGCTAACCCGCATTGTGAATGTAGCATCCGGATACATCATTTTGGCTTTGGCCGGTTCCATTTCCATAATACCTTTCAGATAGACGCGGCCCAAATCGGTATTGTTGGCCGAAAACTGTTGAAACAGAGGTTGATATTTGCTGTTGTAGTTAGTAAAAAAGGCGCTGGCCGTGGCAAATGCCGGGTCTGACTGCAACTGTACGGCATCGGGCTTTTTCAGAAAATCATTCCACCGCGCATCGTCAAGCAAAAACGTATTTTTGAACAGGTCCGTGGCAAACTTTTTATACGTTGATTCATCCTGCAATGAACCGTACTTATCTTTTATGGATGAATAAAATCCGATGGGGTGTTGTTCATTGTCCACATCTTCATAATACATTTTCAGCACGGAAGCCACAATATTCATGTCAGAAGGCAAATGGGCTTCTTTCAGAAAATCGGCTCGCTGTTTATCGGCGGCATCCAATTCTTTTTTCACATCAGCCTGCGAAACGCCGGGTTTTACCAGTGCTCTTTCCAGCGAAATCAGCGAAGCGGCAAACGACAGCAGCGATGAGCCGAAAATTCCTTCGTTGATATACACACGGTGTTTGGCATAAGGTCGCCAGGCGGCATAAATTTTTTCCCAGTCTTTGAAAAGGTTTTCATATTCCGGCTTTCCCTTAGCCCAGGCAATAAACTTATCTTCAAAGGCTTTTTTCTGCCCGTACACATCATATTTCAGCAACTGTTTGGTTTCCCCGTCATAAAATTTCCAGTAGTTGGCTACGCTGGCATAATCGGAGGCTAACTTAAGGCGAACCGCAGGATCTTTTTTCATCTCATCAAACATATATTTCAGTCGCATATCCCTTAACTTCACCAGTGTGGGATTATTGATTTCCGTTGCCAGCTTTATTCCCATGCTGGTTTCATAACGATTGGTGCTGCCGGGATAACCCCAGATCATGGTAAAATCACCTTCCTTTAACGGCTTCAGCGAAACCGGCAAAAACCATTTCGGTTTCAACGGAACGTTACCCTCTATGGGTTCATCCCGTTTGGCGGGACTACCGTCGGGTTTTGTATATACACGAAAAATGGCAAAATCGCCGGTATGTCGCGGCCATTCCCAGTTGTCGGTATCTCCGCCAAATTTTCCAACGCTTTCCGGCGGCGTACCTACCAGCCGCACGTCGTAATAGCGCTGATACACAAACGCCAGAAACTGATTGCCCTTAAACAAAGCGCTTACTCTGGTTTCAATACTTTTAGAAGCATCGCTCATCCGGCGGTTGATGGCAGCCAGCACTTCATTTTGCTTTCGGATTCTTTCTGCCCCTTTCAGATCTTTCAGCGAATCCATCACCTCCCGCGTTACGTCTTCAATGCGCAGTAAAAACTGAACAGACAGATTGGTCGGTATTTCCTCACTTCGGTTGCGTGCATAAAATCCGTCTTTCAGATAATTTTTTTCTACGGTACTTGCTGAGGCTATCGCATCATAACCGCAATGGTGGTTGGTGAAAATCAATCCCTGCGGGCTCACGATTTCTCCCGTACACCCCCCACCGAAAATAACAATCGCATCTTTCAGCGAGGGTTTGTTGATATCGTAAAGCTGCTGCGGTGTAAGTTTTAAACCCTTTTTTACCATATCGCTGTACACCTGCTGGCCAAGCAGCAAAGGAAGCCACATGCCTTCATCGGCCGCAGCCCTGAAGCTGATTATCAAAACGAAAAAAAGAATCTGAAAATACTTTTTCATGGTAAAACAATTTATCTTTTATGAAAATGCTGATAATTAATTAATGTAAACGAAAGCATGAAATCTGTTTATCAGGTTTATCCATCGTTCAATCCGGCGTGAAGGTAAGAAAAGATTTTTGACACAAAACAATTTAGCGCCATGGCAAACTCTTACGATATAATGAAAAACAATAATACAGCTAAATGCTTTACTTCCGGCATTCAATTCAGATTTTTCATTTCTTTCCGCATCTTATACTAAACTGTTTTTCTGTTGCTTTTTTATAAAATTCACTATCTTAACCACATCAATTTCTTTTGCAGCAAACAATACTTACCAGAACAAACCGAAACCATTTTGCAATGAAAAATATCAGACTGCTTTTTCTCTTTATCCTCATTTTGATTTTCTTTTACGGCTGCCGCAAGAGCAACAATACCTCTCCGCCGCCAAACCCTCCCGCTCTGCCGGGCTGCGCGACAAACAATGCACCGACCAACGGCTCGTTTATTACACAGTCATCCTCAACCGTTACCCTCAGCTGGTCGGCCGTAGCCAATGCCACCGCTTATGATGTGTTTATAGGCACTAGCCCTACTTCCGCATCGCTTGTGGCTTCTGATGTTAATGCCACCACGTACACATATACCCTTACTCCTTCCACACAGTCCGTAACATATTATTGGTATGTAAGGCCAAAAAATGCGGCCGGCGCGGCTTCCTGTTCGGGCAGTGTTACATCATTCACGTATGCCGTTATTCAGCCGCCGCCACCCTTTGGCTATTACGTGATAGGCTATTTTCCCTCGTACCGAAACCTCAACGATGTGCCTGACATTAAATTCCGCATGACCAACTGTGTCATTTATGCATTCTATAATGTAAACAGTTCGGGCGGACTTTCCGCTCCGGCCTCGCCGGCTGCAACGCTGGCTGCCGTTCGCGACAAAGCCCGAGCCAACAACGCCAAAATCTTTCTCGGCATCAACGATGGTAATCCCGACGGCAGAACCCATTTCCGCAATATGGCTTCCACCGCCGCCGGCCGTACCCGTTTCATTCAGGAAGTCATGAATACCGTGCGCAGCTTTCAGCTCGATGGCGTAGATATTGACTGGGAATTTCCCACCACCACCGACGGCACCGATGCCACCTTTACTCTTCTAATGAAAGAACTTTCCGACTCCCTCCATCGCGACGGAAAATATTACCTCTCGGCGGCCATCACTGCCGGAAAATATGCCGGTGGCATCCGCGATGCCATCCGAAACGAAATCTTTCCCTTTGTGGATTTTTTCAACGTCATGGCTTACGACGACTTCAGCACTACGGTGCCGCATCAGCACCACAGCCCTTTTTCTTTGGCGCAAACAAGCCTGAATTACTGGATTAACACCAGGGGTATGCCGCCTTCTAAATGCGTGCTGGGAATTCCAGCATACGGACGCCCCTCGGGCATCACACAGTCCGGAACCGTTCTCAGCTATCGCGCTATCCTGGGGCAGGGCGGCAGCCCGCTGTCCGACTCCGCACAGGTAAGCGCCGGCGGATTTTCCAACTACATGATTTATTACAACGGCACCTTCACCGTAAAGCGAAAAGCAAAACTGGCCAAAGACCAGGCTGCCGGTATCATGATGTGGGAAAAATGGCAAGACGACCCCGGCATCCACTCCCTGCTCAAAGCCGCATGCGACACGGTGGGCAGAACTTACTGATTCAGCCCCCTACATCGGTTCATCGCTTTTCATTTTTTTATCAGAGGCTGTCGCCGTCCCGCCTACGGCGGGCAAGTCCGCTCATCAGCAGCAGTTCCCCGCCTTCCGGAGTATCCGTGCTGGCGTCCGGCTGCATTCAACGCACTGTTCAATAAAAAAGTTACTATCAGTTTGGTTATTTCTTACAACTGCGCCAGCGCCGGCCGCTGCGCACCTCACTGCGTTCGTCCTTCAGGCGGGGCAGCCCGTCAGCTGTATCTAGCTCATAATAGAAAAAAATTCGTAAAAGCCGCTTCGGTAAAGTTTTGCTTAAACAAAAGGCACCTGAATTGTTTTACAAAAAATCATTCACAACATGACTTATTTTACATTTCAGGGTAACGTTTTTCATCTCAATAGCAAACTTCTTTTGTGTTTATCTGAACCATTAAACCAAACAATTTTATTACTCAATATCATCAGATTTCATTTTTTTCTGAAAAATACTAAAAAATTGAAATGTAGTGATGTTTCGGATTTATTCCGGGAATATTTGGTTTTAAAGGGAAAAGTACAAATGATTATTAAAATTTTTTCGTTCAAGAGGTGTTGTAAAAAAAATACTTTTCTATCTAAATTTGTGTACTTCATGGCATTTATTCCTTTTCAGCCTTTTATCTTACAGTTTAAACTAATTTTACTATGAAAACTGCATTAATTCTTTTACTTATTCTTTTACAGATTTTCGGAGTGAATGCCCAAAAAATTCCCGTTAATCCAAAGGATTTAAAGGGATTGCCAACATTACCTTCATTGCCAAAACTAATAGATTTAAAAACTATTTTAACTGATTTGGATATTGGTAGCTATTACATTCTTGAAAATGAACGAATTTTTTGGGTAGCTGATTTTTCAGACATGCGTTTACGCGGCGATGCCTGTTATTCGCCTTCACCGCTTTATCGGTGGCGATTTAAAGGGCTACCCGACGGTTCTTATCAAATAATATCTGCCCAGGATCCAAATATTCGTTTAGCATGGCTCTCCGTTAATTCGCCGATCAATCCTTCAATAACCGGAATAAGAAATGCCCCTGCTTCTACTTCGCGTTTCGTTTTAATTCGACAGGGTGAAAGCCCGGGAAATGCTTTTGAAACAATACATGACAAATTCTGGTTTTCTGCTTCGGCTCAAAACCGTTTAAAAATTTACTATAATGAACGTAAAGATTCACTTGAAATCAGAACCTATTCGGTTAATGCGGTATCTCAGCAATTTATTAATTGGCAATTCGATAGTCTCAATGGCTGGCAGACGAACGGAAATGCGTTTCAAGGTCAACCCAGTGAGATAAACCGGATCCCTTTTTATGAAACCCCTGTTATTCCCCCCATGCCACTGGGAGGCTCTTACTGGCGTGAAATTGAGGAAGATTATTTTTCATATGGTACTAGAACCGATAGCAGATATATTAATACCGCCCGCCCGGGAAGAGATCGCTGGCAACGCCCTGATCCGGGCCGTACAGGTGAAATGATCAGTGAACCATTTATTTCCTGTTACGACAAATGGGCAGTGAAAATTGGTGGAACGGAAGACATCAAAAATATCCGTTTTGAAATATTAGTAAAAGCTGAACCCGGCGAATCAGGTGCCTTGGTTTCATTCAATGACGGACAATACAGAATTCTGAGTGAACTTACCGGACACAATAATTCTATTGTCCGCACAGAAGTTATTTCCATACCACAGGCAAAATATCGTATCTGCAGGGTTCGTCTTATAGATCAATCAACTACAGGGTTTCTGATGATAGATAATATTAATTTAAACTATACCGCAGAATTACCTTCCGAAAGACGCCCGGACGATCCCGTTATTCCGCAGCCCAAACCGATATGGGGTGCTATAGACATGCATACCCATCCCATGAGCTATTTGGGCATGGGAGGCAAGATGATGAATGGACGGTTGGACGGCGACCCGAATGTAGCTCTGGCAGATTGCAAAACAGTACATGGAGGATGGGGTACGGACAACCCGGGAGGGAATTTTATCCGCGCCGAAATTATAAACCTGATTGATAAACATAATCATGATCGGTTTCGACACAAACTGGAAGATTTTAAGGTGCCGCATAACGACCATCCTTCGGCGGGATTTCCGGCACTTCGTTTCTGGCCGGTTCAACATAGCCGTATGCATCAGCAAATGTGGTTTCAGTGGATAGATAGGGCACGCCAAGGCGGCCTGAAGGCCATCATAGCTCTTACGGTAAATAATGAAGTATTAGGCCGTGTTCTCGGTGGTGATTCGCCTTATGATGACCGTACCTCAGCTGATCGCCAGATTGACGAACTCATCGCCTTTGTTCGCCGCCACGATTTTTTGGATACGGTAACCACCCCTCAACGAATGCGGGAAGTCATCAACAGCGGAAGAATGGCCGTGATTATCGGAATGGAAGTGGATAACATCGGGAATTTTTATAAAAACGTTCCGGTAACGGAAGAAATGGTGAGAAATGAAATTGCCCGGTTAAAACAAAAGGGCGTTCGCTATATTTTTCCTATCCATGCCACGGATAACGCATTCGGCGGCGCCGCGCTCTATGAAGGGCTATTTATTTTCGCTTCAAAATACGATGCCAATCAACCTCTGGTAAGTACTGTGCCCGTAAATGCATGGCCTCCCATGCTCCGTGCGGGTCTTCCGGTAGCCGAAAGGGCGCCTGACCGTAACGTTACTTTTAAAGTTTCTTCCATATTTAACTTTATTGACCGTTTACAGTTAAGAGGTTTACTGGAAATTCTTGAAGCCGGAGGGTTTCCCATGCTTCCTCCGCCACCCCCTCCGGCCGATATTCCTTTTATCACCGCCAACACAGCTGCTAAGGCTGCATTAGATCCGATCCTTTTTGCCTTGAAACATTCTCAACAGTTTCAACTCGCTAAAAAAATTTTTTTAGACCCCCATCCGGAAGCCAACCAATACGATACCATACCTCCGGAGTTCGGGCACAGAAACAGTTTAGGACTTACGCCGATAGGCCGCTTTTTTATCAGAGAATTGATGCGCCAGGGCATGATGATTGACATTGACCACGCCTCTGAAAAAGCCGTAGAAGAAATTCTTCAGATAGCCAGAGAAAACCACTACCCTGTAAATTCAGGACACAATACCTTACGAAAGCCAAATGACAATGAAAAAAGCCGTACCCGATCGCAGTTGCGTACCATAGCCGAACTGGGCGGTTTGCTGGGTATAGGATGGGAAGACATGACTCCGGAAGATTTTGCGCAAAGCTACAGCGAACATTTGGCCCTGATGGGTAACCAAAATACAGCCATTGGAAGCGACATTAACGGCTATGCGTACACACCAAAAGCGCCAAGAAACCGGACCAACTCGGTGAATTATACTGACAGAACCCGGCCCGACTTTTTGGTAAAATGTAATGTGCCGGCAACCACTCCTCCGCGAGACTGGGATTATAACCGCGAAGGCATGGCACATATCGGTATGATGCCGGATTTTTTTGAGGCAGTGTATAAGGCAGGTTTAGGTAAAGACAAATTACATCAACTCTTTATGTCTTGTGAATATTTTGCCCGTATGTGGGAGCGATGCGAACAACGTTCGGCCGAATTACGACGTTAATTTTTTTATATATTCTGTTATCTTTCAGCCGAAGAAAAGGGATCCGCATTTTCCTTAAAGCAGATCCGAAAACCCTTTTTTAGGGCCTTATTAAATTGCTTTTTTAAAAGAACTAAAAATTATTCCACGCAATAGTATAATTTGAAAATTTTTTAAGCCATATCATCACTTTAAAAACACTACTTTTCTACACCCTTCAATTTTTATTAAGCCCGGATTCAAAGTATAAATTAAACGAATCGCCTCTTTTTCTATCACCACGCAATCCCGTAATCCTCTCCGTGGTTGCTGCTGCCGCCCCATAATGTACCGTGTTTCCTATCGTAGTAAATGGCATTAATGGGCCCGCTGGTGCGCTGCCGCGTTGTAATATGGTATCCCATTTTTTTCAGTTGTGCTTTAACTGAATCAGGTGTTGAACCGTTCAGCAAAATTTCTCCGGGTCTGGGCTGCCTGTCTTTTATTTTCGTGCCGCCCAGCGAGAGCCATAACTGATTGCTGTTGAAATTGGCGGCTTCACAGGCTTCCTGCACCGTCATGCCAAATTCAACCATATTTAAAAAAAACTGAAGCAAATTCTGGTCTTGCGTATCGCCGCCCTGCACCGCAAAACTTAAAAAAGGTTTTCCGTCTTTTAAAGCCAAAGTGGGTGTCAATGTAACCCGCGGTCTTTTTCCCGGCGCCATCACATTGAACGGATTCAGCGAAGAATCCAACACAAAACTTTGCAGCCGCTGACTCATGCCGATTCCTGTATTTCCGGCAATACAGGCCGGTATCCAACCCCCGCTTGGCGTTATGGCCACAAACCATCCTTCGGCATCGGCTGAAACGACCGACGTGGTGCCGGCCCATAGGCGTTGCATATATTCTTCATCCGCAAAAGCCACCGACCCTGTATCATGTACCGGCATAAACGGACGGCTTCCTTCGCCGGGATTATTCCATTTTTTCAACAACGCTGCGTAAGGATTCTTTTTGCCCTCGTACGGATACGGATCGCCTGGACCCATGTGGGGATCATTGGCATCGGGATTTATCAACTTTGCTCTCTCTCTGGCATACTCTTTACTTAATAACCCAACGATCGGCTCCTGCGGCGGCATGTACGGATCGCCGTAATAAAAATCCCTGTCCGCAAAAGCCAGGTTCAGGGCCTGATATACCGTATGAATATAACGGGCGCTGTTGTAACCCATGGCTTTCAAGTCGAACTGCTCCAGAATATTGAGCGCCTGCAACATGGCTGGCCCTTGCGTCCATTCCCTCAGTTTATACACTTCAATGCCTTTATAATTGATATGCAGCGGCTCTTCTTCTATTACTTTCCATCGGGCCATATCTTCTAATGTAATCAGCCCGCCTTGCTCGCGGCAACCTCTTACAAATTCTTTGGCAATATCGCCTTTATAAAACCTGTCGTAAGCCGCCATGATGGCTTCTTTTCTTGATTTTTTTTGCCGCAAGGCTTTTTGCTCGGCTTCTACCAGCTTGTTCAGTGTTTGCCACAAATCTGGCTGTACAAAAATTTCGCCCGCCTGGGGCGCTTCTCTTTTTTCTCCGGCATGGGGGTAAAAAACCTTTGCGCTGTAAGGCCATTTTTTCATCAGTTCTTTATTTCGTGCCGATTCCATAGAATTAGCAGTTTGGGCCTCTATCGGATAGCCTTTTGCCATTTCGATAGAAGGTTCCAGCACATCTTTCAAACTCAGCTTGCCGTAATGCGCCAGCATGTAACACAAACCGCCGAATGTACCCGGAATGACGGCTGCCAACGGACCGTGTTCGGGCGGGAATTCATACCCTTTGCTTTTAAAAAATTCAGGCGTTGCGCCCGTGGGAGCAAAGCCCAATGCATTGATGCCGATTACCTTTTTCAGCCGGGGGTGATAAATTAATGCCTGCGTTTCTCCGCCCCAGCTTAAAACATCCCACATGGTGCAGGTGGCAGCCAGCATGGCACAGGCCGCATCTACCGCATTTCCGCCTTTCTGAAAAATCATGGCCCCCGCGGTGGCAGCCAAGGGCTTACCCGTGATGGCCATCCAGTGTTTGCCGTGCAAAGGCGGTTTCTGAGTTGGCTGTGCAAGGGCAACAAAAGAAAAATAAAAAAGAAACAAAGCCGGTAAAAAAATTGGCCGAATCATATTCTCCGCAATTTTTGATGAAGATAATTAAAACAAAGGCAACCCAAAAGCCGGCGGCTTTCTTTACAATAAAATATAAAGCAAACTCCGTCAAAAAGAACCTTCCGCTTTTCTTTATTTCAGCATTTTAGCCAGCACATCCTGATTTATGGTAACCGGAAATTTCTTTCTCAGCTTTTCATCCAGTTCTTTTTCAAGCAGGGCCTGATAATCGTTAATCACCATGCCTTTGGCTTCGGCAAAACTGCGGGGTGTCGGTTTTTCATGTATTTTAAAGATATAGGCCAGCGAAGCGGTATTGTCGTTTTTATTTATTTCGGGTTCGGTAATTTGCCGGGCATACGGTTTTCCTTTTAAGCCCGGAATCTGATTCCATTCATAGCGCGACGAATCAAACAATACTTTTTCAGGAAATTCATCGGGCAATAATTTCCATGCGGATGGATTTTTTTTCAGCCTTTCATAAACGGTTTTGGCTGTATTCAGATCTGAACAATAAAAAATGACTGCATCGGCGCTTTGCTTCCAGATGTATTTTTCCTTATTTTTTTCATAAACCGTTTTTAACTCGGCCGTGTCGGTCATGGAGCGGTTCCACACTTCACGCTGCATGATTTCAAAAAACAGATTACCGTCTCTGAAATCGTCTATTTGCCGTTTAAACTCTTCATTAAAATCTTCCAGGTGATCTTTGTAATATTGAAGAATCAGGTGACGATGCCAGTTTTCCCTTACCTCAGGCCAGGGCTTAATACCGCTGCCGTCTTCTTTATAACGGTACAGGTAAGCATAATTCACCCAGTCATTGGCATCATATACCGAGTCGCCTACACGAAACAGCGGAGTAAAAGCTGTGATAGCCCACCCGGAGGTCATGGGTTTTCCATCCAGCACACTGTCGCTCATATTCCATAAGGCTTCTTCGCTGTAGGGTAAAATGCTGAAGCCCTTTTTTTGTTTCACTACTTCAATTATGTACTCGTCGTTTTTATTTCTGTAAGGATCAGCAAGAATTTTTTGTCTTAGTTCATCTCTATATTCTCTGTTGTTAGGATCGGTAATTACAGGTTTTACCGACAACCGTTTTACGATATGCCATCCATGCGAAGTGAGAAAAGGCTTTGTAACCTCTCCGTCTTTTTTCAACAGGCGTACCCGGGCTTCAAAAGCAGGGTCAAATTCGCCTACGCTCATCTCCTGCATCACACCGCCCGAAGCGGCAGTTACGTAATCGTTACTGAATTCGGAAGCCAGCCGGCTGAAATTGTCGCCGGCTAAAATTCTCTTATACAACGAATCGGCCCGTAAAGCAATTTGTTTTTTTACATGGTCATCAGCCCCGGGCGGAAACACCAGCAAAATCTGTTGCAGCTTTATTTTACCAACCGCTTTTCTTTCGCCCAGATTTTTAAAAATATGATATCCTGCTTTTGATTTTACAGGTGACGAAATATTACCGGGCCTGGTGCCGTATATGGCATTTTCAAATGCATAAGGCAAAGTAAACACGGTTATAAATCCCAGATCGCCACCCTGTTTTCCCGAAACCGTATCGTCTGAAAAAGTACGGGCCACCCGGGCAAAATCTTCTCCCTTTCTCAGCCGGCTCAGTATATTTTGCAGTTTTTTTTCTGCCGCAACGCTGTCATATCTCCCCTGAGGATTCAGAAAAGAAACAAAAATATGTGCCGCACGGATATCTTTCTGGCTGCGCTGAAAAGCTTCCTGAACCAGCCGGTTCAGTTGTTCGGGGTTCTGCAGATAATTGGGTAAAATTTGTTCCCGCAGATTTGCCATTTCTTCTTTCAGATGCGGCAACGTATCATAGCCCCGCTCATAGGCTTCCTGTATTTTTAATTTTGAACGGATATATAAGTCCAGATATTCCCGTAAGGCTTCAGCTTTCGGTGTAGCGGGATTGATGTTATTTTTTCCGAAAGCTTTCAGAAATTCGGACACATCTACTTTATGGTTTCCGTAGGTAAAAAGGGTTTGTGTTTTTACAGGAACGCTCAAATAAAGTCCTAGCAGAAACAAAAGAAATTTTGTTTTCATGACAGCCGAATTTTTGTAGCATAAAAACCGGTTTCATTGCCTGAGACGCAACTGCAAAATTTCATCTATTTGTTCAAGCGCCAGCTTTTTGGCAATGATTTTTTTGTCTTTATCCAGCAAATATAATGTGGGAAACGACTGAACATCGTATAATTGCGAATAACCCGGAATACCGTTTTCCACTCTGGTTTTTTCTTCGGCTTTGGAATAAAACACATGATGCCATGCAGAAAGGCGGTGTTTCAGAATAAACTCCAGCCAGTCTTTGCGGGTGCCGTCGGTTTCTTTGGCTACCGCAAAAATTTTTACTCCGTGCTGTTTCCACCGGGCATGATACAGGGAATCCATTTTGGGAATGATTTGCTGACAATGGCTGCAGCGCGGATCCCAGAAAACAACAACCGTGTATGGCGACTGTAAAGAATATAATGAGTTGATTTTTCCCGCTGTATCCGGCAGAAATATATCGGCCGCCGGATTACCCACCAGATTCGCCATCACACTGTACGCTCTGTCCTGTATGATTTTTTTTCCTTTTTCGGTAAGCCAGGGATAATTTTTATTGGCAAAATATTTTTCATAAAGATGAACAAACACTGCGTCGTCCCACATGTATTTGGGCTGAATGTAACGATTCACAAATTTTACCAGCAAAAGTTTCGTCATCTCTTCATTAATGGAAGCATATCCCATCATCCAGTCTATTTCCCGAATTACGGAATCGGGATGAAGCGGCACCAACTGTTCAAAATATTTTTCAACTTTATTTTCAAAAAAAGGGGTGTAGGCCAGCCGGCCGTCCCAGAAGTTCACGTCTTTCCAGAAATTGTTTTTGTAATATTGATACGACGCCAGAGAGTCGCTCGCGGTTTTGGGATATTTCAACGAATCTGGCAGTTCGGGCTCTTTCATTGCTTTCAGGAAGGTAGCCAGCAATGTTTCAGGGTGCTGTGTTATAATTTGTTCTCTGTACTTTCTGATGTCTTCATCATACTTTGCTATTTCTTCCTGAATGCTTGCAGAATCTTTTTGATGTTTTGCTGTTTTTAATGATTCCCGTAACGCCTGAATGGTTCGTCCCAAAACGGCCATTTCTTTCTGATAATCTTTAAATAAACGGTTCTCTGGCGAATGAATAAATTGTAAACTGTTTTCCAGGTCGGACGTATCGGCTATAATTGAAAAATGCTGATTTTTATCAATCAGTAATTCAAAATAACCGTTTTTGTCGGGGTAGCCGATTAAATAGATTCCGCCATTCAGTTTTTTATCTCCCTTAAATACGGCTTCTGATTTTTCATTCAGCATGGCAGAATCAACGATGGGGAAGGTTTTACCGTAGTAGTGGCCCAGATAAATATACCGGTTTTTAAACGGCTTTAAAGTAACTTTAATTTCATACCCGTTTTGCGAAGCGGCAGGTACGGCAACTGAGATAACAAAAAACAAAAAGACGAAACTCTTCTTCATACCTTTCTTATAACTGAAACAACAGGCAAAATTACGGGCAATTCGTTTTGCACAACATGCCAGAAGCGAAAAAGGAAAAGAAAGTTGCCTGAAGCAGATTCTTTTTAATTTTTTTTAGCAAGATGTGCTGTTATACCTTTGCCTGATGCCTGCAAAAAAGAAAAATCCTCTTATTCTGGAAAGCCTGAAGATGGAAGATTTTGCCACGGAAGGCCGGTGTATTGCACGATGGCAGGGAAAAGCAGTTTTTGTGGAACGTACCGTACCCGGCGATGTTGTGGACGTGTATATATATAAAAACAAAAAAGACTGGGCAGAAGGTTATCCGCTGAATTTTCATGAGCTCTCTTCCCTTCGTATAGCGCCTTTCTGTTCGCATTTCGGGGTATGCGGGGGGTGTCAGTGGCAAATGGTGCCTTATGAAGTTCAGCTTCGTTTTAAGCAACAACAGGTAAAAGATGCATTGCAGAGAATTGCCGGCATTCCGGCTCCGGAAATTTCTCCGATTCTTGGCGCGGAGCACGACAAATTATACCGCAACAAACTGGAATACACGTTTGGCGTTTCAAAATATATACCCGAGGCAGAGTATCAGCAGCAAAAAAGGGAGTCTGCTTCTCAGACAAGCGGCACCGGGCATCCCGGGCCGGAACATGCAGCCGGATTTCATGCCAAAGGATTATTTGATAAAATTGTAGATATAAAATATTGCCATTTACAGCCCGAACCTTCCAATCGCATCAGAGAAGAAATACGGGCCTACGCCGAAAAACACAATTTTACTTTTTACGATGTAAGAAAACACGAAGGGCTACTGCGCAGCGTGCAGCTGCGCATCTGTACTACCGGGGAAATTATGGTGAATGTTATCGCCGGCGAAGAAAATATTCCGGCCTTACGGCAAATGCTGGAACATCTTCAGCAAACCATCCCTCAGGTAACCACATGGCTTTATACCATTAACCGAAAAAAAAATGACAGTCTGCACGACCTGGAGCCGGTTGTCTTCTCGGGAAAAGGTTATGTTACGGAAAAACTGGAAAAGTTTTATTTCAAAATCGGGCCCAAGTCTTTTTTTCAGACCAATACCCGGCAAGCAGAAAAACTTTACAGTATTGTGCGGACTTTCTGCGAACTCAGTGGCAAAGAAACCGTTTATGATTTGTATTGCGGCACGGGAAGCATCGGCATTTTTGTAAGCGAAAAAGCCGGCCGTGTGGTGGGCATTGACCTGATAGAGGAGGCCATTGCGGATGCCCGTGAAAATGCAAAACTCAACCATTTAACAAATACAGCGTTTTTTTCTGGCGACGTCATTAGAGTGTGTGCAGATGATTTTTTCAAAATACAGGGATTTCCCGACGTGATAATTACTGACCCGCCTCGTGCCGGTATGCATGAAAAACTGGTAAAAAAAATTCTTGACCTTGAGCCACCGGTTTTGGTGTACGTAAGCTGCAACCCGGCCACACAGGCCAGAGACCTGAAACGATTGTATGAAAAATACGATGTATGCGCCGTTCAACCGGTTGATATGTTTCCGCATACGCATCATATAGAAAATGTTGTTCAACTCAAACTAAGAAAACCTTAAAATGATATTGCGTTTTTCATTATCCCTCTAATTTTACCGTATGAGTTATTACAGATACAGACAACCGGATTATTTTCCTCCCGTTATCAAAAATCTGATTCTCATCAACGCTTTGGTTTATACGGCTCAATTGGTTCTGGACAAACAGTTTGCCATTACCCAAAAGCTGATGTTGTATCCCCTGATGCCGGAAAAACTGAAAAAGCTCTTAACGGAAAACGGGTTTCTTTCCGCCAATGAAACATTTCTTCCCTATCAGCTGGCCACACACATGTTTGCTCATGCACCGCCCCCCTTTATTTTTCATATTATGTTCAACATGCTCACCTTGTGGATGTTTGGACGGGTGCTGGAAAATGTGTGGGGGTCTCAGCGTTTTCTGATTTTTTATTTTCTGTGCGGTCTCGGCGCGGCAGCCCTGCATTTAACCATACAATATTTGCGATGCGAACAACTGCTGCATGCGCTGGAACAACACAATATAAATGACGTTAAGAAATACATGGGTGCGGTGGCTCCTGCACTTGGCGCTTCGGGTGCCATCATGGGGGTTTTTGCAGCTTTTGCCTACCTTTTTCCCAACACCGAGCTGTTCATCATGTTTATTCCCTTTCCGGTAAAAGCCAAATGGGCCATGCTGGGTCTCGCAGCGCTTGACCTGTTTGGCGGATTGTCAGGAAGTACCGGAGATAATATTGCACATTTTGCTCACCTGGGGGGAGCATTAACCGGATTTTTACTTGTGTTGTACTGGAATAAAACCAACAGAAGGATGTTTTATTAAACAAGAATATCAAGGTAAAATTTTTTTCCGAAATTTGAAGAGTGTTAAGTGAAAATCGTGACTTACCCGGAAAAAAAATACCAGCGTGCCGTTTTCGAATCCAAACGAAGTAACGACCTGTTGCTGCTTATTGCGGCCTGCCTGATTCTGTTTGTTGTACTGGGTTTTCTGAAAGCCATCTGGCATTTCAAATATCAGGAAAACAAAGCCCTGGCAGTTACGTTGTTTCAGCAGCAGGTGTATTCTCTCTTTGCATTTCCAGCCGAATTATCCGGTTTTCTCCAAAAACCCTGGACGCTGATTTCGGCCATGTTTGTGCACGACAACAACGATTTCTGGAATACGCTGGCCAATATGTTATGGTTATGGACTTTCGGTTCGGTACTTCAGGATTTGACCGGCAATAAAAAAATCATTCCCGTTTATATTTACGGCGCATGGGGCGGAGCTCTTTTTTTTGTTTTGGGCAATCTGTTGTTTCCCTCAACGGCTAATATTGCTACTTTCGGCCTGGGGTTAGCGCCTTGCGGAGTGATGGCAGTGGCTGTAGTTACCACTCTGCTGGCCCCTCAGTACCGGTTTTTTCCCATGCTGGGCGGAGGGATTCCGCTGTGGTGGCTCGGTGTTTTTTATTTTGTCATATCCTTAGGGTTTCTTGCCATTTCAGATTATGGAAAATTCAGAGCCATGCTGGGCGCCGGCATCACCGGCTTTTTGTTTTTCACTTTTCTGAAACGTGGTTACGACTGGAGCGATTGGATGAACCGATTAATTGAGTGGTTCACCTATCTTTTTCATCCCGAAAAACCGGCCCGCGGCAAATCCATCAAACAAGAACTTTTTTACAAATCAAATGTTAAGCCTTACAAAAAAACGCCTAAAATCACTCAGGAGCGTATTGATGCCATATTGGATAAAATCAATCAAAAAGGATTTGAATATTTGACCGATGAAGAAAAGGAAATCCTGAAAAGAGCGGAAGATGAACTTTGATACCAGGAGCGGTAAGACGCTGAATTTTTCCGCTTCATTTTACCTTGCACTCAAATTTACCCTTCCTCCTTTTTTGAATCAGCTACAGAATTAATATATTGCATTACATGGCCCTGAAGCTTAGGAATTTTTTTAAAAGTATTTGGCTGATTGTAACCATAACCGCAGCAGCGCTTTTGTTACTTTCCTGCTTGTCTCCTTTTCTGAACCCTTATACCTGGTGGCCGTTTTCGGCGCTCTCGGTTTTGTTTCCCTTTTTTCTTTTGCTGAATATCATCATTTTGCTGGCGAATCTGGTTTTTTCAAAATTTCGCCATGTGCTCATTTCCGTTTTGGCTCTGGCCATGAGTTATAAAAATATAAGAGTATTTTGGGCTTTCAATAAACCAAAACCTTTTCAACACGGGAAAGACTCAGCCACGCTGCGGGTTTTATGCTGGAACGTAGCCCGTTTTATTGAGATGAAAAAAAACAATAACGAGGGCAGCATGAAAAGAAAACAAATGCTGGACCTGATTCGTGAGCAAAATGCCGATATTTTATGCCTGCAGGAATTTCATACTTCTGTTGACTCATTGTATTACGACAACATTTCACCTGTTCAACAGATGGGCTATCCGTACTTTTATTTTTCATACGACGAAGATGGCGACCGGCATTATTACAGCTCAATCATTTTTTCAAAATTTCCGATTGCAGATAGCGGTAAGGTACGCTACCCGAGACCTACCTTACCTGAGGTTTTGCTGTTTGCCGACATTGTTTTTCGTAATGATACAATAAGGATATTCAATACGCATCTCCAATCTTATCAGCTTTTTCAACAAGATTATGAAAGGTTAAAAAAAGTAACAAAGGGCGAGGACAGTATGGTATATTTTTCCGGTTCGTTGCTGAAAAAAATGAAAAGAGGGATTCAATACCGCGCCATCCATGCCCGTACCTTGAGAGAAGTTACCAAAAACTCACCCTACCCTTCTGTCATTTGTCTGGATATGAACGACATTCCGTATTCTTACAATTATTTTTTGATTAAAAACGGACTCCAGGATGCTTTTTTAAAAAAGGGAACAGGCATTGGCCGCACATATAACCGCTTGTTGCCCACCCTGCGCATTGATTATATTTTTGCCGACCGTCGGTTTAAAGTAGTTCAATTTAAGCGTAACAACCGCCCTCTCTCCGACCACTCCATGCTGGTGGCCGATTTAAAATTAGAGCCATAATTTTCTTAATAATCTTGATAAATGCCTGAATACTCTATACAATTTTTTCGAAAATTTAGGTAGCTTTACACCATGATTTTGTTTCCTTCATACAAAAACTGTCCCTTAAAGGGACAAGTAAATTAGTTCTGCTATTTAAAAATTTTTCTTTTTTACATCTTTGCAAAAAACATTCACTTCAGGAAGAACACTCAAATTGTATTGCTAAGTAAAAACATCACATGTCGTCACTTAAGATCTATAATTCCTATTCACGCCAAAAGGAAATTTTTACGCCACTCGTGCCCGGTTATGCAGGAATGTATGTTTGCGGCCCCACAGTGAGCGGCGAAAGCCATCTGGGCCATGCCCGGCCATACATCACATTTGATGTCATTTATCGCTACCTGCTGCATCTCGGGTATAAAGTGCGTTATGTCCGGAATATCACCGATGCGGGCCATTTTGAAGAAGAAGGCAGAGAAGCGGAAGATAAAATATCAAAAAAAGCCTTGCTGGAAAAACTGGAGCCCATGGAGCTGGTTCAGAAATACACCCGCCTGTTTCACTGGGCCATGGAAAAGTTCAACACGTTGCCGCCCTCCATCGAACCCACGGCAACGGGCCATATTGTGGAACAAATCGAGATGATCAAAAAAATTATTGATGCGGGCTATGCCTATGTAGTAAACGGCTCGGTATATTTTGATGTAAAGAAATATGCAGCACAGTACGATTATGGCAAATTAAGCGGACGGGTAGTGGAAGAATTATTTCAAACCACAAGGGAACTGGAAGGCCAGGAAGAAAAAAGAGACAAAGCCGATTTTGCCTTATGGAAAAAAGCTGCGCCCGAACATATTATGCGCTGGCCAAGCCCCTGGAGCGAAGGCTATCCGGGCTGGCATATTGAATGCTCGGCCATGTCGTCAAAATATCTGGGGCCGCAATTTGATATTCACGGCGGGGGAATGGACCTGCTGTTTCCGCATCACGAAAGCGAAATAGCACAAAGCACTATCTGCCATGGTATCCCCCCCGTTCGGTATTGGATTCACAACAACATGATTACCATAGAAGGGCGCAAAATGGGGAAAAGCTATAATAACGTTATTACCCTTACCCAGCTTTTCAGCGGCAGCCATCCTTTGCTGCAGAAAGCCTATCATCCCATGGTAATCCGCTTTTTTATTTTGCAAACACATTACCGCAGTACGCTTGACTTCAGCAATGAAGCCCTGCTGTCGGCAGAAAAAGGATTAAGACGCCTGTGGGAAAGCTACGACCATTTAATGATCCTGAAGCATGAGGGCGAATCGCAAAACAGGAATCAGGAACTGGAAAATTTTGTGCATACTAAAGTGAAGGAACTGGATGAATTTATGAATGATGATTTTAATACGGCAAAGGTTCTGGCCAACCTGTTTCAACTGACGCCTGTCATAAATTCCTTCAAAGACAAATCCGTTGCCCTCAATGAAATTTCTCCCGAAATTTTTCATCTGCTTCAAAAGAAAATGAAAACTTATATGGAAGACATTTTAGGTCTTCAGAAAGTACGGGAAGCCGATATGGAAATTTTTGAAAAAGTCATGCATTTGCTCATTGATATCCGCAAAGATGCCCGTAAGCGAAAAGATTACGTTACCGGAGACAAAATCCGCAATCAGTTAGCCGAATTGGGTATTGTACTGAAAGATGAAAAAGACGGCAACATCAGCTGGAGCTTTCAGGATTTGCCTGTTCCTAAATAAAAGGCAGGTATCCAAACTCAAGGCTTCAACGCTCTCAGCATTTCTTTTTTACCCGGTGGGCCCGGCAGTTTTTCAACCTGAAATCCGGCCGAAATCATATTTCTTCTCACCTCGCCTTTGCTGCAGTACGTAACCAATAGGCCGCCCCCGCACATGTGTGAAAAAAGTTTACGAAATACGTCAACCGTCCACATTTCGGCCTGTGCGCCAGGCGCAAAAGCATCATAATACACTAATGCAAATTTTTGCGAATCGGTAAATTCCTGCAGGGTACACTTTTTCTTTATCAGTGTAAAATGTGCGGTAACGGAAGCGGGCTGCTCCCACGGGCATTCATGCATTTTAAAAAAACAGTCTGCCGCTTCTTTTGAAAGAAAAGATAAATAATTCAGTTTGTAAAGAATTTCATGGTCGGGCGGAAAAGGTTCAAGCGCCGTGTACTGGATTTGACTTTTCAGATGCTCTGCATACTGTAATGTAAGGATGGCATTGAGTCCGGTACCAAAGCCTACTTCCAGAACAGTTAAAGGCATTGGAGCTGAAAGGTGAGTCAGCGGCATGAATCCCTTTTCAATGAATACATGCCGGGATTCCTGAAGGGCACCATGTATGGAATGATAGGTGGCCTGAAGAACATGATTACGCAGGGT
The DNA here is from genome assembly GCA_026415715.1 of Chitinophagaceae bacterium. Classification (GTDB taxonomy): domain Bacteria; phylum Bacteroidota; class Bacteroidia; order Chitinophagales; family Chitinophagaceae; genus JJ008. The sequence goes on along the minus strand of JAOAGO010000001.1, from coordinate 26,706 downwards.
GTGAGAGCCGTCACCCGTAATTTCTAACGAAAGGTTCATAGGCTAAATGAATCTGAAATACGGATTTTTTGCTTCTAAAAATGATGTTCGTTAACGCTTTCCGTTTTTGTAATTACTACCTGATGATTATTTTTTCCATGTGGCCAAGCCACTCTTCCCTTATTGAAGCTCCCAAACCTGGCGTATCCGGCACTTCAATTACTCCGCCGGCCAGGTAGCGAATGCCTCCTTCCGCAGGGTCTTCACTAAACATCAGTGAAGTATCAAAATCGTAATACCGGATAAACGGGCTTATCAGCGAAAAATGAGCAAACGCCGTCATTCCGATTCTGGATTCCAGCATGGCACCGATTTGCATGGCCATTCCGGCTTCTTCTGCTTTTTCTACGATTTTACAGGCTTTGAAAATACCTCCCGATTTTCCCAGTTTAATATTAAAATAATCGCAGGCTTTCATTTTAATCAACCGTTCGGCATCGTAAGCGTTTCCGCAACTTTCATCGGCCATCAAAGGGATCGGCGAATGTTTCCTGATTTTTGCCAGGCGATGATATTTATGTCGCGAAACCGGCTCTTCGCAAAACTCAATTCCGTAATCTTCCAGCTTTTGCAGGGTCCGAATGGCCTCTTTCACCTTCCAGCCCTGATTGGCATCAATACGTAGGGGAATATCATTGCCTGTGGCATCTCGGATGGCTTTTATACGAGCAACGTCTTTTTCTCCGTCATCGCCCAGTTTTACTTTTAAAATCGTAAAACCGTCGGCTATGATTTTCTGCGCATCTTCTGCCATTTTTTCGGGTGTGCCAAGGCTTACGGTATAATCGGTAATTATGGTTTTCTTTTTTTCTCCCCCAAGAAACTGATAAAGCGGCCGGCCGGCGTGTTGGGCGGCCAAATCGTATAACGCCATATCAAAGGCGCTTTTAATACTGTAGTTGGCATAAATAATTTTATCCATCAGGTTCACCAGATCCTCTATTTGCAAAGCATTTTTGCCCAATAAAGCCTGAGCAAAATACCGCCCTACGATAAGGCAGGTTTCCTGGCTTTCGCCGTTCACCGGAAGGTAGGGACTGCATTCGCCAAATCCTGTGAGGCCCTGATCAGTTAAGATTCTGACCAGCACATTTTCCGCGGCCTCTTCGGTGCCTAACGAAGTGGTAAACGGCTCCTTCAAGGGAACGGTGAGCTTGTAAAGTTCAATTTGTTTGATGATCATGATGAAAGCAACTTAATTGAAAAACCTAAAAAGTAAAGTTAATTTGAAAGACAAATCTTACTCCGGTAGCGCAAAAAATTTTTAAAACACTTGCCTTTCTGGTATGTATTTTGATGAATGATGTTAAAATAATTTCATAAACCCTGATAAGATAAACCGTTTTTTTGCGTTTTAAAAGTGATTGCCTGTAATATGAAAAGCCGCTTAATATTGCTTTTATTCATTCTTTTCACAGCCTGCCGGAAAGAAACACCGGAGCTGCCGCCCATTACGCAAACCGGCGCCAATACCTTTGGCCTGAAACTTAACGGAAGCGTATGGGTGCCGAAAGGTTTTCTGGGACTTTACGACCCCAACCTGCTGAATGCACGGCTGCTGGGCGATGTGTTGATCATCACGGCGCAGAATTTTTCCACTTCTCCTGCGGAAACTGAATTTGAGCTGAAAATATTCGGCTGCCGGGGGCCGGGAACTTACAACCTGAATCAAAACACAACTTATCCCGGCGGGCCGCACAGCTATGCCTACCATGTTAAAAGACGCATTACCCCACTGGAAGAATGGATTACTTCGGCGCAGAAAACAGGCGTTGTGCAAATTTCGCGGCTGGATACGTCGGCCCGTATTGTATCGGGCACCTTTCAGTTTGAAGCCGAAAACCTGAATGATGCCTCAAAAAAGATTTCAGTTACGGAAGGCCGGTTTGACGTAAAGTATTAGCTTTTTTTTCAAAATCATTTGCTTACTTCTGGTTAATCACCGTTTCTATAATTAAAAATTCGGAATTTTTTTCACAACCGATGGTCATACTTTCCGTATCCCAGATGCCGATGGCATCGCGGCGGTTTAGTGTCACATTTTCAACAGATAACTGCCCTTCTATGCAGAAGAGAAACACACATTTGTTTTCAGGATTAAACTTGTATTCCAGGCTTTCTTCTTTGGTAAAATAGCCCAGCGAAAGTTTTGCATTCTGATTAATCCAGCAATGGCCAAAACCTTCGTCTTTGGAAACCATGGTCACTAACTTATTTTCTCGTTTTTCTTTCGGGAAATGGCGGTGCTGATACCGCGGCCTGATGTTTTGAACTTTAGGCTGTATCAAGATTTGTAAAAAATTTACCTCCGTGTCGCCTATGTTATATTCTTCATGAAACAGTCCGCTGCCGGCACTCATAATCTGTACGCCGCCGGCTTCAATTTCACTGCTGTATCCCGTGCTGTCTTTGTGGTTCATCTTGCCTTTCAGCAAAACGGAAATGATTTCCATATTCTGATGCGGATGCAGTCCGAAACCTTTGCCGGGCTGCCCTACATCATCATTAAATGCGATTAGCGTGCCGAATGAACTGCACGCCGGATTGTAGTAGTTGCTGAAGCTGAATAAAAAATTACTCTGCAGCCATCCGATATTTTTTTGGCCTCTTTCTTTTGCGGGAAATAAAATGGTTTTCATGTTTCATTATTAAGTAAGTTCAAGTCATAAGTGCAATTTTTTTACGTTTCTTCCGTTTGCGCAACAATTTTGCGGAAACGCAATATGAGCAGGCTGCCGGTGATAGCCGGAAGAATGAGGTTAATAAACCAAATGGCAACAGTGGTAAATGTGAGTCCCAGCAGATTTTCTGAATACAAACCGGCAATGGCTGTAATAACTTTACCCCGCTGCGCTAATTCGGCAACGGCAATGGTGGGAATAATAGCCAAAACAAAGAAAGACACGCTGACGGTAAATAAAGTTTGAGTAAATGACAGATTCACATCAAACAACCAAAAACAAATCCAGTATTGTACAATAAATACCAGAAAGCGAAAAAAAGAGAAAATCAGGATTTTGACCAACGTAACGAAACTGAACCTCTCAATGGCTTCTGTAAGGTAGGCAATTTTCCGCATGGCCGGCAACTGATCTATTCGTTTGATGAGCCACGGCATTTGAAAATAAAAAAGCAGCAACACACAAAGCGCAATTCCCGTTCCGGTCAGAATAACAAGCATCCAAAGCGGTGTGATAAGTTGTTTTTCTTCCAGCGTATTTCTCAGAATAAGAAGTCCGATAAATCCGCTTATTACCGTTATAATCAGCTGACTTAAACTGCATAATACCGTCAGCGAAATGATTTTTAGCCGGTTTCCTTCGTTCATATAAATCATGCGCCCCAGATATTCACCCATGCGGTTGGGTGTGGTTACAGAAAAAGCTACGCCCGATAAAACAGCCTGAAAGGCGTTCCAAAATGAAATCTGTTGTACCGGGCGAATCGCAATTTTCCACTTCAGGGTTTCCAGTGCCCAGTTTTTTAACATTAATAATACAAGAAGAAAAAGCATAACGACCGCATGACTGTCCAGCGATTTTTTTATCCGCAGCCATGCTTCCGTAAGGTTGGGTTGGCGTTCAATCTGGCGATAAACAGACCAGGAAAGCCAGAGAAAAAGTAAAGGCCCGAGAAAATAATTAATAAAAATACGTTGCCTTCGTGTGAGCTTCATGAATCGCCTAATTTTGTAAAAATAATTTGCCTTTTGCAAAAGCCGCAAAAAATCATTTTAGGAATTGACCCCGGAACGGTCATGATGGGGTATGGCCTCATTTCCGTTAACGGAAAATTGCCGGTTTTACTTGAGCTGGGCGTACTCAGGCCCGGAAAAGTGAAAGACAGTTACAAAAGGCTTCAGCTGATTTTTAACACCGTTAGCGGGTTAATTACAAAGTACCGCCCTACGGATTTTGCCATTGAAGCTCCGTTTTACGGCAAAAACGTACAGAGTATGTTGAAGTTGGGCAGAGCACAGGGCGTGGCTATTGCTGCCGCCATGCGACATGGCATTCACGTATGTGAATATTCCCCCAAAAAAGTAAAGCAGTCGGTAACCGGCAACGGCAATGCGTCAAAAGAACAGGTGCTTCGCATGCTGGAACGTATGTTATCTTTCACCTGCGAAGAAAAAAATTATGATGCTACCGATGCCCTGGCTGTGGCGGTTTGCCATTTATTTCAACAACATTTTCCGGTCACTTCTTCTTCTCCAAAAAAGCATAAAGGATGGATGGATTTTCTTCAGCGTCATCCGGAAAAAATATGTAAACGATAAACTGAATATTAAAACCGGTAAATCTGCTCTTGTTTTCCGAAATTCAAACTTCCTTATTTAATGCCTGTAAAATTTTTTGCTGAACCTTTTTCAGGTCTTCATCTGATGCACGGGGTTTGGGTTGGGTAAAATTCAGGTCGTTGGCAGAGTTGATGGGAATGAGATGCATATGTGCATGGGGTACTTCCAGGCCTATAACGCTTATACCGCAGCGATTGCAAGGAAAAGCCTTTTCTATGGCTTTGGCAATGGGTTGGGCAAACACAAGCATCTCGCTCAGGTATTCCGAAGGCAAATCAAAAAGATTATCAATCTCTACTTTTGGCACCACCAGCACATGTCCCTCCCGCAACGGATAGATATCCAGAAAAGCGTAAAATTTTTCATTTTCCGCAATCTTATATGAGGGCAGCTCTCCTGAAATAATCCGCGAAAAAATAGTCATACCGCCAAATAATTTTGAGTGAATATTCAGAAAAAATGATTTGATGTCCATCCATCGCATCTGCCGTAAATCTACAAACAAGAAACAAAAAGCTGCCGTATCTCATAATGAAATATAAGGCAGCTTTGTAAACAAAGTTATATGGAAATTTCTTCAATCCTGAATTTCAGAATGCCGGCAGGCGCCTGAACCTCTGCGGTTTCGCCAACCGTTTTTCCTAAAATTCCTTTTCCGATAGGCGAGTTGATGGAAATTTTTCCCGCTTTGAGATCTGCTTCTTTTTCGCTGACCAACTGATAGGTAACCTGCTTTTTGGTGTTCAGGTTAGTAAGTTTCACTTTCGTAAAAATAGACACTTTGCTGGTGTCGATGCTCGATTCGTCAATAACTCTGGCATTAGCGATGGCCGACTCCAGTGCGGCAATCTTGGCTTCCAGTATGCCTTGCGCTTCTTTTGCGGCATCGTATTCCGCATTTTCTTTCAGGTCACCTTTTTCTCTGGCCTCTGCAATAGCACGGCTGGCAGCAGGGCGATCCACGGTTTTCATTCGCTGCAACTCGGCTTTCATCTGCTCCAGTGTTTCTTTGGTTACGTATTGGATGTTGCTCATAGTGTGATATTTTAGAAAAACGAAAAAAAACAACAACGCTTCAGGACCGATATAGCTGAAGCGTTGCAGTTTGTTTTACAAAATTATTTAATTCTCTGAAAAAAACAATACGGGGGCTTAATTTTTAAGATTTTGTAAAATTTAGTGTTCAGTATTATCTGGTTTTTCCAAGCCTAATTTTTCTAAAAGAACTTTGGCCATTTTAAAAAATGCCTCCCGGCTGTATCCTGCAATATGAGGGGTAACAATGACATTGGCTTGTTGAAAAAGCCAGTTATATAATTCTTTTTCCGAATGGCTGAGATTATGGATTTCTTCATTTTCCAGCACATCCAAACCTGCAGCTGAAATCCATTCATTTTCCAGCGCTTCAGCCAGCGCCTGAAGATGTAATATTTGTCCTCGTGATGTATTTAAAACAACAGGCCTTTGTTTTAACGACCTGAAAAAATCTGCATTGGCCATATAACGTGTTTCATCCGTCAGGGGAACGTGAAAGCTAATCACGGAAGCATAACGGCAAATTTGTTCCAGAGAAGCTTCTTTGATATACCCCTGGCCGAAACCATATTTATATTTATCATAAGCCAGAACCGTTACATCAAAGGGCTGAAGCAGATGTGCAAAACGGCTTCCCGTATTTCCGAAACCCACAATGCCAACAGTTTTACCACGCAGTTCAGTTCCGCTGTTTTCTTCTCTGCGCCAAATACCTCTCTTTACTTCCTCAAAAGAAGAAGAAATACGATTCATGAGATTCAGCAATAAACCCAAAGTATGCTCGGCTACGGCATTCCGGTTTCCTTCGGGGGTACTGATGCACAAAATTCCCTTTTGTTCCGCATAGGTTGTATTTATTTTTTCCATTCCGCTGCCCAGCCTTCCAATCCACTTCAGCGATTGAGCCTTGTCTAACAAGGTAATATCTACGGGAATTCTTGTGGTAACTATTAATCCGACTGCCTCAGGAATGAGAGCTTCCAATTCCTGATACGTAATATCCGGTTCATACATTACATCAAATCCCAGTTCTTTCAGGCGTGCCGGCAGGTATTCATGTACTTTGGCCGTTATAATCACTGTTTTCATTTCATAAAAAATGTGAGTTCGGCAAATTGTTCAGGCACCAGTTGTTCGGCTCTCTGTTGAAATATTTCCTGCTGTAAGATATCGGGTTCAAAAAGTTCTTTTACCGCATTGCGCAACATTTTTCTTCGTTGCTGAAATGCCGTTTTCACCAGATGAAACAAATCGTTCTCACTTCGCATCGGTGGTATCCCGTCAGCCGGCGTCAGCCGTATTACACCGCTTTTCACTTTAGGGGGCGGGGTAAAACAGGTTTCCGAAACGTCAAACAGATATTCTGCTTTAAAAAAAGTTTGGATTAAAACGCTGGTAATTCCATAAAATTTACCCCCCGGCGGAGAAGTAATACGACGGGCCACTTCTTTTTGAAACATACCAACTACGTGCGTAATCTGATGTTTCCATTCCAGCATTTTAAAAAGGATTTGCGAAGAGATGTTGTAAGGAAAATTTCCCAACACGGCAAAAGGCTGGTCAAAGGGAATTTCCATGGTCAATACATCCTGATGCAGAATTTTTCCTTTTAGTGAAGGATACGTCCGCAAAAGAAAATCTACTTTTTCTTTATCAATTTCTACGGCAAAAAAATTTATCAAGTTATCTTCCGTAAAATATTTTGTTAGAGCGCCGCCGCCGGGTCCTATCTCAAGCAATCGCTGTACCGGGATGGCCCGCAAGGCCTGAATGATTTTTCGGGAAATATTTTCATCGGTCAGCAAATGCTGCCCCAGCGATTTTTTCAGCGATAACATGCTTGCAAATGTAGTAGTTCAATATATAACGAATATCTAAAGAAAAGGCTTTCTCATCTAAGTTCCTAACACATTTTTAAAATTCAGACATGCATTTTTCGATTTAAGCTTTTTATAAAAATATTTAAAAACAGAATAAATACAATCAATAAATGAGATTTTCAGTATCTTTACTTTTTAAAAAAATGATAAACAATCCATCAAAACCAATTATCGGAATTACGTGTGGTGATCTAAATGGTATTGGTCCGGAAATAATTATTAAATCATTGTCCGATCACCGGATTCTGGATTTTTGCACTCCGGTTGTTTTTTCTTCCAACAAGGTGTTTAATTTTTATAAAAAGTCAATTCCTGAAGTAAATTTTAATTATCAGATAATCCGTGATTTTAATCGCCTCAATACAAAACAAATCAACATATTCAATTGCTGGGAAGAAGAAGTGGCCATTACGCCGGGAGAGTTGAATGAAACGGGTGGCAAATATGCCGTCATTTCCTTAAAAAGAGCCGTACAGGCTTTGAAACAGGGACAAATTCACGGGCTGGTGACGGCCCCGGTTCACAAAAAAAATATCCGGTCGAATGACTTTGATTTCACCGGCCACACCCCTTTTTTACAGCATTTTTTTGAAATGAAAGATGTGGTTATGATGATGTGTGATCAACATTTCAGGGTAGCCCTGGTTACCGAACATGTCCCGCTTTCCGACGTTGCAGCTCAAATCACTAAAGAAAAGATTTTAAGTAAACTGAATATAATTCAGAACAGCCTTTTGAGGGATTTCGGGACGGAAAAACCAAAAATAGCCGTATTGGGACTTAATCCTCATGTGGGAGATGAAGGATGTATCGGTAATGAAGAAGAGGAAATCATCAAACCCGCCATTCGCGAAGCAAAAAATCAGCAGATGCTGGTGTCCGGTCCGTTCAGCGCCGATGCCTTTTTTGCACGAAGAGCTTATGAGCGGTATGACGCCGTACTGGCCATGTATCATGATCAGGGATTAATTCCTTTTAAAGCCTTGTCTTCCGAATCTGCTTATCATTTTACAGCCGGCCTGACTGTCGTTCGCACTTCACCGGCGCATGGGGTTGCCTTTGATATTGCGGGGAAAAACAGAGCCGATCACTCTTCTTTTCTTGCCGCGCTCTTTGCTTGCATTGATATACTTAAACAGCGGAAATTTTATGACGAAAGCCGACAGAACCCTCTGAAGAAAATGAAAGAATCCCTGCTGGCCGGTGCCAGTGATGAAGCCATTGAAGAGTAACCATTTTTACTGAAAAACATTATCCGAGACGCCCTGATTGATGACATAGCCTGAGTAAGTAATTTCTACTTTTCCTTTCCGGTTTTGCATGTTTTTGGGATCCGGCGTTTTTGCACCGTTGTCATAATCCATTGTAATTCCTTTCGGCAGCTTATACTCTCTGGTATTGAAGCTGAGCTGTACTTTATCGGGAAGTCCGTAAGTAACGTAACGATTATAACTCATCAGCAATTCATAGGTACCTTCTTCGCGGGTGCTGATGACGGATTTCAGTATTACATGCCGGTTCTCGTCAACATACAGCGTAGCCCGCGTTATATTCTCTTCATCTCGTAATGGAAAAATTTTAATCACCCGGCATTCCGTATTTCCGATTCGCGACGTACCGGACGAAATGGCTTCATAATGCTGGAGGCTTAATACCTCATTGATATTGATGTTCACTACTCCTTTCGGGATGAAAGAAACACCTTTTTCATTTTTAATCTTCATCTTGTCAGGCTTCTTGTAATACACTTTTACATTCGAAACCGGCGCTTTGATAAAAATCACATTGGTTTTCAATTTTCCTTCGGCAACATAGTCGTTTACCTTGTCATATTTTTCTTTAACCTTTTGCAATAACAATTTTTCATCCTGTGCATATAATTTTATAAATGCGGCTTCGAACAAAAGAAACGACATGAAAAGAAGTTTGTGCATAACCGTGATTTAACTGAGAATATCTTTTTTACGAAAATAATAAACTGAAATCATCAGAAATAAAACAATATAACCCGTCAGAATCAAAGCGCTTTGCAGCACGGCCCAGGGATTTTCTACCGAACCGTCAAGGGTAACGCCTTCTTCATTTTTTTCTACATAAAAAAATCCTTTCCATCCCAGCATGTGCGCCGTGAGCGACCAGGGGTTAATCCATTTTTCAAATAACGGCACTTTGAGTTGTTGCATGATGGTAAATACAATCACTACGCATACCGTAGTTACTATCGGTCCCAGAGAATTTTCAGAAAATACGGAAAATAAAATGGCCATAGCTGCAATGGCCGTAAGCGCCAGCGCCGCAAAAGCAAAGGCTGCGAGAAAACGCCAGAAAACATCCGTTTGCTTCATGAGGTGCATTTCGGTTTCTTTAAATACCAGCAAATCGCCGGTGCCGAATATCAAAATACTGCCGGCCAGCGCAAACACGGCCATCCACAGCAACAAAGCCACCACATACAACGAACTGGCTGCAAATTTTGCCAGGATTAAACGGGTTCTGGATATCGGCTTTGCGGCAATCAGCCGCAACGTACCTGCTGCCGCTTCGCCCGAAATCATGTCGCCGGCAATCAAAGCTACCAATAAAGGAACATGAATGAGAATCATGTGCAGCACCATCACGCATACAAAATAGCCGTTCAGGATATTTTCATACGGAATTTCAAAAATATCCGTTTGTGTGTCGGTGTACAATCGAATAAAATCCGTTCCGTTTACTTTCAGGGCCAGTTGTATAAGCAATACAATAACCGTAATGGCACCGAAGGCAATATAGGTTCTCGGGCGCCTGAATATTTTATAAATTTCCAATCTGAGCAAAGAAACAAACATGCTATTCCCTGATTTGTGTAAGAAAATATTCTTCGAGCGACAGGTAAGGGCGAAGACTTACCACGCCAAAGCGCTGACTCACCAGATCGTTGTTTAACTGTGGCAGCTGTTCTTTCTGCAGCAGCAAACAAATGGCTTCTTGTGTTGCTTCTACAACCGAACCGGCCCATGCAGAGCGGGTTATCCAATGCGCAGTTTTGGGCATATCAGTGGTGATCAGCTCCACCCTTACTTTTTCCGGGTTCATCAGTTCATTCAAATTGCCTTCCGTAATTTTTTTTCCTTTATGGATTATCAAAAGACTATCGGCTATCTGCTGCATCTCCGACAAAAGGTGCGAAGAAATGAATACGGTTTTTTGTTCTTTTCGGGACAACTGAATAATCAGTTCCCGCATATCGGTAATGCCCTGCGGGTCTAATCCGTTCATCGGCTCATCCAGAATAATCAGTTGCGGATCGTGAACCAGTGCACAGGCTAATCCCAGCCTTTGTTTCATACCCTGCGAATAGGTTTTTACTTTGCTTTGCGCCCGGCCGGCCAGCCCCACTTTCTCCAACAACTCCATCATTTGCTTACGGGATTTTTTTTTCCCGCTGAGCCGGGCAAAAATTTCAAGATTTTCAAAGGCATTCAGGTACTTATACAAATCGGGGCGCTCAATCAGCGCTCCGGTATTTTTCAGTATTTCATTTCTGTGTTTTTGAAGAGAGAGTCCGAAGATTTCAATGTCTCCGGTATCCGGCATCACCAAACTCAACAGCATCCGTATAGTGGTGGATTTTCCTGAGCCGTTTTGCCCGAGAAAACCATAAATTTCTCCTGGCTTTACGGAAAACGAAAGTTGATTTACCGCCTGAATGGAACCAAAAGATTTGGAAAGATTTTTTACCTCAATGATATTCATGAATAATGAGTCGGAACCGCTGCAATTTAAGCGCAGAAACAGAAATTACATCACAATTAAAACATCACTGAGGCGAAAATGTTTATTTTTAACAATGCTGTAAGGTATTAATTTTCCGGCCTGGTGTTCAGATACGACTTGAGGTTTTCCACATACGTTTCAAAGGCAGTAATTCCTTTGGGTGTAATCCGGCAAAGCGTTTGCGGATAATTATCTTTAAACCGCTTGATGACTTCAATATATCCGGCATCTTTTAGTTTTTGAATCTGAACGCTCAGGTTTCCTGCAGTGGCATTCGTTTTCTCTTTCAGAAAAGTGAACTCTGCTTCTCTTACGCTGATCAGAAGCGACATGATGGCCAACCTCAACTGCTGATGTAATATGGGGTCCAGGTCATGAAACATGGTCTGCCGTGTGCTTTTGAGCTTTCAGATATTTTTTTCTCAGAATCGTACCCGGAATAATCCAGGCAACCAACATGGCTGCTGCCGGAAACAATAACTGATAAGGTACTTTTGTTATCGCTGCCCCCACCGACAACGCCCAACAAGTGATGGCTCCGAAAATCAGCGGCCTGAACTGTAACACAATACCGCTTACAAACGTAGGAACGCCATATAAAGCCACCAGCACAGGGGTAATTAACTTCCAGGCGCTGGTTTCGCCATGAAGCGAAAAAAGTAAAATTATCAAAAGCAATACTATAACAAAACTAATCCATACGAAAGAAAGTATGCGATCGGCATAGGTAAGAACAACCACCTTACGCCTTTCTTTCCTGATGTAGAAAAACTGGTAAATACCTGTAATAAAACATAAATACCAGATCAATGCATTTTTTTCCCAGTTAAAAAAATGCCAGAGAATAAACTGGCCTACACTGCAGAAAAAAACCGTCCAACCCCAAAGAAGATATAAGTGACCGTTTTCGCTGACCTGGTTTTTGGCCTTTTCTATCATCTCCTGAATTACCTTCAGGCTTTCCTGAGGTGAAAAACGTTCCGGGTTCATAATTCTTTAGTTTTAATGTAAAAAATTATTGGCCGAATTGCTGTAGAAAATATGCAACCGTTGACTTGCCCCATTGCGGATCCAGTATGTGAGCCTTTTTTTCTTTTTGCAAGAGCTCCATCGCTTTTTCGAAAAGCGCTTTAGCCTCCGTTTTGCTTCCGCCATACGCTTCCGGCGTAAAAAATTTTTCCTGTGCCTCCAGAATATATACTCTCGGATTTTCAGGATTTAACTCTTTGGCTTTTTGCAGCGCTTCCTGCGCTTTAAAGCCGTCTGTCATAAACCGATTCATCGGGTCGCCCATCAGACGAAAACCGTAAATCATGTTGCGTATGCACAATATTTCGGAATGTTCGCCGGCTATTTCTTCCGCTTTTTTTATTAACTGCTCCGCTTTTTCAGCTATGGGATCAGTCAACTACATCAGGCTGCCGTTTTGCCCGGGCGACTTCAGGGACATATAACCTGACATAACATGACAGAACGCAGCATAATAAAACGGATGCCATTGATTTTTTTCAGCCTCGCCGATTCGCTCAAACGTGTTGGCTAAATTTTTCCACTGATCTGCCGTATGATCAGCATCAATCAAAGCAATATTCGGCTCCATCGCTTTCAGGTATTTATCGCTCTGCGCCATCACCGTGCAGGCAGTTAAACAAAGACATAGTGAAAAAACAATCGGTTTCATATTTGTTTGTTTTAGGTTATAAAATCAAATTTTTGAACAAGTTTTTTACAACACCTTTTCCAGCCTGATGGTAATGCTTTTGTTTTCATTCAGTAAAAAAAGCATATCACTTAATTTTGGCGGCCCCATTTTACCCTTTGCATTATTCGAAAAACCCACCATCTCTTTGGAATTTTCAGCACATTTACATCTAATTTTTGATTGTTGTTTTCGTCATGAAATACCCTTACGCCATACTCACCCGGCAAGAGGCTGTCAAGAGTTACTTTTGCCGTTTTATTCTTAATGGCAATAAATCCGCCGGCAACCGGTTTTTTTTCTTTAGTAAACACCTGGTAGCCCATCATTCCTTTGTCAGACCTGAAATCGGTTACCTCGATGACCAGCTTGAATGTCTGACTCCAGGCTTTTCCTGAAAACAGAAAACAGAGTATCATGATTCCTTGTCTCATAGAAAGTCAATTAAAAGGTATTGTTCATAATTTCTTCACTTCGGTCAATTCCGAAACTGAAAAACAAACCCGCAAAAACAAACATTCTTGAGGGCGGTTCAATTGCCTGTTTGCGCCTTCCGTCATACGAATACTGATATCCGAATACCTGTTTTATATTCAACAGATTGCTGACTGCAAAAACCAAAACCGGAAAAGATTTTGGATTTCGTTTTCCCAGAAAAGGCAAATAGTTGAATGATACGCTGAAATTATGATAATCCGGAACCGTTCCTCTGTCCGTAAACGAATATCCGTTGCCCGAGGGTACTATATGGTAATACGGTCTTCCGGATGAAAAATTATAAGCGGCATTCACTCCGGCCTTCCACGCAGTGATAAATTTTTTGGCTACAACCGAAGCGGTATGCCGTGCGGCAAAGTTGGGCCTTATGGCAAACGGAAAATTCAGAAAATCTCTCCGGGTATCTAAAAAGGAGTATGAAATCCAGTAATCAAAGTTTTTAATGGTTTTTTTGTCGCGCCAGAAAAATTCAATGCCTTTGGCATCGCCGAAACCGGCATGGCTGATAACGGTTTCTACAAAATTGACTTCGCCGGTTTTGATCAGGTTTTTATACTTTTTGTAAAAGGTCTCAATGCGTAACGACTGCTGATTTTTTACCCGCTGGTATTGCAGAATGTAATGATCGGCACGCATGAAATTTACGTCAAAAGGCGAGGGCAGATAACGCTTTTCCGGATTTTGATAAAATATGCCGTAGGCAAAAGAGGCCTGAGCGCCGCTGCCCAGTTTTACGGCCAGAGAAAGGCGGGGGGCATAATTTATTTTTTTCAGATAAGATGAATATTCAAAACGCATGCCGGCCTTCAGCGCCAGTTCCCGTGTGAGGTACAAATCGGTTTCAGAAAATGCCGAATGAATGCGGTCGGGTACACGGCTGGAAAATTGCTGAAGGGTAAATGCCGTAAATATCGTTTCATCATCGCTGTAATTGAGTTCTGAACCAAAGCGCAGAACATTCATGCCCTTCCCCTTTTTTTCGGCTACGACTTTGGCATTGATGTAGCGCCCTTTGTTGCGCAACTGAAAATTCCGAAATTCCAGTCCGCTCACCAATACATCTTTTTTCCGGTCATCCTGCAGTCCGGAAGCAATCCGGTCATCATTTTCCGCAAAGGAAAAACTGAGATTTAACTTCCAGCCGTTTTTCAGATTTTCGCGCCACGACAGGTTGTGATAATGATTCAGGTTGCGCAACGAAAACTTATCTAAAAAAGATAAGGTATCCAGACTGTTTACCGTAAATCCTAAACGGTTTGTACTTACAAATCCGTAATATTTCAAAATGCCGGTGGAAGAGGTTTTGATGCGAAAATTTGCTTCTACATTGCTGAAACGCGGAATCTGAAAATAATCCTGCCTTTGCCGGATGAGTGAAAACGCAAAGCCCAGATGGGTAAAATTTGCATTTATGCCAAAAGACATGTTCTTCTTTTTGTTCAGATGCTGATAACCGGCATCGGCGCTAAGTACGCTTAAGCCCAGGTTGGCGGCAGATCTTTCGGGAAAATCTACAGACTCAAGAATCAGCGCCGACGACAACGCCTGACCGTACAATGCGGAATATCCGCCCGTGCTGAATACAGTACCTTTAAATAAAAAAGGAGAAAACCGGCTGAACTGCGCAATATTGGGTACGCTGGTGTAGAAAAAGCGATTTACAAGAGTTCCGTCAATAAAAATTTTGGTTTCATAAGCTGTGCCACCCCGAACAAATAATCCTTCGCTTTCACCAATAAGTTGTGCGCCCGGCAAGGTTTTCAGTGCACCGGTAATATCGCCATTTCCGCTGGCCGTGGTTACCACATCAATCGGGTCAAGAACGGCAGCCGACCGTTTTCTGTCGCCGGCTTCAAATGTACCGGCCGAAATGGTAACAGCACTAAGTTCCGTAATTTCATGTTTGAGTACAATTTCAACGGTCAAACCATTTTGAATGAAAACCGGTTGTTCGTATTTTTTATAACCTATGCAGGTAACCATCAATATTTTATTTCCGGTTTCTGTGGTTGTAAAATGAAATTTTCCTGAAGAATCGCTTGTAGCCCCGTCGTAGCTGTCTTTAATAATAATGTTGGCGTTCGGAACCGGTATTCCCTTGCTGTCTTTTATCTTTCCGGTAATTACCGGGTGCTGGGCATAGATAAAAGATGTTGAAATACAGATTATTATGAAAAAAAATGAAATTTTCATTCTTTAAATATATTACAAATATAAAGTAGTTTATATTATAAACCAAATTTTTCCATGAATTTTTTAATTAATTCAGAAAATGGAAATTGAAGAAAGGGGAGATGGCAAGGAAATGATTTTTTTAAAAATTTTCAATCAGGCATTTGCACTTTATATTCTAAGATTTTTTTCTTTCAAACATAATTTCTTTCACCTTTTCCTTGTCTTCTTTTTCTTTTTTCAGGTCAAACATGGTTCCAAATACATGGTCCCACAGTGTGGAACTGACTCCAAATCCCTGATGTTCGTTTTTGTAATGGTGCAAATGATGATTTCGCCACAGGGGCTTCATCCACTTAAACGGCGGATTCCAGGCATGAATGGCATAATGCATGCTGCCGTAAATCAGATACCCTAACAGAAACCCCGGGAAAAACATAAAGGCATAGTTTCCCAGTATGAGATACATTGTTCCGAATAAGGCAGAGGCAATAATTAAGCTGGGTAAGGGAGGCATAAACAATCTTTGCCTGTCTCTCGGATAATGGTGATGGTTGCCATGAAGAATATATACAATTTTTTTTCCGCTTTCGGTTTTTGGTGTCCAGTGAAAAATAAACCGGTGTGCCATGTATTCAAAAAAACTCCAGAAAAACATGCCGCTTAAAAATACCAGTAAAACCGTTTGTGTTCTGAATTCAAAGCGCTTTCCGGAGAGATAGAGAAGATAAACTATAACCGGAATGTACATTCCCCAAATTACCAGAGGGTGTGTTTTGGTGAGCGCCTCCAGTATGGGATTTTTAAATAAACGAGCTTGTCCTTTGTTGTGAATTTTGTCAAAATGCATAACGCAAAGATAAAAAAAGCCGGCTTCTGAGGCATTGGGCAATGGTTGATTTTTGTCATAATAATATCATATGATTTTTTTTATAAAAAACTGCTTTTCAGGCACAAAGGGCTAACTTAGCGCTTACGAAATTCCCTCTCATGAAACTTGTTTCTTACCTTAAGGAAGGCCGCGAACAGCTGGGCGTATTGATTCAGGACATGATCTATGACATGGAAGCCCTGCATCCCGAACTGCCCAACAGTATGAACATGTTTTTGAATTTCTGGGATGAATATTTTCCGCTGGCTCATGCCGCAGAAGCCATGATTCGCGAAGGGGCACAAAAACTCATCCCTGCTTCGCCGGCCAAAGAAGCCAAACTGCTGGCACCCGTTCCTTTTCCGGCATCCTGCCGCGACGGCTATGCCTTTCGTCAGCATGTGGAAGCAGCGCGGCGAAACCGCGGCGTACCCATGATTCCCGAATTTGATCAGTATCCTGTCTTTTATTTCACCAACCACCATAGCATACAAGGGCCCGGCGAAATACGCTGCATGCCCGACCATTTTGAAAAACTGGATTTTGAACTGGAAGCTGCCATTGTGATTTGCCGCCACGGCCGAAACATCAAAGCCGAAGAAGCCGATCAGTATATCGGCGGCCTGATGATTATGAACGATCTCAGCGCCCGACGGCTGCAAATGGAAGAAATGCTACTTAACCTTGGCCCTGCCAAAGGAAAAGACTTTTGTACCGTGCTCGGTCCCTGGCTGGTTACTCTCGATGAATTACAGCCTTACGTAATTCCCTGTAAACCCGGACATACCGGACTGAGCTGGAACCTCGTCATGAAAGCCTTTGTAAACGGCGTACAGGTAAGCAGCGGAAACCTCGGCGATATGGACTGGACATTTGCCGAAATCATTGAGCGGGCTTCTTACGGCGTCGATCTTTACCCCGGCGATGTTATAGGCAGCGGTACCGTAGGCACCGGTTGCTTTCTGGAACTCAATGGTACGGCACGCCTGGCTAATCCCGATCATCCGGAACAGTGGCTTCAGCCCGGCGATACCGTCACGCTGGAAATAGACGCCCTTGGCTCACTCACCAATACAATCGTTGCCGAAGAAACCGACTGGAGCATCCTGAGCCGGAAAAAAATTTGATGTGCTGCCGTCCTGTGTCCGCCTCGATTCATTATCACTTCTGCAAAAAGCGGCATTCAAAAAAGCATGCTGTAAGCTTCGCAAGGCCTTCTCATCGTTCAGCCATATTATTTAAAAAATCCATAAAGCATACGACGCTTTCTGTCTCACTTTGCTTGTCCGCTGAAGTCGAACCACAGCAGCCCGTGGCCTTTTGTATCGCTTCCGATACAATTCCCCGAACTCATTTCTTTTTCATGTTTCAACTTGTATCTTTGCCGTCGCAAATGTTTAATTATGAGATATGTCATTCCGCTAACCGTTTTATTGGTTTTTACTTTGTCGCTCCCATCAAAGAGCTGGTCTCAAAAAAAAGAAAAATGGGCCGAAATGGAATCATTTCATGAAGTGATGGGCAAAACCTTTCACAGCGCAGAAAAAGGTAATATGGAACCGGTGAAAACCCGAAGCGCAGAACTCGTTTCCCGGGCCATAGCATGGAAAAACTCCACCCCGCCGGCCGGTTATAACAAAAAAGCCATAAAAAAATCGTTGCGAAAACTGATAAAACAAGCCAAAGAAGTGGATAAAGCGGTAAAAAAATCCGCATCCGACAAAGACATTACCGAAAAACTAAACGCCTTGCATGATACATTTCATGAAATCATGGAAGAATGTGAAGATTAAAATCAGATTTTATGAAAATTCTTTTACCAATTCTGCTGGCTTTATCATTGTATGTCATCGCCTGCAAAAATAAAGGCACGGGAAATCAGCACGGGCATCATCATGCGGCTAAAAATCCTCAAACGGCAGAAGACAGCCTTTTTGAAGAAGTTATGCAGGGACACGATGACGGGATGGCCAGGTACGGCAAACTAAAAGAAATGGAAAAAAAATTGTCTTCTCTTTCTGACTCCATAAGCAAACTGAGCGCCGCCGTGAAACAAAAACTGGCCCCTTATAAGGAACAGGTTGATAAAACCGTCATAGAGCTGCGCAATGCGATTCAGGGGATGGATAAATGGATGGATGAATTCAGCGTTGATTCGGCTAAAGAAAATATGGAGCGGCGAATGAAGTATCTGATGGATGAAAAAGTTAAGGTGAACAAGGTTAAAGAAGATATTTTTAGAAGCCTTTCAAAGGCCGACTCGCTGCTGAAGGTCAAACTTTAAACAAAGAAGGCCGGCAAACAGCGCCGGCCTTTTTACATACATTCTTCGCTGCGTTATCTGATATTTGAAATGGAATTCTTCTCCGTATCATGTCGGGTCTTAAATCGGGACACCTGTAAAAAGCCGTCACTCCCTGCATCCTGATTTCCGATAATATAACCCCATGACGTTCTTGCTCTCACACCCCACACAAAAGTGCGGAAAATCACCTTTTCAGTATTTCCCGTTTTTTTAGTATCTGCATCAGGATCTCCATTTTGGTCATCCGCATCATCTACCACCTTGGCAGCGCTTCGAACTTTTCGTTCGTTTCCGGTTTCGCCGTCATCAACGACTTTAGCCGCACTGCGGACTTTGCGTTCGCCGCTTTGCTCATCGTCATCTACTGCTTTGGCAGCGCTTCGTACTTTTCGTTCGTTTCCTATTTCACCATCATCAACGACTTTGGCTGCGCTGCGGACTTTGCGTTCACCGCTTTGCTCACCGTCATCCACCACTTTAGCTGCGCTGCGGACTTTGCGTTCGCCGCTTTGCTCACCGTCATCAACGACTTTGGCTGCACTGCGGACTTTACGCTCACCGGATTGGTTTTCGTCATCTTCCACTGCTTTGGCTGCGCTTCGTACTTTGCGATCGCTTGATAAATTATCATTACCATTTATGTCGGCCGTACCTTTTTTAATATTATTCTTTCCGCTATTCTCACCACAACATGCCGTTGTCAAATTCAACTGGGGCTGCCAAATATATTGTGTAGAACCGGTAATCTGTTTCACCAGTAATGGTTGGTTGCTGCGAAAAGCCTGCATAGGAGTTTGATGAGGTAATACCTCTGTAACCACCAATTCGTAAATAACAGGTTGCGGAGGAGCCGGTGAAACGGGTGTCCATCGGAAAATTATAGCCTGTTGAGCTTTTACCGCGTCCAATTCAAGTTCGTCGGACGGCCACATCGGATAAGGAGGTTGATAGGCGGCGGTACGGAAACTACGGCAAACCACTTCAGAAGCAGGACGAAAATCAACCGGAGTTACCAACTGTAAACATAACTGATAGTTTTCTGACGGAAGCGAACCCGTGCGGCTGAGTGCGGACGCATAAGATCCCCTGAACGAAAAGTATTCCCGGGCAAATACTTCTCTGGCATCCAAAATAACCGGTGAGCCTGAAATGGAAATCGTAGGCGATAAGCTCAGATTACTGGCTCCGATAACATCGCCGGAAGCATTTTTTATTTCTGCTTTAACAACCACTCGGCGTACGGCCCCTGTATTATTGGTGATGATATAACTGAAAATTTCCCTTTTCCCAAACCAATCGGAAACATTTCCGGGTGGATTGGGGCTTAATGTTACCGACTGAATTAATTGGGAAGAAAGTCCGGTTACGCATTGAATAAAAACAAGAAAGAAAAATAATCTTTTCATAAAAATTTATTTTTTGTTAATCAAATCGGTATTGAAATCCGGTACGGAAATCAGATTCAAGATAACCGGCATTCTGAGGCGTGGTTTCATTTCCGTACCGGAAACGGTTTGTAGCGGCATAAAAATTCCAGATTAGTTTTTTTGTCAGTTTCCAGTCTGCATTCAGCGACCCAACCACATTATGATTAGGCGTGAAAGTATTGTTTTTGCTGTATTGATACTGTGCCTGAGCCCGCAAGCTCAGCTTATTTTTTATATCCGGTAAAGATAAACCCGCATTAAATGACAAAATTGTAAAACGGAATCCCGGCAGCGTGTTCCGGAAGTACAACACGCTGAAGTCGGGCGTAATATTCTTTTTCAGAAAGGTGGGGGTCCAGCTCAGCATGGCTGAGTGGGTATTATTTGTCGTGGTATTACCCGTAACCACGTCTCTTTCATCGTATTTGCTGTAGTTATAACTCAGGCTGAAAAAGTGTATCATTTTTTCCGTGCTGAAAGAATATGACGGATTAATGCCGAAATCGTTGCTCACATTTTTTATTCCGTAAGGGTTAAAGCCGCTTGGGGTCTGAAATCCGAAATTGTTGTAGTTTATATTCAGGCTCCAGTGCTCGTTAAACTGTGTGAACCAGTTCAGGTTGCCAATGAATTGTTTGGCTCTGACCGTATTACTGCTGAGGTTGTTGATTCGTTGTCCGGCGCTGGCCGTAATATTCATTCTGTCCACCCCGTCTTTGTTTTTCCATGCCAATAGCCGGGTATTCACTGTCAGGTCTAACCGGTCGGGAAGCATGAAAGGAAATCCCGTAGTTCGGAATCCGGCCCCTATATATTTACTTCGTAAAGAGATATCAAAACGTTTACCGTTTCTTCCCAACGCTGCACTGCCCGCATAATCTTTTCGGGTAGAAGTATAACCTTTAATAAAAGGCTTCAGAGAAGGTTTGTCGGGGTCGGCGGGCTGATTCAGGTCTTGCGTAAAGATAGATTGCGCTCCTTCGGCAGAAACATACCATGCTTTTGCAAAATGTACTTTGCTCACAACGCTCATGGTAATGCCTTCCTGAGGCTTAATGTTCGGCCCGACGCTGGTCACGGAATTCACATCGTCTTTTCCTTTTACAAAGTTGACGGCAAAAGAATATTTTCCTTCTTTTTCTTTGCCCAGTTGAAACATCCAGTTCCAGCGGCGGTAAGCGCCGTCAATGCCCGGGATATTAAAAAAATTGACTGCCTGATTGGATATGCCTCCGAAAAATTTTATGCGATAGGTTTTCGGCCTGAGATCAAAACCGGCGCCGAATATTCCGATATCCCCCGTACTGAGTTCAGAATAATTCAGGTATTGTGTCCCTAATTGTATTTCACCCCATTGAAATGTCGGATTCAGGGCAAAATTGTTCATGGGATTGGTAATATACTGCGAAAAACTTTGCTTCTGAATACCGCTGAAGGGGCCTACAAAATTGGTGGGCGTTGTGGCGAAGTTGAAATTTACGGGAAGCCTCCATTTGGGAAACTGAAACTCGGGTGCCCAGTTAAACCGAACCTGATTCCAGGGCTTACGGGGTGGAAATCCCGGCCAGCCGTCAGGAGTGCGGTCAAGGGCATAATGTTCGTAAGTTACGCCGACCCTTCCCCTGACTTTGAATTTTTTGTCGGCAGATTCGGTTTGTGCACGGGATACTGAGTAATATCCCGCCAACATAAAAAGAAGGATAAATATACGTTTCAGCATAAGCTTTACTTCTTAATGTTATGAATTGTTTTTCTTTTCGGTTTCATCATGGCCACACATATATTGAGCTTTGAATTGTTTTCCGATTTTGGTGATAAACTGTTTTTTCGTTTAACCTATCATCTATCGGATTGTTAATTATGAGTTTTTTTACATTCAATTTTTGTTATCATATTTTAAAAAAATTATTTTTTCTTAATGAGAAAATCAAAACAATTTATTACCTCACATTCCTTACACTCTTTATCCCTGAAAATAAATTTCACACAAATTCTTCCTTTCAGTTCACAACAATCAATACCCGGAGGCGGCGGCAGCAAATAGCTGATACTCACCATTGAACCGTTGCTGATTTGGAAAGGATTGCTGCTGCTCCACACCACTTCCCGCGGATTTTTATACTGTCCTGCTCCCGTTGGATTGAAAGGATGTACGGATGTATTAAACAAAGTTATTGCCGGCGATACGGATGGATTACCCAGATTCGTAGCCGATTGTGCACTGGCCCAGGTAAAGGGCAGATTTACACAGCGCATGCACTCTTTGTTGTAGTTATCGGTAATGGTATAGCTCACTACTTCGACCCTTACTTCGGTAATCGGTACACCGGCCAGCCCGCTGATGCTGAACTGTTGGGTAAGCACACTGGCATTCCAGCCGGTGTTATAACTCATGTTGCTGCCGGTTGTGTTTACGGTGATTTTGTACGGACAGCAGGTGGAATCCGGTTTGGGACACTCTGTTTTAAATATCACCTTACAACTATCACAAATTTTATTTCCACACCAACCGTAAAGTGTAAGGGTATAAGTACCGGTTTGGTTGGGAGTAAATGTGATGGGTGCATTTCCGGTTAAAGCAGGGCCACCCGGAGGCTGGAGGCTGTAGGTTACCTTAGGCGGACAATTCGCAGGATCCGGACAGTTGTAGTTAGCATTTACGGTAACGGGCTGATTGCATTTCAGCGGATATGTATTACCACATTTAAGAATTTGTCCAACAGGAGGATTCGCAGGCACTACTATTTTATCCATCGGCACTCCGCCACCGGGCGGGCCTAAACTAATTTCACCCCAAGAGCTTCCTCTACAATTACACTCCTCCTCCTTACAATCCACACGTAGCAGCATTTTACAGGTTAAGCAAAGCTGGCCGTTGCAATATCCGTTCCATACGATGGTATAAGTGCCGTTGGCAAGGCCTGAAATGCTTAAAGGCGAAGGGCCGCTTAATACCAAGGCTGAAGTAATGTTATTATAAACAAAAACTGAATCGGCGGATTGACATCCGGGCGGACACTTAATACTACTTCCTACTACAAGGGGTAATTTACAAAGGTCGCCGCTGATGGTTAAAACAGGCACATTGGGATTAAGGCAATCTACTTTTTTGGGTTCAGTTACTTTTCCACCGGCATCGAAATAATACCAAGGATTTTGCGCCAGGTTGCACCTTTACAGCAGTCACCAGGTAAAGTATCACATTTCACATTAAACTTGATTACGCAACTGTCGCATTTTAAATCTTTACACCAGCCGTATAAAGTAAGTATATACGTGCCGGATTGCGTAGGGGTAAAATTAACAGGCGCATTACCGGTTAATGCCGAACCTGTAGGCGGCTGAAGGGTATAAGTGACTTTGGGCGGACAAGCCGTGTCTTTACAAACGTATGTGGTTGAAACAGTCACCGGTTGATTGCAATTCAGGTTATAGGTGTTTCCGCAGGTGAGCTTCACTCCGCCCTGAGATGCGGGTTGACTTGTCATCAGAATTTGCTCCCACTTACTGTCTTTACAGTTGCATTTTTTACAAGGTTTTATCACAAGATTGTACGTTCCGGATTTTGCGGAACAGGTATCTCCGATAAAGTTCACAACAATATAAATATTATAGTTTCCGGCGGCCCATCCGGCAATATTCAGAGAAGGCCCGGTACTGTGATAGGCATTGTTTACATACCGCTGAATATTATACAGGCTATTATAGGTTTGTTCCGGCCCGAGTGGCAAAGGCGGTACGATGACAAATTTTGCCGTATCACACAAGGTATCACATCCGATAGGGAATAAATCCAGATATGGCCTTTTCTTTATGAACACGGGATTACTTTGACCCGTACAGCCGGAAACCGGATTTACCACGTAAGCAAAATAGGTGCCCGGCATACCCGTGGTCATGCTGGTGCCGTAAACTCCGTTATTCCATCCATACAGATAGTTACTGTTCGGTGAAACCACATTAAAGGTATGCAGAATGCCTTCGCATTTGTAACCGCCGGGCGCTATGGTAACGGTTGGATTTTGATTTACTGATACGCAGAATGTATCCTTAGCCACGCAACCGGTAGTATTATCAGTAACCGTTAGAATAATGACATAGTTTCCAAATGCGCTGACGGTAACTGTAGTTTGTTGTTGATTGTTTGGATTGAAGATAATGCTGCCCGGACCCGAACCAAACCAGGTGTAAGAATAGTTGGGATTATTTACGCTGTTTTGTAAAGTGAAAGATGAACTGCCTGCATTTCCTGTTACGCAATGTATGGCCGGGCCTTGAATTTTTGCCACCGGTTTGGGATGGTATAAAACAACTACCGTATCAGATTTCAGGGAGCAATTGGTTGCGGTATGGGTAGCCGTAACCCAATAATTTCCGGATGCATTAAATGTACATAGCGTATAAGATGATGACGTTGCTCCCGTAATGGGGTTGCCGTTTTGATACCATTGATAACCGTTGTAAGCCGACGGATTATTTACCGTGAGTGTTTGAGTGGGGGGACATTCGGGACAGACCTTCACAACCGGTCCCGGTGTTATTTTCAGCTTCGGAGGTACTAATACGGTCACCGGTTTCGTTGCAGTAAGCACACAGCCGTATTTATCTTTTACCGAAAGGGTAATGGTAGGGTTGGTAACCGAACCGTTATAGGCATGTGCAATAGGATTTGTAACTCCTGTTGTACCGTCGCCCATATTCCAGTTGTACGCCAGTATGCCGCTGGTCCAACTGCTGCTGAACTGATTTACCGTACCTGCACAAACCGAAGACGGGCCGTTGATGTTTAATGGCGTATTGGGGAATGAAAAAGTGTAATTTTTGGTGTAGGTGCAACCGCCTTTTGAAATCGTAAGCGTAACGGTGGGATTGCAACCCGCAGGGACGGTAAGTGTGGGCGAAGCTGCTGAAACAGAGGACAGGGTTCCGCAGGTTGTGCTCCAGTTTCGGGTATATCCGGCATACGACGGTAAAAACAACGTGGCATCCTGAAGCAACACATTCCAACTATTCGTACCGCAGGTAATCACATGGGTAAAATCAATCACGGCCGGCACCGTTACATAGGCTGTGTCGCACAATATAGTTCCGTTGCTGCATTGAATATAAGCATGAACCAGGTAGGTGCCTGGGTAGGTGTATGTATGCGTTCCGTTGGTGCCAGAGGAGCCATCGCCAAAGAGCCAGAACGTTTGCACCGGAGTACAGCCCGGAGGTATATTTAGACTAAGATTCACCGGATTGCTGCAATTATTTATGCCCGTTATGGTAATATCATTAATGCATTTTTTTGGGTCGCAGGTTTGAGGCGAGGGACACGGAGGAATGATTATTGGATCCGATACATCGGAACAACCATTACTGCAGGTAACCGTTACCGTATAAGTACCCGGAGTATTAACCGTTATAGGATTTCCTGTAGCCCCGTTGCTCCACTGATAGGTGGGGTTGGAGCAATTGGCCAAAGCAGGTACCTGTAAGGTAACCGGACCACTACAAATATTACCTATAGCATTTATGACGGCATTAACTGTTACCAATCCGTTCACAACAGTTTGACCGGTGGCAACACATCCGTTCGGAAAAACAGCATGTACTACGTACTGCCCGTTTTGGGTTACGGTTACCGGATTGCCGGTGGCCACCTGATTGCCGTTCAAATACCAGGTATAGGTTGCTCCTGAAGGGGATGCAGTTAGTGTGGCCGAGCATGTACCGGGTGTTTGCGATACGGATAGGTTTACGGTTGTTACAGTTACATTAGCGGTTGAAGTACCCACACAGTTTGATAAAGTAATGGTAGCATTGCTGTTTACGGTAAAAGTAGCTGAAGTAGTTCCCTGTCCGCTAACGAGTACGGCTCCGGGTGTGCTGCTCCATATATATCCGCCGGGCGGTACAGGCCCGGTTACGGATGCTGTAACAGTACCGCCCGAACAAATTGAGTTGGTGCTTAAGGTTATGGCTGGCGGAGGGCTTACCATCGTAACGGTTAGCTTAGACGTATCAGCGCATCCGTTTACGGTTTGAATGGCAGTAATCGTCCACGGCCCGTTTCCGGAGAAAAGGGCTGTGGCTGAAGTATTATCTGTTCCGTATGGCGCTATTGTTCCTCCACCGGTAATACTCCAGTTGATATTTCCCGGCATTGAACTTGTAACACTATAGGAATAAGATTGATTGGGACAAATCACTGCGGGTCCGCTAATGCCCGACAATACCGGTTTGGGGTTAACCGTTACACTGATGCTGGCGCTGTTGGTACAGAAATTCGAAGGATTTTGAGGTGTAACCGTAATGGAATAATTCCCCGGTGTATTCCAAATAATCTGTTGTGAAGCGGGGCTGGTGGGTGTATTGGTAAATCCGGTGTTGGGGGTAAACGTCCATGTAGCCACAGGTCCGTTGGCAACATAGTTAGCCGGGGTATTTGTGCAAACAGTTTGCGGCCCGTTTAACTGAAATTTCGGCCGAACGTTGATTTGAATGCTTGATTGTCCCTTACAGCCGGTATAAGGATTGGTGTAGGTGCAGGTAAGCGTGTGCGGGCCCGAAGAGGGTGGCATGTTTTGCCAGTTAATGGTAATGACATTATGATTGCTGTCGTAAGGCGTAATTATTCCTCCGCTTGATAACACCCATTTGTAAAACGTACCGGGCAGTGCCGGGAGTGAATAGGAAGTAGCTGAACCGGGACATACCGTTGTTTGGCCTTGTATAGGCA